>NZ_JACSKB010000002.1:0-706318 GCF_018617335.1 Exiguobacterium sp. s63 | reverse complement strand
CGACCGCCAGATGACGACCGTTTGCGTTGCTCGCCCGACGGCGCCCCGACCCCTGCAGGAAAGCAATCCGACGGAGACCCAGCAGCGACTTGAGTCGCGATGCGGCTCCGGGATTACCTGCGGAAAGCGTGGGCGCCGGAAGGACGAGTTCGAACATGTTATTTGTCAACAAGCTGGGGGCTCGCATAAGCGAACCCCTTCTCCATTAAAAGTCGATTTCGTCTGGATCTGGTCCGAGACGTTCTCCTGTCGCCACTTGATCAATCTTCGCAAGGTCATCTGAGTCGAGAGAAAAGTCGAATACGTCAAAGTTCTCACGGATTCGATGCGGTGTCACCGATTTCGGTAACGCGACATGGCCGGATTCAAGATGCCAACGGAGCACTACTTGCGCAGGTGTCTTCCCATGCTTCTCAGCAATTTCAGAAAATGCAGGGATGTCTAAAAACTTACCTTGCATGAGTGGACTCCACGCCTCAATTTGAATCCCTTCATCTTGACAGTAGTCCAACAAATCAGGTTGTGGGAGTTGTGGATGAAGTTCGACCTGATTGATGAGCGGGGCCATCAAGCCTGCTTCTTTCAACGTTTCCAGATGATGTTCTTTAAAGTTAGACACACCGATTGCCTTGATTTTTCCGGCTTCATATAAATCGATGAGATCTTTCCATGCATCGACAAAACCGTCAACTGGCCAGTGGAGCAGGCAAAGGTCCAAATAGTCTGTTTGAAGACGTTTCAATGAATCTTCGAACGCCTCTTTTGTCTTTCCTTCACGGATATCATCGTTCCAAATTTTTGATGTGATGAACAGTTCCGAACGGTCGACACCTGAGATGTGAATCCCTTTTGCGACACCTTCTTCGTTTTTATAAATAGCTGCCGTATCGATATGACGATAGCCTGTTTTGATGGCTTCAACGACAGCAGCTGGTGCCTCGGTTTCATTATCGACCTTCCAGACACCAAAGCCGATCATTGGAATCTCTACCTTGTTACGTAATGTAGCGTATAACATCTCATTCATCCCCTTTTCATTCTAACGAGCTGATTGTATCATACCCGACAATTTATTTCGGAAAACTAAATCGTCAAATCTTTTCGAGTGAAACGGATGAACGAGAGGGCTGAAAAGACAGCGAGTAGACCGAGCAACCAGATGAAATGGATTCCCCAATATTCCTCACGCATGATGGCGCTCGCATCAAAGAGTGAGAAGAATGAAAAGTTCGACATCCAATCAAATTGTTCGCTCACTCCCTGAATGATATTGACCATGAGAAAGAATGTGAAGATCCCACCTGTCACCATATAGGATTTACTACTGTCATCGAACAGACTCGCAATCACATAAGCGGCTACGCCTAGGACGAGCAACATGAGCGCCCCATTCAATTGAAGCATCCACAGAACCGCATAGTCAATTTGTAAATCGAACAGAAGGTCCGCTGCCATTAAACTCAATCCATTTAAACCGACAAATAGCCCAACTGCCACCAGCAAGACGACAAAACTTGCTATCACGTACGTCACCCGCGAAATCGGGGCTGCCATATACAGCATGATTTCTCCGGAGTCGACAGGTTTGGCCAACAGTCTTGAGGCAAAAGTCAATGCGAATAGAACGGCGAGCACATAGAAAATCAACCCATAATAGTTACTCGACAATAGATTGAGAACGTTGTCCATCGCCATCGACGCATCGATTTGGAAGACGTCGAGGAGTTCTTTTGGCAACGACTCTAATTTCGCTTCAATCAACCCTGTTTCTTGAATAGATGGGAAGATGGCGGCTAAGAAAAAGAGATACACGCTAGTTCCGACTGAATATCCAAGAATCCAACTGCGATTCTGTTTCAACATGGAGCGAATCAACATGTCAGGTCGCCTCCCCGTAATATTGCATGAATAAATGTTCGAGCTCGTCAGTACCGCTTGCCAGCGATTGAATCTGAAAATCTGCCAACGTTCGAATGAGATGATTCAACTCTGTCGGTGTCGAAATGGTGACCTCGACATGTCTACCATCCCGTTCACCAGAATCTGCAGCAAATCGAACAGCCTCCGCCTCCGTTGAAAATTCGACTCGATACCGTTTCACGCTATGTTGGCGTAGCTGTTCCATGTCTTCTTCGATGATGATGCGTCCATCTTTGATCAAGGCGGCGCGGTCGCACGTTCGTTCCATCTCAGGGAAATGGTGAGAACTCATGAGAATGGCTTTTCCTAATTGCTTTTCTTCAATTAGCCAATCGATTAGACGTTCTTGCATGAGCGGGTCTAATCCGCTCGTCGGTTCATCCAATATATAGACGGGCACATCTTTCATGAAACAGGTGATGATGGCAAGCTTTTGCTTCATCCCTTTTGACATCTTTCGGACTTTCGTCGCCTCATCGAATGAAAATCGTTCACGTAGGTGCCGTTCACGATCCGGATTCGTTTCATGCAGATGGCGGGTCAATCGAATGATTTCTTCCCCCGTCATGTTTTGAGGATAATTGATTTCCCCCGGCAAATAGCCGACGCTCCGCTTCACTTGCTCCGTCTCCTGCCAACAATCAAATCCGTTGATGGTCGCCTTTCCTTCACTCGGCTTCAAAAGACCCATTAAGTGTCGAATCGTTGTCGATTTTCCTGCGCCGTTCGGTCCGATGAATCCGAAGATTGTTCCTGGTGTCACATGAAGTGATACATCAAAAATGCCATGTGTCTCATCAAAACGTTTCGTCAATCGCTGAATCCGAATCATCTTGACCCCTCCTTTTTTGTAATATCTGAACAATATGATTACAAAACTAGTATATCACGTTCTTTTTTGAAATGGAAATGGTATATTGATTACAAAACTAGAGAAAGGAGCGCCGAGTTCAATGGATGGATTTACGAAACGCACCGAAGAGAAACAACGAGCGATTATACGTGCCGCTCAGGACTTGATGGCAGAGAAACAATCCCGATTCACAATTAGTGAGTTAGCGAAACGGGCACAGGTCTCCCCGGTATCCATCTATAATTACTTCGGGTCGAAAGACCAGGTCATCGTGGAAGTCTTAAAGCAAATGACAGAAGAACAGATGAGTTGGATCGAACACGCCATTGAGTCGAACGCCCCATTTGATGCGTTACTCGTCGAAATCTTGAAACGGAAATTCCAGACGGCGGTTCTCTTTGACGAGACCATCACGGAAATGATTCAACAAGATCCGAACTGGGAACAACTTGCGACTCGGGGATATACTGCTTTCGCCCAGTTGATTGAATACGGGAAGAACCAAGGAGCAATCGATTCGACGTTATCCACTTCTTCGTATTTACGGTATGTTCAATTCATGCAGCAGGCCATCCTATCCGATCCTCAGTTTTCAATCGAGGATATGAAGGAAACGATGGAAGTCTACTTTCATTTCTTTTTGAACGGGGTCATGAAACGGTAAAAGGTGACTGTCTACAAATGAGCAGACAGTCACCTTTTTCATATGCGATAAATAAAGTCTTCGATCGGATAGAGCGATAGATCCACTTCAGCCTCTCCTGTCAGAACAAGGTCACTTAACACTTTTCCGATGAATGGGCCGACCGTCAAACCGGATGAACCCAGACCGTTTGCGACTAATAGTTTTTCTGCCCCAGGCACCCTGCCGAGAACGGGAATGGAATTCGGTGTGACCGGACGGAAGCCGACCTTCGTTTCAACGAGTTCTGCTTCAGCAAGCCCGGGTGCCGACTCCAAACCTTTTGTCAGTACTTCGTGTATACCGATTGCCGTCGGACGAACGTCGAACGCCTTTCCTTTCTCATGTGTCGAACCGATGACTACTTTCCCGTCGTCAAATCCGAGTAAATAGCGTCGACGTGGCGGCATGACGACCGGCCAGTCTGATGCGTCTGTATCTTTTAATTGGACGTGGACGAGCTGTGCCTTTTCCCCATCGACTCGTACCGTGTATCCGAGAGGCTGTAACAACTCCGGTAACCAAGCACCCGTCGCGAGGATGATTTCATCCGCTTCATAGACCATCCCATCACACTCCACACCAATCTCATCTCCACTCGTCAACCGTGCGGAACCGTTGACAAATTTGACGCCTCGCTTTGTTGCGACTCGTTCAAGTGCAGCGCGAAAGCGACCTCCGTCGACCCTAGCCCCTCCTGTCACAAGTAGTGCATCATATTCATCGGAAAGTGGTGGGAAACGACGTCGCGCCTCCTCTGCAGTCAATCGTTCGAGTTCACCGATTTCTGGTGCTTCTTCTCGACGCAATAACGTTCGCTCCATCATCTGGTCGAGCTTTACTTCTTCATGGAGTGCAAGCGTCCCGACTCGTTTGTACCCGGTGTCCGTCTCCCCTTCAGCCTCCAGCTCTTTGACGACCTTAGGATAATAACTTGCTCCACCTTTCGCCAGTGCATACCAAGCTTTATTACGTCGCTGCGCGATCCACGGACACACGATTCCAGCTGCCGCATCCGTTGCTCTTCCTTCTTCTTTTCGGTCAATGACCGTCACGTCCGCTTTACCAGCTAAATGATAAGCAGCCGAGACACCGACGATCCCTGACCCGATAATCACTATCTTCTTCATCATAAATCTGTCTTGTGCAGACAGATGGACACATCCTTTCGTAAAAAAATCATCGACCCAACGGATCGATGATTGATTCTTATTCTCTCATCGCTAGACGATAAAGTAAATCTAACAATTCAATATACAACCAGACGAGCGTGACGATTAATCCGAATGCCGCGACCCATTCCAACTGTTTTGGAGCCCGCGCTTCGACCTGACTTGCGATGAAGTCAAAATCTAAGACGAGAGCGAGTGAAGCGACGATGACAATCACAAATTGAACACCGATCGCAAGTGGGCTTGAACCAGTCATAAATGCCAAGCCTGAGCCGAACAAACTCATCACGAGTTGCACGAGGTATAACAACATGACTGTGAACATGGCTGCCATGACACCAGCTTTAAACTTCTGTGTCACTTTGACGAGCCCTGTCGTATAGACAAACCACATCGCAAAGGCGACGACAAACGTCGTCAATACGGCGCGTCCCACAATACCAGGGACCATCGCTTCAAAGAAATACGAAATCGAGCCGACAAAGACCCCCTCGATAATACCGTATAGTGGTGCGACGACCGGTGCTGTATTCGGTTTAAACGTGATGAGCAAAGCAAAGATAAAGCCGAGAATGAGTGACCCGATCATGAGCGGGAACAAGAGCCCTTCTCCGATTGTCGGGACGACAAGCCATGTCGTACCGGCTGCCGCTGTCACGAGTAACAGCAAGGTGAACACTTTAGACCATGTTCCTGCCTTCGTCATCGGTTCGGCACTGTAAGCTGTGGACTGCATTGATTTACGAAGTAATGGATTCGATTTTAAGTTCAACGTTGAATAGCTCCTTTATGGTTCAGTTACTGTTTTGCGAACACGTCGATGAACGCGCGCATATAATCTGGTAAGTCTGGCGGACGACGACTTGAGACGATATGTCCGTCGACGACGACCGGCTCATCATGCCAAATCGCTCCCGCATTTTCCATGTCATCTTTGATTCCCGGCGTGCTCGTCACGTTCACCCCGTCTAGAATGTTCGCTGAAATCAACACCCAACCGGCGTGACAGATTTGACCGATTGGTCGTTTTTGTTCATCCATATAACGGACGAATCCTTTCACCGACTCGAAACGGCGCAATAAGTCAGGTGACCAACCGCCAGGCACGAGAATCGCATCGAACGATGTGATGTCGACATCATCAAACGCCACGTCAGATTTTGCGGGCACACCGTATTTACCGATATATGTGTGATCGGCCTTCTCCCCAGCGAGGATCACGTGTGCTCCCTCTTCACGAAGGCGATGCACCGGATACCAAAGCTCTAAATCCTCGAAGTCATTACTGACAAGTTGAAGGACTTTCTTCCCTTGTAATTTCATCAAACCCCTCCTTTTATTCATTCCCCATTATACCCGAAAGCGACAGTCGCGAAAACGAAGAATGACAATTGTTTTTCCAGGATATTGATTAAGGATGATTCTCACCACTATATCTTGTGTTTCCTCCCTACAATTGATACCTTTAGTGGTAGAAGAATGAGAAGGAGGCACATCACCTATGAAGCAATATCATGACTTATGTCGACACATCCTCGACCAAGGTGTCGTAAAAGAAGACCGGACCGGGACCGGGACAACGAGTGTATTTGGTTACCAAATGCGTTTCAATCTGCAAGAAGGGTTCCCCCTGATCACAACGAAAAAATTACATACTCGTTCCATCATTCACGAACTATTATGGTTCATCTCAGGAGAGACGAACGTTCGATACCTCCAAGAAAACGGGGTCCGCATTTGGAATGAATGGGCAGACGAGGAAGGTAATCTTGGTCCGGTATACGGTTCACAGTGGCGTTCTTTCCCACGCCCGGACGGTTCTTCTGTCGATCAGTTGGCTCAAGTGATTGAACAAATCAAGACGAATCCAGATTCGAGACGATTGATCGTGTCGGCATGGAACCCAGGACAGCTTGACGAGATGGCCCTCCCGCCATGTCATCTATTGTTCCAATTCTATGTCGCCGACGGGAAACTCTCGTGTCAATTGTATCAACGAAGCGCAGATACGTTTTTAGGAGTACCGTTCAATATCGCCTCATACGCACTACTCACACACATGGTCGCACACGTGACCGGACTCGAAGTCGGCGACTTTGTCCATACCCTTGGTGATGCACACATCTACCACAACCATCTCGAACAAGTGGAACTTCAGTTGTCGCGTGACCCACGTCCGTTGCCAAAACTCAACATTGTCCGAGACGTCCCTTCAATCGAATCATTCCGTTTTGAGGACTTTGAGATTCTAGGATATGACCCGCATCCGCACATTAAAGGAGAAGTGAGCGTATGATTTCACACGTCGTCGCTTATGGGCAGAATCGCGAAATCGGAAAGGATAATGACTTATTATGGCGCTTGCCAGATGACTTGAAACATTTCAAGGCCATCACGTCTGGCGGGACGGTCGTGATGGGAAGAAAGACATTTGAGTCCATCGGTAAAGCGTTGCCGAACCGGCGCAATATCGTCGTCACATCTGATGCTTCCTTTTCAGCCGATCAAGTCGAGGTGTGGCATGATTTAGACCGTCTCGTTGAAATGAGTCAACAGGAAGAATGGTTTGTCATCGGTGGCGCCACATTGTACGAACAGACGATGCCGATGACGAGCCGGATCTATGCAACGGAAGTCGCTGCATCGTTCGAGGCCGATACGTATTATCCCAAACGAACTAGGGAATGGACGGTTACGAGTACAACCGACCACCCACAAGACGAATCACACGCATATGCCTTTTCATTCAAACAATACGACAAAACAGACATCGAATAATTGATGTCTGTTTTTTAGTCTGGCAATTTTTCCAGCCACTGTTCAATTTTTTTCGTGATGACTTCGTCCTGTCCTCCGTCCGCATAATCGTCATAGATCGCTTCGAGTTCAGACGCCGTTCGTTTCGATACAGCAAGGATGTGGCTGTATTTGCCTCGTTGCTCTTTCACAGCAGACAACGTCCCTTTCGCTTCTTGCGCACGCGCATCATCCAAGACGAACATCTCGATATTGTCATTACAAGAATACGCCTCGTAAGGACGGTAGACGACTTCATATCGACGGTGCTCTTTCGGGAGTCGATCAGCGAGCGATGTATAGGTATTGGCAGACATCGTCACATAGGCGATTCGCTTCTCCTCACGAACAGCAGAAGTGTATCGGACGACACGATTTCGACCATCTCGTTTCGCCTTATATAGCGCCTCATCCGCATAGGCACACCATTCACCAAGTGTATAGCCTGTCTGACAGACACGTGTGTATCCAATCGACACCGTCACCTGGTGCTCGTATGGAAACTCCATCTCTTCAATGCGTGTTCGAACTCGCTCGAGCACCGATTCGACGATGGCACGGTCTGAGACGTTTAAGAGGATTAAAAATTCTTCGCCACCGTATCGGATGAGCTCATCACTTGAACGAATGGCATGACGGATTTCTTCAGATACACGATGAAGTACGTCATCCCCATACGAGTGACCGAACGTATCGTTCAATTGTTTGAAGTGATCGATATCGAGGAGTGCGACAGCAAAACTCTCACCAGACCGCTCCAATCTCGAAATGAACCGAGAAAAGGTCGCCTTTAAATACTTACGGTTGAAAGCACCCGTTAATTCATCCACGAGTAACGCTTTTGATACGAGGCGAGATTTTTCAATATGTAGCCCAAGACGCACCAATCGTTCCTCCATCGGCACCCACGATTCCCAATAATCGTCGAACCCGTAAGAATACGCAGCAAGACGATAATGCTCGTTCGTTCCGATAACAATCAGAGGCACATAAAGCTTTCTCATCTTGCTTACGAACGATTGGATATCTCGTTCTTTGAATTGTGGCCATAATTCCACGTCCATAATAATGGCTTTCGGCACATCTTCATAATCGTATTCGACGGCTTCTTCAAGGGTCTGCAAAAATACCGGTCGTGCCCCAAGCTTTTCAACGCGAGACTTGTAACGACTAAATGTGGAAAAGCTTGCGGATAAGATGAGGACGAGATCTTCATCCTCTTGTTCAATCCCCAAGACAGTATGGATATAACGTTTCACAGGAGAGATCAAGGTCAAAGCTTCCGCTTGTGTGAGGACGCTTGGCAACTCCTTCGCGTCAGACTCGACACGACTAAAGATTTCTAACAAATGCATCAAACGTCGCTGCCGAACTTCCTTCTTCATCCAATCGAGTAGAAACTCGATATCGCTTTTTGGAATTTGTCTCGACTCCGATATCTTTTTCAAAATCATATGTATACGCTCAGTGAGTTGACCTTGCTCCATCTTCGTCCCCCCTATGTTCGTACTCCCCGAATTCTCTTATGTTTCGATTATGCGACTTCTCAAGATAAAATACAACTATTTCCTTATTTATTTTCTATTGTTTTACATATCACTAGGACCTACGTCCTAAAAAAGACATACTAAAAGCGGTCTTGCGACCGCTTTGTGTTATTTTTTCACTTTTAAGTTCGGTGACGTCATCTCTTCAGGGCGAATCCATTGATCAAATTGTTCTTCCGTTAATAAACCAGTTTCCAATGCCGCTTCTTTTAAAGAAGTGCCATTTTTATGTGCCGTTTTAGCAATTTTCGCCGCATTCTCGTATCCGATATGCGGGTTAAGTGCCGTGACGAGCATGAGTGACTGTTCCACGTTACGTGAGATCACTTCATGGTTCGGCTCGATTCCGACAGCACAATGATCATTGAATGAATGTAAGCTGTCCGTCAATAGACGACAAGTCTGAAGGAAATTATACATGATGACCGGTTTGAAGACATTCAATTCAAAGTTCCCTTGACTCGCCCCGAAACCGATTGTCGCATCATTTCCAAGTACTTGTGCGGCAACCATCGTAAGCGCCTCACTTTGAGTCGGGTTGACTTTACCCGGCATGATTGAACTTCCTGGTTCATTCTCCGGAATGGTGATTTCTCCGATTCCTGCACGTGGTCCAGAAGCCAACCAACGCACATCGTTCGCAATCTTCATCGCGTCCATCGCTAGTGCTTTTAACGCACCATGCGTGAAGACGAGTTGATCGTGACTCGTGAGGGCGTGGAACTTGTTGACGGCTGTCACAAACGATTTACCCGTCTCTTCTGAGATTTTCTTCGCTACGGCTTCGCCGAACTCAGGGTGTGCGTTGATTCCTGTTCCGACGGCCGTTCCTCCAAGAGCAAGCTCTGTGAGCGGTTCAATCGTGCGCTCGATCATCTGTTTTGACAATTCAAGCATCCGGACCCACCCACTAATTTCTTGACCAAGTGTGACCGGCGTCGCATCTTGAAGGTGCGTCCGACCAATTTTAACGATATCCATATACGCTTCCGCTTTTTGTGAAAGCGTTCCGTACAGCGACTCGATTGCTGGAAGGACATCATCTTGTACGGAAAGGATGGCTGCGATGTGCATCGCCGTTGGATACGTATCGTTCGAGCTTTGTGATTTATTGACGTCATCATTCGGGTGAATCGTGATTGACGCACCGCGTGCCTGTAACTTCTCATTCGCAAGATGTGCGATGACTTCGTTGACGTTCATGTTTGACTGCGTGCCCGACCCTGTTTGCCAGACGACAAGCGGGAACTCCGCATCATGTTGCCCTGCTAAAATCTCATCTGCCACCTCTGCGATGATTGCGGCTTTCTCTTCTTCGAGTACACCGAGTTCAGCGTTCGCTAAAGCTGCACCTTTTTTCAAAATGGCGAATGCGTATACGATTTCAAGCGGCATCTTCTCCGCTCCAATTTTAAAGTTTTCGAGACTACGTTGCGTTTGTGCTCCCCATTTCGCTGTCGCTGGAACTTTGATTTCCCCCATTGTGTCCCGTTCAATCCGATAATCCATTGTATGATTCCCCCTCTATAGTTGACTACGCTTTCATTTTAGCGAAAAACCATCTAAAAAGAAATGACTCCGTCAAAAAAGCGACCAAGAATGATCTCGGTCGCTTAATTCGTACTATTCAATGCGTCACGTGCAATCACGTCTGCCCGATTCTCCGCTCGTGGGATCCACTTTAAGAACACGGTCGGCAATTCATCATAGGCAATCAGCGCTTTCAGAAAAAGTGGCTTCACCGAAGCATCTTTCATGAAACGTTGCTCCAGTGCGCGAACGATCACTTCGGCGTCGGAATACAGCATGAATGAGGTTTCGCCTTCCAATACATGCGCTTGCTCCAGCGCATAAGCACATGCAGCCAATTCCGCATGAACGCTTGTCAATCCTTGCATTCGACGTTTAAACGTCGATACGGTACCGTCGGATGACTTGATCCACACGCCGATTCCGTTCTCTCCAGACGTCTGATTGGTGGCCGCGTCAAAATAGATGTGAACCAAATCGGTACGCCTCCCAATCCGTGTTGACAGGTGCATGGATATCAATCTGTGACAGTCGTTTCGACAAGAGGGCGATCTCTTCATTCCCGTCCAGTTTTTTGGCATATTTTTGATGGGACGCTTCGAGTGTTTCATTTTGAACATGCACATAAAGCGTCTCAATCGTATCGTAATGCTGAATCAAAATCGTCGCCGTCTTCGGACCGATGCCACGTACCCCTGGAATGTTATCCGAAGAATCTCCCTGCAATGCCTTCACGTCGACAAACTGATATGGTTTCACGCCATACATCAATTCAAAAGAAGCTTCATTGACGAGCTGCTCCTCACCTTTTTTCGGCATGATTTGAAACACGTTCGGAGACAATAACTGAAGTAAATCGCGGTCCGAGGAATAGAGATATGATTCGCCCGGGAACGCTGTCGCGACGGCACCCATCAAATCATCGGCCTCATATCCCGTCAACTCGGATTGTAAGATTCCTCGTTCATCTAAAGCAGCTCTCAATTTCAAATAGTCTTCGAAAAGCGGTTCCGGGAGTCCATTACGCGTTGCTTTATATTCAGGATATATCGCATAACGGTGGGTAGACTCTCGTGTCCCGTCCCAAAAGAAAGCGATATGGGAAAAGTCTGTCATCCAAGAATCGACTTTCCGGAGTAATCCTTTCACAGTCACTTCCGGATCTTGTGCCCGTCTTCGCTCCGTCGCAAAATAATAACGGGATAACAAATTAAATCCGTCAACTAGAATAAGCTTCATCTTGCTCCACCTCACATGCTTTTAATCCCCGTGCTAGTGCCTCTTGGTCTAATTCCTTCCCAATCCATACAAACACGGAACGGTCCCCTTCGTGCATCTCATTCGCAAATGTCGCGCCCATCAACTGATTCGTCGCTTGAATGACAAACTTGCGCTCCTCATCCTGTAAGCGGACAATCGCCTTCATCCGATACATCTCATCCTCGTAGTGCATCAAGACTTCACGAACGTAACGGGTCACGCGCTCCCGAGACAACGGACGCTCGGCACTCAACGTGATGGCACGAAGGGAGGAGACCGATTCACTCGTCTCTGTCAGTTGACTCAACTTCTGTTCATCGACACGTGACAATTGGAACGTATTCTCGAGGAGTTCGTAATCGCCTTCTGTTTGAATCGTCTCCACAATCCTTACCGTCGGATTGAGTTGTTCGATTCGGCGGCGTGCTTGATCGAGTTCATCCGACGACACTAAATCGGTTTTATTTAACAAGATGAGATCGGCATAAGCGATTTGATGAATGCCTTCTTTGAACAGTTCACGGTCCATTTGACTGGCATCCACAACCGTCAAGATGGCGTTCATTTTAAAGTGTTGTCGCAAATATTCATCATAATAAATCGTCTGAATGATTGGTGCGGGATCGGCGACACCGGTCGTCTCGATGATGACTCGGTCGAATGTTTCTTGTTTTGCCGCGAGTTGATAGAACGTCTTACTCAAATCATTTTGGATGGAACAGCAAATACATCCGTTTGAAAGTTCAATTTGCTCTTGGTCCATCTTGACGATCAATTGTTCATCGATATTAATCGCGCCGAGCTCGTTGACGATCAGACAAATCTTTTCATCCGTCGCCGCGAGTAAACGGTTCATATACGTCGTCTTTCCTGCTCCTAAAAACCCTGTCACTAATTGTACGGGAATCATGATATCACCCTTTTCTTACAAATCTTCGTGCGCGCGAGCCCATTTCTCATAACGCGCATCTAATAAATCGATCAAGTGAAGCATCCATGCCTCCGTCGTCATCGGGAGGACACTCGATCCCCATTCTCGTTTTCCATGATGTGATAAAATCATGTGCCAGATACGATGATGAACATCTAGCGGTAATTGAATCGACTTCTGGCGTAACGCTTCTTCAAACAATAGCCCACCATATGGCATATGCCCGATCAATTTCCCAATCGGGTTGATGGAGATGCCAGTCGTTTCACTTGTGCCCTGTACGGGAGATAACTTCTCAAAACGATTCGGACTAGATAACAGATGACTGTATTCATATATTTTCCCGATGTCATGGAAAAGGATTCCAAGTGCAAGTTCATCCCAATTCAGTGGCTCTTTCTGTTCGGCCATCGCTTCACAGGCGGCATACAGTGATTCAAACGTTCCTTTAAATGCCTGTTCGATTTTAACACCGTTCATCGTATTCCAAAGGTCGACTTTGTGCAACTGCTCCGCTTCTTTGATTACACGGAACACCATCGCCAAATAGTCATCTTGCTCTTGAATCCTGTAGCCGAGACGAAGCATGCATACGGTATGCTTTAATAGACCTCCCGCATAGTTGTGATGATGGTAAAGTGCCGCTGGCGACAAAACGAAATCATCCCAGACCAGTTCAAGTAGTCCAACCGCAACCTGTTGAGCTGCCGGTGACAACGTATCAAGTATACTGAACAATTCATCCGCAAACTGTTCCATCGTCTCATCCCCTGGTAAACCTGGTAATAATGAGATCGCTTCATCTTTCGAGATGGGGTGGACGCGATCAATCGTAATCGATTTGGCGCCATCCGGTTTTGGATAGACGTCGATTTTCCCGGACAATTCGATGACACCCGACTCATAGATCGGAAGTAGCTCATCTTCATTACCACGGAGCCAATGTTTGGCACGCATCATCCCGTTCGCCGTCGTGACACTTAATTGTAGCCACTTCGCACCGCTCTTCCCTTCTTTCAACTCGACAGTGCTGACGAGTGCCTTCGTTTGAACAGAGGCCCCGTCCGGTAACTGGTCTAAACGGTCCGTTGATTTTTCGATTCGTGGTATTTGAAATCGATCATAGTCCGTCGTCGAACCGATGACCGGATCAATTTGTTGATAATAGTTCATAATCATTCCCTCCTCGCATCTTCTGACATTGTATCGTGTTTCCGACCATTAGGCGAACATACTTTCTAGTAGGGTCTCGATTTTCCAATCATTATATTGAAAGCGCTTACGATTATTGATACGATAAAGATAGTTCGATAAAGGGGGAAACGATAATGATTTCATTAATCGACACGTATGAGCGTTTCATCGCCTCGGGGGAAGCGACACGTTATGCACAAGAGCAACAATCCATTGAACATATTTTACAAGCGTCAACTTGTCCGGTGGGCATGCAAGACTTAGAACAGTCTCTCACGCATCTTTCCGGTAATCCATATGTAAAAGATTCATCACTCGACAAAATCGTCGAACATGAGATGAAAGGGGCCATGGCGGCACTTGAAATTTCAGGTTACCCACTTCAGACACCGCTAGCAAAGGCAGTCGTTTTATCTAGTTTCGCTCGAACGAACCGACTCAATATTGATAAGTTGAAAGAACTGAGTCACGCCGACCTTCTCGTCCGAATCCAATCGGCAGAACGTGCTTGGAAGCGAACATATACATTGTTACACCGTTCGACACCGACTCAGATTTGTGACCAAATGGATTCACTCCTCGGGGGATGTGCCATTCAGCGCGTCCTTGAGGCAATCAAGCAACCTGGAACGACAAAAACGGCATAAGAAAAGGAGCGGTCCCCGGGCCGCTCCTTTTCTTATACTCATCCTTCTGTTACTTCGACTGCGTCTGGCTCATATAGCGTCACGTTACGTGCCGGTGAGAATGTTGAGATCGCATGTTTATAGATCAACTGTTGACGACCTTCCGACTCGACGATGACGGTAAAGTTATCAAATGATTTGATGACACCTCGAATTTGAAACCCACTCACCAAAAATACAGTCGTTGGCACCATTTCTTTTCGAAGTTGATTCAAAAAATGGTCTTGGATGTTGTAGCTCGCTTTCATGCTGGATTCCCCCTAGTCTTTATCTCTTTAAAATAATCGGAATTTTCGAAAAAACCCCTCTACCTCATCATAAATATTTTTATATGATAGTTCAAATGATTTTCGACCCATATCCACCCAAATTCCATCAAATTGATGACGGAACCAAGTTAATTGCCGTTTCGCGAACTGCCTTGTATGCTGTTTGAGCAACTCTGTCGCTTTCTCTTTCGATATGTTTCCGTCGATGTATGGAATCATTTCCTTATAGCCGATGGCTCGCATCGCCTGTGTATCCCGATATCCGTGTGCCAAAAGTCGTTCGATTTCTTCGACAAGTCCTGCTTCCATCATCGCATCGACGCGCTGATTGATTCGGTCGTATAATATCTCACGATCCGCGTGAAGGACGAACAATCGATAATCATAATGTTCGGATGGCGCACTGTCCGTCGTCTGGGTATCACCTTGCATCGCTACTTCGAGCGCCCGCACGACGCGACGCACGTTATTCGGGTGAATCGTAGCCGCACGCTCTGGGTCAAGTTGAACCAATCGTTGGTGTAGCGCCTCACGCCCTTCCACTTCCGCCATCCGTTCAAGATCAGCCCGCAACGCTTCATCGATAGGTCGCTCCACAAATTCATAGTCATATAAGATAGAGCGAATATATAAACCCGTCCCACCGACGATAATCGGTAACTTGCCACGGGCATAAATATCATCGATGGCGGCACGCGCCAATTGTTGAAACATCGCAACGCTCATGGCATCATCCGGATCACAAATATCGATCAGATGATGCGGGATCCCTTCAGCCTCTTCTTTCGTCACTTTTGCTGAACCGATGTCCATGCCACGATACACTTGAACCGAATCACCCGAGACAATCTCGCCGTCGAACGCTTTCGCTAGTTCGATGCCCGTCTTCGTCTTGCCAACGGCGGTCGGACCGACGATGACGACGACAGGTGTTTTTTTCATACATCTCACTCCTCAATTAAAAACCCGTCTCCTCATGAGACGGGTCATCAAATTCTTCTTTTTATTCTATCATCAAACACGATGGCAAACAGCATCCAACCACATAAAAGTAATCCGAGTAACAACACGAGACCATCACTCATCTGCTTTCGCCTCCTTTAGCTATCACATTCCCGCTTTTCACATTTTAGACACAAAATAACTGTAAAAATGCACACTCAAGAAGGAGTGCGCATGTTGTAGTGACCGTATATAAGTCATCGTGAGTGATTCAATCGCACACAATGACCTCTTGTCATTTTTCAATTATCATGAAGCAATTTCCACTGGTTGTTTCGTACGTTTAACAGAAACGATGAAGTACAGGATTGCCGTACCGCTCGCTGCCCACCAGATCATTTCATACCACCCGTTCATCAGTCCAGCCATCCCAACCATCGCCGGGACAATCAACGTCAACCACGACAATACGAGAGCGACACGTGCTGTGATGGCCTCGTTCGGTCTTCCGAGTCCCATTCCAAAAAAGAACAGTCCCCATAAAAGTGACCAGAAGAACCATGTTAATGCACCCATCGGATCAGCTACAGCGATTGCCATCACCCCGTAAAAAGCGGCTGCAATCGACACGAATAGCGAGAACCAGCCGACGCCCCGGCCGTCTAAGTTCAAAATAAACGTCACACCTACATACAAATATGTGAACGCAAACAGATAGATGCTCGCAAAACCGAACTGCTCTTCAGGACTTGCCCCAATCAATAACCATGTGGCGATAAACGTTTGTAAAAGTCCAGTAAACAAACTAAAAAATCCTGCACTCTTCATATCAACCTTCCCGAGAAGGACGAGACTATTTAAAAATAGCGCGACGCCACCAAATAATAAACTTACGTTACCCACACTCATTACCCCTTTGTACAGATGTCTGACCTCTAATCTACTGTATCACTTTAGCTTGAATTCGCTTTCAGTGCAAGGGGATTTTTGATTGTTCACGAGAACGTCATCCACTATTCATTTTCAAGCGTTTGAATCGCCTCATCGATGCGTTCTTGCTCTTCATTCGTAAAAGTCGGATATTGCGGATTGATTCGCTCGAGGACATCAATCATGACAGAAGAAATAACATATCGACTATACCACTCATCATCTGCCGGCAACACATACCATGGTGATATGTCCGTGGAAGTGTGCGACAACATCTCGGCAAAGATTTCTTGATACTCTTGCCAATGCTGTCGTTCTTCGACATCACTAAAAGAGAATTCCCAATTCTTCTTTGGGTCTTTCAGTCGTTCGAGCAAACGATCGCGTTGCTTATCTTTTGAAACATTGAAAAAGAATTTGATGACTTCGAATCCGTTTTCCTGTAAATAGCGTTCATAATCGTTGATTTGACGATAACGCATCCCCCAGACCTCTTCCTGGTCCATTTCCTCTGGAAGTACTTCGTCCCCCAACAAATCATGGACACGAGGCGCAATGACTTCCTCGTAATGGGATCGGTTCAAAATTCCGACCTGACCTCTTTCCGGTAACAAGTCGTGCATTCGCCACAGATAGTCGTGCTTCTTCTCTGTATCTGAAGGTTTTTGAAACGCATTCGTCTTTAGTCCTTGGGCGTTCAAATTTGAAAAGATATAGCTGATCGCCTCGTCTTTCCCACCCGCATCAAGCGCCTGCAAGACGACGATAATCCCTGTCTTACTCTCGGCATACAATCGCCAATGTAGCTCTTTCAATCGCTCCACACTGTTCGGAATGAGTTCATTCGTCAAGGTGTCATCCCCCGGTTTGTCTGGAACAGACGTCTGAAAATCATCTAATTGAATCTTGCTATTCGGTGAGACAATAAATTTCTTCATATTTACACTCGTTCTCCTTTTTGCTCGACGTTCAACCTTGATTTACCCAAAAATCACATAAAAAAATCCCTTCCGGAAATACCGGAAGGGATGTTGAGAACTTAGTAGATTCCGACAGCGTCAAATGATTTCGCAGCCGATACCGCTTGTGCGCTTGTTGAACCGTAAAGATCTTTCGCCGATTGAACGACTGCTTGACGAAGACTAGAGAAATTCGAAGTTGGCGTCAAGTAAACATTGAGTGCACGGTAGTAGATATCGCCCATTTCCATGACTCCGACACCTTGTACAGATACACCATAGTGCGTTCCGCCATTACCTAAGAGGTATGCCGCTTTGTTAACGATACCTGAGTTGATGTGAACCCCACCGTTATCTTGCGTCCCTGTGTAACGTTTTGAGTAGTGGTCAGGGTCACCGTATGCAGCCGGATTCGACATCGAACGAAGACCGTCGCCCGCTACACCAGGTGTGTAAATGTCTTCCCCTACCAACCAGTCGAAGTTTGTACCAACATTGTATTCAGCAACCGTACCTAAGATATCCGATACCGCTTCGTTGATCGCTCCCGACTCGTTCTGATAGATCAAGCCTGCTGTATATTCTGTCACGGCATGTGTCAATTCGTGAGCGACAACATCGAGTGCTCCTGAGAGGTATGTGAATGTCGAACCGTCGCCATCACCATACACCATCTTGCTTCCATCCCAGAATGCGTTGTTGTAGCTACGGCTATAGTGAACAGATGAATTCAAAGCAGCGCCTGCGTTGTCATAACTGTTACGTCCGAAGTTGTTTTTGTAGAAGTCATACGTTTTTGCAGCGTTAACGTGTGCTGAAACTGCCGCACGGTCATACGTTGTATTCAAGACATTATCCACATCAGCCCAAAGTGAGCCAGGGAGTGAAGTACGGTTTCTTGCATCGTACGTATAGATTCCCTTACCTCGCGTTGAATCTTGAAGGTAATAGTAAGAACCACTCTTCGTAGTTTTGAACGTCTGACTGTAACCAAGTACATCGATTCCTGTACCTGTGTACGTAGTACCCGTCACGCCGTTCGTCGGTCTCGCGTGAGCTAGTTGATCAAACTTGTTGAGTACTTCTCCCGTTCCTGCATTAATGAAGTAAGTCCAACGTGATGGTTTTTCAGCATCTAAAATGGTTCCCGTCACTTGATATGCATAGACCGACTTGTCACCTTGTGGATAGACAATCAATTCCGCTTCCGGTTCAAGCTCGTAAGCCCCTTTATGTCCGACAAGCGCTTTATAACTCGCGATGGCTTTCTTCTCGCTTAGCTTGATCGATTTATGTAGGTTTTTGACCGATTTCGCATCATCTACGACAGTTTTTAATTGACCTGCTTCATCAACGACACCGACGACCACACCACCGAATACCGGTACGCCATCAACTGTTTGTTGAAGTTTAACCACTTTCCCGACTTTGTCTGACTTCGACTCAATCGTTTTGAACTCACCTTTTGACTTCACGTACTCTTTAACGATTGTTGTCGGTGCACTTTCTGATGGTTTCGTCAGAGTGCCTGACTTCAATTCTGCCGCCCCTACTAATTGTGGTACGAGTAAAACGCCTGCGATTAATGATGTTGATACAACTTTTTTCATGTGTTTCCCTCCTTTGTGATGATTCTTACTTTACACAGTATCCCACAAACCGTGTATCCAACTTTTTAATTATTTTGACAATTCATAATATTGAGTATTTAGAACCATAATTTTTAAAAAATCCTATATATTCTACAAAAAAATCGTGCTCCTTCAGGAAAGGAGCACGATCTGTTAATAGACATCTTTTTGAGTAAAGTGATAAAACGCATACACCAAGGCGGCGATGGACCATAAAAGAATGACAAGGAGCGAAAACGGCAACGTCATTCCCTCGATGGGAGGTGCCTGTCCTTCCAAATAGGTATGAAGACCGAAATTGACGTTGACCAGGTATTTCGAGCTATCCCAATTTGAGCCGAGCGATGTCAAAAGTGGCCCAGAGATTAGGACGGCCATCATGATCCCGATACCAGTCGCCGTATTCTTCACCAAAACGGAAATCATGAGCGAGATCGTACCGACTGCGGCAACGACGAGCCATGATAGCCCCATCGACATAAGCAGATACTTCCACATCGGAAGAGTATGCACGAAATCTGTGGAGAATGTTCCTGTCGCGGATGCTTGGAAACCTGTCAAAATCGGGGCTGTCCAACCATCCCACCCAAGCACGATACCGGATATGGCGTAACTAACGACGGCGGTCACAAATATTAAGATCGATGTATAGAGGAGCGTCGTCAACCATTTGGCGAGCAAAATTTTATATCGTCGGACCGGTCGTGATAACAACGTCTTGATCGTCCCGTCATTATGTTCTCCGCTCACGATATCTGCCATCAATACAATGATAAAGAGCGGTAAGACAAGCGTTGTCCCTTGTGAGAAGAAGACGCGCATGAACGTCGGGGCACCCGGATAATTCGGGTTGATGTCATTATCCAGATAATATTGATTCTGCTGAACTCGGAACTCTAGGATTTGTCGAAACTCATCCTGAACATTCGCAGATGCGAGTCGGTTTTGTGTATCAATGATTTCTTGTTGAAGATCCACGCGCCAATCAATCGTCCCTTGCTCTTCACGTTGCTTTTCGATTTGCCGATAATTCGCGTATGTGAACATCGACACGAGGACAATCAGGATGATGGACACGACCATCAATCGACGTTTCCGATGAATCTTGAGCACTTCATTTCGAATGAGTCCGAGCATTGAAGGGTTAGGCAATGTGATCACCGCCTGTCAATGTGATGAAGAGATCCTCTAACGTTTGGACACGGCGCTCAAGTCCAAACACCTCGACGTCTCTTTCCATTAAATAGCGATTCAACTTCGCCGTCTCTTCAACGTTCATGGAAATACGAATCGTTCGTTCATCCACCACGTCCGCTTGGTCGATTCCTTCATATCCTTGCACAATCGGCAATACTTCGAAGCTATTCGTCACATGTAAGTCGACCGTTGACGCGAGTTCTTCGATTAAGGCATGGACCGTTCCTACTTTAACAATCTTGCCTCGCGACATGATGGCGACTCGGTCTGCTAACAGCTCAATCTCAGCCAGGATGTGACTCGACACAAGAACACTCAGTCCCGTTTCTTCTACGAGACGACGGATGAAAAGTCGTAAATCCCGAATCCCCATCGGATCGAGCCCGTTCGTCGGCTCATCTAAGATAAGGACACGCGGATTGTTTAATAACGCTTGGGCAATACCGAGTCGCTGGCGCATCCCGAGGGAGTATGTCTTCACTTTATCATCAATTCGAGCGGTCAAATCGACGAGGTCGATGACTTCCTGGATTCGCTTATCATCAACACCCGGTAGCATCCTTGCGAACGCTTCTAAGTTCTCACGTCCGGATAAAAATTTATACAGTTCTGGATTTTCGACGATGGCTCCGATTTGATTCATCGCTTGGACAAATTGTTTGTCGACACGATATCCACAAATCGATACATTTCCTTTCGTCGGTTTGATCAAACCAACAATCATTCGAATCGTTGTTGTCTTCCCGGCACCGTTCGGTCCTAAAAAACCGAATACCTCGCCTGGATAGACGTCTAACGAAATATTATCGATAATCGTCTTTTTACCAATCACTTTTGTCAGTTCATGTAGCTTTAACGTCGGTTCCATTGTCTCACCTCTTTCTTTATTCTATCGGACAAAAGTGAATCTGTCCTATTCGAACATTCACATAGGGCACATCCATTCATTTTTGATATGATGTCTATATAGAAAGCGAGGTCAGCCCATGAAACAGTCGAAGTGGTATGCATTTTTAACCGGCGCCGTTCTCTTGACGGGAATTGCCTTATACGGTCTATGGATCGGTTATCAGGATATCGTCAATCCTCCGGAGCGAACACTTTCCGTCTCCGAAGATGAACGTCCCGAACCAGAAGGAAACGTTTACGTCGCATTAGGCGATTCGTTGACACGCGGTGTCGGTTCAACATCAGGCGCAGGATATGTACAGCCTGTCAGCGCTGCTCTTGAAGAAGAAGAAGAAGGCGTACGTACGCAAAACCTTGCCGTGTCTGGGGCACGAACAGAAGATTTACTCACACAACTCGAGCAACCTGAAGTGCGTCGGACCATCGAAAACGCACGATATATCACGTTGACCATCGGTGGAAACGATTTGTTCAACCGTGGAGAAAACGTCGATAACTTCGAATCCGTCGATATTCAACAAGTGGTCACGGATGCGAAGACGAATTTAGAAACGATTTTCACTGAAATTCGTTCGCTCAACGATTCGGCAACCATCGTGTATATCGGTCTATATAATCCGTTTCAAAATGATGCGAATGGACAAGCATTCAATCAGCTCATCCTCGATTGGAACGCATCCGCGAAACAATTGGCGAATGCGCAGAATATCGATGTGATCGACCCGTTCGCCTACATCTCTGACTTATCAAGAGACCTTGCGACCGACCAGTTCCACCCGAGTGACCGTACGTATGAGAAATTCGCGAATGATGTACTCTTCGTTCTCGAATAATCAAAATCCTCGTCAGCTTGACGAGGATTTTTTACTTCTCATATCGAACAATCCACTGTTCCCCTTGTTTCATCATGCCCGTCCCGATCCAACCCGCTTGGAGCAACTCAACTTGTCGCCCACGATCTTCCATCGGTACATCTTGCACAACTGATGTGGGATGCCACGAACGATGCATCTCTTTGTAAAAAATATAGCGGAGTTTCCCGCCATACTTTTCTTTCAACGCCCCGATTCGGAGTCCGAGCGTAAACTTGTCTTTCATGCTTGGAATATTGAACGGTGCGACGGTAGCGCAGACGACATCGAATCGATCATCCGATTCCACTTGTGCCATCAACAGTTTGCCTAAATGTGTCTGTAGTCCATATCCACGGAAGTCTGGATGGACGTTCGTCACTTCCTGATACAGGACACGTTCAAGCGAATCCTCCGGCCAACCGATATCCCGCCCTAGATGTTCCGCATCGATCGGTGGGATGAGCATCGCTCGAAACGCGATGATCCGACCATCTGATCTTGCCCCAATCAATGTCTGGTCATTCAATAGTTTCGTGAACTCCTCGATGGATAGCGATTGATAATGTTCTGGTTCAGCCAATGCCTGAATGACCGCATCTTGGACGGACAACAGTTCCGGTAAATCGGACAAGCCTAAAACACAAACATGAAGGGAAAGGTCTTTGATCTCACCTTTCCACATGCGATTCTTCTCCAATCACGTAAGAATCCGTCGTCAATTCACGCAACACGTCCTCATCGACGTCAATACCGAGTCCCGGACGATTATTCAGTGAGATGATTGGTAAATCATATAATAAGTTTCCGACATCTTTCCCGAATCGGAGCGGACCCGTCAACTCGACCGTCTTCACGATTTTACTCGAGAAAGCGACGTGGAATCCTGCACTCGATGCAATAGAGGATTCGACCATGGAACCGATCTGGCATTCGATTCCGGACATTTCCGCCATATGGACCAACTTTTTCGCCGGATAGATGCCACCACATTTCATGAGCTTGATGTTCGCTTTATGGGCTGCTTGCATCATCGTCAAGCGTCTCATATCGTGAACGTCTTTCAGCCCTTCATCCATCATGAGCGGGACGGAAATTTTTTGTTTCACTTCGAGCATGCCTTCAAAATCATCCGCCTTGACCGGCTGTTCGACCCAATCGATGCCATACGGTTCGAGTAGACGCATCGCTTGAACGGTATTGGCCGCGTTGACCCACCCTTGGTTAACATCGACTCGAATCGGCACGTCATTTCCTACCGCTTCCCGTACCGCCTTGACACGCGCCACATCCGTTTGCACATCTACTCCGACCTTCATCTTCACTGCCGTATAGCCTCGTTTCATTTGTTCGAGTGCCTCTTGTGCCATATGGTTCGGCTCTCCGATACTCAAGACGTGCGTGACTGGGAATGACTCATGGTACCGACCGCCAATCCATTCGTAGATGGGTTGATTCAGCTTTTTCCCGATCACATCATGACAGGCGATATCGAGTGCTGCTTTGGCAGCCGGAACACCACGAATCGCACGGTCCATTTCGTCATGAATATGCTCTAAGTGCATCGGATTTTTTCCGATTAGGAGCGGAGCCAATAGATGACGGAGGACGCTGACCGTGCTCTCAGCGGACTCACCCGTCACATGCTCATCCGCCACGGCTTCCCCATAACCGACAAGTCCACATGCAGTCGTCATTTTGACGATGACAGACGGCATATCATCATAACGATGATAACTGACGATGAATGGTACTTTTAACGGAAATCGAACCGAGAAAATTTCTATTTTTTGAATATTCATGTTCATCACTCCTTTACTTCAACTGCCTGTTCCTCTATATTGTCGTTATATAGTCGCTAAATTGCAAGGGGGATTTTACATGTCCATCCATATCGCCGTCGTCGGATCACCATCGTTTATTCAACAGGTACAAAAAGGTTCTTCTTTACCCGATGTTCGAATCGAGGGATTTCCGTATGATGACCCACGAGAAGCGAAAGACATCGCTACGCAACTCCTATTTTTTGACGGAGTTTTCTTCTCCGGTTCATTTCCTTATACGTACGCGACAGAGGTAGCGTCTCTTCCGTACGCTCATCACGTCGTTCAAGATGATGTCGTCTTATTGACGTCGCTCTTATACGTGACGTTGACACAACAGCTCCGAATTGAAGAGCTCTCCATCGATCTCGTTGATGTGTCACGACTTGAATCAATTTTAGCATCGTTTCCAAGCCACATGTCGCCACCGCAAGTGAAAGAACTTAGTCCGTATATGAATTTCGAAGAGTTGATTTCGTTTCATGAGAAACTTCAACGAAATGGGTCGACTCGATTCGCTTTGACGAGTGTCGAGCGAGTTCATCGACACTTAGTGGAAAATGGATTTGCTAGTCAACTCATGATTGAGCCAGAAGAGAGAATTCTCCACCACTTCCATGATTTTATTCAACAGATTCGATTGAACAAATCAGACCAGTCCCAACTCGCCGTGCTCTTCTACTCGGATGCCAGTGAAGATACGCTCAACCATGTGTTAACACATCATTATTTCGGTGGTAAATTGATGGAGACCACTCAAGACGGTATCGTCCTATTATCGAGTAAAGGAAAGATTGAATCTGCTATATCAAAAGGTTTTATTTTGTCAGAGGACTCACCTGGTCATGTAGGGATTGGATATGGGTCCGATTATCAACGCGCCGTTGAGCATGCCGAACTTGCCCTTCAGACGGCGAGTAATGCCACGATACGAATCTTCGACGATTCAAAACGAATGACGTTCACCGATCAACCGGCAACGATTCATTTCCGCGTCACGCAAACGCGTGTCTATGACATGATGAAACAGACGGGTATGAGTCCGACCAATATCGAAAAGCTCATTCACTTTTCAATGGACCAGCTCGAGTTTACAGCGAAAGAGCTGACCGACCATTTAAATGTGACACGTCGCACGACAGAGCGACTCATCAAAAAATTGGTTGATGCAAAACTCGTTCATCCGATTGGCGAAGAGATGAGCTACAGCCAAGGTCGTCCGCGCACCGTCTATAAATTTCAATTCCCGGTCGATTGACGACCGGGAATCGTTTTATTGAGCCGCTTGTTCTGCGACAGGTTCTTCCTGTTGGATGACCGCCATGCGTTCAATCGTATATCCCGTGAAGGCATAAACAATCGAAATGACCGGTACGATGAAGTTCAAGACGGCGTAAGGTGCGTATTCGAACGCTCCGACCCCGAGTGTTCCGAGGATGAATACCCCACACGTATTCCACGGGATAAACACGGATGTCAACGTCCCTCCATCCTCGAGGGCACGAGATAAGTTTTTCGACTGCAGTCCCATTTTTTCATACGCTCCAGCAAACATACGTGACGGGACGACGATTGAGATGTACTGCTCCGAACACGTCGCATTCGTCGCAATTCCCGCTAAAATCGTTGAAGCGATCAACGAACCTGCCGTTTTCGCCAACTTCAAAATTTGGTTCATAATGGATTGGAGCATCCCCGAATATTCTAAAATTCCACCGAACGTCATCGCGACGATGGTCATCGAGACCGTGTACATCATCGCATCAAGACCACCTCGGCTGAAGAGGTTATCGACCAGTTCATTACCCGTATCAATGACATAGCCACTTTGAAGAGCGCCTACGCTGTCAGCGAGCGTTCCGCCTTGAATGAACACTTGAGCCAAGAAGCCTAGGGCAATCCCGACGACGAGTGCCGGAATCGCAGGTACTTTTTTCGCGACGAGCAAAATGACGGCGAGTGGAACGAGGAGTAACCATGGTGAGATGACAAAACTGTTCTCTAAAATCGTCAATGTCTGCGTGATCTCTGAAGAGTCCGTCGTCGAATCTGCGAACCGTCTACCAAGCCAAGCATATACCCCTAGCGCGATGATGAGTCCCGGAATGGTTGTATATAACATGTGCCGAATATGTACGAATAAATTCGTATGAGTTAAGCCTGCCGCCAAGTTTGTCGTGTCTGACAAAGGCGACATCTTATCCCCGAAGTAAGCTCCTGAGATGACAGCCCCCGCTACCATCGGCGCCGGTATCCCCATACTCAGCCCGATGCCCATCCCCGCTACTCCAATCGTACCCATCGTCGACCATGAACTCCCGATCGAGAGCGCGACGACCGCACAGATGAGGCAAATGGTTAACAAAAAGTATGCCGGCGAGATGATTTTCAGTCCGAAATAGATCATCGTGGCAACAATCCCTCCACCGATCCATGCCCCAATCGTCAACCCGACCAAAATGATGATGACGACTGCCGGTAAGGCAAGACGAATCCCTTTATACATCATCTCTTCAATCTCTTTCCACTTGAACCCGTGACGCCAGGCGACGATTGAAGCGACTGCCGTTCCGACGATGAGCGGAATGTGTGGACCTTGACCGAGCTTAACGATCGAGATGAGCATGACGACGATCATCACCCCGAGTGGCAAGAGCGCCCACCCTAACTTCATGTCTTGCTTGTTCCCCGTTGTTTCCATATAACTTCCTCCCCTATAGCGAAAATTCAGAATTGTCGTTATATTGTCGCTAATAACGTTATGATAGCGCTTACAAATGATTGATGCAATAAAAAAATGAGTGGACAGACATCTGTCTATCACACTCATTCTGAATTAAGTCGCTGCAATTCGGAGCGCATCCGCAAGTAGACGAGCCCCGTCCTCTAAGGCGTCACGGTCAAACATCATATGCGGATGATGGAGTCCTGGACCCAAGTCAGCCCCGATTCCAATCATCGTCGCATCTAGCGTCGGTTTCTCGACGGTATAAAAATGAAAATCATCGCTACCTGACGTGACGATCCGTTCGACGAGAGCCGCGTCACCGAAGCGTCCCTCAATCGCTCGCTTGGCGATTTTGCTAGATTCTTCCCCGACGACCGCTCCCGGTGTGAAGTCTTGCCATTCCCACTCTACTTTGATGTGATGAAGTTGAGCGACATGGTGAAGCATGTCCTCGACACGATTTCGGAGTTCGAGCAATTCCTCATTTTGTTGGGCACGGACGTCAATCGAGAATGTCGCATTCCCCGGAATGATATTCATGTTATCACTCCCGGCGTGTACTTTCGTCAACTTGACGGAGTGTGGCTCAAACGGTGACAAGTAAATGCTTTTGAGCATGTGTTGAATCGTGAAGATGACATCGAGTGCGTTCTGTCCTTGATGCGGTCTTGCGCCGTGCGCGTCATCTCCGATCACTTCTCCCTTTAGGAAAAAGGCAGCACCATGCTGAATCGCCGCAGCGTATTGTCCCTTTCTTAACTCTTCTTGTGGACGTAAATGAATCCCGAACAGTTGCATCACATCTTCTAACGCGCCTCGTTCGATCATGGCGAGGGAACCATTCCCTTGCTCTTCGGCAGGTTGGAAGATGAAACGGATCCGCTTCTGTAACGGCTCGTCCTTCAACTGTTCAAGTGCTCCGAGTACCATACTGATATTCGCGTCGTGCCCACAAGAATGGTTCGCTCGAAACGTACCGTCCACTTGTTGCCATAACGCATCGATATCGGCGCGGACCGCAATCACGTCTTCCCCCGATCCAATCTCCGCGATCACCCCGGTCACATCCTCGAACGTCCGATGCGGAATCGACCAGTCCGATAAGATGGAGGCAATCGTACGTGTCGTCTCAACTTCTTTCCAACTGACTTCTGGATGTGCATGAAAATGTTCAAACCATTTCAATACGTTTGTCATATGTATCTCCACACCTTTATATTTTTTTGACACCTTTGATCAAAATCCATTGAAGTGGGAGTCGACCCCACGTGATCCATTTCGGAATGACTTTCCCACCGATTCTAGAAGGTTTGACGGCCATGTTGATATTGGCTGGGAAGACGGCGATAAAGAATGCCGGTAGCGTTCTCTTTACGAACGTCGTCCCCTTGTTGAGTAAGAGCATCGCTCCGAATATGACCTCAACGACTCCACTCAGTCGCACCATCAGTCGACGGAACGGCCATGACTTCGGAATAATCGACATAAACGCCTTCTCTCTGACAAAATGTAAAATCCCTGCCCCGAATAGTAGCACCCCATATAAGTTTCGTACCATATCTCATCCTCCTTTTGTATAAGCATAGCAAAAAAGGCGGGCATGTTGCCCACCTTTTACAATGCAGAACCGTTCGCGTTTTGAATCTCGACTTGAACCGTCTCTGTTTTTCCGTCGCGGATATATTCGATGTCGACCGTTCCATCCGTATCGCGAATCAATTCACTGCGGAGGTCGATGAAGGAACTAACGTCTTTGTCATTGATTTTCACGATGACGTCACGTGCCTCAAGACCTGCTTTCGCAGCCGAACTGTTTTGCTGCACTTCTACAATGATTGTTCCCGCCGTTACCGATTCAGGTAAGTTGATTTGTTCCGTCAAGTAACCTGGAGGGAACTCTGATACGTCACGAAGTGATACGCCGAGTGACGGATGATTCACTTCTCCCGTCTGTTCGATTTGATTGATGAGCGGAAGGGCGATGTCGACTGGGATCGAGAAGCCGACTCCTTCAACTTCTGCCGTCGCAATCTTCATCGAGTTGATCCCGACGAGTTGTCCTTCTTCGTTGATTAACGCACCACCTGAGTTACCTGGGTTGATGGCCGCATCGGTTTGAATGACCTCGGCATTGAAATCGGCCTGTCCGTTCTCATCTGTATCGACCGGTACGAGACGAGACGTCGACGAGACGACACCACGCGTCACGGAGTTCTCGAATTGTCCGAGTGGATTCCCGATGGCGATGACCGTTTGTCCCGGTTTTAACTCACTCGATTTGCCGATTGAGATGACGGCCGGTACTTTATCAGCGTCTACTTTCAAGACGGCCAAGTCATACGTGGCGTCACTTCCCATGAGTGTGGCATCCGCTGTCGTGCCATCATTAAACGTGACCGTCAACTTGTCCGCTCCGTTGACGACGTGATGGTTCGTCGCGATATATGCCGAGTCTCCTTCTTTTTTGTAAATGACACCTGACCCGACTCCAGCCTCGACCGCTTCACTCGAGAATCCGGTTTGGGCGAAGTTGTTCACAGTCACGACGGCAGGTTGAGCGGTCGCGACGGCATTCGTGACCGAAGAATCGGATACGTTCGATGACGTCTGGACCGGAGTCCCTTGCGAGGTCACGTTCGTGTCACTCACACTCGTAGCCGGTTGGTCGATAAACGGATATGCGATTGCGCCCGTCAACAACGCCCCGATGACCCCACCGACAAGTCCCGGGAACATACGGCTGACGAATGACGGTTTTGTTTGTGTTCGTACCATTGTCTCTTCTCGGTTGGATGAACCGAGTTCTGTATCTAACCAATCTTTTTGTTGCTCTGATTCATGTAATTGATCGTGTTCATTTGATTGATCGTGACGATCCATAATGATTCATCTCCTCTGTGTTATCTTCTACCCTTACTATAACGAAGAGGAACACTCATTTATGAAATGATAAATGAATTACAAGATTCTTCACATTTTACGTCATTTCATTCAGACAATCACATTTCTTAGCGTGCCGAGACCTTCAATCGTCACTTCGACGGTGTCACCCGTTTGAAGATACGTCGGTGGCGTCATCCCGTGCCCGACCCCGGCCGGCGTACCAGTCGCGATGATGTCACCCGCTTCAAGCGTCATGCCTTTCGATAACGTCCGAATGAGCTCGTCAATCGGACGAATCATATCGGCCGTCGTTCCGTCTTGGCGCGTCTCCCCGTTAACACTTGTTTTGATTTGGAGAGGGAATTGAAGCTCGTCCGGTGTCACGATGAATGGTCCCATCGGACAGAACGTATCGAGTGACTTGCCACGGAAAAATTGGACATGTTCTTTTTGCACGTCTCGTGCCGTCACGTCGTTTAGAATCGTGTATCCGAAAATGTGTTCTTCGACCGATTCGATGTCTCGTCCCGACTTTCCGATGATGACGGCGAGTTCGCCTTCATAGTCGAGTTTATCCGTCAATTCCGGATGGCGCTCAATGACCGCTTCCGGACCGACGACTGAAGTCGGTGCTTTCGTGAAGATGACGAGTTTCCCCGCTCCCGCTGTATCCATCTCTTTCACGTGTTCTTCGTAGTTCTTACCGATACAAATCACATTTTTCAACGGTCGATACGGGGCGAGTAGTTTCACCTCCGTCACTCGGTATGATGGCGCCACGTCCAAGTCGATATCCGGCTCGAACTCACGGGCGATCACTTCTAATAAGTTAGTCGTATGTACTTGATTGCTGACATCAAAGACGAAATCGCCCTCGATGATCCCCACTCGTTGCTCTTCCTGCATCTCAAAACTACACCATTTCATCTTAAATCCCCCTTTTTCAACATTATACAAAAAATCGAGACATCTCTGCCTCGATTACACTTTATTCAAAAAGATGATTCGTTGATTACTCGATCCCCGAAAGCGGAGTCCCATATCTCGTAGCGACTGCTCGTAATAACCGTCAACGAGGACATCGGCGTAGTCTAACACGGTTTGAATCGCTTCGTCGTGCATCGCTTCCAACTGTTCGAACGTATAACCGGTATACACCCACACATTTTTACCGAGCGACTTACATGCCATGACGAGTTTTGCTAGCTCTAATGATTGAAGAAACGGTTCACCTCCTGAGATGGTCACCCCGTCCCAACCACTGAGCTTGACGCGTTGAACAAGTTCCTCTACTTCGACATCCTCACCGCCGGATGGATTCCACGAGGAAGGATTATGACACCCTTTACAGTGATGCGGACAGCCGGCAGTAAAGATAACCGTCCGAATCCCTGGTCCGTCAACTACGGATTCTTCAACGACGGATAGAATGCGCATCGTGTTTCACCCTCGCCCGCTCTTCTTCTCGTTTCGCCGTATTCCAACGGTCCATCGTCCCGACCAAATAACCGGTGATGCGGCGAATTCGTTCGATGTTTGTATCCTCGCCACAAGTCGGACAGGATTCGTCAATCAGCCCTTCTAAGCCACAATTCCCGCAGCGATCGACCGGATGATTGATCGAACCGTAGCCGATGTCATGTTGACGCATCAAACGAACAATCGATTCCACCGCTTCCGCGTTGTGGGCGAGAGAACCATCGACTTCGACATAAGAGATATGTCCCGCGTCACACAATGCGTGATAAGGTGCCTCGATTCGGATTTTCTCACGAATCGATACAGACTGATAGACCGGCACGTGGAATGAATTTGTATAGAAGGCACGATTGGTGACATCTTCAATCATCCCGAACGCTTCCTGGTCTTTCGTCACAAATTTACCTGACAGTCCTTCTGCCGGTGTCGCAAGTAACGAGAAATTCAAGTCGTACGAATCGGCTGCCGCTCGCATGCGATCAGCTAAGTGCGTGGCGATATCGAGACCGAGTCGTTCCGCCTCACGCGACTCGGCATGTGTACTGCCCGTCAACACCTTTAACGTTTCAGCGAGTCCGATGAAACCGAGTGAGAGCGTTCCTTGTTTTAATACGTCTCGGACCTCATCCTGAATATGTAACTCCTCACTTCCTCGCCAGACCCCTTGTGTGTAAAGGAAACGAAATTCTTCAGCGCGACGCGTGCATTGATACTCGAAACGCTCGACCAACTGTTCGATTCCGATGTCGACATATCGGTTGAGTATCCGGTAAAAATCCGAGATCGACTCCGATACAAGTGCCATCTTCACCAAGTTGAGTGTGGAAAATGAAAGATTGCCACGTCCGATTGACGTCTCCTCCCCATGTCGATTTCCCATGACCCGCGTGCGGCAACCCATGTATGCCACTTCAGATGCATGCGTCCCATCATAGTACGTGGCATTGAACGGGGCATCGATGAACGAGAAGTTCGGGAAAAGACGCTTACCTGTGACCCGACACGCTTCACGGAAAAGATCGACGTTCGGATCGTCCTCCCGAAAGTTGATTCCTTCCTTCACTTTAAAGATTTGAATAGGAAAAATCGGAGTCTCCCCGTTCCCTAACCCACATTCCGTGGCACGGAGTAACTCCCGAATGAGGATACGTCCCCACTTTGACGTGTCCGTCCCATAATTGATCGAGACGAAAGGCACTTGCCCACCACCTCGTGAGTGCATCGAGTTCGCATTGTGAATGAACGCCTCACACGCCTGATACGTCGCCGAAATCGTCTCTTCTTCCGCGAGTGTCTCCATTTGCCCCTCGTCCCAGTCAACAGGTAACGATTGGAGTCGGCTCAGTTGACGCTCATATGTCTTCTCGACATACGGTGCCAAGTCGACGTCAAACATCGGGAACGCCTGCCCCCCGTGCTGCATATTTTGATTCGCTTGAAGGATAATCGATGCAAGTGCCATGGCGGAGCGAATGTCTTTCGGGGACCGGATCGTCCCATGTCCCGTATGGAAGCCGTCTTTCAACAATTGACCGAGTGGAATTTGACAACATGTCGTCGATCCTGTGATGTAATAGTCCGCATCGTGCACGTATAAAAAGTTATCAGTGACGGCTTGTTTTGACCGTTCCGACATCAAATACGTCTGCGACAATTCTTTCGACACTTCTGAAGAGAGTCGTGCTAGTTTTCCGAGCGGGGATTTGCCGTCCACGTTCGCATTCTCTTGTACCAAGTCTTGATCTGGTAAGACGCAGACGTCCTCATACAACTGCAGTAATTTCAAAACCCATCACCTCACTATATATGGATTCAAAACATTCATATTCGTTTTAAGAATCCTATATATAGATTATGGCATGTGATTTTCTCGATGGTCACGAGTCGATATTGTGACAGTTTACGTGTGGTCATACGATAAAAAAGAGCCTCGTCTTCGGTAAGACAAGGCTCTACGTTATATGTGACAAACATCATTTATTTAGCAGCTTTCACGACTTTTAATTCGACTTCTTCCTCTAATTCTTGTACCTCACGGAGACCTTTCGAGTTCAACCACGTATAGATGGCTCCCATGAAGAGCGCTCCACCGATAATGTTACCGAACGTTGCAGGAATCAAGTTGTGAATCGCACCTGCCATGCTGATCGTCTCAGGGTGTGGGACGACGAGCGTCAAGGCGAACAAGACGAAGTTGGCGATGACGTGGTCAAATCCTGATGCGAAGAAGACCGCGACAAGGAAGATCATCGAGAAGATTTGAGCGAACTCATTTTTCATTTGTTTCGGTAAGAAAATAGCGAGACAGACCATCCAGTTACAGAAGATGGCGCGGAAGAAAATTTCGACCGTCGTATGATGCATTTTACTTTCAACAACGGAGAACAACCAGTTGTTCATCCCGAGTTCTTGGATGACGCCAGTCGGTGCAAGTAGTAAGGCGAATAAAATTCCCCCGAGTGCGTTCCCGACGAAGCAGAGCAACCAGACGAGCATCGTATCACTGAGCGTCGTATAACCACGAAGCGTCGACGTTGTGAAATACATCGTATTCCCCGTGAACAACTCAGCTCCCCCATAGATAATCATGACGAGCGCGATCCCGAACGAGAAGCCTCCGATGAGTGTCGTGAACGGAGATTCCGCTAAATACATACCGTTGACGACTTTCAAGGTAAAGATTGAGGCAAAGCCGATAAAGATCCCGGCTAACATTGCCCGTAAAAAGTATTCCATTGGACGATAATGAATCATTTGAGTGGAAGCCTGTGCTTTTTTTCGCAATGATTCGAGTGCATGGATTTCCATTGATGCCATGTCACAAACCCTTCTTTCTGAATAATTAAATAGGAAAGTATCAGTTCTAATATGTGAAATCATTAACAATATAAACTGTACAGTCTCTGTTGGCAATCCTGTCTTGCATGAATTGACAGAGTGTTCACATCGTAATCGTTTACATATGGCGGATTTGTGACAAACAAAAATTCTCCCAATTTTCGGGAGAATAATAAGACAAAGTTTATGAAGCCAATCGTTAAAATAAGGGATTAATCCTTTCTCATGAGTTCATCAAATGTTAAATTTAATCTTTCCTCTACATGAAGCGTTTCATGATTAACAATCAAAAGGTGTCCACTCTTTATGTCCACTCCTACAAAATCTCCTAGCAAATCTTCATAACCTACGACTGCAAAGCCTTGTTTTGTGAACTCTTCTAAATCTCCAAACTGACTTTCTAATTCATCGTTCGGTAGAATACAAAGATATCTATTCAATCCTTCGACCTGATCCAACAGGATTGCCTTTTCTTTAACAGGTAATAGCGATTGTATCGATTTGTATGACATATTATACACCTCACTCATTTTTATGAATAGCATTATAATGTTCTTCTGTAATCACTGCATTTCATGATAGTTCAATATATATTTATTAACTGTCTCTTGGTCGACTATTGCGATTCAGACATTGTAAAATTTATCAGTGATATTCCTTTCCGATTCTAATTTTCGTGAAATGAATCTCTGCCGCAACAGGAGGCAATAAGAGATGGCATATAAATATTTCCTGCCCCTCTAATTCGTAACTATCGATGCTAATATCCTGCATGAAATATGGGCGTTGTCCCCTCGTCAGTTCTTTGATTGGCATTGTTCGATCATCTAGAGCGGTAGAAACCTCTACTTTAATACAACCTAAAAATTCAATCTCGTAGTGACGATAACTCTCTTCCTCATCTTCAATCTTTATTAAAACCTCATCTCCAAAATAACGGCAATCGAATCCTAAAACGCGCGCATCCCAGTAGTGTATTTTTTCGATTTCTCTTAATATTTCCTGAGCTTTCATTTTTTCACCTTCTGTATGGAATATGTGTTGCTTAAACCACGTGGCTTCACAAGTTTTAAATGGTTTTTATAATTTTGATTGTATAAATGAACATCATGATACAAAGCTATATGATCTGGCTAAATTTAGTCTTATTCCAACTCTACGGACTGTATTCCTCACATCGATAAACCCGCTATTATCAGTTTATATAATTCTAACAAAGAGTCATCATGAGTAGACCCCCAAACCTCATCATACATATCATTTTTCATAGTATCTATGTAACATGACTATGCGTTATAACATGCTCAAACTGAGGCCCTCATAATTCATTTTTCGTCTAAATAATCAATGTAAAATTTTTGAGGTATATTCTTTGTTAATTCTTCAATAGATTCATATTTTTTTTCATTAGAAAATAAAATAAACCCAAGTCCATCTCCATCTATTTTAATAAAAGAAGTTGGTATACTCATATCAATTAAAGGTACAAATTGAGTGCTAGAGAACAGCCACTTACCATATTTTTTTAAAGTAAAATTCAATTTATCTTTAAAGATAATGTTATAAAACCCATTTTGAGCAGGCATCCAGTACGTTTCGTTAATCAAAAACCTTAAATCTTTTTCGTTTTCTATTTTTGCATTGCAGTAATAAAAAGAATTCTCATTCTCAGCACAATCGTTCATAGAATATTTAATTTTCCTTGAATCCATTTTTTCAACCATCTCATTATCCTGACTTATATTTTTAGATAATATAAATGTTATGACTATTGGATATACATTTTGGTAAACCAAAAAATCAATTAAAGCTTTTTTGTTATCGTTAATAGTTAAATCATCATAACTAGTGATCTCATAAACCTTTTTAATTTCACCTATAATGAAATAATTATCAAAATTATCTCCAATCTGCTTATGTAGATGCTTCCTTTCAATAATTGTAAGCTCTTGCATAGTGATCACCTTCCGATACTAAAAATGAAGAAAAGCTTCTTAATAATTACGTTATCAGTTGTAGACAAGATTAGCGAAACAATACTGAAAAAAGAGGAGCATCGCCCCATCTAGGGACGATGCTCCTCTTTTATAATCGAATTGCTTATTCTTTATCCTCAGTCGATTCTTCTGTTTCTTCAGAAGATCCTTCTGAAGCTTCTTCAGTTGAACCTTCCTCTGATTCAGTTTCTTCCTCTTCCTCAGCAACCGGCTCATTCACAGAGGCGATGTGCATATCTGGTTCCGAGACGATCGTGTACGATTTGTCTTCTGGAAGATCCGCTACCGTCACCGAGTCACCGATTTCGAGGTCTGACACGTCAAGTTCGATGCGTTCAGGGATGTTGGCAGGTGTCGCTGCGACCGTCACTTTATAGAGTGACTGGGCGAGATATCCGCCTTCTTTGACGCCTTTCGCGTCGCCAACGAGGACGATATCCGCTTCGACTTCTGTCTCTTCATCCATCTTCACAGCCATAAATTCGACGTGCTGATAGAAGTTTGTGAACGGATCCGTTTCCGATCCGTGCACGAGCGTGTTGATCTTGTTTCCATCGAAATGGAGTTCGATCAAGGCGTTGTCACCGTGGTCTCGAAGAATTTTACGAAGGTCCATCTCGTCAAACACGATTGGCGTGCTGTCTACTTTGTAACCATAGACAACGCCTAACGCTTTTCCTTCGTTACGCAACTTCGTGCGTAGTGATCGTGGGCGTAATTCTCGTTTTGATACTTGAAGTTTGTTCGTCATTTTCTTTTCCTCCTACATGGATATACATTTCATGTCGGCATCTTGAGGGTGAGGCAGTGAAAAAGCCACCTCTCAACCTCGATGCGTTGAGTGACATGTGTATAGTTTTCCCATGAGGGCTCCTGCATAAACGTTACATCGTGTTAAAACAAGGTAACAAGACGATTACATGACGCGTTTGAACAATTTCTCGAGTTCATACGTGCTCCACTTCACGAGAATCGGTCGCCCGTGCGGACACGTGAACGGAGACGTCGTTCGACTCAAATCATCAATCAATTGTCGCATCATCTCCATATTGAGTGGATGATTCGCTTTGATGGATCGTTTACACGCCATGAGGATCGATGCTTCCTCACGATATTTCGCGATGTCGATTGACCGCTGCTGAATAGCCATCTCCACTAGATCACGAATTGTACCCTCTAAGTCATGTTGCGGATACCATGTTGGAATTTCACGTACAAGGAACGTGTTACCCCCAAACGGCTCTAACGTGATGCCGGCATCCGCTAGAAGCGGGAGCACTTCTTCGATGGCGAGCGTCTCTTCTTGCGTGAACTCTAACGTCAGCGGAATCAACAGGAGCTGATACTCTTTTTCCGGACGTCCTAACTGCTCATAAAACAACTCATACTTGATGCGTTCCTGGGCGGCATGTTGGTCCATCACGTACATCCCGTCTTCCGCTCCACAGATGATATAACTCGAATGGAGTTGCCCGATGACGTCTAACGCCGGAAGACGCTCGGACTGACGTACAGGCTCTTCGACCTGTTTTGGTTCGATCATCTCTGCCTCCGGTTCATGAACGAGCGGAGCCGGATTCCATTGGGAAGGAGACGTGAGCGACTCTTTTCGATCCCGAGGAATCGGATAGTTCCACTCGACGGTGTCGGCTTGTTTAGGTTGCGGCTCCATCGAAAAGTCGAGTTTCGACTGTTCAGACGGTGTCACACGTTTCGGCTTCGCTTCTTGTTTCACAGACGGAATGAGACGTTGCTCCCGGAGCGTCAATTGAACGGTCTCTCGGATGAGCTGGCACAGTTCTTTTTCTTTCGACAAACGTACTTCACGTTTTGTCGGATGGACGTTCACGTCAATCAACATCGGATCCATCTTCACCTCGAGCACGGCAATCGGATAGCGTCCGATCGGTAAGAGCGTGTGATAGCCTTCGAGCACGCTTTGGGTCAGCGCAAAGTTCTTGATGCTTCGACCGTTTAAGATGAGAGTCACGTACTGTTTGTTCGAACGGGTCACTTCCGGGCGAACGAGATGCGCGCTCAACGTATAGTCGTTCGTCTTACTCGACGCCGTAACAATTTGTGCGGCGACTTGGCGACCATAGATGGCGAGCATGACTTGCTTCAAGTCCCCATTCCCGTTCGTACGCAACAATTCTTTTTCTTCGTGGAAGACGGTGAAACGAATCTCCGGATGAGACAGCGCCAATCGGTTCAACGTATCCGTAATGCTCGCGAGCTCAGTCGCCGATGTCTTCAAATATTTCAGACGGGCTGGTGTGTTGAAGAAGAGCTGACTGACCGCGATTTCAGTCCCGACGTTCGTCGCCGCCGGATTGGTCGCTGTGACGACACCGCCTTCAAGCGTCATCTCAAAACCATCTTCATCTGCTCGCTTCGACTTCAACGAGACGTGACTGACCGACGCGATCGAGGCGAGTGCCTCACCGCGGAAGCCAAGCGTCCGAATCCGGAACAAGTCATGCTCGTCACGGATTTTACTCGTCGCATGCCGCAAGAAGGCTCGCGCCGCGTCTTCTTCATGGAACCCATGCCCGTTGTCACGGACTTTAATAAGACGGATACCCGCCTCTTGTAAGTCGACGTCCACTTTCGTCGCTCCCGCATCAATCGCATTTTCGACTAATTCTTTGACGACGGAAGCCGGTCGTTCCACGACCTCCCCGGCTGCGATTCGGTTCGCGAGTTGTTCCGGTAACTCTCGAATGATTCCCATCGACTCACCCTTTCTTTGCGGTCTGTTGCAGTTCATAGAGCGCCTGCATCGCTTCGATTGGATTCATTGCCAACAAATCGAGTTTGAGCAGTTGCTCCCGTACGACGTCATTCGACTCGAACAATGACAACTGGCTGACTTCTTCCACTGGTGGAGAAGGTTGCTCGTTCAAACTCGGTTTCGTTGCTTCGGATTCGAGTTCTGACAGGATCGTCCGAGCCCGGTCAATCAATGAATCCGGAAGTTCAGCCAATTCCGCCACGTGAATCCCATACGACTTGTCGGCACGTCCTGGATGTACCTCATGGAGGAAGACGACTCGTCCATCCCGTTCAATCGCCCGGACATGAACATTCTCAAGTGTCGGAATCGAATCTTCGAGCACTGTCAGTTCATGATAGTGCGTCGAGAAGAGTGTCTTCGCTCCGATTGTTGAGGCGATATATTCGACAATTGCCTGTGCGAGCGCCATTCCGTCATACGTTGACGTCCCCCGACCAATCTCATCCAATAGAATCAGACTATGGTTCGTTGCCTCGGTGACGGCTTGGCGCGTCTCGGTCATCTCGACCATGAACGTCGACTGTCCGCTCACCAAATCGTCCGCTGCACCGATCCGTGTGAAGATGCGGTCAAAGAGCGGGAGTTCCGCCGCTTCTGCCGGGACGAATGAACCGATCTGATGAAGGATTGCAATTAAGGCAAATTGACGCATATACGTCGATTTACCGGACATGTTCGGTCCGGTGATGAGTAACATTTGACGTGTGTCGTCAAGCGTCAAGTCATTGGCGACATATTCGCCTCGCGGCAAGACCGTCTCAATGACAGGGTGACGTCCACGTTCAATTTGGACGTGAGATGTCGTAACTGGGCGTACGTATTCCCGCTTCTCCGCCACGACGGCAAGGGCGAGGAGCACATCCAACTCACTGAGTGAACGGGCCAATTGTTGAAGGTCCTTCGTGTACGTCTTCACTTCTTCGCGGAGCGCGACAAACAAGTCATATTCGAGCGTACAGCTCTTCTCTTCCGCACCTAAGATCAGGGCTTCCTTCTCTTTCAGTTCTGGCGTGATGTATCGTTCCGCATTCGTCAACGTCTGCTTCCGCTCATAACGTCCTTCTTCAAGTAACTTCGCATTCGCTTTCGTCACTTCCAAGTAGTAACCGAATACGCGGTTATACCCGACCTTTAACGACTTGATGCCGGTCGCGATGCGTTCCTGTTGCTCGAGGTTGGCAATCCACGATTTCCCGTGCGCTTTCGCTTCTAGCAGTTCGTCGAGCTCATCCGAATACCCGTGACGAATCATCCCACCTTCTTTCGTCGAGATCGGGGGTGAATCGACGAGGGCAGCCCGTAGCTGTCCACTCAACGTCTCGAACGAGTCAAGATTCTGTTCGATTTGCAGCAAGCGATCGGCTTTCACCGTTTGTAAGAGTGACCGGACGGCTGGCATCCGCTCGAGTGTGTCGCGTAATTGGACAAGGTCTCGCGCATTCGCCGTCCCGTACCCGACTTTTGCGACAAGGCGTTCGATATCGTAGACTCGCTTCAGCTCTTCTTGTAGTTGATCGCGCAACATGAAGTCGTCCACTAAGTTCTCGACGGCGTCCTGTCGCTCTTTGATGCCTTGCTCTGTATAGAGTGGCTGTTCGAGCCAACGCTTCAATAAACGACCGCCCATCGCCGTCGTCGTCTCATCAAGGAGTGAAAGGAGTGACCCTTTCCGTTCTCCCGAACGAGCCGAACGGAACAGTTCAAGATTTCGGGCCGTATTGGCATCGAGTTGCATATGCTGTTCAACCTCATAGGCGACAGCTGGTTGCAAGTGATCGAGCGAACGTTTCTGTGTTTTCGTGAGATAGGCAAACAGCAATTCAAATGCCGAGCGTTGTGCCTCGTCTTTCGCACCTTGTGCGAGCGGACTCTCCCGCTTGTCCACTTGAATCGAGAGAGGAATGCCGGTCTGTCGTAACAAGTCAGCGAGTCGTTCGTCTTCGACGATGACCTCGTTCGGGAGCAATCCTTCGATTTCACGTAAGACGGCCTCTTCTGACGAGAGCGTCGTCAACCATGATTCCCCCGTCGTGACGTCACCGCGAGCAATTCCGAATCGTCCTGCGACGTCGGAGATGGCGACGAGATAACGGTTCTCTTTTTCACTGAGTGACGCCATGTATGTACCCGGCGTGATCACTTGGATGACTTCTCGCTTCACGAGTCCTTTCGTCGCCTTCGGGTCTTCCGTCTGTTCACAGATGGCGACATTGAATCCTTTTTCGATCAGTTGCTCGATATAGATTGCCGCGGAATGATGCGGAACGCCACACATCGGGATTGGATGCTCGGCCTGTTTCCCGTTTTTAGAAGTGAGCGTGAGCTCTAACTCCTTTGCGACAATTTGTGCATCTTCAAAAAACAACTCGTAAAAATCACCGAGTCGATAGAATAAAAAGGCGTCCGGATAGTCTGCCTTGATGGAGAAATATTGTTTCATCATTGGTGTTTGATGGACTTCTTGCATGTTGATTCACCTCTAGAAAGTACAACAGCTGACCATCGGCCAGCTGTGTCGTTTTAGTATCCGCAGCCGCCGCGTGCTTGTTCAGCCGCCATGCCGCTCCCTGTCTTCCCTGCAAGGACGTCGCCGTCCGTCGATTCGATGATACGGTCCGTCACGGAGTTCGCGAGCGTGACCGTCACGTATTGAAGTAAATCGTTCACTTCGACTTGTGTTTCTTGGAACGCTTGAACGACCGGAATCGAGTCAAGTTCTTCCATCGCTTTATCAATCTTTTGCTCGACTTTCGCAAGTGCTTCCGTCTTGCCGTAGTGCTTACAGTTGACGGCTTCTTTTTGTAAGAACTTGATTCGTTTAATCAACGTCTGTACGCGGTCACTTCCGTTCACTTTCGCTTCCGCTTCTTTGAAACGCGCCACTTCTGGTGTTTGTGCTAATACGTCTGCCAATTCTCTTGCTTTTGCAATTACTTGTTGATCGGTCACCATTGTAAACCCCTTTATGTCTATAATGTAATCGTGCTCAATGGCACGTGAATGTTCTTTCTCATTCTAACATGAACGATTCGGAAACGGTACTAGCGGGATTCGAGGATTCTCGTAACATATCGACGTGCGGAATGCTGTCTTCTTGATACACATCACTCGTCCGTTTGAAGCCAAACGAGGCATAAAAAGGTTCCACATACGTCTGCGCTTGCAGATATAATGTCTCATGACCGAAGTCCTTGATTGCCGCATCCATCAAGAGGCGGGAATACCCTTTCCCTCGATGCGTCGCTTTCGTGACGACACGTCCGATGGCGACCGGAGATGCTTCCGTTAACACGCGAAGCGCAGAGACGATCTCTCCATCTTCTTCCATCCAATAATGGATGGCTGCTACGTCCTTTCCATCCACCTCTTGGTACGGACAGTTCTGTTCGACCACAAATATCTCAGTCCGTAATGCCAGTAAGCGATACAATTCCATCGTTGTCAGTTCATCAAACGCTTTTATCTTCATCAATATCCCCCTAATCAATCGTCACCCCGAGTGCCCGGGCGACATGTAATCCGCTCGTCATCGCGCCAATCGTCCCTGCTCCCGGAAATACCGTATCCCCGCACACATAGAAGTTCGGCAAGTCGGTACGATAACTTGCCGCACGAAAGAGTGCCTGGCTTGGCGTCTGGGCATATCCTCCAACTGCTCCGTGTGGACGCTTCGTATACTTCACCCATGCCCCGGGTCCACCAGGCAGAAGTAGTGACGACTCGCGGTCCCAATCGGGAAATGCAGTCGCGACGACGTCGACGAGACGATTGGTCCAATCTTGTTCTAGTTTCTCATATGCCGCCCGATCTTTCCAATGTTGCCATTCTGATAAATCGATATGTGTGGATACCGTGATGGTCCGTTCCGGTCGTTCTGTCCGTAACACGTCACCTGGCGCGGACATCGAAATGAACGCATGCCCACTCGGTAATCGCTCGTGATAGATTTGTTGAAATAGTGGTTGCTGTTGACACACATCCTCAGGCAAGACGAGGTAAAGGCTGAACGTGCCCCATTGCGACTGCTTCAATTGTCTGCGATATTGTCGTTTGAAGCGTCGTTGTTCTTGTCCTCTCAGAAATTCGCTCGTCCGCTCAATCGGGATGGCGGAAACAACGACATCGACTAGTTCAAGTCGTCCTCTTCGATCGGTGATGAGCCATCCATCCGTTACCTGTTCGATGGATTGGACGTCTCTCCCTAATTTCGTTTCGCCACCAAACGTTCGGACGGCGCGCTCTAACGCATGAGCCAATTGATACAGTCCACCTTCAACATAGAACGCTCCTTCGTGATAGACCGACAGTGCCACTGCACCGAGTAAATGACTCGCTTCTTTCGCACCGGTCTGCAAACTGTCGAGCAGGACGCCATCGATAAATCGCTCGAACATCGTACCGTTTAGTCCGTGACGAGCTAACGTGTCACCGAGTGGCCGCTGGAGTTTCAGGAGCGCTGTGATTTGATTCGGTCGAAAACCTTTCAGCGCGTAAACTATGTCTGATGTCGTCCGAAGTGGAAGTGCAGGTAACTGCTGAAACAGCGGACGAATCCTCTCAAAATCTCCCCACACTTCTCGGTAAAACGCATGGATTGACTCATAATGCTCTGAGAACACGCGACTGAGCTCCTCAAGCAGGCGCATTCGGTCGCGATAGTAAGTGACGGTGACGTCAGGTAATTGAATGTCCATCACCTCGTCAAGTAACGTCACCTCGACCGATTCGCCCAATTTCTGAAGGACACGCTGATGGACTCCACCTTTTTCAAATCCCATTCCGAGTGTCGCGCCTGCCGGGAACAAATAGTCACCCCGTTGAAATTTACCGGCACACCCACCCCATTCACGCGATGCTTCTAATACAATCACATCATGCCCTTTTTGTTGCGCGAGCGCAGCTGCCGTCAAACCCGCAACGCCTCCACCTATGATCCCGATTTTCATGTACATCCCTCCTCTTTATATCATACCTGCTCATTCAAAAACTTGAAGAAATGAATCGGTTTTTGAGATTCCAACGATCTTTTGAAGGGAACTGATTCTCTTATGCAGAAATAGTTTATATCTGAAAAGGTAAGGTGATGAAAATGCGTAGTCGTGTCATGGTCTATTTATTGATTCCAATTCTCATCTTTATTGGTATACTGATTACCCCGCCTTCCGAGGAATCACTCAAGCTTGCGACGATGACCGTCGTCAGCATCCAAGAGATGATTCCTTACGAAAAAGAGTATACGGCACAAAAAGTGCTAGAAGAACGAACGATGGACGACAAATCAGCCATCATCGAAGAATGGCGTCTCGAACAGGGAGCGAGAACGTCTTATAGTTATGTGCTCAGACTGAGAGGATTTGACCATGTGACACAGATTGATGCAGGCGCAGCCAACACGAGATCGGACGGCTATTACGCGATGCAGGCGCATAGCCCAATCTTTGAGACGGACAAGCCGGTGTCCACGAACTATCCGATCGTCGTGTTCAGTTCGGAACAACGTCTCGTCATCGGACAGATGGATGTGCGGGTCATTTATGAAGAGGACGGTCAATTGAAGAAATGGATTGTATTGGAGGATGAATAAGTTGAAAAATTATATACATTCGATGCGAGAACTCATCGGTCACCGTCCTTTCATTATGATCGGCGCTGCAATAGCTGTACAAAATGATAATCAAGAATTTTTATTACAACTAAGGAAAGATACAAAGGAATGGGGACTTCCTGGCGGGGCGATGGAACCTGGAGAAACCATCGAACAAACCGCACAACGAGAATTGTATGAAGAAACGGGTCTCTCTTCCAACCACTTAACTCTAATCTCAGTTTTCTCTGGACCTGATTTTTTCTTTGAATATCCAAATGGCGATCAAGTGCATAATGTTACCCATTTATTCATCACTGACACAGTGACGGGCACGTTATGTTTAAACGATGATGAAGGGATAGATTTAAAATATTTTTCACTACAAAATCTACCAGAAAACATTGATGCACGGGCAAAGTTAATCTTATCGAGTCCATCTATGAAAGAAGTGACTGTATGAAACGAATCATAATCATCGGTTCTGGTGGTGCGGGGAAATCCACACTCGCCCGTCAACTCGGTGAACGATTACATCTCGATGTCTATCATTTGGACGCCCTCATGTGGCGACCGGGATGGGTGATGGCACCAAGTGAAGAACGAATTGACATCCAACAACAGCTTGTGAAGAAAGATCAATGGATCATCGATGGAAACTTCGGGAACACGCTTGATTTACGTTTACAGGCAGCAGATACCGTCATTTTGATCGACCTTCCACGCATCGTCTGTATATATCGTGTCCTCAAGCGAGTCGTCCGATATCGTGGTACGACACGACCGGATATGGGCGCATCCTGTGAGGAAAAACTCGATTTCGCATTCCTGAAATGGGTTTGGAATTTTCCTGACATTCAAAAGCCAGAGATGGTCAAACGAATCAAACAATATTCTCACGAGAAACAGATCATCGTCTTAAAATCTCGGAAAGATGTTGCAAACTTCATTAATCAAATGAAAAGGCAGGAATTCCTATGAACCCTATCCTTCACAAAATCGGCACCATCTTTATTCCGGTAAGTGATATTCAAAAAGCGCGTGACTGGTATTGTGATTTATTCGATCTTTCAACAAAAAGAGAGATCTTATTCGACCATTTATATGTCATTCCATTAGAGGGTACCAACCTCGTTTTAGATAGCAAAATCTACTCAAAAGATAACATCATCCAGACACCACTGTTTCACTTAAATACGCACGATATTCATCAAGCTTATTCTTATATGATTCAAAGCGATATTAATGTCATTACACCCATTGAGCACGAACATTGGCTCAATTTCAAAGATCTTGACGGGAACGTCATCATGGTATGCAAATGCTAACATCGGACCAAACCTTTAATCAGCGATATCAGGTTATTCAAGTCGATTGTATCGAAGACTATCTTGAGGAAATGAGCCATTTATTGATTCATGTCGTTGAAGGTGGAGCTTCAATAGGGTTTCTTCCAGATATGACGCTTGAAGATGCAATGACTTATTGGTCTAACGTCATTCAACCCGAGATTCAATTATTAATCGCTGTACAAGATGAAATGATCGTCGGCACTATCCAATTACATATGTGTATGAAACCGAACGGCGTTCATCGTGTTGAAATTGCAAAATTAATGGTACATCCAGATTTTCGACGATTAGGAATCGGACGAGCACTTATGCTCTCTGCCGAAAATGTCGTCAGAAACTTAGGAAAAGAAGTAATCATTCTCGATACAAGGAAAGGAGACTCTTCTAATCACCTGTACCTTTCACTCGAGTACATTTTAGCGGGATCAATACCGTACTATACAAAATCTAGTGAGGGATTTGAATCAACGAATATTTACTATAAAGCATTAACAAAGAACACCATGGAATATCAAGATTTAGATTGATTTCTATTTAGTTGGGAGGTGATCATCTGTTTTTTCTTCAAATGTCTGGAACACCTGGATCAGGAAAATCTACATTAGCTAAACGAATCATCCAACACGTACATGCGGTCGTCATCGATCATGATGTTTCAAAGACCGCCTTACTCCATACGCTTCCTATTGGCAACTTCTCAGATGGAGAAATCGGGAAGATGGCTTATGATGTCGATTGGTCCCTCGTCGAGTATCACCTATCACTTGGACAAAACGTCATTCTCGACAGTCCTTGTCTCTATGACGAAATGCTCGATAAAGGGATAGCGATTTCCACCAAGTACGGAGCGACTTATCGTTATATCGAGTGTCGTCATGAAGAATACGAAGAAATTAACGCACGACTTCGAAACCGTGTCAGACGACCGAGTCAAATTGATCAAGTTTCGTATGAGAATTGGTCTAAGATGAATGAACACTGCAAACGGCCTACTAACCATCCTTACTTACAAATTTATACGATGGACAATCGAGAAATTCCGATTGAGCGAATTATGTCGTATCTTTTGAAAAACTAAGAAGAGAACGCTTTCATCTTGAAAGTGTTTCTTTTTTTAATAATTTTGTATATTTATGCTTTACAATTAATAATCATACATTTACACTTAGTCTCATCTACAACAGGGAGGCATTATACACATATGAAAAAATGGTTATTAGCAGGTACACTTATGTTGAGCGCGGCTTTACTCGGTGCATGTAGTCAAGAAACAGAAGGTGAAGCGACAGAACAAAAAACGATCGTCATGGGGACGAGCGCCGATTACTTCCCATATGAATTTGTCGATACGGCAAACGGGGATGCGATTGTCGGATTTGATATTGAAATCGCGGAGACGATTACAGAACGTCTCGGTTACGAATTGAAGATTGAAGATATGGACTTCGGTAGCTTACTTGGGGCCTTGAATAGCGGGCGTGTCGACTTCGTCATGGCCGGGATGACGCCAACAGAAGAGCGTAAAGAGAATGCGGACTTCTCAGACATCTATCTTTCCGCGACAAACTTGATCATGACAAAAGACGAGTCACTTCAAGCGATCGAAGATTTGTCTGGTAAGAAAATCGGTGTCCAAACGGCTTCGATTCAAGAAAATATCGCTAAAGAACAAGCACCTGACGCTGAACTCGTATCGTTGAACAAAATCCCTGAAATCGTTCAAGAGTTGAACACAGGTCGAATCGATGCGATGGTCATCGAAGACACGGTCGCACAGAAATATTTAGACCAAGATGACAGCTTCTATACATTCGCTTTGAAAGAGGATGGCGAAAAAGGCTCAGCTGCTGCCTTCAAATTAGATGATGAGTTACGAGAGCAGTTCAACGAAGAGTTGAACAAGATGATGGAGTCAGGTGAAATCGATGAATTGGTGAAAAAATGGTTCTCGATGGAGCCAACTGAATGAGACAAATCGAGCTTCCGATCTATCCCGTCGTTTATCCGACGGGACATCGGTTAAACCAAAATGAAAGTCAGTTCCCATTACCTGACCGAATCAAGAGTCAGCTTGATTCGTTGACGTACCATGACTTACACGAATATCCCGTCGAACCAATCAATGAATTGTTCGAACGATACGCTACATACGCCGGCGTCACACCTGAGCAATTACTCGTCGGTTGTGGGAGTGATGAAATGATTCATGTTGTAACGCAAGCATTGCTCACACCACATGACATCGTCTTGTCCCCGGCACCTGACTTTTCGATGTATCCCATCTTCACGACCATTGCCCACGGGCAACATGTTCAAGCCAATGATTTATCATATGAGGGGATTTTAGAGGCAATCGAGACGCATCATCCGAAGCTTCTTCTCCTTTCGAATCCGAACAATCCAACTGGGAAGCTGTGGACCGTAGAAGAGTTGACGCATCTCGCCTCACTTGTGCCATATATCGTAGTAGATGAGGCGTATATGGACTTCACACCAGATGCAAGCACGATTCCGTTCATTGCCACCCTTCCGAATCTCATCGTGCTTCGCACGATGTCAAAAGCGTTTGGATTGGCAAACGTTCGAATCGGATTCATGGTGACAAACACAGAACTCGCACACTATTTCCGTCAATTCATCCCACCGTTTAACATTAGCGGGGTGAGTGCAAAAATTTGCAACATCTTCTTAAAAGATGCCACTTATCTTCAAGAAACAATTGAATGGCATGACGAGATGCGGCAAAAGTGGGCGCAAGCCTTCGAAACCATCGGTCATGTCATCCCTGCCACGACGAACTTCTTGTATGTCGAGTTAGAGCAACATGAAGAGTTGTGGTCGCACTTGACTGACTTCAACGTACACACGTCGAAACAACAGATGGGGATTCGGGTGACAATCGGGGACGAGATGGCGCTTCATCTTGCACATTCAGCTATTCAGCAATACATGGATACAAGTCACGTAAAAAACTCCTGAACCTCATGTTCAGGAGTTTTTGTCAGTCAATCGTCTTGATCACACGTGCCGGATTTCCTCCAACGACCGTCCGTGGTGGAACATCTTTTGTGACGACGGCACCAGATGCAATGACAGCCTCATCCCCAATCGTCACTCCCGGATTGATGATGGCCCCTCCACCGATCCATACTCGGTCCCCGATGGTCACGGGTTTCCCGAACTCATATCCTGAGATGCGCTCAGTTGGGTCAATCGGGTGTGTCGCCGTGTAAATATGTACGCCCGGTGCAAGCATGCAGTCATCCCCGAACGTGATAGGACAGATGTCTAAAAAGACACAATCAAAATTCGCATAGAATCGTTCTCCCAAGTGAATATTGTACCCGTAATCACATTTGAAGTTCGGTTCGATGTAATACGACTCTTTCGTCGAACCGAGTAACTCACTAAGAATCTCATTTCGTTCTTCCAACTCATCAATCCCAGATCGATTGAATCGTTCAGTCAATCGCCGGGCACGCTTACGGTCTGCGACGAGCGTGTCATCACCCGCTAAATAGAGTTCACCACGAATCATCTTCTCTTTTTCCGTCATTTTTATCCCTCCTTACTCGTTAGTATAGAGGATTTTTTGAAGGTTTAGGGAATAGAGACAAGGATGAGCAGAAGGAGGCAGATGTGATGAAACGGATTTTAGAATGTCGGGCAAGTGATTTTTTAACGTTTAACCGCCAAGATCTAGTCGAATCGATTCGAAAAGCGGAAGGACGAACGGTCATGGCCGAGGTCATCCCGACGGTTCAGCCACTTTACCCAGAAGTGACAAATGCGGAACTCGCGCGAGCATTCGGCGCCGACTTGATTTTATTGAACATGTTGGATGTGTTTCACCCTTACATTAAAGGACTTGAAAGTCATGCGTTGTTCGGCGAGATGCCAGGTGATGAGATGAGTGACCATCCGATTCTGGAACTAAAACGACTGATTGGATTGCCAATTGGAGTCAACTTGGAACCTGTCGATTTTTCAGAGAAGTCGTCTGAAATGAATGACGTGAAACGAGGTAGACTCGCTTCAATGGAAGCGTTCCAAAAAGCGTCTGAGCTCGGGATTGATTTCGTCTGTCTGACAGGCAATCCGAATACCGGAGTTACGAATGAAGCCATCGAACAAGCAATCATCCAAGCGCGTCGTGAATTCGCAGGGGTCATCATTGCTGGAAAGATGCACCAGGCCGGAGTCGGCAATGTGTTGGACCGTGACGCATATATCCGCTTCGTCGAAGCTGGTGCAGACATCATTCTCCTGCCGGCTCCAGGCACCGTACCTGGTGTCCGTGAAGAATCGTTCCACGAACTCGTGCAAGAACTGCAAGCGCTCGGCGCTCTCACATTAGCGGCGATTGGAACGTCACAAGAAGGCGCAGATGTCGCGACCGTTCGGGAGATTGCACTCTCTTCAAAACGAGGCGGCGCAGATATCGTCCATATCGGTGACGCCGGACTGTCCGGGATTGCCGTACCAGAGAACATCCAGGCACTTTCGATTGCCATTCGTGGACGACGCCATACATATATTCGCATGGCTGCTTCGGTGAATCGATAATATAAAAGAGGAAGGAGCGGTTCTCCTTCCTCTTTTCTTTACCATTCCGTTACGTCGCGACGAGGCTTCGCCGGCGTCGTCGTGCCGTGACGTTTGGCGAGTAACGCTTCCACATCCTCTAAGCGCACACCTTTAGCCGCCAATAAGACGAGTAGATGATACAGAAGATCAGCTGATTCTTCGACCAAGTCTTCATCCGTCATGGCAGCAATGACGACCTCGAACGATTCTTCACCGAACTTCTTCGCGATTTTTTCGACGCCTTGTTCAAACAAATACGTCGTATACGAACCTTCTTTTGGTTCATCTTTTCTGGATTGAATCAATTGCTCCAATTCATGAATCATACGTTCACCTCCGTAAAGAAACAACTTCGATTTCCGGTATGACAAGTCGGACCATTCGCATGGACACGAACGAGAAGCGCATCCTGATCACAGTCGACGTGGATACTGACGACGTCAAGTGTGTTGCCGCTCGTCTCCCCTTTCATCCATAGCCTACCTTTTGAACGAGACCAGAACGTCACGACCCGTTCACGTAGCGTTTGACGGATGGCCTCATCATTCATATATCCGAGCATGAGGACGGCCCCGTCTTCTTCTGAGACGATGATGGCGGGAATTAATCCATTTTCGTCGAAACGAACCGCATCGGCAAGTTGTGACTCGTGCATACGTGCTTCACCTCTTCTACTGTCGTTTTTCGGTCATGTAAGATGGAGGCAAGTAGCGCAGCGTCGACCTTTTCAAGCGCTTCGACCACGTGTTCGGCATTCCCTGCCCCACCTGATGCGATAATCGGAATGTCGACGACTTCGCGAAGTTGTTCTAAAATCGCAAGGTCATATCCGCTTTGCTTTCCGTCTTGGTTCATGGACGTCACAAGAAGTTCACCCGCCCCGAGCGCGGCCACTTGTTTCGCCCATTCGACCGCTAACAGGTCTGTCTTCTGTTTACCTCCATATGTGTAAACATAGTACTCCCCATCTTCAAACTTTACGTCGATTGCGACGACGATGCATTGAGAACCGAAACGATCGGCCGCTTCACGGATGAGACTTGGTGATTCGACAGCGAGCGTATTCAACGATACTTTGTCCGCTCCTGCTTTTAATAATGAGGAGATATCCTCGAGTGAACGAATCCCACCACCGACTGTCAGCGGGATGAATACTTTTCGTGCCACAGCGCTGACGACATCGAGCATCGTCTGGCGACGCTCTGTACTTGCCGTGATATCGAGAAAGACAAGTTCATCGGCTCCGGACTTGTCATAATATTTCGCGATTTCGACCGGGTCCCCGATGTCTCTCAATTGAACGAATTCAATCCCTTTGACGACACGGCCATCCTTCACATCGAGACATGGAATAATTCTGCGTTTAAGCATAACGCGCCTCCCACTCAATCAGTTCTTCGATACTCACTTTACCGGACAGAAGTGCTTTCCCGACGACGGCCTCATCAATCTTGGCCATCATTAGTTCCTTCACGTCCTCTTCGGTCGTCACACCGCCTGAGGCAATCAGTGTGACGTTGACGATTTGACGCAGCGCCTTCATGCGAGAAACATTCGGTCCGTTCAATTTCCCATCGGATCCGATATCGGTATACAGAATCGTCTCAATGCCTCGTTTGACGAGATCTTGGGCGACCGAGATGTCATCGAGCTTTGTCGCTTCCTGCCATCCATTGATGGCGACCTTTCCGTCATATGCATCGAGTGCCACAGCAACTCGCTTCCCGTACTTTTCAATCGCCTTGTCCAAAAAGTCAGGATCCGTAAACGCCTTCGTCCCTAAAAGGACGCGGTCCGCACCCGTTTCCATGACCGCATCAAGTGAGGCTTTAGAACGAATCCCACCTCCTGTTTGAACAAGAAATCCAAGAGACTTCGCATAGCGGACAACGTCTAAGTGACGCGGCTCACCTGCCTTGGCCCCTTCTAAATCAATTAAGTGAATCATCGGAACTTTTCCTTGCCACGCTTTTAATAATTCATACGGATCCCCGTATTGTTCTTCCGTGGAAAAATCACCTTCCGTCAAACGGACAATCTTGCCTCCAATCAAATCAATGGCGGGTAGTAATCTCACGTTCGACCGCCTCCTTCCATTCTTGAAGTAAACTGAGACCGAACGTCCCGCTCTTTTCCGGGTGGAACTGCATGCCCGTCACGAGCCCTTTTTGAACGATTGCCGGAACTTTCTCACCCATATAATCAGCTGCCGCCACGATGTAATCGTCGGCCGTCACAGCGTGGTATGAGTGTACAAAATAGACATCCTCATCACGGAGGATCGAGTTCCATCCCACGTGTGGAAGACGCTTCGCTCGCATCCGCTCGACCGTTCCCGGAATCAACCCGAGACCTTTTGTCGGCATACCTTCCGTGCTCGAATCAAACAAGAGCTGCATCCCAAGACAGATTCCTAAAAAAGGTTTCTCCGTCGCCATCTTTTGCAATAAGGGGATGAGCCCCGTCTGTTCGAGTGATTGCATCGCTTGCGGGAAGGCACCGACCCCAGGAAGTAAAATGGCATCCGCCTCTTCAATTTTGCTAGCATCATTCGTGATCACGACGTAGCAACCGATTGCTTGTAACGCACGCTCGACGTTAAATACGTTTCCCATTCCATAATCGATGACGGCTACTTTCATCCTTCGATCCATCCTTTCGTAGAAGGGAGGCGATTCGTCCCATCACTCGAGATCGCCTCAGCAAGTGCTCGTCCGAACGCTTTGAACAACCCTTCAATCATGTGGTGTGAGTTCGACCCATACAGGACAGCTAAGTGCAGTGTGAGTCGACCATTCATGGCAACGGCCCGGAAGAATTCCTCAGCGAGCTCGGTATCAAAATCGCCAAGCTTCGGATTGCGAATATCCGCTTGATAGACGAGGAAGGGACGCCCTGACACATCAATGACCGCTCGTGCTAGCGTTTCATCCATCGGCATGTAACTCGACCCATAGCGGCGAATCCCGACTTTGTCCCCGAGTGACTTGGCGATGAGTTGACCGAGCGCAATCCCCACGTCTTCGACTGTGTGATGAGCATCGACCCACGTATCTCCTTCGACTTTCACCTCTAAGTCCATCTGACTGTGAAAGGCAAGTAACGTCAACATGTGGTCAAAAAAACCGACTCCTGTTTGGATGGTGCTTTCTCCTGTTCCATCTAGATTGACTCGAATCTCAATTTTTGTCTCTTTCGTCTCACGCTTTAGTTCAGCTGTTCTCAACAGAATTCACCTCTTCAATCGTTTGTCGGATATAGGCATACGCCTCATCTGTCCCTGCACTGACACGTAATCCATCCGGAAACGCACGTACATGGACGCCTTTTTCTAGGAAGCGGGATGCCCACCCTTCACTGTCATCGGTTTTGACATAGATAAAGTTGGCACGACTCGGTAAAATCTCACCGATCGGTCGTAACAACTCGGTTAATTTCTCACGTTGCGCCGTGTGGAACTGAATCGACTCTTGGATATATGTCTCATCACGCAATACAACGTTGGCGACTGCGGCACTGAGTCCACTCACATTGAACGGTGAACGGAATCGGTCGATTTGTTCGATGATCTCTTCTGACGCAATCATGAATCCAATTCGAAGGTTCGCAAGACCAAACGCTTTTGATAATGTTCGTAAGATGATGACGTTCGGATGTTCGTTCAAGCGAGATACAAACGAGTCCTCCATCGTGAAATCGATATACGCCTCATCTACGACGAGATAAGGGACGCGTGTCGCAATGTCCGACAATTCTTCAAGTGTCCACATCTTACCGGTCGGGTTATTCGGATTCGAAATCAGAACGAGCTTCGGCTCATTCGTTTGAATGAGTTCGGTTAGGGCATCGTAACTCAATCCAAGCTTATCTGGTTGCATGAAGTGCCCTCTCGCAATCTGTGTGTATATGCCATACATCGAAAAGTCTGGAGCCGGTGCGACCACACGGTCTTCCGTATCTAAAATGGCCTGACTTAAGATGGCTAACAGCTCGTCGCTTCCACTCCCGACCATCAGTTGCGTCGTCTCGACTCCCGCATAATTCGCATAACTCGCTTTTAAGGCAAGCAATTCTTCGACCGGATAACGGCTGAGCGCCTCGAGTGAAACGTCTCGAATAGCTCGTTCAAGCCGCTCTGGTAACGGATATTGACTTTCATTTTGATTCAGCGCGTACCCTGATACGGCGTGAGGCACATAACGCGGGATGTTCTGATAATTTCGTCTCATATGTCCTCCATCCGAACAGCCATCGCACGGGCATGTCCTTCTAATTGTTCTTGTTTGGCGATTCGAATCGCAGCCTTTGTGATCGCCTCATCAAGCTCTGTCATCTCAAGGAATGTCTGACGACGATAAAAGTCGTCGACCGACAGTCCACTAGAGAATCGTGCCGTTCCGCTCGTCGGTAAGACGTGGTTCGGTCCAGCGATATAATCCCCGAACGCTTCCGCCGCCTCGTGACCGAGGAAGAACGACCCGCCGTGACGTATCGCACGCATCAACGTTTCAGGATCTTTGACGGCCAACTGGACGTGCTCCGCAGCCATCGTGTTCGCATAATCGATGGCATCTTCTAGTGATCGAACGATTACTCCGCCACGTTTCAATGATTCCCTGGCGATCTCTTGTCGTGGTAAGAGCGAAAGTTGACGCTCAAGTTCTTGGTCGACTTCATCACGAAGCGTTTCTGTCGTGACGAGTGCGATTGCCGTCGCTTCCACATCATGTTCTGCTTGTGCGAGTAGATCGGCGGCAACCCACTTCGGATTTGCCGTGTCATCGGCAATAATTAATACTTCGGACGGTCCCGCGACGGAGTCGATCCCAACGATATGTGAGACGAGCGCCTTCGCCGTCGCGACATACGCATTTCCGGGTCCGACAATCTTATCGACCGGACGAATTGTTTCTGTCCCATATGCGAGTGCGGCAACGGCTTGGGCACCTCCGATTAGAAAACATTCATCGGCACCTGCGATTTTTGCTGCGATCAAGAGGGAAATGTCAATCCCATCTACTTTTGGTGGGGTGACCATGACGACTCGTTTGACACCGGCCACTTTCGCCGGAATGATATTCATCAGGACGCTCGACGGATAGACGGCTGTCCCACCAGGTACGTAGACACCGACCGAATCGAGCGGCATATAACGTCTTCCGAGTCGGAACATCGTATCTTCGAACACATCATCTTGACGTACTTGATGCGCGTGGAAGGCGCGAATCCGTTCTGCCGCTAAGGTCAACGCTTCCGTCAGTTCAGTATACGCTGCCGGCGGGGTAAAGCGAGACAAATCGATGGATTCGATTTGGTCGACCCCATCGAATTGACGCGTCCATTCAAGGAGTGCTTCATCTCCGCGTGCCTCAACCGCTTCTACGATTGGTTTGACCGCTTCCGCCCAAGCTTCTCGCCGTGATCGATTCGTTTCTGTACTCATGCATTCTCCTCCTGACTCAGCTTTCGAATCCATGCCTTTAATTCGTCAGGCTGCTCTGCCAAAGCTGTTTCGCTCGTGATGAATTTTGCATTGATTGAAAAAATCGTCTCGTATTCTTCCAAGTCGTTTGCAGCCAACGTCGCGCCTGTCTCGACGATATCGACGATGCAATCTGCGAGTCCCGTTAACGGAGCAAGTTCGACCGATCCGTTCAATGCGATGACTTCTACGTTTTGTCGCTTTGACGCAAAGTGTGAGATGGCGATGTTCGGATATTTACTCGCCACTTTTAATTTTTTCGTTCCGTTTCGTCGAACTTTTGGACCACATACGGCCATTCGACAGCGCCCAAACGGCAAGTCGACGACTTCGAGCACACCGGGTGTTTTCTCTCGTAAAATATCTCCACCGACAATGCCGACATCTGCTGCTCCATGCATCACATATTTATAGACGTCGTCCCCTTTGACGAAAATAAATTCATGATCTCCTGCTTGTACCGTCAGCTCACGACCCCGTTTCTCCGGCCATACGGGTAAGTCACGTTCAACAAAAAATTGACGGGCTGCTTTTTCAATTCGACCTTTCGCGACCGCTACTTTCATTTGATCACCTCATCTAACTGTTCTAAATCGAGTGACATCCCGAATGCTCGTCTCGAGTGTCCGAAATGTCCATAGAGTGAATCATATCGTCCTCCTGAAAGGACACGCTTCCCTTCGACACTCCCAGTCACGGTCAAACCTGAATAGTAATCAAAGTCCCCCGTTTGACCGAAATCGTATGATACCTCTAAACCGATGGTACGTAAGTGTTGCACTGCATCGTCCACTTCATCGATGGCATCTTTTAGAGAATCCGGTGCCCCAGCCCGTAATTCTTCGAGTGCAGAATTCCCAATTAGAAACGGTAGCTTCGCAATCAATGGATAGCGATACGTCTCTGCTAATTCACGCAATGACTCTAAGTTTCGAAGTGCTAGGATTTTACGGAATGTCCGTTCCTGAATACCTGTCTCTTTCGCGATGAGCGAGATGACGGCCGCTGACCCAATTTTGATCGTCAAACGTTCAGTAGGCAGGACTCCTTCTGTCATATCGAGAAAGGATTCAATCAGATGACTGTCCTTCTCTTCGCCATCGACCCACTCGAGTCCGAGCTGTTGCCGTTCATGCGGTTGCCCTGAATGTTTGACAGTCCGACGATAGACGGCCCCCGCGTAAGCGACACGCATCGGTTCATGACCGTCTGCTAACTTTCTTGCGATTTGCAGTGTATAGTCAGGGCGCATGACGAGGAGTTCCCCATCATTCCCGAATAAACGATAATAGGCCGACTCGTCAAAGAGTGCCAAGTTTTGATAGTGGGAATAGTATTCAAGTAACGGCGGGTCGATGACGGCATAACCGCTCGACTCTGCCTTCTCTAAAAATGACAACATCCAGCGCTTCGGTCGAATGACATCACCTGACTGTAGTTCATACCATCCTTCTGGAATTGAACCTTTTGAATTTGACCAAATCATGATAATCACCCTTTATCTTATTATCACTTTACCAAACTAAAGTATTGTGTTAAATTTATCAAACAGAGGAACAGCTGTCAACCAATTGAACTAAAAAGGAAGTGTAACGGATGTTTAACTTTACCCATGATGGCCATGTGCATACCCCATTTTGTCCACACGGTACAAAAGACCCGATTGAACATTATATTCAAGTCGGAATCGAAAAAGACCTGCAAACGATGACGTTCACGGAGCACGCACCGTTCCCACAATCGTTTATTGATCCGGTGCCGAATCAAGACTCGGCGATGTCGATCGACTTACTCCCTGATTATCTCGATACGTTACGTCAGATGAAAAGGCAGTATGAAGAGGTGATCGATATTAAAATCGGATTAGAAGTCGACTTGTTGCCGCATCTTGAAGAAGAGACGATTGCTCTGTTGAAACCGTATGCCCCATTACTCGATGAGGTCATCTTGTCACAACACTTCTTATTAATAGATGGTGTATATATGCCGGTCGATTATTCTGCTGAGACGTTTGATGAACTGGTTCGAGCGCTCGGTTCATTCGAGAACGTGATGAGAGCATATTATGAGTCGATTGAACATAGCCTCAAATTTCCATGGGAAACGATTAAAGTCGCTCGGATTGGACACGTCGACTTACCGATCAAGTATCAAAAAAACTATGAGTGGAGTCGTTCAGAAGTAAAAGAGGAAGAAAGACGTTTACTACAGATGATTGCTGACCGGGGGTTCGGACTTGATTTCAATACCGCCGGACTTAGAAAACCAGATTGTGGTGAACCATACGTAGCAGGACTTGCAAAAGTTGCAAACGACTTACACATTCCTTTCACGTTAGGTTCGGATGCCCATCTCGCTCAAGACGTGGCGGCAGGATTCGATATGATTGCACAAAAAAAAGCCACGTTCCTATGAACGTGGCTTTTTGACAGCGATCTAGCTATCTAGATCCCCATGCTTATGGTTGACAACGATATGGCGTTCCATTTCTTCATCTGTAAATATCATACCATACTAAATAATAGATGCAACAAAAAATTGGGTGAATTGATTCACCCAATTGAAATCACATCGCTGCGTATAACGTTTTCAAGTCGTTTGTTGCTGCCTCGTCCATTTGAATAGCCACGAGCTCAACGTATTGGAGCGCTGGATCTTGATCTTTTGACAACGCGACAATTTCAGCGGCTGCTTTGTCTAATGCCAATAAGATTCCGGATACTCCGAGTGTCGGATAATAACGAAGGAGCGCACGGACATGTTTAATCTCTGACACTTCATTTCCGTTTATCGTCAACGATTTGACTGCCAGCTCCTGATGCATGCCAATCGCAAATTTATCTTCCCACACTTCTTCGAGTGTGATTAACGCCTCTACATCATATGCACCATCTGTAAAGCGAACGAGTTTTTCCATGAGTAAATTCCCCTCTCTTGAATCTACTTTTATTATATAAAAGATTTTAAAGAGTATATTGTGAAATATTGAACATTATGTGTAAAGTTTGTCTCACTTCATTTTGAACAAAAAAAAAAAAGGCCCCTCCGAGGAGGGGCAAATAATGGAAGAGTAAAACACCATTGGCAGTACATTAATAATATATCATCTAATGAAAACGTTTACAATGAATTTTTGTACATTTTCTCAAGTGGCATATGTAACACTTCAATCCCGCTCTCGCGCATCAATTCCAACCCATCCCCATGTTCATAACCGACGGCATAAACGACTCGTGCGACACGTGCCGCAATCAAGGCAAGCGAACAGGCATGACATGGTGAATGCGTCACATACGCTGTCGCACCAAATGCATTCGTCGAATCGGCAGCTAACTTTCCGATCGCATTGATTTCAGCATGAATTTCATGTTGTTTCGACCAGTGATGATGATCATAAGGGTCCGTACATTTGATATATGTCACACCATTCCGGATGAGTCGTGCCGGTTCATTGACCATATCGAGGTCCGTCGATGCAACATAGTCGGCATGCTTATAAAACCCATCTTCCTGCTTGATATAGATTTCATTACAATTCGTATGACCCGATGGGGTACCATTCAAGCCGATTGAAATCGGTTTTTCATCTTTTACAATGACACAGGCCACGCTCTTCGAGGCACACTTCGAGTGCCGCTCGGCCATCATATCAGCGAATAGTAACCACGTCTCATCCCATTGTCGTTGTTTCTCCACGCAAGTCCCTCCTCGTAGAAAAGGAAAGTCTGATTGCTCAGACTTCCCCCTTTAATATCCAGTGTTCTTTGGTAGCTCTTTATTTTTCGAGGCAATCTCGATGACTTTCTCTTTCAACTCGTGCTCCATGCGATCGAGTTCACGTTCAGCGTCACGACGCTTTTGCTTTCCTTCTTGTTGGATTCGTAATGTCTCATCTAATGTAGAAAGTAAATTCTCGTGAGCGACTTTCAGTGACTCAACAGAGACAATCCCTTTTTCATTTTCTTGTGCGATTTCAATCGATGAGTCTTTAAGCATTTTCGAGTTCTGCTCAAGCAGCTGGTTTGTCGTCTTCGTCACATCCTGTTGCATACGAAGTGCCGTTTTCTGACGCGTCAAACTGAGCGCGAGAACGACTTGGTTCTTCCATAGCGGAATCGTGTTGACGACCGCCGACTCGATCTTTTCAGCAAGAATTTGGTTATTCTGTTGGATGACCCGAATTTGCGGTGCCATTTGGAGGCTGATTGTACGACTCAATTTTAAATCGTGCAACTTCTTCTCAAAACGATCTGCCAGTTGAATCATATCGTTCAATTGTTGAAGCTTTGTTTGATCTTTAGAAATTTCCACTTCTTGACGTAACGGGGCAATCTCATGCTCCCGTACGTGGTCAAGCTTTGTCTCACCCGCAGCGATATAAACGTTCAACTCTTCGAAATACCGCTTGTTCTTGTCATACATTTGATCGAGCATCGTGATGTCTTTCATGAGACCGAACTTCGCACGGTCGAGATTATGAATGACTTCTTCCAAATAGACGTTCATTTTTTCGAATTGAAGTTTATAGTTTTCTGCTTTCTTCTTCGCGCGACCGATCAGTGGGATGTTATCCATGAAACTTTTCTTCTCCGGTTGAAGCATATCTGGATCCATCTTGCGGACGTTTTGCATCAAGTCAGACAACAGTTTCCCAGCTTCTCCTCCATCTTTCATCCGCACTTCTGTCAAAATTTGATCAGAGAATTGTGAAAGTTCACGTTGGACATTCGAACCGAATAACATAACAGAATCTGTCTTCTTAATGTCAATGGATTCAGCCAATCGTGTGATACGCTCACGATGTTCTTGAGGCACGTCCGGTTTCGCTTGGATGGCTGGTACTTCATGTGTCTGGGAAACGGATGACCATTCAACAGATGGATCGCTGAACCCCTCCGTCTCAGTTTTTGTTTTCGTATCAGAAGTTAGTTCTTCTTCCGGCCATGACTGCCAGTTCGTTTCATTCGATGAAGTCATGTTTCTTTCTCCCTTCCGGCTGATCAGACAAGACGCGCTCCATCATGATCAGTTCACGTTCAAAGTCTACGGCATCATCTTCGAGAAGACGTCCGCGTTGCTCTTTAAATTTATCGACAATTAGTCGCATATTTGTGATTAATTGTTCTCGAGTCTCTTCTTGAATGACGACTCGTTTTCCTTCAAGTTCTTTAAATTTCAAGACGACCGAGACGAGGGAATCTAAATAGAATGTGAACAGGTCTCGAACATGTTTTGCATCTTGCGGATTTTCAAAAAGCTCTTCGAATAATTCGTGCGCTTCTTTTGAGACAGCCTTCATTTCACGTCTTACTTCTACATCCTTAATTTCAGGAAGCACGCGGTCGATTTGTTGCAATTTCTCATATCCTTGTTCGATTGTCCGTTGCAAGAATTGAAGTTCCAAATCATCTGTTGCCTCAAATTGACGTGTCGGCATCGGTTCTTCAATCGGTTTCAAAATTCTAGAACCGGTAAAGGATTCTTCCTCATCCAGCAATAGTTTCTTTTTGGCACGTTTCGCTACGGGAGTCGGTGTTCGTTGTCGATTTCTGCGTTTGTTCGTTGACCAAACTTCGTTCAAAACGAGCGCCCCTACTATAATGAATAACCAGGAGAAATCGAATACGTTAATGGCAAAGTATATGACTGCCCCAGTCAGGGCCCATTTCATCCATGTTTTCATTCTTTTCACCTCATCTCATGTTACTTCTATTGTACATTACGAAACCTGTCAAAAAAAGTTTCGTCATCCCTATCATTCTACCATAATAAAATTTGTTTTATCTCCGTCGCTAGGCGTAGAAACACCGCCTATATCGACTTCATTCCCGTTGCGCTATGAAAAAAACCGTAGACCTTTAAGCGTCTACGGTTTGTCGATTAAGTTGTCATCCACGTTGATACCATGACAATTGCGACTGTCACCGGAATCACGTAACGAATGAGCGCATGCCAGATCGGATAAAGTTTCTTACCTGGTTCTGAGGTTTGAATCTCATCCTTTAAAATACGTTGATCGACGACGTAACCTACAAAGATCGATGTCAAAAGCGCACCTGTTGGCATCAAAATATAGCTAACAAGGTAATCCATCGTATCGAAGAACGTCCGACCATTCCAGATATGCAAATCACTTAATAATCCGAACGACAATGCAGATGGAACGCCTACCACAAATACAAGGATGGCAGCCGATACCGTAACTTGCTTTTTCGTCCAAGTCGATTTCTTTTCGTTCAGACGGTCCGTTACACCAGCGACGACTACCTCTAACATGGCAATCGATGATGTGATGGATGCGAAAGCGAACAATAAGAAGAATAAGACCATGAAGAACCCACCGAGTGGTACTTGGTTGAAAACTGCCGGTAATACGACGAAGAGTAACGCCGGTCCCTCGGCCGGATCAAGTCCCGATGCAAATACTGCTGGGAAGATGGCTAGTCCAGCTAATAGCGAAACCGCAATGTTCAACAAGACAATCATGTTGGCTGAACGATTCAACGTTCCTTTCGTTTTAATATAGGACGCATACGTCAGCATGGCCGCTACCCCTAACGATAAGGAGAAGAATGCCTGCCCAAGGGCGAACAGCACGGATTCTCCAGTCAAGGCAGAGAAGTCAGGTTGTAAGAAGAAGCGAACACCTTCCATCGCACCGTCAAGAGTCAACGAACGAACGACGAGAACGATGAAACTGATGAATAAGAGCGGCATCAAGATTTTGCTCATACGCTCAATTCCCGCTTCAACGCCACGTAAGACAATCAAAAGTGTAATCAAAAGGAATAAAAATTGTCCGAGTACAGCAATTCCAGGTGTAGAGACAACGTTCCCGAATACGTCTCCAAATTCGTCAGCGGTACGTCCGCTTAAAGTTCCACTTAAACCGAGACCGATATAAATGAGGACCCATCCTCCAATGACACTATAGAAGGAAAGTAACAAGAAACATGCGATGACGCCTAAGTAACCAATAATGGTCCAACGACCGTGCCCCAATTTTTTGAAGGCAAGAAGTGCCGTCTTTTGAGTTGAACGTCCAACGATGAATTCACCAATCAATAATGGCAGACCGAGTAATAAGGTGAACGCCAAAAACATGAGTAAAAAGGCACCGCCTCCGCTAGTTCCGGTTACATATGGAAACTTCCATATCGCACCTAAACCGATTGCCGACCCTGCGGCAGCTAGAATGAATCCAATTTTTGAGGCGAATGAATTTTGCGCCATGATTACCCCTACTTCCTGTTTTTCATTTCATTTTCATAATAATAGTGAAATACTAACATGGTTCTAGAGTGAGAACAACAAAAAAACAGAGAAAAGTCTGAATACTTTTCTCTGTTGATGCTTTATGGTGTTAAAAATGTTAGGGCTCTCTCTAGAATCCGAATTGCCAACCGATCGGTTTCAAAGTGTTCACCATCGACATCGATGATTTGAGACGTACTCAATTCTACTTCGAGATGTGTTGCCTGAAAGTGATTCCATTCCGTCGATTTTTGATCGAGACCAAATTGTTGGGCTAATAATTGTCGAATCATCGGAAACCCGATTGCAGAACTATGAACGACTTCTAACAGTCCGTCTGAAAAAGATTGCGTCTCGAGTTTAGTTGGAACCGTACCGAGATAACTTCCGTTTCCTACATATAGAAAACTTACATCTCCTTCATACAGAATTTTCTCACCTTGACATAATCGAATCGCAAACGGGTCTGCTTCACGGAATTGGCGGATGGTCGCTAAAAAATATCCGATGGAGCCTAGTGATTCTTTTTCATCCGGATCGATTTGTCGTGATGTATCGGCAATCAAGCCGACGCCGACAAAGTTAAGTGCGTACATCTCATCGACTTGAATGACATCCACATGCTGCTCGTGATTTGATTTGATGATGCTCGCGGCTTGCGTCGGTTGTATAGGAAGCTCAAGAGCCCGAGCGAAATCATTGCACGTCCCTGCAGGAATGATTCCTACGGTCGGACGTTTTTCCCGCTCTAAAGTCATCAATCCATTCACGACTTCATTTAACGTCCCGTCTCCCCCAATGACAATCAGGTGGTCGAACGATTCGCTTACTTCCGCAAATCGGAGGGCGTCCCCAATCTCTTGTGTTTTCTTAATGATGATTTCTTCATAGAGCGATTCAATCGTTCCGATGACCTCGCCGAGCATCGTCTCACTCGTTCCAGACTTCGGATTCGAAATAATCAAAGCTCTCATAGTAACCCTTCCTGTTCTAAGAAGTCTTTTGCTACATCGTAAGCACGTTCATTGCCGTACGCGACACGTCGGTTTAATTCAGACATCTGTTCATCTGTAATCTTACCAGCGAGTTGATTGAGCGCATCCTCAATTTCTGGATATTCTTCGAGCGTTTCTTCTTTCAAGAGTGGGGCTCCTTGATATGGCGGGAAGAATTGGCGATCGTCTTCTAAAACGACAAGGTCGTTCTCAGCAATATCAGGGTCTGTCGCGTAAGCGTCCACTAAATTCACATCGCCTCGTGAGATGGCACGATAACGTAATTTTTGCTCCATCGAGACAACAGATGGGAAGTCAAACCCATACTCATTTTGGAGTCCCGGATATCCATCTTCACGGTCCGTAAATTCAAGTGTAAAGCCGGCTTTTATATCGGATTCGACATTTCGTAAATCTGAAATGGCTGTGACATCTTCCGCCTCCGCATACTCACGAGGAATGGCGAGTGCGTACGTATTGTTAAATTGCATCGGTTCGAGCATCACGTATCCGTCTTCCGCAAGGGCGTCCCTTGCTTGTTCATATACTTCACGGGCATCGTTAGAATTCGGTGTCTCTTTGACGAGACTCGCAAGGGCCGTTCCCGTAAACTCAGGGTAAATATCGACGTCACCCGATTGAAGGGCTCCCCATACAAATGTCGTCTCCCCAAAGTTCGGTTTGACGGATACTGTCAAATCAGTCTGATCCTCAATTAATAATTTATACATATTCATCAGAATTTCTGGTTCTGGACCGAGTTTACCGGCCACGACTAAATCGGTCTCTTGTGAGCGTCCGAACGCGAGGGGTGTCACAATAATGAGAGCGAGAACGGTAGACACGGCAATCAACTTCGTCTTGTTGCGCGTGGCAGTCGCACCTTCCATCTGACGTAACAAGAAATCAAATAGTAGTGCTAAAATGGCAGCCGGGATGGCGCCAAGTAAAATTAAGTAATTATCGTTACGGTTGATCCCAAGTAAGATTAACGTACCAAGCCCACCTGCTCCGACGAGAGCTGCGAGCGTTGCCGTACCGACAATCAGGACCATCGCCGTACGGATACCGGCCATGATGACCGGGAGCGCGAGAGGGAGTTCAACTTTCATCAAACTTTGATTCGGTTTCATCCCACAAGCTCGAGCAGCTTCTAGTAACGATTTATCTACTTCGTTCAACCCGGTGAACGTGTTTCGTAAAATAGGGAGGAGCGCATATAAGACGAGCGCAATGATAGCAGGTAATGCCCCGATTCCAACGAGTGGAATCATTAATCCGAGTAAGGCAAGAGACGGAATCGTTTGAATAATCGCAGTGACGCCAATGGCGGTTTCGGCGATTTTCTTACGGCGCGTCAACCAGATTCCCAATGGCACGGCAATTAAGACGGCAATCAAAAGCGATACGACAGAGAGCTGTAAGTGCTCAATCAGTGCCTCGACAAGCTGTCCTTGTCTATTTTGGAACGTCTCAAGCATCCAGCTCACCTCTTCCACGTTGTGTAAATTCTAAGACGAATGGATCTTCACTCGCTAATATTTCCTCTGGTGTACCGACCAACATGAGTTCGCCGTCACGCATCAATGCGATACGATCTCCAAGCTTCATTGCTTCTTGCATATCATGTGTGACAAACAAAATCGTTTTTCCGAGTTCGTCATTTAGTCGTTTAATGTCATCTTGTAATTGACCACGACTGATTGGGTCAAGTGCAGAGAACGGTTCATCCATAAGAATGACGTCGGGGTCTGCGGCCAAGGCGCGCAATACACCCACACGTTGCTGTTGACCTCCAGAAAGTTCCGAAGGTTTCTTTGAGCGCAATTTCGGATCAAGACCAGCAATTTTCATCAATTCCGTCACTCGGTCTTTTGTTCGTTCTTTTTTCCATTTCAGTAGCTCGGGTACGACAGAAATGTTTTCTTCCACCGTCAAATGCGGGAATAATGCAATCTGTTGTAAGACGTATCCGATGTTACGACGTAATTCAAAAATATTGAACTGGTAGATTTCTTTGCCATCGATTAGAATCTTGCCATCCGTATGATCGATTAAACGATTCACCATTTTCATAGTTGTGGTCTTCCCGCAACCAGATGGCCCGATTAATACAAAGATTTCTCCCTTTTCTACTGTTAAGCTTAATTCTTTAACGGCTAACGTTCCGTCCTCGTAACGTTTTGATACATCCCGAAACTCAATCAACTTAATCCCTCCTCGACTATTTCCAAAATGGAAATTCAAATAATAATTTGCCCTTTTCTCTGCTTTGTTAAACAAAAAAAGGTTCCCCATTCGGAGAACCTCATCATTAATACAACGTCACTTGAATATGTCGACGCCCCCATTGGATGGCATCTTCTTTTGAATCGACGAGTAAATCAACGATATGACCTTTGATTCGGCCACCTGTATCAAGGGCGATCGCATCGCCAAGTCCTTCGATATGGACTTTCGACCCTAATGGAATGACAGAAGGGTCAACCGCAATGATTCGCATCCCATTGTAGTAAATGGAATCAGTCACATCATGACCAGTCGCTGTCAAGACACGCCCACCATACGCCTTATTGTCAGCTATATCATTTGAATATGCTGTCGATTCGACCGTAATGACTTTCCTGTTTGTTGAGGTAGACACCGGTGTTGTCTCGACCATATTACTCGAAGAAGCTGTTGCTTGTTCTGCCGCTGCTCGTTTTGCTTCCTGACGCTCTTCTTCCGCCTTACGCTCTGCTTCAAGTTTAGCAAGTCTTGCCTGTTCGGCAGCTTCTTTCGCCTTTTCTTCCGCAAGACGTTCCGCTTCTAAGCGTTTTTCTTCAGCTAGACGTTTCTCTTCGGCAATTTTCTTTTGACGAGCGACTTCTTTCTTTCGTTCAACTTCCATCGCTTGGCGTTCCAACTCAAGTGGATTTTGTACGATTTTTTGTTCTGTCCCAATTCCGATCTGAGCAGCATCTGCCCGATCCATGAATACGAACATACCTGTCATCGCAACCACGGATAATACCATATATTTAATCAATTTCATCGTAGTAAGGTCATCACCTTTCTCGTTATGTAACGAACAGATGTTAATTTACCACGATGCAACATATTGGAGTAGCCATTTTATCGAAGTGAAACATTCCTGACATATGACGAAAAAAGTGGTTACAGATTGTAACAATTAAAAGAAACGTTGCTACACCTAGTGTTCATAAAAAAATTACAGATTCGTTACAATAAGTTGTGTAACAAACCTGTAATCTTCCTGTCATGATGATTTCTTATTTATTTGGCACCAAATCATGCATTCGAAGCATTCCCCAAGGGGCGACATCGACTTGAACGATGAACGATTTCTCCCCTTTCACCTGATCGACCTCCTCTTCAGAGACACGATAGGACCCCATTTCTTCTATATAAAGAAGTCGATCATAATAGTTTGCCCGAACCCCTCCAAAGAATGGTTTAGATTCAATCCGATCGATTTCGGCAAAACCATCTTCACCTTCTTTAAAGGTAACGTATACGGTTCCTGTATCGACCTCTCGCCGTCCATCAAACGCATCATATTCGAGATAGATGGAATCACCGAAATACGGGTCATAAGGCTCGTATGAGGTCCCTTTAAACGTATATGTCTCACCTGCCCATGAGATGGCATATACGAGGAAAACGAATAGTAAAGCAATGATCACTTGAACAGCAGGAATGATCCATTTTGAAACGTGGTTCATGTCGTCACATCCCCTCTTGTGCGATTACGCCACCATAGACCGAGTGATAACGCAAAGACAATCAATGCACCAATCAGGAAGAAGAGTGAAATATCAAGACGATCCCAAACGTAAATAAAATAGATGGTCATTTGCACGATTAGGAAATAAATAAATGCATAGATGGTTCGTTGTCTCGTCACGTCTTGACGAACAAGGTATGCGAGTGACACGACTTCAATCAGCACTGCCAGCAATACCCCTGTGTCCTCAAATAATGCGAACGGTATGACGGCGAGAAGACTCACCCAGAGAAGGTCGCTTCTGCGGTGAATCAAATATACGGCCACGAGTGCAATAGATAGAACGGTAGCCTCTACAATCGATGGTGGTCTTTGTGATAGCCATCGTTCAGTGACATTTACTAAATAACCGATTGAAAGGACGGCGGCTACAAAGAGATATGTCGCCTGCCATGTATCCCGCTTCCGGTAAAAGAGTAATAAGGCATGTAGGATTACTAGTGACCAAAGTGGCCATAGTCTTCCTTCATAGTCGACATACTGCCCAATGATATTGAGTAACCCATAAAATGTGAACCAAGCGAATATTCGATCTAGCGATTCATCGACAAAATGGAACCACACCCACGTTACGGCGAGACCAAGAATAATCAACGTCAGTCCGATTCCTTCAAAACTATTTGTGATCGCCATAAACGCCGTGATGGCAGAGATAATCGAAAAGATCATATGCTCATATATTATTCGGTGTAGTACTGCCATCGTGAAGAAAATCCAAAAGAGGATCGTCAACTGTCCTGACAGATTATACGTCGTAAAGATGACGGCCATAGTCGCAATAAAGAAGACGAACCCTAATACGCGTAACAACGTCACATAGCGAGGCGTTTTTAGTCGGACTCGTTCGGCAAAGACATAAAATCCAATCATACACGCTAAAAAAAGTCCGATTTTTAATAGATCAGGTATCACTTGCCAATTGGCTGCGACGAAACTAAACAGGCTAAGTGCCAATAAAATCGATCCCACAATAACTAAAACGGGCGGCTTGTGGTCTTGTCGATCACTAGTCGCCCGTTTTTTATGTTCGTAGTCGACTAGTTTCATCCCCGTCGCTTCGTCTAACAAACCCGCCTCTTGCCATTCACGTACTTTTTTGTCAATGGACACCTCAATCATCCCTTTCAGAAAAAGGTTAGCTGGCGCGTTCAATCAACTCTAATTCTGATTTCAGTAGAACTTGTTTTTCAAACTCGAGACCGAGTTCTTGGAATTCTTCCATGATGGATACGTCTCCAATCACAGTATTGGTCAGTACGGCGGTCACTTCTGCGACCCATCCTTCACGAGTCGACTTCACGATATCACCTACGAGGAATTCTTCAGACACACCCATTCACTTCCAATCTAAATTTGTTTCTATCATTATAACGAAATTATATCCGTTTGAATACGTTTTCTTTTACCCGTTGAATAAATTGCGTTAAAAATTTTCCAGTTAACCCCCAAATGATGTAGTCTTCATGTTCATAAAAAGGCTCTTTCATTTTAATTACCCGTTTTTTATATGCTTTAGCATTCGCTAATCGATCGAGCGGAATATTTTGATCTGGATTCATCGTCCACTCCATCTCTCCGTGAAATGGATCAATCATGAGTAGTGTAGATAGAGGCACTTTAAATATATGATCGACTTCATCCGTCTTTTGTACATTCGGGTATTCCGACAGCATTCCGACAAACGGATAAATCAATTGACGATGGGGTGTGGCTAGTGGTCGCAATTTTCCGATGACTTCAATCTGTTCTGAAGTGATTTCTAGTTCCTCGCACGTTTCTCGGACAGCGGCTTCAATCGGTGTCTCCCCTTTTTCAAGTCTTCCCCCCGGAAATGAAATCTCTCCTGGTTGCTGTCGCATCGTATGGGCACGCACTTCAAAGATGACATGCCATTCACCGTCTATTTCAATGAGCGGAATGAGCACCGCTGCCGTTTGTTCATAATCTTCCTCCATTGAAAAACTGTTTCGGATTTGATCTTCTGTAATCCATGGCTCCAAAACCTTCACTCACCTTCCATCATCGAATATCTTATAAGGTTCTATACCCTACTTTTCGTTTAAGCGGTGCCAATGTCGGAAATATCAATATTAATGATAGGAGTTGATCACCGTGGACGAACAAGTAGATGTATTAATCGTCGGCGCCGGACCAACCGGCCTGACGCTCGGACTCACTTTAGCCAGATATGGCGTTTCATTTCAAATCATCGACCGTAAGACGACCCCGTCGGACAATTCCCGTGCTATCGGGATTCAACCGCGGACAATCGAGGTATTCTCTCGTTTAGATGTTGCTAAAGAAGTGCTCGAACGAGCTCGAACGATAGAACGGGGTAATCTATATTTTTCTGGTCAATGGACAGCCAAACTCGAGTTTTCAAAACTCGTCACTCCTTATCCATTCGTGACGTTACTTCGTCAAAATGAAACAGAAGACATTTTAGAACGCGCTTTACAAAAGCATGGGCATGCTGTAAAGCGTGGAGAAACACTCTCATCCATCACCCAATATCCTTCTCGGTCGATCGCTCATTTGACCGAAGCAGATGGTGCCAACCGTTCGGTCGAAGCGAAATACGTCGTTGCCGCAGATGGTGCGAATAGTTCAATCCGTCGGATGCTCGCTCTCCCGTTCAGCGGAAAGTCTTTCAAAGAAGCATGGGTGCTCGCGGATTTAAAGGCGAATTGGCCTATTTCCCGGGAAGAGGTTCATATATTCTTCTCAGACCGAGGCGTTCTAGAAGTATTCCCGCTTACGGACGAAACCATTCGAATCACAGGGAACTTAAGAACAGATGAATCGTTTGAAGAATCTGATTTGCAAGAATTAGTAGAACAGCGCAGTCACATGCCAGTTGAGATTAAGGAGGTCGAATGGTTCTCCTTGTTCCGCGTCCATAACCGCATGGTCGATTCGTTCATTCACAATCGAATCATTTTAATGGGGGATGCGGCCCATATCAATTCTCCTGTCGGTGGACAGGGGATGAACACCGGGATTGCCGATGCCTTCAACCTAGGCTGGAAGCTTTGGCTCCATTTAAAAACCGGTGCTCCGCACCATGTAGTTTCCACGTATCGGGATGAGCGCCAGCACGTAGCTCGCAATGTCTTACAAACAACAAATATTGCGACCGAAATGCTACAGACGACACTTCCCATGTTATTACCGTTCCAAGCAATCGGCGCCGATGTCTTCACACGCGTGAATCTCGTGAATCAAAAAATCACTGAACGGATTTCACAACTTCACTTATCTTATCCAAAAGGATTACGTATGCCGTTTCGTCGTGTCGCCGAAGGCAAGATTTTCCCAGAAACCGAGATTTTACGAACGGATGACGGGTTTCGGACAAAAATATCTGAAATTGCAGATGGGCGGTTTCAAGTGCTATTGCTCGATGATGGGAAACGAGATTTAACGTCCATCTATGCATACTTAAACGAGCATCAGGCGTTTATACAAACGATCACATTGTCAAAAACGAGTCGACCTTTTTTTGACCAAGGTAACGAACTTGCCAAATCGTTGTTCATGAAGCGAGGTATCCTCGTCATTCGACCAGATGGCTATTTATTGCATAAACAACATCATGTCCGTCTTAAACCATTGAAAGACAAGCTGGCCGCATGGTTCCCATCGTCTTCATGATTTTGAAATGGAGAGCTCCACCGTTCTCGGTGAAGCTCTCCATGTTATTGACCTTCTTCAACATTTACATATAAAATACCTGGTTTTGAAAGAGTTAAGTCATAGAACGCTTCAAATGCCTCGATATCTTCTAACTTTCGAAAATCGATTTTTTCAGTCTCTTCATTCGGAATGGCAACAATAATGCCTTCATCGGTCGACTTGATCATCCCTGTTTGTCCATTGTGAATGCGAATGTAGAGTACTTGTTGGTTTTCTAGAAGCGAAATAGCCTCTCTTCTCGATTGCACTGGTTTTTTCATGTGATCCCCTCTTTTCCATTTTAGTATAACGTTCGCTTCATATTGCTTTCAACTCGTGACACCATTAAACTTGTGTAAAGAAGGGGTTGAAGGCATTGGAAACAGTATTCATCATCATACTCGCCGTTCTGTTCATCATCCTAGTTACGATTCGAACGATTCGCAACTTAAAATGGGTTCGTTTCGGTGAAGCATTCGGAAAACAGGGTGAAGAACTGTTAGGTGATTATCATTACCTGACAGAGCATGGAATCAATTGTCGTGTGGAACAAGGACTCCCGACCGGCAAATTATTAAAACCGCTCGCAAAGAACTTAGATGATCGTGTTGCACTGTTCGTTCATCGTGAGGATGCGACAAAAGCGAAAGAACTCTTAAAATAGAAAGAAGGCCGAACGTATTTTCGGCCTTCTTTCTATTTATGTATTTGTCTTTCCGAGCAATAGTAAGCAATTTGTTTAACAAGTGGCTCTGTCAACGTCTCAAGATTCGTTTTACTGATGACCTGATTGACAAATTCGAAAGAATCCCCACAATTCGCCTTGACTCGCTTGAGCTTCAACTGTTCCGTTTCCGGAAAAATCAATAGAGAGTAGACAGGGATGGCTTGCCCACATTCTTTCTTCAATCGTGCCCGAACTTGTTTCGTCATTCGCTCTAACTCTGTGACAGGATGAGGATAGATATGTTTCCATCCCATCGATGTCTCCGTCCGACACTCACGATTCGTCAAATGGACAGGGGCTGAAGTTCGATTTAATTGAATCAAGAATACACCTTTCGGTCCGACAAGTACGTAATGAACGAGATCCTCGCCAAATTCGACTTGTTCAATCATCATCCAGTCAAATCGACATGTTTGTCTAATGTTATCGACAAGACGATCGGTATAGCATGTTGGTGCTTTCATCACTTCTTCTTTTATACGAAACAGTTTTTTGGTCTGTTGTTTGACCGGTTGCTTTTCCGTAGCCGATAACACTTGCAACATCGACTCCACCCCCTATTCTTTATTCGCTTGGCCCTACTTGCTTTCCAAAGACTGCTTTTTCGAGATTTGAAATACGGCGCAACATATCATAGTTTGAGGCAACTGGTTGTGCCGGTTTAGTAGGTTCAGCTACTGGCGTTGACTCTCGGCGCAACGAGTCATTCTCTTTTTGAAGACGCTCAATTTCTTTCGCCATCTTTTCATAATCACGAATGACCACATCAAGAAATTGATCGACTTCTTCTTGTGAGTAACCTCGTAGTGCAGTTTTAAATTCTTGTTTATAGATGGCTTCTGCTGTTAATTCGGTTTGCATCGTATCACTCCCATTGTTGTTCCCATTGTTTTTCTTCCTCGATGACACGTAAATCTTCTTGTGTAATGAGAAAGACCTCCATATTCGGCTTTCGCCGGGCCCCATTGACCAGAAAACGGGGACTTCCTTCCGTTTCTTCGTCATATAAGGTAATCAATCCTTCTGCTTTATCTAAAAAGAATGCCGTTTTCGCACGAAGTTGACTCGGATCTTCATATGGACGCTGTGTCAGCGGTTCAAAAAAGTCTGCTTCTAGCTGCAGTTGGACAAATATTTCTTGTTCAAACGGTTTATAGCGTTCATCCATATTCAAGAACGGTGGAAATACTGCAATTTTAATCGGATATGTTTCTCTTACCTCTAACAATACTTGTCCTGCCCACAATTCACAACCATTCGTTCCACTTAGAATAAACCATTCTGCACCTAATTCGATCAGTTCGAGAATCTTTTTCCGGTAAGCTTCCTGAATAATTTCGATTCCAGGATGATCTGCTTTGAAGATTCCGAGTTCGTGTGGACGATATCCTGTAATCGCTACTACTTTCATCGTCGCTTCCTTTCTAGACGAGTCCGTCGATGTTCTAACGCATCCTTCTCACGTTTCATCGTTTGACGTAACACTGTCCGCTTTTGATCAAGAATCTCTAACGCTCGCTCTGTGTATTCCATCGCAAGGTCTACATCTTTCTGTTTATGCTCGGCGTATTTAGCGAGTTCGACATACCCATCTATCGAGTGAAGCGACTCAAAAAGTGGAAGCGCTTGATCGATTCGACCCGTTCGTTTTAATAACATCGCTTGCCGCATGACAGCACGTTTCGACGGACTTGGTAGTTGCTCAAACTCTTTCAGCGCTTGCTCCTGTTCACCCAGATCGTGGAGCCAATGTGCCCGTTCTTCTCCAAAATCAGTGACCGGGGTCGCGACGAGTTGACAGAGGCGTGTATACAAGGAGACAAGGCTTAGACAATCCGCATGATGGTGCTCAAGGACCGGCATCAAAATTTCCGGATTCCGTTCTTTAACGTATTGGAAATAATGCATCGGTGCCAAAAATCCAGGAAGGTCATCTGTGCGACCATGCCCAAAATACGACTCGACCGCTTTTAAAGACACCGATTCAAGTCTCGGTTTTAACAATCGTCTCGCTGCATGCAGTAAATCTACATGCCCGACAGAAGGTAACTGTTTTACCCGGGATTTGACGAACGTATGTCTCGTCTTGATTTGTGGCCAGTCAAAAGACTTCCCGTTATATGTGACAAATCGTACCTCATCCCCGATATCTTGTAAGAAATGATAGTAAAAAGCCGTCTCAAACGCCGGATGAGGTAACACGTACTGAATCATTTCAAGCTGTTCCGCTTGAATTCTAGCGAACCCAATTAAAAAGATAGACGTTCCCGAACCGCGTAAACCTGTCGTTTCCGTGTCCATGAACAGGACTTGGTGAGGTTCTAAATCGACGGCAAAAAACGGATGATCCGTTTGTCCCATCATCTGTCTCGCTTCTCCGAACATGAAATCGTGATACACTTCGTCGAGCGGATATGTCTTTCGAATCCGGACGCACCATTCCCCTTCGAACGTTAAAATCTCTCCTCCATGCGCCATCCACTTTTGCTGCTCCACCTCATCTGGAGTTGCGACGTTAGTTTTTGGGGCTGTCTCGTTCGTTTTAATTAATCTAGATAGTTTTGCTTTCATATCGTTCCTTTCAAGGCTTGCAATTGACGAATGACTTGCTGTTTAAAGTCTCCATATCCAATCATTCCGACACAACGTGGGCAACCGCTCTCACACGGACAATCCGTCACCGTCTTCTCGGCTGCCTCAAGCACAACGTCCGCATCTTTATAAAGTGCCTCACTGAGACCGATGCCACCTGGATAACGGTCGTATAAATAAACGGTCGGCTTGTTCGTATGGGTCGACTTCATTTGAATCGTTGTAAATAAATCGAGCGTATCACACATGAGATAAAGCGGCGCCAACCGTCTCATTAAATCACTGACCGCTTCCAACTGGTCCTCTAAGTCTGCCTCAGAGTATGCAAACCGTTCATCCAATGTGAACCATGTTGCCGTCGTATGCAATTCTCGCTCTGGAAGATGAATCGGTCCCGAACCGATATTTTCATGTGTACCAAATTTAATTTTTTTGAACAAGGTGGCCATCGCGATGACCGAGACTTCGCCAAACGTCTTCGCCCCATCAGTCTTATTCTCTTCTAGCACTTTTAATTCGACGGCCAAATTCGCATCCGTATAGTAATCGACATCGACTCGACGAACGAACGCTTTCTTTTCTTCAAAATCGAGTTTTTCAACCTGATATTGTTCGGCTCCGTGCAAGTAAATCGCTTCGTCATGTAGCAACGTCATGGCACTGAACGTGTCCATTTCACCGATGACTTGATGTTTCGCTGTCTGATCGACGATGACGACATTTTCTTGATCACTCGTCCGGAGGGAAATATCGTGCGCCGGGAATGAGTCTGTCATCCAGTAGTATTTATCAGCTCGTTCGTGTAGTACTTGGGCATCTGTGAGGAATTCTAAAATATCCTCCGTATCGACCGTTCCGAATCGCTCTCCTTTTTGAAATGGCAATTCGAAAGCGGCGCATTTCATATGGTCGACTAAAATAATCAGGTTGTTCGGATCGAGACGCGCCGCTTCCGGCGAACGGTCTAAAATTAAATCCGGTTGTTCGACGACGAGCTGATCGAGTGAAGAGGAAGAGGCCACAAACACGACGAGTGACTCCGAATGACGTCGGCCGGCCCGACCCGCCTGTTGCCATAGCGATGCGACCGTTCCAGGATAGCCGTTGAGTACACAGGCCTGCAGTTGGCCGATATCCACACCAAGTTCTAGCGCGTTTGTCGAGACGACCGCTTTGATTTCTCCGTTACGTAATCGGCGTTCAATCTCACGTCGTTCAGAAGGAAGATAACCTCCTCGATAGCCAACAATCGATTTTGGACCTAGCTCACGCCGCGTCAGTTCTTGTAAATACGTCAACAACACTTCGACTCGTACACGTGACCTCGCGAACACAATCGTTTGAATGTTCGCCTCCACGAGTCTTGAAGCAATCCGTTTCGTCTCGAGCGTTGCACTCCGACGGATTCCGAGCGCTTCATTGACTACAGGCGGATTGTAAAAAACGAGATGTTTCTTTCCTTGTGGTGCCCCGTTTCGGTCGATTAGTACGACTTCCTCTTCGGTCAACAACTCGGCGAGTTCACGCGGATTCGCGATGGTTGCGGATGTCATAATCCATTTCGGATGACTGCCATAATAGGCACAAATTCGTTTTAACCGTCGAAATACGTTCGCCACATGACTGCCAAACACGCCACGATACGTGTGCAATTCATCGACGACGATATATTCTAAATTTTCGAATAGTCGAATCCATTTCGTATGGTGCGGTAAGATGCCTGAATGAAGCATATCCGGATTCGTGATGACAATATTTCCCGCATCGCGGACTTTTGTTCGTGCAGCGGGTGACGTGTCACCATCATACGTAAAGCATCGCAGATTCCCTTCAAGGGCCTCGACCATTTCCATCAAGTCACTGTTTTGGTCTTGCGCGAGGGCTTTTGTCGGATACAGATAGAGCGCACGAGCAGTCGGTTTCTCAATCATTCTCGACAAGACAGGTAAGTTATAACAAAGTGTCTTCCCGGACGCAGTCGGTGTTACGATGACGGTCGAATGTCCGGCTGCCGTTTGCTTTACTGCTTCAGCTTGATGCGTATACAATTGCTCGATTCCACGATTGTTAAGGACTGTCGCCAACTGTTCAGGCACTTGATCAGGGATTGGAGCATATTGGGCCGGTCTTGCATCGACCGTGTGCCAATGGCGGACGTGACTTGAAAAACCAGGGTCTTCTTTTAGTTCATTTATGATTTCTTCAACAGAACGCGATTTCCGCATCAGTTCACCTTCTTTTATTAGGAATTCGAAGGTGCAAGTTCCACTACGACTTGCTGGATGTGAGTCATCCTCTCATCTCGTACCATTCTCGATACGGCGGGCATTTTTAATATGGTCATATGTTGAAAGGTAGAGGCGACATGTTCATTCTCTTCTTCAAGACGGTTGAGTGCGTCTGAGAATAGACGCTGTGTCGAGCGTCCGAACAAGACAATGGTATGTAGCTTCGTACATTTCGAATGAACCGCTAATAGATGTTTGGCGTAGCGCTGCACCGTTTTATAATAATCCTCATCTGTCGATAACGCTTGACGGCTCCCTCGAAGGAGGTCCGGATAGTACGGTTCCTCACCTGTGAACATCGTTTCGACACCGATTCGTTTTAAATAAGAGTGTCCAATCGCCTCAGCGACAGTTTGATCCTGGATGAGACGTCCGAGTGGAATCGACTCCTTTAATAGCAGATGTGAAAGCTTTAATCCGAGATGTCCGCCCAGAGGTACGCCGAAATCGTCGTCTTGCAATCGATCAATGACAAGTAATACCTTCATCTTACGCTTTAAAGAGAGTTGAACCATGTGTCACCATCCTGTTCCCTTTCTTTTTATTATAACAAAGTCACACGAAAAACAGGGCGCACAATGTCGCCCTGTCTTCGTTAGTTGTTTCCGTTATTCGAATTGCCATTACCACGATTCGTGTCGGATGATCCATTATTCGACTGCCCGTCTATAGGAGTTCCCGTTCCTTCTCCATCAGTCGGTTGATCGGTGCCTTCATCTGTAGTACCTTCATCAGTCGCTGGCTCATCAGGATTTTGTTCGTCTGTTGTACCGTCATCGGTTCCGTTACCGTTTCCGTTTCCGTTACCATTGTTATTTTCATTCCCGTTGCCGTTGTTCTCATCCGATGGGTTATCTTCAGAATCACCATCTTCGGACGTGTTCTCTTCTTCATCCTTTGGTTCTTCTTTTGGTTCGATCGAGTAACTTGCCTGTGCCGGGGCAGACTGCTGTTCACCCGTCAATGGGTTAGTCGCCTTGGCGACGATGGTGAACGTTGTATCCCCTTCAGGTAAGTTCGAGATATCGATACTTGTTTCACCGGTCGTTCCTACAACTTTTTCTCCACCATCAGCAGAGTTCTGCGTAACCGTAAACGTGACGTCATTATAACCATCCGCCTTCACAGCATCGAAATCATATGACCATGAGACAGAACCTGCTTTTGACTCTTCATCGTAGTTGACGCTTGCGCCTGTTGGAGCGGCCAATTTCTCAGGTTGAAGATCTTTTGGCTTCGTCCCTTTGACATAAAGTTCACTTCCAAGTGACAAGACGGAGTCTGGACGTTGGAATCGATCCGGTTGTCCCGTCGCATTCGTCACTTGTTGCATCATATACTCGAAGTAGTATTGGGCATAGTTCGGTTTATTGGCAGTTTCACTAGCACCGCTGACTTTACCCGTCCAAACGGAAATCGAGTAATCTGTCGTGTAACCCGTAAACCATTTGTCCTGCTCATCGTTGGTCGTTCCGGTCTTACCTGCTACGTCCCAAGGGAATGCACCAGGTTCATACGTCCCGTTCGAACCACTCACGACGTCACGGAGCATGTCCGTCAGCATGTATGCCGTATAGTCTTCCATCGCCTGTTTCGCTTTAATTGGCGAATTGATACTCGAGCCATCGTTAAATTCAATTTTTTGAATCACGTGAGGCTTCGTATACATCCCGTTCGTACCGAGCGCTGCATACGCGGCAGCCATTTGAGTTGTGCTTGCTTCAGCGGCGCCTAATGCGTTCGCTTCCAACAATTCATCCCCGGCATACATTGGTTCGATTCCCACATTTTTTGCGAAGGATTCGATGGCGCCCTGACCAAATTCATCGCGTACTTCTTGGAAAGCACGAACCGCTGGCGTGTTCCCTGAAATCGTCAAGAAATACCGCATCGTGTTCTGACCACGATATTCCTGATAATAGTTGTTCGGTTTGTAAGACCCTTCGAGCGGTGCATCGAGTAAGATCTTCCCGGTAGACCATTGACCGTTCTCGATTCCCGGACCGTAATCAAAGATTGGTTTGGCCGTCGAACCGATTTGACGCTTCTCATTCGAGTAATCACGATACGACTTGTCACCTTGTTTTGCCTGTTGGCTATCGATGATGGCAACTATTTCACCAGTCTTCGTATTCAGCACGGTTGCACCCATACGAAGTTCGTCAGCCGGGAAACTTCCACCCGGAATGTTGACATTATCCGACTTGATATCACTGTTGAATTTAGTGTGTAACTCTTTATTGATTGACGTATAGACTTTTAATCCTGTTCCATAGATATCCGATTGTTCAAGTCCATAGTCTTCCTCAAGCTCGGCTTGGACACGTGAATAAATCGCACGTGTGAATGCTTCCTCTTCCGTCTCTTCTCCAGGCGAAATCACATCGGCAATCTCGACATCCAACGCTTCATCATATTGTTCTTCCGTGATGTGCCCATCCCGTTTCATCGCAGACAACACCTGTTCCTGACGGTAACGTGTCAATTCTTGATCACCGTTGATTGGGTCATATGCGCTCGGTCGTTGCGGAAGACCGGCGAGAATTGCGGCTTCTTGGTAATTCACTTCTGATACCGGTTTGTTGAAGTAGCGTTTTGAAGCAGTTTGCACACCATATCCACCGCTACCATAGTAGTTTTTGTTCAAGTACATCTCTAAAATCTGTTCTTTCGTATACTCACGTTCGAGTTTAAGGGCGAGCCATTGCTCCTGAAGCTTACGCTTCAATTTTTTATCTGTCGAAAGGAACGATTGTTTGACTAACTGTTGCGTGATGGTCGACCCACCTTCTGCCCCGAATCCATCAGTCAAGTTGGCAAGAACAGCGCCGCCGATACGTCGTAAATCGATTCCATTGTGTTCATAGAAACGACGGTCTTCAATCGAAACGACTGCTTGTTGCATCACTTCTGAAATATCGTCAATCGAAACGTACTCCCGTATTTGACCTGCTCCTTCGAGCGGCTCTCCTTCAGCAGAAAGCAATTGAATCGGATACGTATCCACAAGCTTTTCTTCATCAAGTTCTGGTGCTGTCGCAATCGCATACACCGTGTAGGCACCGAGCGCGATGACCGCTGCCACAAATAACATGAATCCTAATAAAAAGATGCGTTTCCACATCGGTTTCTTACTCTTCGTCTTTGGTTGTTTCCCAGTTTTTTTGCGTTTATTCGTCGTCGAATCTTGTCGACGTGCGACCCTACTTCGCTCCATTCATGGTTCACTCCTTCTATTCAATCGAGCCATTGATCAAGCACCGTCAAATAATCAATCGACGGTAAGGCTCTCGTCGGAACTTCAATCGCTTCCTGTTCGATAAAGCTGAGCGGAATCGATTTTCGTCCCGTCAAACGTTGTTCCCACCACTGCACCAGTTGCTCCGTGGTCAATACATATTGCGTATTATAGCGACTAAAACGAATGATGACAAAACAAATTCCTCCATGTCGCTCGCACTCGCGCATATGTTCAATCTGGTGTTCATGAAAATTGCCTAGCGGAAACGATGTCTTATTATTCGTTTCTTTTGCTTCAAAGTCAACGTACTTGCCGCGATACACTCCGTTATAGTCCGTCGTAGACGCCTGTTTAAAGTAAGCTTCTGTCACTTTAGCGGCACTTCGCTTCGGATAATCTACTTTGACGATTTGTAGCGGTGTCGGTTTTTTATGGATGACGGCTCGGTGATGAATACGATAAAATTCATTTGTCTCATTTAACAACGTCTCCAAGTTCATTCCGCGGTTCGCATAGGTTTCAGAATTCGATGATCGTTTAGAATTTCCTTCTCCTATAGATGTCTTTGTCGTGTTTGCTTTCTTACCGTTTGGATAATGGAACAATGTCGTCACCCCATACATACATATTAACAGGTCGGTCCACTCGTTCCTTCAGTCTCAGGTCTGATTGTCGACTTATGTCGGTCGACACTTGTGTGGATTTACCGCAACACATATCGTACCAAACTCCCGTATGTTAAACTAGTATGTAAGCGATTGTGTATCCAAATTGAAAAGCTCTCGTTATGTATGTCCCGATTGTTTTTCTATGATAATAGCACCCTTAGTGTTTATCCAAGTTAATCGATTGATAAACCTAATTGATGTCATTCGTAAAAAAGGGTGCAATAGTTGTCTAGTCAAGATACAGTGGAAATAAAATAGGTGATTTAAAAACGTTAAGCCGTTTTGGAGGGATTGGATGGAAAGTGGAAAGAAGTATGTCATGTTCGTTGACGAAACTGGGACACCTAAAGGGAATACACAGTTCAATTTGACGGGCGTCCTCATGGAATATAAGTATTCAATCGATGCGGACGAAACCGGATTACCTTGTGAACTGAAACGGAGGCTACATGCGTTTAAACGAGATGTGTTTAATACGGAGCAAATCCCTCTACATTTAAAAGAAATTTTAAAAGCAGAACATCCTTATGGAAAAGAGGATGGAATCACAATTGATATGTTACGCGATTTTTGGGATAAACTCCCTGAGTTTTTACAAGGAATCGATTGCACGATTGTCAGTGTCGAGGTGGATAAGCAAAAATTGCATGATTTCTACTCGACGCCAAAAGACCCATATGTCGTCGCCTTCGCTCACTTGATGAAGTCATTCTACGCATTTTTAGAAGAGACGGAAGCGGTCAGTGCTCGTGTCGTCCTTGAATCACGGGATGATTATCAAAACCTGTTAATCCAAAAAGCATTTTTCGATATTTTCAATTCAGGTACGGTTCACCTCGATGTCGAAAAGAGTCGCCAAAAAATTAAAGGCTTCATCTTTTCTGAGAAGCAGAACACGATGTATCAATCGGGGCTCGAAATCGCCGACCTCGTTTGTCTACCACTCTCTCGTGTCCGTCGCGGCGTGATTGAAGTGAAACCACGGTTCGTCCATTATGGGGACGAGAACCGGATCTTTAAAGCAATCAAGGACAAAATTTACATCCGTAAAGAAAGTCCAGACCAAGATTTTCGCAACTGGGGCTTCAAAAAAGTGCCGATCACAAAAAAACGTCGCGAATGGAGCGACCACCCTTGGAACCATTAATCAAAAACGCACCGACACGAATCGTGTCGATGCGTTTTTTTAAGTCGTGACTTTCTGTGACTTCATTCGTTTCTTTCCTTCTCGGCACATATGAAGTAGTGGACATGCCTCACAGCCTGGACGTTGTGCCTTACAATGATAACGTCCGAAAAAAATGAATTGATGATGAAGTTGAGACCATTCCTCGCGTGGAAACTTTTTCATCAACGTATCCTCGACTTGACGGACATTGTCTTTCCAGCGACAGATGCCGAGACGTTTCGATACTCGCTCTACATGGGTGTCAACCGCAAACGCAGGTTCATGAAATGCGACAGATAGGACGACATTGGCCGTTTTACGACCGACCCCAGGAAGCGCCTCAAGTGAAGCCCGATCGGTCGGTACAATCCCTCCGTGTTCGTTGACGATTTTTTCAGAGAGTGCTTTTACATTCTTCGCCTTGTTTCGATAAAGACCTATCCGTTTAATCAATGACTCAATCTCAGACACATCAGCCGCGGCCATCGACTCGACCGTCGGAAACGCTTCAAACAAACCCGGCGTCACCTTGTTGACGAGTGCATCCGTCGCTTGTGCGGAGAGCGCGACGGCGACCACCAATTCGAATGGATTTTGATGCGTCAACTCACAATGAGCATCCGGAAACATTTGCTTCATCGTATCTGACACTTCCTGTAATTGTGCTCTCGTCAACATCACTTATTCCTCCGTTGATATTCTACGACATCCTCGAGCGATTCGACATGGTGGTCTTGCCAAACACGCAGGATTTTGTCCATGTATTTGAAGTTTCGCACGTTTCTAAGTTTCGCTTCCCGAAGCGCGGCCATGATGAGTTCCTCACTGAAGCCATCTTCTGTCATCCACCCTACGATTTGTTCGATTTCGAACGGGGTAATGGTTCCAAATTCACGTTCGAACGTATGAATGATATTTTCACTTAGCGTCTGCTGCGGCGCTGATTTTTCTTCTCCTTGTAACGCCTTGAAAAGAGGCAAAAGGCTGTATCGCTCGCCCGCAGTGGACGCGTCAATCGCAATCAATTCCTTTTGCAATAGACCGAGTAACACAGATCGCGCCTCATTCTCCGAGATGTTCAATCGTTTCCCTAATTCACTTGGGAGCGGCATGACAATCCCTTCTCCGGTCATTTCAAGAAGATGAACGATGAGACTGAATTCGACGGGTGATAAATCAAGTCGTCTTGCATCAGTAAACAATTTTCGCGGAATGACGACCGGACTTTGCTCGAATAATTGAATTAATTGATGTGCATCCATGTCGCACTTCCTTTCTAAGACACATCAATCGGGGAGGACATAATGTCTTCCCCGATTAATCGTTAAGGGTGAATTCGGTTTAATAAACGTGGGAACGGGATGGCTTCACGAATATGTTCAATACCGCTGATCCAAGCGACCGTACGCTCAAGTCCGAGTCCAAATCCAGAGTGTGGGACCGAACCATATTGACGAAGTTCGAGATACCAGTCATACGCATCTGTTTCGTCGAGACCTTCTTTAATGATTTCTTCTTTTAGACGATCGTAATCGTCCTCACGTTGTGATCCTCCGATGATTTCTCCATATCCTTCTGGTGCAATCAAGTCAGCACAGAGAACGAGTTCTGGATTCTCAGGATCCACTTTCATATAGAATGGTTTGATTTCTTTTGGCCAGTGCGTGATGAAGACCGGCTTATCATGTGCATTAGCAATCGCTGTCTCATGCGGCGCACCGAAATCATCACCATACTCGATATCGTCGAATCCTTCTGCCTTCAAGAATTTGATGGCATCTTCATAACGAACACGCGGGAACGGCGCTTGTACTTGTGCCAATTTCTCAAGGTCACGTCCGAGAAGTTCAAGCTCATCTTTGCAGTTTTCAAGCGCTGATTGCGCGATGTATGACACGTATTGCTCTTGAATCTCGAGGTTCATGTCATGATCGACGAATGCCATCTCCGGCTCGATCATCCAGAACTCAATCAAGTGACGACGTGTTTTTGATTTCTCCGCACGGAACGTCGGACCGAATGAGAATACTTTTCCGAGGGCCATCGCAGCGGCTTCCATGTACAATTGACCCGTCTGAGAAAGGTAGGCTGATTGACCGAAATAGTCTGTCTCGAACAATTCTGTCGTTCCTTCCGGTGCACTGCTCGTAAGGATTGGCGGATCGATTTTGACGAATCCTTCTTTGTTGAAGAACTCATATGTCGCACGAATGATTTCGTTACGAACTTTCATAATCGCGTGTTGGCGACGTGAACGGAGCCATAAGTGACGATTGTCCATCAAGAATTCCGTTCCGTGCTCTTTTGGTGTGATTGGATAATCCACCGATTCCGCAATCACTTCTAAATCAGACACTTCTAATTCAAAGCCAAGTGGTGTACGTCCGCCATCTGACTTGACGTTCCCTGTGACCCAAACCGACGTTTCTTGCGTCACACCTTTGGCAAGGGTGAATAGTTCTTCCGCCACATCAGCTTTTACAACGACCGCTTGAGCAAATCCGCTCCCGTCACGTAATTGAAGGAAGGCAATCTTCCCACTCGAACGTTTGTTGGCAATCCAAGCGCCGACGCGGACCGTTTGGCCTTCATAATCTTTAAATTGGTTAATCGAAATTGTTGTCATGTCCATTTCCATCCTTTCGCTTATCGAGCGCGCTTCGTAACGAAGTCTTCTACTCGATCGAGCGCCTCTAGTACGCGTTTTAATTCTGTTGCATAGGATAATCGTACGTAATCGTCTTGTCCGAATCCTGAACCCGGAACGAGTGCCACGTTTGCCTCTTCAAGTACCGCTTCGCACCATGCATCGACTGATTCATAGCCGCTCTCTGTCGCGGCAACTTTTGCGTTGGCATATAAGTAAAATGCACCTTGTGGCTTCAAGCATGTGATACCTGGGATTTGAATAAGGCGGTCATAAACGATATCGAGTCGTTCTTCAAATGATTGTCGCATCATTTCTACGTCATCTTGTGGTCCATTGTACGCTTCCACGGAAGCCGCTTGAGCAACGGACGTCGGGTTTGATGTCGAGTGAGACGCTAAGTTCGTCATCGCACCGATCACTTTTGCATCCCCAACGGCATAACCGATGCGCCATCCCGTCATGGCATGTGATTTTGAGACACCATTGATGATGATTGTCCGTTCTCGCATATTCGGGAGTGTTGCAATCGAGATGAACGTCGCATCACCGTAAATCAATTTTTCATAGATTTCATCGCTCACGACGAGTAAATCGTGACGAAGAACGACGTCAGCAAGTGCCTGTAGCTCTTCTTTCGTGTAAATCATCCCAGTCGGATTCGAAGGGCTGTTTAAAATCACCGCTTTCGTTCGATCCGTGATTGCACGTTCCAATTGTTCCGGCGTCAATTTGAAAGACGTCGATTCGTCTGTATCAACCAAAACAGGTTCTCCGTCTGCTAATTTGATTTGCTCTGGATAACTGACCCAGTACGGAGTCGGGACAATCACTTCGTCCCCCTCATCTAAAATCGCTTGGAACAATGCATAAAGGGCATGTTTCGCACCTGAAGCGACCATCACCTCGTTGCGCTCGAACACTAATCCGCTGTCGCGTTTCGTTTTCTCAATAATGGCATCTTTCAAGGCGACGGTACCACCAGATGGTGTATACTTCGTATCGCCATCTCGAGCCGCTTGACACGCGGCATCAATGATTCGTTCCGGTGTATTAAAATCAGGTTCGCCTGCTCCGAGACCAATGACATCTTTACCTGAAGCCTTAAGAGCCTTTGCTTTAGCCGTGATTGCCAATGTTGTCGATGGTGTAAGTTGTTTTACACGTTTCGCTAGTAGATGTTCCATCCATATCCCCCTCTAATTCGTCACATTTGATCCGTCAATTGGACGCGTCGAATAAACTCTCCGGTCTGAAGCGTGTAATACGAATACGTATAGGAAGCATTCGCTTTCGTAACCACTTCAATGAGTGCACGCTCATCAAATCCAATCTTACAGCTGACGAGTTGTCCACCCGTTTCCTCGACAGAACGCGCGCAGACATCGGTCGCTTCCACTTCATCGATTTCGCGTTGCTCAATCTCCAACTTATCATTAAGAGGCACAAACCAAATCGACTTCCCGTCTTCTTCAGAGAAGACGACATACGCCTGTGTCCCATTGAACAGTTCTCCCTGACCTACTTTCACGTTTGGAGATTCGTCAGTCAGCCGTATCATTGCCTGTTCGACCAGTTTCTCTTTTTGATTCTCTGTATGCCCGATGGTGAATCGATACATCACGCTAAAGACAAGAACGACACCAATCAGAGCCACTAAAAACGAAACGATCCATTTAGCTTTTCTGGTCATTCTGTACGATAGATGGTGAAGACCATCTCTTCCTTTTTCGGATCGTTTACTTTCTTCTCAAGTGACAAACCGAACATCAAATCTTGACTTTTCAAAGTCCGATTCAATAAGTCGACAATCTTATACACGTCCGCGGTCGGTTCAATCCGAACGCTTGCGAGCGTTTCAATATTCGAGTTCATATTGACTCCTCCTCCAAAAACACTATACGTATCATTATAAAGCGATAATATCACGATGCCTAGCGTTATCTATCATTTCGTGACACTGACTTTTCCTTCTTATCTAAGAATAATTCCAACTCGGACAAGGATGTTTCTAACGTCCCCTCGATGCGGTCGACTTTAGGCAAACTGTTGATGAATTGTTTGCCGTAACGCGTCGTCTCGACTCGGCGATCGAATACAAAGATGGCACCATAGTCCCCTTTTGATCGAATCAAGCGCCCGACCCCTTGTTTGAAGCGAATGACCGCTTGCGGAAGCGATAATTCGAAAAATGGTGATTTTCCAAGCGATTCAATTTTTTCTGAGCGCGCCTGCATGATCGGTTGGTCAGGGGGTGCGAACGGGAGACGAACGATGACGAGGCACGTCAACGCCTCACCTGGAATATCGACACCTTCCCAAAAGCTGGCCGTTCCAAAGAGAATCGACTGCTCCATGCGTTTGAACTGTTTCGTCAAACGACTACGCGAACCACCACTCACCCCTTGTGCGAGAAGCGTATAGGACGGATCAAGGTGATCTTTCACTTGTTCGTAAGTAAGTCGGAGCAATTCGTTCGATGTGAACAAGACGAGCATTCGTCCTTTCGTCACATTCGCAATTTGAACAATCGATTGGGCCGTTTGATCGACGAACTGAGGAAGCGGGACATCATTGATCAATGGGAAGTCTGACGGAACAAACAGTTTGGCCTGCTCTCTAAAGTTGAACGGAGAAGGCAATACGACTCGTCTGACCGGTTCTCCTTCAAGTCCGAGTCGCCGTTCCATAAAACTGAACTTGCCCGATACCGTCATCGTCGCCGAGGTTAAAATGGTCGGTCTCTTCTTGAAGAGTCGCTCGTGCAACAACGGACCGATCTCAACCGGTTGGGTGTACACCGAAGTCAGTTTGCGGTTGCCTAAATTCAATTCGACCCAACTGACCGCATCGTCGTCTCGGGTCAGCATCGTCTCATAAATGACGCTCTCGAGCTCACGAACGTCGCCAATTAACGTTTTCAAATCGCTAATGAGTGCCCGCTGCTTAAACGTCATATGTTCTTTACGCTCATCGAGCAGACGATGTAGATGACGAAGTGACGTGCGTAATGTACGGAGTTTGTTCTCAAGTCGATTCGCCACTTCTCGAATCGGTCTGAACGTTGCCCCTTCCCGCTCGAAACGAACTGTTTGTCTCGGCTCTTTTTTCTTGCTCAACGATTGAAGGGCAGTCAAGAGATCCTCAAGTTCTTCCTCAACTTGTGCGAGCGCACCGTCAATCTGCTGACTAAATGCTTCTGCCTCTTCGGTGACGGACGTTAAATCAGCTAGCTGAATGATACGCGAATGGAATTTTCCGTCTGCCCCATAGCCGAACCATTTAAATAATCGGTCAAATTGAATCGCATCAAACGTCACACCGAAGTGATGGGAAGCCACTTCTTCGACTTGATGCGCCTCGTCTAAGACGAGTGGTGTGTCGGTCGGTAAAATGCCTGCCTGATGTTGTAAATCAGAGAACAAGAGCGCATGGTTTGTCACAATCAGATCCGCTTCTTTTGAGCGAAGGACGGCTTTTGTGAAGAAGTCACGGCTATACCATGGATCGAATCGTCCAAATTCACTCGAGGCATCTGCCTGAATCAAGCGTTTAAATGAGGCAGGTCCTTGGGTCGCAGAACCCGGGAATGAGAGTTCTTCTAAATCACCCGTCTCTGTCTCCGTCAACCAGACGAGTACCATCGCCTTACACATCGATACCAACACGCCGTCATTCGACTCATCAAGTACCATCTCAAATTTTCTTAAGTCGATATAGTTTCGTCTTCCCTTTAATAAGGTAAATTCGATTTCTGGAAAAATCTGACGCAACACAGGTAAGTCACGATTGAGTAATTGCTCCTGTAATTGGATCGTATGCGTGCTGATGACAACCGGTCGTTTCGTCTCAAGTGCATGATGTGCACTTGGAATCAAGTAGGCAAGCGTCTTCCCAGTGCCTGTTCCTGCTTCCACTAGCAACGTCTCTTCGTCATCTAGCGCTTTATAGACGTGCCGCATCATTTCAAATTGACTTTGTCTTGGTTCAAACTGTTCAAAAATTGATGGGAGCGTCTCTTCAATCGTTCGAAGCAGAAACGGTTCAAACGGCTCACGCTCTACTGCCGGAACGAATGAGTCGCTAGGACGATATAATGCAATCTTACGATGAATATCAAAACGTGTTTCGTCGTCTGGGCGAATTCCAACCTCGAGTATGATGTCATCAAGTAACGGTTCGACATGGCTCGTCCACGATTCAGACAGCTCGCGAAGTCGTTTCAACGTCACAATCGGCAAGTCGCGTAGGCGGTCGAGCATTCTTATGAAAAGTTCGGCAGTCGCCTCTGCGTCACTTAGCGCCCGGTGTGCATCTGTATGTAAGAGGTCAAACGTATCAGAAAGGGCTTCTAATGCGTGGCTTTCTAATGTCGGATAAAGAATTCGAGCCAACTCGACTGTATCGATAGCTCTCCCTTGAAACGGAAGGTATCCTGCCTGTTCAAGACTCTCATTTAAAAAAGTTAAATCAAATGTGACATTGTGCGCGACAAATACCCGACCATCTAACATTTTCCAAATGTCGGGAATCACCTCTTCAAATAGGGGTGCATCACTCACGTCAGCATCACTAATCGTTGTCAATTGCGTGATAAAAGGGGGGATTGGTCGACTCGGTCGAATCAAGGTGCTGTAGCGCTCAATCACTTCACCCTCTTGTACGACGACCGCCGCAAACTCAATCAGTTCATCACCGGACTTTACGGAATGACCGGTTGTCTCTAAATCCACAATCACATACGTGTCCATAACATCCATCCCATCTTTGGCACGCTCGTGCTTTCTGTCTGTCTCATCTTACCATAGAACGTATGACGAAAAAACGGGGATGCCTCTGACGACACCCCCGAACTCTTTATAAAATCGTATGGGCGATTTCTTCATAAAGAAGTTGATCGACCTCGTTCTGTCCGTTCAAGACGGCAACTTTTGGACGATGCGTTTTCGCTTCTTCCGCAGTCATTTGACCGTATGCCATGATGATGACAACATCGCCTACTTGGAAATGACGTGCCGCTGCGCCGTTCAAACAAATCACACCAGAACCACGTTCCCCTTTAATGACGTATGTTTCGATGCGTGCGCCATTATGGTTGTTCGTAATGTGAACATGTTCATTCTCCATAATACCGACCGCGTCCATCAAATCCTCATCGATTGTGATTGAACCGACATAGTGTAAGTTTGCTTCAGTCACTGTTGCTTTGTGAAGTTTCGCGTGCATAAATGTACGAATCATTGGATTCATCCCTTCTTCCAAATCACATTATCAATCAATCGGGCGCGTTCAAATTGAACGGCCACTGCTAATAAAATTTCAGTTGAGTCGTACGTGACGGAGCCGAGTGTCGGATAATCGACGAGTTCGACATAATCGATTTGACTATTCGGAATCTCGCTCAATCGTTCCGTCAATTGACGTTTGACCGCTCCAGCACCTTGCCCTGTTTCTAATTCTTCTCTCGCCAACGTCAGCGCCTTGAAAATTTGACTCGCTTCTCTTTTTTCAACTTCTGACAGATATACGTTTCGAGAAGATTTGGCCAGTCCTGTCTCCTCACGTATAATCGGGCAGCGTCGAATCTCGACTGGTACGAAATAATCTCGGACATATCCTTCAATGAGCGCGACTTGCTGGGCATCTTTCAGCCCAAAATAAGCACGTGTTGGTTGAACAAGATTAAATAATTTCGAGACGATTGTCAACACACCATCAAAGTGACCTGGTCGACTCGCCCCACATAATACGTCTGCACCTTGACGGACGGTCACACGAGCCATATCGAGTGGATACATCGTCTCAGTCGTCGGATAGAACAGGTAGTCAACACCCGCCTCACGTGCCAACTTCTCATCTCGATCAAAGTCTCGCGGATATCGGTCGAGGTCTTCATTTGGTCCGAACTGTGTCGGATTCACAAAAATACTCATCACGACGATATCATTTTCCCGTCGTGCGCTTTCAACGAGGCTCATATGTCCCTCATGCAAATAACCCATTGTCGGAACGAACCCAATCGTTTGCCCAGACGGTAACGCGTGACGTAATTCTTCAACGGTCGATATAATTTTCATCATTTTCCTCCGTACAACGAATCTAGTAACGACTCGTCCATCGTAAAAGTATGACGTTCAAGCGGAAACTGACCGTTTTTCGTTTCTTCGACGAAAGATTGAATCGCATGTGTCGCCACATCATTCACATCCGCGTATGCTTGAACAAATTTCGGCAAGCGGTCCACCCCATATTTTAAAACGTCATGGTAGACAAGCACTTGGCCGTCGACTTCTGCCCCGGCCCCGATTCCGATGACTGGGATAGTCAACGCCTCAGCGATTCGTTTCGCTAGTTGATGAGGCACACATTCGAGAACGAGCATTTTCGCACCCGCTCGTTCGGCAGACAGACTATCTTGAAGAAGTGCCTCAGCGGCTTCAAGGGATTTTCCTTGAACTTTATATCCCTCTAACACACCAACTGATTGAGGCGTCAATCCTAAATGGGCGACACATGGCATTCCGACTTGTGTCAAGCGTTCAATCGTTCGGAGAACTTCCCCTGAACCTTCAAGTTTGATGGCATCCGCCTGTCCTTCTTGGAACATACGTGCCGCCGCCTGTAGCGTACGGTCGAAATCTCCGTGGTACGTCGCAAATGGCATATCTACTACTACGAACGTCTGTTGTGCTCCTCGTCGCACGGCTTTTGCGTGATGGAGCATATCTTCCATCGTCACAGGGATGGTCGAATCATAACCGAGTACGACCATTCCAAGTGAATCCCCGACGAGAATCAAATCGACCCCTGCCGCCTCGGCAAGTTTCGCTGACGGATAATCATACGCCGTCAACATGACGAGCTTTTCTTGTTCATTCATCTTTTTCAATAACGAAGTCATCGTGTTCATCTGTTTCTCCTCCTAAACGTGGAGACAGGAAAGAATAAACGCCTTCTTACACAATAGGCAAGAAGGCGCACGAAAAACAATTTCATGGTTTTCATGAGTAGTGTCCTTCTGTCCCTGTCAAAATGATCAAGGCAGACAACTGATTGTGACAGTCTGCAAGCGTGGTACACTTCAAAAATCGATAGCGTCCGACACATTCAGTATAGTCGATGGTGTCGTTTTCATCAATCATTCCACACTGCAATCTCAGCAGAATAGACCGGTTCGACTTTCCCATCTACTTCGAGTAACAGGGCACCTTCATCAGAGATTCCTCGCATGACGCCTGTTCTTGACGCCCGGGACCCACTCAGCGTGACCGATTCATTCAGATAAGCGGCATGTTTCGTCCAATTCAAGCGTACCGGTGCGAACCCATCTTCGAGAAAACGGTCGTACTCGGTTTCGAGTTCGACTAGTAGCTCTGCTAGTAACTCACTGCGATGATAACGTGTTCCCGTTTCAAGATAGAGCGATGTAGCCCGGTGAGCCAAGTCCGGTGGAATAGTTTCACCATTGACGTTTATACCGAATCCTAAAATGACAGCCTGGATACGATCTCCCTCCGTTTGCATTTCTGTCAGAATGCCTCCGATTTTCTTACCATTTAAGAGTAAATCATTCGGCCATTTGATTGACACGTCGAGATTTCTCGCATTCAACGCCGTCGCAAACGCACTGGCTGTCATCAAAGTCAGCTTCGAAGCCTCCCGAATCGGTAAATCGGGTCTTAAAATGACACTTGCCGCAATATTGACATGCTTCGGATTATGCCAGTTACGTCCTAGCTGCCCACGCCCCGCCGTCTGTTCTTCACTGATGATGAGCGTTCCTTCGGGTGCATGTTGTTGTGCAAGTTCGTGTGCGATGCGTTGTGTCGTATCGACTTGATCAAACGCATGTACGACTTGACCAAAACGCCCCTTCCGAAACGAGACAAAAGCCGGTTCATCGAATCGGTCGCTTTGTTCGAGTAGTTGATAACCTTTTCGTGGAATAGTATGAATCGCGTACCCGTCTTGTTTAAGTGTCTCGATATGTTTCCAAATTGCGGTACGTGAAATATTCAATTGACGTGCCAGCTCTTGACCGCTCCATACTTCACCATTTTGTAATAGCGTCAGGACACGCCCGCGCGTTGAAGCCATCGTTTCGCCTCCTCTTTCAATACAGTCTCATGGTTCGGCATCTCTTGTAGGACGACCCGTCGTTCCAAGTCGGCCAACATATGTTTAATGACCTCTCCTTTTGCTCCGAGCTCGAGCGCATCTCGTCCATCAAATTGTAGTTCTTTTCGTGACTGAATGGGGAGTGACTGCTTCAATTCACGACTCCGGTCTCTCTCACCGTTCATCCGAAAATACGTAGATAGCGTGGTCTCCTCTGTCTGATAGATCGTCATCTCATCTAATCCCGTCTCACACAATTTAGCTAGCGTACGAGCCTCGCGCTTTATGGCATTTGAGCGTTTCCATGGCAAGAGCCACGATTCATCGTTCGAATGATACAAAAAGAGTGCCCAACCGCTAGCCGCGTTTACAGGCGTACGCTCATCTTCCTGCACACGATTCATCAGATCCGACGTGACGCCCGGTAGGTGACGGTGAATGCCAAGAGCCACCATCTCATTGAGCGCTCTCTTATACGCAGGTCCAACCAATAGTTTTTCAAATTCGATTGCAATGCGTTCCATCGCAATTTGCTCGAGCTTATGGCCGAGCACACTCGCTGCATCACGTAACTCTTCATGTAAGGTGAAGTCGAGTTGAGACATGAAACGAAGGGCGCGCATGATGCGAAGAGCATCTTCACCGAAACGTTCGAATGGGCTACCGACCGTACGGATGATCCGCTCTTCAAGGTCATGTTGACCACCGAACAAGTCGACGACTTGTCCATCATGAAACGCCATCGCATTCATTGTGAAATCACGGCGCAATAAATCTTCTTCGAGCGACACACCGAGCGCGACATGGTCTGGTCTTCTTGAATCCGAATATGCCCCTTCTGAACGGAATGTCGTCACCTCGAACGGATGATGGTCGATGATGACCGTGACCGTCCCATGCTCGATGCCGGTCGGGACGGATTTTGGAAAGAGAGCCATCACTTCTTCAGGGAAGAGCGACGTCGCCAAATCAATGTCATCCGGTAAGCTTCCGAGGACATAGTCACGAACGGCCCCACCGACGATATAAGCCTCACCACCATGCCGTTCAATCGTTTCAATGATTTGTTTCGCATACTCCCATTCTGTCATGATTTCACCACCTGTTCATACAAGCGCTCATATTCAGTCACGATGTCTTGTGAGGCGAAGCGTTTAGACTTCTCTAATCCGTTACGTCTGAATCGTTCCTGTAACGAGGCATCTGTCAGTACACGTTGCATCGCATGAGCGGCAAGACTTGCGTCGCCTCTCGATACGACAAACCCGTCCTCGCCATCCGTGATGACTTCCGGTAAACCACCTGCATCACTCACGACTGAAGGTACCCCTGTCGCCATCGCTTCGAGGGCGACGAGTCCGAACGCCTCTTTGTCCGATAACAAGACATGAACATCGCTAATTGAAAGGAGCGCTGCGACTTGTTCTTGTTTCCCGGCAAAGATGACATCGTCTTCAAGTTCCATTTCGGTCACGAGTCGACGCATCGCCCCCATGAGAGGTCCATCGCCGACGAGCAAAAGTTTTTTGTTTGGGACGTCCATTTGGTCGAACGCCTCTAAAACGAGATCGACACGCTTCACCGGTCGAAAGTTCGAGATGTGGATGACGACTCGGTCCTCATCTGACAATCCATACCGTTCCCGAAGCGTCGGGTCAATTTGTGGCGTATATACCGATTCATCGATAAAGTTGTGAATGACTTGAATGGGCAAATCACTCGCAATGCGGTCTTCCGTCTCTCGTTTTAGACTATGCGAAACGGCCGTGATGGCATTCGATTGGCGTAGTCCGTATAGAATGGCCGGTTTCAATTCCTCATCCTCTCCGAGCACCGTGATATCGGTCCCGTGTAACGTCGAGACGATGGGTGTCTTCACTCCTGCCATCTCACGACCAAGTGCCGCACATACGGCATGAGGGACCGCATAATGGGCATGAATGACGTCAAGCCCGAACGATTGGATGACGCTCGCGATTTTCGCCGACAACGTCATATCGTAAGGTGGGTATCGGAAGACCGAGTATTGGTTGATTTCGACTTGATGGAACGTGATATTCGGATGATAGGCGTTCAATCGAAACGGCATGCTACTTGTGATGAAATGGACGTCATGACCACGATCCGCAAGCTTCATCCCGAGTTCTGTTGCCAAAATCCCAGAGCCACCTACCGATGGATAACACAAAATGCCGATACGATATGTCATGCGAGTTCACCTGCCTGTCTCACAACGTATGGTCGGACTTGTTTCAAGCCTTCTGCGTATGACGTACCGATCAAGCTCCCGAAATGTCGTTCCCGTGCGACGACCCGCTCCACATATGCATCGGTGAGTGGTGTCTTTACTCCGTTCATCGGTGTGAACTGACTGGCATAACATTGTAAGGCTTGGGTTTTCACGTCGATGGTGTCACTGATATCGACGCAGACGTCTGGTTCGACATGCGCATTGATCATATATTGGTACACACTTTGCGGACGGTATGCATCAAGTTCAGGTAAGTATTTTCGAATGCCGGCATTAAACAGCGCCTCTGTCACAAGATGTGCACAAGCGGCATGGTCTGGATGACGGTCGACCTCATATGGATATAGGACATGAGTTGGGCGCTCGTGACGAATCAACGATACGATTGCTTCTAGTTGGTCGGCACTTCCGTCAATCCCGCGGTCACTGAATCCGAGATTCAGGCGGCGTACACCGAGCACCGCATCCGCTGCACTTGCTTCTTTTTGTCTTGTTTCGACGTCTCCATTTGAAGACAGCTCGGCTTTCGTCAAATCGACGTAGACGACTTCAATCTTCTGTTTCGTCCATTGGGCGGTCATTCCGGCAATCCCGATTTCAATATCGTCCGGATGTGCCCCGATGGCTACTACTTTCATCTAAATCACCTCTTCTTTGAAAAGTATAGCCGACTCGATTCTGAATGTCATATGTTCAGGGTAGTCAATCGAGTTGTTTTTCGAGTACTCTATCTAAGGGGAGGTGAACCTAATGACGGTACAGTTACCGATTCGTGTTCGAAATATTATCTTTATCTTAATAGGTTCTTTTATTTTTGCATTCGGTGTTTATCACTTCAACGTTCAAAACAACTTGGCCGAAGGTGGATTCACTGGCATCACATTGATTCTACGTGGTCTATTTGATATTTCACCTTCGATCACGAACTTGGCATTAAATATCCCGCTCTTTTTCATGAGTTACAAGTTGTTAGGTCGCACGACCTTCATCTATACGCTCATCGGGACGTTCTCATTTTCACTTTGGTATGCATTCATCGCCAAATATTCGACGCTTGTCATCGATTTGACGAATGATATGGTGCTAGCCAGTTTGTTTGCCGGACTCTTCATCGGCATCGGGCTCGGCATCATCTTCAACAATGGGGGTACGACGGGCGGCGTCGATATCATCGCACGACTCGTACAACGCTATTTCGGTTGGTCAATTGGCAAGACGTTTCTCATCTTTGACTTTTTCGTCATCATCCTCAGTTTGACGTATCTCGATCCTCGTGAGGCGATGTATACCCTACTCGCTGTCTATATCGGGGCACGAGTCATTGATTCGATGCAAGAAGGGACGTATGCCGGTAAAGCGGCGATGATTATCAGTGATCACCGCACTGCCATCGCGGACGGGATTCATGCGACGATGAACCGGGGGACGACAAGACTGCTCGCAAAAGGCGGCTACTCGAACCGAGAACTCGAGGTGTTATATGTCGTCGTCGGACGAAACGAAGTGAATCGTTTGAAGACCATCGTCAAACAAATCGATCCCCACGCCTTTGTCACCTTCCATCATGTGTACGAGGTTGGAGGGGAAGGCTTTACGTTCGACGAGAATCGAATGCCTCTGAAATAATCAAAAAATCGCCTCGTTCACGATTGAACAGGCGATTTTTTATGGTTCAATATGAAGCACTTCCAATTCAATGACCCCTGCTGGTGAGGTCACCTTTATCAGTTGACCGACTTTTGCGCCGAGGAGTGTGCGACCGATCGGCGAAGTGATCGAGATGGTCCCTTGATCGATGTCCGCCTCGGCCTCGCCTACGATTCGATAGCTCTCCAACTCTTTTTGATGCAATTCTCGAACGACGACCCGGTTCCCGAATGTGACGACATCTGAATGGTCCGATTCGACAATCTCAGCTTCATTGAAGAGGTGTTCGAGTTCTAAAATTTCCGCTTCTAACCGTTCATAATCACGTACTTCTTCTGTATACGTAACATCCTCTCTAAAATCACAAAACTTCCGCGCTACTCGAATGCGTTCACGCGCATCCGTCCGGGCTCTTTTTAACGTCGTTAATCGATGAGTCAATCGCTCATGGCCAGCCGCTGTCATTTGTGGTTTCATCAAAACATGTCCTTTCTTAAATAATGAAAAAACCCCGCCATTCGACGGGATCTCATTCTATTCCTCACGTGGCATGAACACAATAAGTGCCAAACGAATAAGCTCGGCAACCGCAACAAGCGTTGCAGCCACATACGTCCAAGCCGCAGCGTTGAGTACTTTTCGTGCCCCTGTCTCTTCTGTCGCTGTCACGATACCATGTGATGTCAATTGTGCCATCGCACGTTTCGAAGCATCAAACTCGACCGGTAACGTGATCAATTGGAACACGACCGCCCCGAGCATCATAATGACACCGAGTTGTGCCAATCCGAGTGCACCGAACAAGAAGCCACCGAGTAATAACGGGAACGACAAGTTCGACGTGATGTTGACGACGGGAACGAGACTATGACGCACGCGCATCATCTTGTAATCCGTCGCATCCTGGATGACGTGACCGATCTCGTGCGCCGCAATCGCAGCCGACGAAATGGTCGACCCTTGATATACTTCACGAGATAGACGGACGACTTTGTTGACCGGGTCATAATGGTCGCTCATGAGTCCATCGACCATTTCGATTCGAACATTATGCACCCCGTTCTGTTTCATGATGAAATCAGCGACTTGCGCACCTGTGACACCACTTTGGAGTGGTTGTTGTAAAAACTGCTTGTACGTACTTTTCACTCGCATCTGGGCCCATAAAGGGATGAGCATAATCAGTGCAAGATAGAAAATATAGCCACCTAATGACATTTTCTATTTCACCTCTGCGTGTATTTGATAATTTGATTTTACATTCTTATGAACTTATTTTCAAGCGATGAACGCAGAACGAATGCATATCCCATCAAAAAACACAATCCTGTCAGCCAAAACGAACCGTATCCGATCCATATGATGTACTCCGCAAGTGATGGATAACGCGGCCATTGTCCAAGAACGTAATCGACTACATCGTTATGAATCACCCAGATGAGTGAACATACAAACGAGGTCATCGTCCACTTCATGAACGGCGCATAAATCAGCGCTTGGATTGCCATCGCGCCATGCGAAACCATCAACATGACCGCCATCAGTATGGTAATCGTAGGCGCATCATCCGGTAACGTGCGTAGGAACAATAGATTCATAACGACAGCCCACACGCCATATTTGATCAACGTGATGAACGCGAGCGTCTCGAAGATTGAAGAACGTTTTTTAAATATCCACAGTCCGAGAACGATCGTAAAGAAAAGTGAAGCCGTAGGGCTATCTGGAACGAACGGCCAATACAGATAAGGGGTGTCACGCAATTGAGGCTCATACCAAATATAACCGTAAATCGTACCTCCCAAGTTGATGACGAACAGGAGGCTTAACGTGATTCGATGCATCAAGAACGGTTTTAAAAACATCGGGTTCATTGTCTCAATCCTTTTTCTTCAGTTTATCGTCAATAAAGCAATGAAGTAAAAAAGTGTAGCCTAGTAAACTTAGGCTACACTTGATGACTTACTCGTTATTTTCGCCGCCTTCACCGTATGAAGCGATGAATTCAGCCAATACTTGAAGATCTTCGTCAGAACCATCCCACTGTCCGGCAGGCATTGTACCAATACCGTTTACAGCGATGTCTGCGATTTCTTCAGCAGTCTTCGTCGTCCCTACAAGTGCAGGTGCAGCTGCCCCACCCTCAAGGTTTTGACCATGACAGTTGACACAAGACTGTGCTGAATAGATTTCATACCCTGGTGCTGCCGTATCAATCTCAGGACCTTCGCCTGGAATTTGAAGCTCACCTTGTGCGTGTACTTGATCCCAGTGTGTCGTTTGAACAGATTGCCACGTCAAGTAGAAGACAGACAAAATACCAAGCAACATAAAGCTGATGGCCACTGGTCGTTTCGCAGGTCGACGCTCTAGGCCTTGGTCGAGCCAAGGAGCTAACATAAGCGCCGTAAATGCCAATCCAGGAATGATGATCGTACCGAGTACAATCCAATCCCCTGCAGCGAATTGGTATTTAAGAAGTTGATACAAGAACAAGAAATACCAGTCCGGTAACGGAATATATGACGTGTTCGTTGGATCGGCGATGTTTTGAAGCGGTGCAGCTTCAACGATTGTGAGTGCGATGAACCCGATCAAGAAGACCGACCCTACCATCCACTCTTTAAGCAAGAAGTTCGGCCAAAACGCTTCAGTGCGTCCTGGATATTCTGAATAGTCTTTTGCAATGTTTTGTTTCCGATTCGAGATTCCTACTCGAGAGTCGGTTACAAATTTCATCCCTTTACCGCGATGCATATCGTTTCTCCTCCTTTTTCTTCTCGAATCGGCTTATAGCGGTCCAGAAACCCCTTGTTTACGAATCATCAAGAAGTGGGCTCCTAATAGTACGAACAACGCCGCCGGTAAGAAGAAGACGTGAATCGCGAAGAATCGTGCGAGTGTACTCGCTCCGACAATCTCACCACCAGCGAGGAGTGTCTTCGCAATACCACCGATAACCGGTACACTTTCAGCGATTTGAAGCGTAACTTTCGTTGCGAACAATGCTTTCATATCCCATGGAAGCAAGTATCCTGTAAGTCCGAGCGCCAAGACGACGAAGAACAAGAGAACACCGACAACCCAGTTAAGTTCACGTGGTTTTTTATACGATCCAGTGAAGAATACGCGGAGCGTATGTAAGAACAACATGACGATCGCGACAGAAGCTCCCCAGTGGTGCATCCCACGTACGATTTGACCGTGTGCGATTTCATTTTGTAAATAGTATACCGATGCGTGCGCATTGATGATATCCGGTACATAATACATCGTCAAGAACATCCCAGAAAGGATTTGAATGACGATTGTAAAGAATGTCAATCCTCCAAAACAATAGACGAATGCAGAGAAGTGATGGGCAGGGTTGACGTGTTCTGGTACTTCATGGTCAGCGATATCGCGCCAGAGCGGTGTGATGTCTACGCGCTCATCGACCCAATCATAAATTTTTTGTAACATCGACTAGTCCCCCTCTCACTTCTGTGAAATCGGGCTACCCAAATAAAGGAAGCCGTCTTTTTCTTCTTTTTCGTAACGTGCAAGTGGTGCCGTAGGAGGCGTACCTGGAATGTTTGTTCCGTCTTTTTCATAACGGCCAAAGTGACATGGGCAGAAATACTCGTTCGGACGAGTCGGGTCTGCTCCATATGATACTTGGCATCCTAGGTGTGTACAGATTGGAGACAAGGCAACAATCTCGCCACTATCCGTTTTGTACACCCATGCAGAGAGTGTTTCTTCAAATTCGTACCATGCATCTTGTGTTTGTTTCTTAAAGTCGACACGTTGCGGCTCAGTCGTGATGTCATCAAGACTCATTACTTTTACTTTGTCGCCCGCTCCTGATTTTTTCAAAACCGGATCGATCGCAAAGTTGACCATCGGACTGATCAATGTTGCCGCCATAAAGCCACCTACTCCAGTCAGTGTGTACGTTAAGAACTGACGGCGCGTGACTTTTGACCCATTTTGAGCCATTTCGTTCCCCCCTCATTCGTGTGCATAACCCCATAATTCTTTATGCATTCTTCACAAAAATTTCTCACTCAACAAAATAGTATATCAATAAAACCTCTACGTCAACCGCTTCATGTCGCCATCCAACGGCTCGAAAGTTCCGTGATGACTTGTGTCGCAAAATTTTGAACCATCGTATGCGCCTGATCGCTCGACATCGATCCGAGCGCAAGTGGCGGTACGAACAAAATTGGCAAATCAAACGATTTAAAACGGACGTCTGACGCAATAAATAAAACGTGAGAAAATCCAGATGAATCTGCTTTTGCCACTACATCCTGCGCCAATTCCACACCAGCTTCCACATCGGTGTAACTGATCGTCGGGCTGAGCATCGTTCGACCAGATAATTGACGTTCTGTTTCGGCCGTGACGGCTTGGATCACTTCATAACCTTCAGCTTTGCGAACCATATCCTCACCAAACGCCAATTCTGCGAGCGGAACGATGAGCGTATCGACGTATTGTCTTTCGGCAATCGAGCGGAGTGCCCCTTGACTATCGAACCTCATCTTTTCCCTCCTCTCCTTCATATCTCATCATGTCTATTGTAGCGTACATGACTTCGTTCACCTTTCAAACTTATGAACGAACTGTGAAATAATTGTGTATTCCTACGTTATTAATATACCAAAAAACAAGCGCCTACCGGAACGGAAGCGCTTGTTTTTTTTAAAATAATTTAGATGAACGAACTTGATGAAGTCGGCTCGTCAAGTTACGAAATAAATTTTCATCCCGACGATCTAGTGCTTTGTCAATTTCAATCAATAACCGCTCTTCTTCGAACTGGGCAACAGAAGCTTGAATGACCGTTTGCGCAGAAGAGGAAACCTCATCTTTCACTTCCGCTGTAGGCTCGAATGGATTTTGCTCCACGATATCGATCCAGTTTTCGTCAATCATCATTCCTTGGAAGTTTAATTCCACATAAATCGGGCCATCGTGTAGACGGATGTCATGATATGCCTTTTCAGGATTCATGGTCACAAGGTCTCCCCGACGGTATCGGAACGGTTCACCATCAAACCCGTATGCCGTCATGACGAGACTTCTCGGTGATACGGAAGCGTTTGTCACGAAGTGCACATTTCCGAGTTTTTCAGGATGTCTCAACCAATAGTCAAGAATCCACTTCGCTTCACGTTTCCGAAGTGTATGATGAGCGACGAATCGCTTTAAAAAATTCCGTTTCCGCTCGACCATCTGACCTCATTCCCTTCCCATTATCATTCTACGTCATCAGACAATTGTTCGAGCTGATCTTCGAGCACTTGGCGATCTTCTAGATCGATTACTAGTGCAAGCGATTGCTCTACGACTCGGCGTGCATCTTGTCGACGACCTTCCTCTATCAACAGTGTAGCCCATTCTGTCACAAATGACACGTCCTCTTTCATCATCGGCTCGATTGAGGCATATAGATTGACCGCATCATCATATTCTTCGAGTTCATATTTTGCTTTCGCCTTGTACCAGGTCATAAGCGGTGAGGTCGTATGATCTTCGAGTGCATCAATGGTTTCGAGAACATCATCTAGTTCTCCTGCTTCGAATAAAATCGACAACAACAGTTCAGTTGCTTGTAACGATTCTGGGTTCAAGACGAGCGCTTCACGCAATTCTTTAATGGCTCCTTCTCGATTACCGAGTTTAAGGAGCAGTCTTGCTTTGACATGACGAAGTTCATCATTGTAATCATCTCGCGTGATTCCTTGGTCAATCATTTCAAGTGCTTCATCCGTTTGACCGATCGCATCAAGCGATTCTGTGTAAGGAAGGTAGAGGGATGTAAAATCCGGGTCCATCGCTTGAAGTTCTTTGAACTGCTTGATGGCGACTTCCTCTCGACCGATTCGATGTGCCGTCATCGCATGACCGAAGACGGTATTTAAATCTCGATGTTTCGCTTTTTCATACTCCTCAAGCGCTTCTTCGAATGAACCGACCATCGTGAGGGCTTCCGCATAATCGGCCTGATAATCGATCTCGGACGGTAGATTCATTTTTGGAAGTCGCGCATAGAGAGGAATGGCTTGTTCGAAAGAACCCGTCGACGCATATAATTCAGCCAATCCATAGATGAGTAACGGTTCATCGGGATTTTTTTCGAGTGCTTCCATCAGTTTTTTGACGGCCACTTCATCTAATCCCTGCGATTGATATAAATCCGCTAATAGTACAAGACTTCTCACTTGTGTCTCCGCATCATCTGACTTGATTTTTTCAAGTACGGCAATCGCTTCTTCTTCGCGATCGCTGTCTAAATATGCTTCCGCGAGCGACAACGCAACATTCGGATCACCCTCGTAATCAACGTACAATTTCGAAAGCACCTCGGTTGCCCGGTCAGCAAGTCCAAGCTCTAAATAAAGGTCTGCGATGGCTAATCGATCATCGTCCGATCCTTCTTTTTCGAGTTCTTCTATGTGTACGAGCGCATGCTCGGTCTCTCCTGACTCAAGCATCTCGATGATATGTGTTAGTGCTGATTCATCTAGCATGTTACATCCTCCTGGCCTTCGGTTTGTCGTTATTCTATCTTACGTTGGATTCGTTGTAAATCGAGACGGAATTGAGGATAACTCACTTCGGACGCTTCCATGTCTTCAATATGGACAACATCATCAGTCATCAGCTCAGCAATCTGAAGCATCATCGACAAGCGGTGATCTCCATAAGTGGTGACATTCCCTCCATGCAATCGACTCGGTTTTACGATAAACCCGTCATCCGTTCCAACGATATCGACACCTAGTTTTCGCAGTTCAGTGACGACCGAATCGATACGGTCGGTCTCTTTCACACGTAGTTCCGCCGCATCTTTCACGACAGATGGCGTTGATGCTTGTGATGCGACGAGTGCGAACAGTGGCAATTCGTCAATTTGCGAAGGAACCATTTCTCCTTCGATGACCGTCCCGGACAGTTCACTCGTTCTCACAGTGACATCCCCGATTCGCTCTTTACCGACGGAACGTTCATTTGAAATGGTGATCAATGCTCCCATCCGCTCGAGCGTACGTAAAAATCCGATTCGAGTCTCATTTAAACAAACGTCTGTCGTCGTAACCAGACTATCGGGTATGATGGCCGCTCCTGCCCAAAAGAATGCTGCTGACGATGGGTCTGCCGGTACATCGACCGTCGTCCCAGTCAACCGCGAAGGTTCGACACGTATGACGCGTTGCCCTTCTTCTTCTGAGATCGATAGCTCTGCGCCAAAAAGCGGTAACATCCGTTCGGTATGGTCACGGGACAACATAGGTTCCCGAACAATCGTTGTTCCTGAGGCACGTAATCCGGCGAGAAGAATGGCCGACTTCACTTGAGCACTCGCAATCGGTAACGTATAGTCGATCGCCTTTAACGATGTCCCCTCGATCACAAGTGGTGCCACTTCTCCTTTCACGTGCGCACCCATCTCAAGAAGCGGGGACGTGACGCGGCGCATCGGACGCTTAGACAGCGATGCGTCGCCTACGAGTTCAAACGAACCGGTATAGCCGGATAAGATGCCGATGAGTAGGCGCATCGTCGTCCCAGAGTTTCCGCAGTCTAGAGTGGCTGAATGCGGCGTCTCAATCCCTTTGATGATCAGTTCATCATCTTGTTCCACTACTTCTGCCCCTAAACGTCGGATCACTTCAAGAGTTGAACGACAATCGGCGCCAAGAAGCGGATTTTTTACATATGTCGTACCGGACGACATCATTCCAAACAAGAGTGCCCGGTGAGTGATTGATTTATCACTTGGCACTCGGATCGAACCGTTCAGACTCAACTTGTCCACCATCCCTTCATCTGTTCAAACGTATATTGCAGATCAGCGAGCTGAATCGCCTCCACTGAAATGGAGTCGCGTATTAACACGAAACGGATGATCCCATTTCGATTCTTTTTATCCCGAATCATTTTTTCCACATAATGATCGAACGGTTTCCAATCGATTGCGGTGACCTCATTCAAACGCATCCAATCAAATAATCGCTTCGCACGTGTCTCATCATTGGATAGTAAGAAAGCAAAGACCATCCCATGTAAGACGCACTCCCCATGCGGGATACGATACGCTTCGATTGACTCGAGGGCGTGCCCGAACGTATGCCCAAAATTAAGCCATGCCCGGATCCCTTGTTCTCGTTCATCCGCTTCGACGATGGCTTGTTTCACTCGGATCCCTTTGGCGAGCCATGTGACCCAATCCAACTCATCCCGTTCGGTCAAGGCTGAAAACAATTCGTCCTCGAACGAGGATTCGAGGACGTGACGTGACAAATACGCATGTTTGATCAATTCCCCGAGACCACTCCGGACTTCTTGAACCGGTAAGGAAGCGAGTCGAGACACATTGTAGTACACACCAATCGGTTGGTAAAATGAACCGATTGCATTTTTGGCGAGCGGATGATTGACGGCTACTTTTCCACCAACGGCAGAATCATGGGCTAAAATTGTCGTCGGAACCTGTATGTAAGAGACACCGCGCATATAGACACTCGCTAAGAACCCAGCTAAATCGCCAATCATCCCGCCACCAAAAGCGACGATGAGCGATTGACGGTCGCAACCATGACGCAGCCCTTCCGATACAAGATGCTCAAGATGTGTGATGGATTTAGAAGCATCTCCCGCCTCGACGACGGACCAAATGACGTGCGGATGAACGGCACATAATTGATTTCGAAATGATGAACCGTAGAGAGCATCCACCTGTTCGTCTGTGACGACCCAAATCGTCGGATAATAAGACCAATCGAATGTTTCTATCCAACGATCTTGGTTGTCGACGATGACGTCATATGGAGTCGATGCTGCAATCGGAATGGTCACCATACACGTAGCTCCTCTCGGTATTCCTCCACACGGTGTTTGATTCGTTCCATTGTGTCCTGCCCGAACGTTTCACACACTTCTTTCGCCATCTCAAAGGCGATGACCGCTTCCACGACGAGCGACGCTGCCGGTACGGCACAAGAGTCACTGCGTTCGATTTGAGCGAGAAACGCCTCTTTTGTATCGATGTCGACCGACTGTAGCGGTTTGTAAAGTGTCGGAATCGGTTTCATGACCGCTGAACAGACGATTGGCATGCCCGTCGTCATACCACCTTCAAACCCTCCAAGATGATTACTGAGTCGTGTGTAACCATTCTCTTCATAGGCGATCGGATCCATCACTTGCGAACCTGGTCGGTAGGCCATGTCGAATCCGTCTCCAAACTCGACCCCTTTAAACGCGTTCACACTCATGACGGCCTGCGCAATCTTCGCATCTAGCTTCCGATCGTACTGCACGTAAGAACCGAGACCCGGAATGACACCGTGCACTTCCGTACAGACGATTCCACCAATCGAGTCACCGTTCGCTTTCGCTTCATCAATTTTTTGCATCATTCTCTGTTCCGCATCGGAGTCAAGGGTACGGACCGGAGACGTATCGACAAGTTGTCGTGCTTCCTCGATTGACTGTACCGTCTTCACTTCTGCTTTCTCCCCGCCAATCACTTTCACGTAACTGAATAAAGACATACCCAATTGTTGAAGGAGTTGTTTACAAAAGGCACCGACGGCTACTCGTGCAGCCGTTTCTCTTGCGCTCGAACGCTCCAACACGTCACGTAAGTCACGGTGTCCATACTTCAGTCCACCGACGAGGTCAGCGTGCCCCGGTCTCGGGCGTGAGATGCGGCGCTTCACTTCCATATCATCCGTAATAGGTTCTGCTTGCATCACATGTTTCCAATGTGTGTGGTCTTTATTTTCAATCCAAAATGTAATCGGGGCACCGGTCGTCTTTCCGTGTCGGATCCCCGAGCGAACAGCGACCTCGTCCGATTCAATTTGCATGCGTCGTCCGCGCCCGTATCCCGACTGACGTTTCTTCAACTCCAAGTTGATTTGGTTTAAATCTACTGTCAGGCCGGCAGGGGCACCTTCAATAATGACCGTCAGACCGGGACCATGTGATTCACCAGCTGTCAAATAACGCATCCATTCACCTCATCCATCTATTTTTTCATAAAAGAAACTTTGCTTCATCGCATAGCCGTAACGCTTCGGTTGGAAAATCTGTTCTGTCCCACCTACAAATAGCATTCCTCCTGGACGCAGCGCCCGTTGGAAAGATGTGTATACTTTTTCTTTTGCTTCTTCCGTGAAGTAGATCAAGACATTGCGACACACGATCAAGTCAAAGTTACGCTCATACACGTCCGCTAACAGATTGTGTTTTTTAAACGTCACCAATTGCTTGATCTCATCTGAAATGAAATAGTCATCTCCACGACGCGTGAAGTAGCGCTTTTGAAACTCTTCAGGTAAATCGATCAGCGCCCGTTCATGATACTTTCCTTGTTTCGCTTTTTCGATCACAACATCATCTAGGTCTGTCGCCATGATAGAGAATTGAGACGGGGCTAAATGTTTCGACAGCAACATGGCGAGCGAGTAGGGCTCTTCCCCTGTTGAACAAGCTGCGCTCCAAACGCGTAGTTTCCCTTGGCTCGATCGAATCAAATGTGGAAGGATATCTTCTTCAAGTTGTTGCCATCGAATCGGGTTTCGGTAAAACTCACTGACGTTGATCGTCATCCGATCCAAAAACTCTTCATACAACTCACGATTCGTATCCATCGCTTTCAAATACTCTAAAAACGATGCGTACCCTTTTTTCTCACGCAAGGCGACCATACGGCGCTTCATCTGCGCCTCTTTATATAAGTTCAAGTCAATGCCCGACTTGATATAAAACTTTTTTACAAAGATGGCATAATCATTCATCACCAATTTCAACCTCAATTCTTTCTCATTTCATCTTTCAAGTGACCGAAGACATTTCCAAAGGAACGAAAAAGGGACAGGTTTCCCCGTCCCTCGAAAAGTCATGAAACGTGTGAGGCCACTTTTGCGAACCAAAGTCCAAGTTCGCGTTCTGCGCTTTCCACACTATCAGAACCATGAATCACGTTTTGTGACATTGTCGATGCAAAATCACCGCGAATAGTTCCTGGTTGAGCATCGACTGGCTTTGTCTTCCCAATCATCAGACGAGAGACGGCCACGATGTCCTCACCTTCCCATTCCATCGCGACGACCGGACCAGAAGTCAAAAACTCGACCAATTCACCAAAGAACGGCTTTTCTTTATGCTCTGCGTAGTGTGCCTCTGCGACCTCAACTGTCGGTGTCACCATTTCGAGACGGTTCAACGTATATCCTTTGTTTTCAAAACGTGAGATGATTTCCCCAATCAATCCACGTTTTACCCCATCAGGTTTAACCATTAAAAATGTCTTTTCCATTCCCCAAATCCCCCTAAGTCAATAAATGTGTACGATGTACGTATTAAGTGTACACGGTCCGACACATTTTTGAAAGGGGTTACATCAGGCATTTACCATTTCCGCTTTCCGATATATTGTGCAATTTCAATCAACGAGCGTTTATCGGGATGATCTGGCAAACCGTCTAATCGGCGGATGGCACGTTCCACGTAGCGATCAATCGTTCGTTGGCTACGCTCAAGTGCCCCATTTCGCTGTACTTCTCGTACGAGAGACTTCGTCAATTCAGGGTCTGTCGAGACATTGACTTGGCGAAGACGTTCATAAAAGCGGGGGTCCTCTGCGGAGTATAAGAGAGGCAACGTCTTATGACCGTGCTTCAAATCTTCACCGACCGGCTTTCCAAGTTGAAAACTTTTTGCTGTGAAGTCGAGTAAATCATCTGTCATTTGAAAGGCCATGCCGATATCATACCCGAATAAGCTTAATTGCTTTACAACAGACGGAGATGCGCCTGAAATGACGGCACCTGCTGCACAACTCGTCTCTATCAACAGGGCGGTTTTCCGGGCAATTCGGTCCAAATAACGCTTTGGTGACTGTCCCCACTCATATTGATCTTGGATTTGATTAATTTCACCGACACAGATCCGCTCCATCGTATCCGACATGATGCGCATCACTTCTGGTGACTCAATCTCAGACACGAGACGAATCGCCTCACCGAACAACGTATTTCCCGTATACATCGCCACCGTTTCATCATATCGCTCCATCACGGTCGGTTTGCCGCGACGGAGAATCGCATCATCAATCACATCGTCATGGACGAGTGATGCCATATGAATCAGTTCAAGACTTGAGGCAACTTTCGTCAAACGGATATCTTTCGTCTCACCGAATCCTGCACTCAATAGGACAAAGGCTGGTCGGATACGTTTTCCACCAGCATCGAGTAGTTGACGCGATGCTGACTCGATGACAGGGTGGTCCGTCCTGACTCGAGTAGATAAAAATTGATCAATTTGATCAATCTCTCGGTTCATATGACGATAAAGTCGCTTCAAAGACATGATTCACCACTTCTTTCCTAGATGCATGGCACATGCACCAGCGGAGAATGTCTTCACTTCGACTTGTTCAAACCCGGCATCTTCAAACATACGCTTCAAAGTCAAACGGTCTGGAAATTGATCAGTCGATTCTTGAAGCCATTTGTACTGATCATATGAGCCTGCGAACACTTTTCCGAATAACGGCATAACCGTCCCGAAATAGAACCGATACAACTCTTTGAAGACAGGTGCCGTCGGTTGACTCGTTTCAAGACACACGACCGTGCCCCCTGGTTTCAAGACGCGATGCATCTCGCGCAATACCGTCATGTAGTCCGGGACGTTTCGAAGTCCAAACCCAATCGTGACATAATCAAATGAATTGTCACCAAACGGCAAAGCCATCGCGTTTCCGTGTAGTAATTCAACGTTCGGTAGCGATTTAACTTTTTCTTCTCCCACTTTTAACATATTCTCTGAAAAGTCGAGCCCCTTCACGACACCCGTGTTCCCTGCAGCTTCCGCCAATTGAATCGTCCAGTCGGCGGTCCCACAACAAACGTCTAAACATTTGGCCCCCGGAAAGACGTTCATTTTTTTCATCGTCGTCCGACGCCACCATTTGTGAAGTCGGAAGCTGATAATCGAGTTCATCGTATCGTAGCTCGGAGAAATAGATTGAAATACTTCATATACTTTTTGCTCTTTTTCTATCGGTTGCAACGCGTAACATCCTTTCCGTTCTAAGCGACCGCATGCGCAAGCAATGTCGTGAGTTGCTCTTTTTGATCTTGTCTAAGCGCCGTCGCTTTCTGTTCAATCAGTCGTTTCCCGCTCGTTGTCAAATATGGCCGTTCAAGCAATTCGGCAAGCGTTTGAATCAATCCGATGTTCGCTTCGAGCCAGACGTTCATCGGAACGTTCGTCTCGAGTAGTAACGTACATTTTGCCGCATTGACCCGTTGTACAGACTGTCCAAATCGATTACTATATGACGATGGAAATCCAGTCAAAATTTTATAAAACTGAGCCGAGGCAAAATCGCCAGCGAGCACTTTTAATTGTCGCGCTAAAGAACCTTTCGGACTACTGTTCACTTGATCGTGTAATTCGAGCGCTTGATGTGCGAAATACGTTGCCATCACGAGTTGTCGATGCTCAATCGATTCCAAATCAATCATCTCAACCATCCAACGAAGCAACAAAAAATCGACCGCTGGTACAATTTCGTGTTTCGTCAAATAAGGATGATTCATACGTTGTTCGATTTGACGAGCAAGGTCTGTGACAACGAATTCATTTGTCAACTGTTCCATGCTATCCCCCCTCGTCCACTTCATTGTCATTCTGACATAGTATAGCACATTTTTGTCACATTCACGTCATTCGAACTCGTAAACCCAACAAAAAAGCCGCCTCTCGGCGACTTATGTATTGCAGATTACTTGACCGCATCTTTGAGCGCTTTACCTGCTTTGAATGCAGGAACTTTGCTCGCTGGGATTTCGATATCTTCTTTTGTACGTGGGTTACGACCTTTACGGGCAGCACGCTCACGAACTTCAAAAGTACCAAAACCGATCAATTGAATTTTCTCACCGTTTTGGAGTGCTTCAGTGATTGATTCAAACGTAGCTTCTACGATTTTCGTTGCTTCTTTTTTAGAAACATCGGCTTTCTCAGTAACAGCTTGGATCAATTCAGTTTTGTTCATCACGATTCACCTCCTCTCACAGGGAGTTTACGGGATTAATCATATCGTACAAACGTTGATATGACAACATTTTTTGCATGATTTCACGACTTTCACTATTAAAACGAGTTCAGTTGTTTAAAAAAACGACTTCTCCTTGTTCATCTATCGTATACCCTTGCGAGTAAGCCGGGGCAAATGGGGCATCTTCATACAGTAAATAACGAATGTCTTCACCGATTTCCGGTGTCTCGTCCGTCTTTTGAAGCGCTTCCTTCACGTCCTCCCGATAGTCCACAAATAGTTGTCCTGTGCCGTCTACATAAATCGGAAGTTCTCTGTCAGAGTAAGGGCTAGGTATGACCGGCTCTTCCGAGACGAAAATTTTATCATAGTCGAGCGTGAACTGGTTTTTCCCAATCGAACCGTCGAATGGGAACTTTCCTTCTTTCGCTCGAAACGCATTGATATTCGTTTGTAGTTGTTGCAATCGTTCAGATACACGCAAATCGATTAATTTCACGGTCGGATCTGTCTCCACGTCAACGAGAATATATTGGAATAACCCGCCACCTTCGAAACTATTCCCAGGTGGATCAGCCAAATAGCCTGGGACAAGCCGTGCAAATTCAATCGGGTAGCGTTCCATCAAAGGCGTTTCCGCTGGCTTCGTTTTAATCGGCAAGACGCCAGATTGTTCACGATAGGCATTGACCGCACTTTGTACCGTATTCAATTGATCCTCATATGGGATGTTGTTCGCACGCTCTGAATCAGGGAACATACATCCGGCTAAAAGCGTCGTTATGGTCAAACTAATGGCAACAATCATTTTTTTCATCACGTTTATCCTCCTGTCGGCCCTGAGACGACGACAAAAATCATAACAACAGTCCCGAACAAGAATATGATGAATGCAATCAGTCTGACGAGTGTTGCAAACCACCCGCTCAATTTCGTATGACTAAGTGCGACCATTAATGCAGCGAGGGCAAAAGCTCCAATCCCCGCGAATGAAATCCACATTTTGATGAGTGACGGTGTCACGTCTATCCCCCTACTTTCTCTATGTTCTCCAGACTTCAAGTGTAGCAAAAAAAAGCGAGGAACTGAACGAAAACGTCAGTTCCTCTCTCGACCTATCTTATTCTTCGAAATGAAACACTTGTTCCATCTCATGCTTTTGTGGGCGTCTCATTAATTTCTTCACTTCATCATGAGGACTCTTGCCCTCAAATAGCACGTTATAGAGCGCTTCCGTGATTGGCATCTCCACACCCGCCTCTTTCGCGAGTGAGTGCGCCGCTTCACAGGCACGTACTCCTTCGACGACCATTCCCATGTTCCCGAGAACGTCTTCTAGCTTTTCGCCTCGCCCAATGGCATTTCCGGCTCGCCAGTTTCGACTATGTTGTGACGTTGCCGTAACAATGAGGTCTCCGATTCCTGTCAACCCTGAGAACGATGCTGGATTCGCGCCGAGCTTCACGCCAAGTCGAGCAATCTCGACAATCCCACGTGTCATGAGGGCAGCTTTCGCATTATCCCCATAACCGAGACCATCCGTCATCCCTGCCGCTAAGGCGATGATGTTTTTTAGTGCTCCACCGTACTCGGCCCCAACAACGTCAGAGTTCAAGTACACGCGGAACTGGTCGTTTGTGAGCAGCTCCTGCACTTCATCCGCCACATCGAGATCCTCACATGCGATTGTAATGGTCGTCGGTTTTCGAACCGCGACTTCCTCCGCATGAGTTGGTCCTGTCAACACACCGATCGCTCGACGTTTCGCAGGTTCAATCTCTTCGGCGATGATTTCCGAAAGGCGCTTATGCGTTTTCGGTTCGATTCCCTTTGCGGCATGAACAATCGTGACGGGTTTCGTCAACAACGTATTCAATTCTTTTGAGACCGGACGGATTGCCGAACTCGGGACGACGAGAAACACGATGCTTCGACCGTCTAACGCCTCTTTCAAGTTCGTTGTCGCTCGAATCGATTCAGGTAACGGCGCATCCTTCAAATAAAACGAGTTCGTATGCAACGAGTTGATTTCATCCACATGTTCTTGCTCACGTCCGTAGAGCAGGACATCATGACCATTGTCCGCTAACACGAGCGAGATGGCCGTTCCCCAGCTTCCCGCTCCGATGACTGCTACGTTTGCCATAAGTGGCACCCCCGTTATTAGTTTTTCTGACGAGCCACGATGTGAATCGGTGTCCCGGTGAAGTCAAATGCTTTACGGATTTGATTTTCCAAATAACGTTTATAAGAGAAGTGCAACAACTCAGGGTCGTTGACGAATAAGACGAATGTCGGCGGCTCGATGGCAACTTGAGTCGCGTAGTTGATCTTCAATCGTTGTCCTTTATCCGTCGGTGTCGGGTTCATTGCGACCGCATCGACGATGACATCGTTCAACACGCTTGTCGAGATACGACGACGATGTGTTTCTGCCACTTGCTTGATGACAGGCAACAATGTCTGTAAGCGTTTCGACGTGAGCGCTGACAAGAAGACAATCGGTGCATAGTCGAGGAATAAGAATTCTTGACGAATCTTCTCTTCCATCTTTTTCATCGTTTTATCATCTTTTTCGACGGCATCCCATTTGTTGACCACGATTACAATCGCCTTCCCGGCTTCATGTGCAAGACCGGCGACACGTTTGTCTTGCTCGATGATCCCTTCTTCTCCGTCGAGGACGACGAGGACGACGTTTGATCGCTCAATCGCCTTTTGGGCACGCATGACACTATAACGTTCTGTTGATTCGTATACTTTCCCACGTTTACGCATACCGGCCGTATCGATGATGACGTACTCTTGTCCGTCACGTGTGAACGGTGTATCAATCGCATCGCGAGTCGTACCGGCGATATTGGAAACGATGACACGGTCTTCACCAAGGATTGAGTTCGTCAAACTTGACTTCCCGACGTTCGGGCGCCCAATCAACGAGAACTGAATGACATCTTCGTTGTACTCGTACTCGTCTTTTTCTGGAGCGAGTTCGAATACTTGGTCGAGCAGGTCACCGAGTCCTAACCCGTGTGTACCTGAAATCGGGAACGGGTCACCAAATCCGAGAGAATAAAACTCGTACATGAGATCTCGCATTTCAAAGTTATCGACTTTGTTGACGGCAAGAACGATTGGTTTGTTCGAACGGAACAATAAGTTCGCTACTTCTTCATCCGCTGCCGTGATACCTTCGCGTCCATTCACCATGAAGATGATGACATCCGCTTCATCAATGGCGAGTTCAGCCTGATGACGCATTTGAACGAGCAACGGCTCGTCTCCGACTTCGATCCCACCTGTATCGATTAAATGGAACTTACGGTTGAGCCACTCTCCTGTGCCGTAAATACGGTCACGTGTGACACCCGGTTTATCATCGACAATCGACACACGATCTCCGATGATGCGGTTAAAAATTGTGGATTTTCCGATATTCGGACGGCCAACAATGGCCACTGCTGGAATTCCCATAACAACACCTCACTAACTTTCTATCAAAATTTCATCATTTCATCATTTCGAAACGCAACTCACCTATCATATCACAGGCAAAATTAAGTGACCATACAAAAAGAAGCGGGAGCATGACTCCCGCTTGAACAATCATCTTATTTTGAGTCATCCGAAGAGTCATCGCCTGTCAGTTCAGAGACAGAGAATCCTCCTTGGTCGCTATATTCATCGAGTAACTCCTGGTCATCATCTTGACGAGTCGGTTCAGATGATTCGAGAGCACGCATCGACAATGAGATTTTCTTATCGTCGAGATGAACGTCTAGCACTTTCACTTGCACTTCTTGACCTTCAGTCAAGACTTCAGAAGGTGTCGCGATATGACGGTTCGCGATTTGCGAGATATGAAGAAGGCCTTCCACTTGTGGTGCAACCTCAACGAACGCACCAAACGTCACGAGACGTTTGACCGTACCTTCGATGACATCCCCCGGTTGAATCTTGCCTTCAATGGTTTCCCAAGGACCAGGTTGCGTCTCTTTAATCGAGAGTTTTACTTTTTCATTATCTAAGTCAAGACCAAGTACTTTCACTTTGACACGGTCGCCTTCAGTGACAACATCACTCGGCTTCTCGACACGACTATGAGCCATCTCTGAAATGTGAACGAGACCGTCCACTCCGCCGATATCGACGAATGCACCGAAATCTGTCAAACGTTGAACCGTACCTTCGATAACTTGACCGACTTCGAGCGATTCGAGCGTTTCTGATTTCTTGGCGCTCATCTCAGCTTCGACAACTGCTTTATGTGACAAGATGACACGATTTTTTTCACGGTCGATCTCGACGACTTTTACGGTAATTGGATTATTCAAATATGACGAGAAGTCCTCGACGAAGTGACTTTCGACAAGGGACGCAGGGATGAATCCGCGAATTCCGATATCGACGACAAGACCACCTTTGACCTTGTCTTTCACCATCACTTCAAACACTTCACCCGATTCGAATTTTTCAACGATGCGATCCCATGCTGCTTCGGCATCAACGTCTTTTTTCGAAACGACCACTTCTTCGTCCGTGACCTTTTTCACTTTGACACGAATCTCGTCGTTCACTTGGAGTGATTCGTTTAAATCGTCTAGATGCATGCTTGATACTTCGCTAATTGGCAAAATCGCTTCGGTTTTATAACCGATATCGATCAGCGCTTGCTTATCCTCGATTTTGACGACTGTTCCGGTCACAATTTGACCACGATTAATTTCAAAATCAGGCATATCTTTCATTTCTTCGACCATTCCAACACTACCCCCTCACGATGAGTACAAAAAGGAGCGCCAAAGGCGCTTACACCTAGTATAAATCTCTTATAATTCCGAGATTTTGTCAAGGCGTTATGAAGATTGTACCTCTATTGAAAGAAGTTTAAACCTCAATTTCACAATCCGTTTTTCACTTCGTGAATGAATGGTTTAAGTAAAGGTCGGCAATCGTATTCATAATTAAGTCGGCTGCTTCTTGCGCGCTCGCCTTACGTTCTTTCAGTTCTGACAAGTCGATCGGCTTGCCGATGACGACACGTAGTTTTGCGCGAAACTTATATTTCCCGATGATGGCAATCGGTAGGATATGCGCATTCGAACGCATTGCGAAGAATCCAACTCCAGCCTGCGCCTTCCCGAGCGTGCCATCTTTTGAACGCGTTCCTTCAGGAAAAATGGAGATGACCTCGTCTTCTTTCAGCTTTTGAAGAACGACACGAAGTGCCTGCCGGTCTCCTTCTCCCCGTGAGACGGGAATTTGTCCCGCGCGCTTTAATATATGTTTTAATACCGGAACGTTAAACAGTTCTTGTTTAGCAAAAAATCGAAGCGGACGTTGTTTCGGGATCGCGCAAGCCAATAAAACTGGGTCCCAGTTTGACTGATGATTCGAACAAACAAGAATAGACCCATCCATCGGAACGTTTTCTCGTCCGATGAACTCGACTTGAAACGATGCCCGCTGAATGCCATTTACGACGGCTCTCGCCATCCGGTACATGCCAAACGGTCCGTTATTTAATGTTTCGCTCATGCTTTCACCTCTTTAATGAATTGTTCAATCGCCCGAACAACCCCATCAATCGATAGTGTCGTCGTATCCAGGAAGTGCGCATCCTCAGCTTGGCGAAGGGGTGCGACCTCCCGCTCGGAATCACGCTTGTCACGGAGAGCGATTTCTTCTTTCAATCGGTCATAATCACTCGGTATCCCTTTTGAAACATTTTCCTCATGGCGACGACGAGCACGTTCTTCAACAGAAGCAGTCATAAATACCTTCAAGTCCGCATTCGGCAAGACATGCGTACCGATATCGCGTCCGTCCATGACGACCCCGCCCTCTTTCGCCAAATCACGTTGTAGGTCCATCAAGGCATCCCGCACTTCCGGTTGTCGAGCGACAAAACTGACGTTGTTCGTCACTTCACTTGAACGAATGACATCTGTCACTTCTTCATCACCATCAAATACGCGTTGTCCTGCTTCAGATGGCACGAGTCGCAGTGACATCTTTGCAATCATGTCCGCTAGAGCCGGTCCATCTTCGAGCGCAATCCCTTCACGCAAGGCGCGATAGGTCACCGCACGATAAATCGCACCCGTATCGATATAGACATATCCTAATTGTTTCGCAAGCGACTTGGCAATCGTACTTTTCCCGGCACCAGCCGGTCCATCTAATGCAATTTGTAATGATTTTTTCATACAAAACGGGTATCGAGTGTTCCCGATACCCTCCTCCTCTCGGTCAATAATCCCGAGAACATCATAACAGTTTTTTATCTTGAAGAAAATATAGACCCTGTCCGCTTTCGAGCTTCGAGCTGGACGCGGAAACAGTAACGTAAAATCGTCTCTTGATCGCGCGGCGTCAAATCTTCAAAGGCTAGCGAGAGTTCCTGCTTCATTTCCTGCTTATGGATACGTACGAGGCGACTCTTTACGCGAAAGAGTTGAGGCGTTCCCTGTTCATTTTCAATTCGGAAAACAACGATGAGTGACTCATCCACTTCAACCGGCGCACGGTTCGCAATAATTTTCATTCCACCTGCAGAAACGTCTAATGACGTCGTTTCAAACGACTCGAACCCTTCACCGTCAGCCGCGAGCACGGTCACGTCAATCATTTCAGGAACACGTAAATATTCACGACGCTGAATACGTTTAATTTTTTTCTCGTCCGGCAGGTTAAACGCATATCGAATCGTCATTTGGGCATCACTGATCCGTTTCGCAACTTTCGTGTCGAAAGCAAACAATTGATTGTCTCCTTGGAAGAAGTAAACCCGTATTTCTTCCTCTTCGTGTAAAAAGAATGTCTTAAGTGTTGTCATATCACTTGGTGATTCAATCCACACGACTTGATCAACGATTGCAGCGATTTTCGTCTTCCCCTCTGCGCGGCCTTCTACTTCAATTCTTAATTCTTGACCTTCTTTTAACATACGTTCTCTTCCCCTTTATTTAAATTGACGACGATTGGACAGGTTGGCCGCTCGCACTAGTAGCAGAGCAACCATCCATAAAATGACGATATATAGAACGGCAGGTAGCTTGTTCTCCGGCTCGAGAATCAAAATCAAATCGAACGTACCGTGAATGATTGTCGCAGATAGAATGGCCATGAACAGCCATACTCTCTCTCGTGCCGAATGCTTTGCCCGCCCTAAACAATACCCCATCACGACCGCGAACAAGGCGTGTCCGCTCACAGGCAAGATTGCACGCCAAATCGCAATTTCTAATGAATCGTACACCCATAAGTATAAAAAATTCTCTAATGTCGCAAAGCCTAATGAGCAGGCGACCGCATAGAGAATCCCGTCGTAGTAATCATCAAAGACTTTATGTATATATATTGTATAATAAATCATAAACCATTTAAAAAACTCTTCGAGTAAAGCAGTGGCGACATACGCCCCCCAAAACGGTCCGGTAAGAACACCTTCTTCAACGAAGGCATATTGGATAAACATGATGGGGAACACGAGAACTGCGCCGGCCACGAAAGAACGAATCACATATCCGAGCGGTTCCGCCTCCAACTCATGTCGAAGATAGAAGTAGGAAAGAAGGGCAAGCCCCGGGGCAACCGCAGACAAGGCGATTGCGATCATCATGCATCTCTCCTTTCTTCCACTAGCATACACTGAATTGCTCGAAAGAAAAAGTGTAGAACCCCTAGAAAATGGTAATTTTCACAAAAATAATGAGGAGGACACATATGAACCATTTATTATTAATCCACACGGGCGGTACAATCGCCATGTCACAGTCCGGAACAGGTCACGTCGAACCGAGTGACGTCAACCCTATTGATGCGACACTACCGAAGGCGACGGACATCGCCCACATCACAACGAAGCATTTTTCGAACATCCCCTCGCCCCATATGACTCCTGAGAAGATGCTTGAATTGGCGCATTTCATCCAACGAGAACTGACACAAGACACGTATGATGGGGTCGTTATCACACATGGGACCGATACGCTTGAAGAGACCGCTTATTTCTTACAAATCACACTTGGGGCGCCGGTACCAATCGTTCTGACAGGCGCAATGCGATCCTCGAACGAGGTAGGTTCAGACGGAGAATTCAATTTAATCACTGCCCTACGTGTCGCAAAAAGCGAGGCAGCTCGTGGCAAAGGTGTGCTCGTCGTATTTAACGGTGAAATCCACTCGGCGTTTAACGTCACAAAAACACATACCTCGTCGGTCGATACGTTCAAGTCGGTCCATTTCGGAAATGTGGGTATGGTCACAAAGGACCACGTGCTCATCTATAGTCAACCGACAAACAGACAACCAAAAATGATTCCATCCATCTCAAAACGCGTTGCCGTCCTAAAAGTTGTAGCGGGAATGGAACCTGATTTGCTCGAGTCGGTGATTGCACTCGGATACGACGGACTCGTACTTGAAGTGCTGGGTCAAGGAAATGTTCCTCCTACCCTTTTGTCGGCGCTCAAACACCTAGTCGATGAAATCCCTGTGGTCATCGTCAGTCGTTGCTTTAATGGAATCGTTCAGGATGTTTATGGATATGACGGTGGCGGTAAACAGTTGAAAGAGATGGGCATCATTTTCTCGAACGGTTTAAATTCGCAAAAAGCCCGTCTGCGCCTCTTAGTCGAACTCGAGTCAGGTTCGAGCCAATCGGTGTTAGAACATAGTTTTAGCTTCCAGCAATAACCTTGCGCTCACGCGCTCCCTTTCCTACAATGAGCAAAGAGGTGATTTAATAGTGAATAAACAAGCGATTATCGTTGGGGCTGGCCCGTGTGGTCTTTCGGCCGCCATCGAACTAGAGAAGATTGGTGTATCTTGTACCGTGATCGAACGGGGAAACATTGTCGATGCCATCTATCGATATCCGACACACCAAACGTTCTTTTCATCTGCCACGCTTTTAGAAATCGGAGACATTCCGTTCATCTGTAAAGACTTAAAACCCCGGCGCCAAGATGCCCTTGTCTATTATCGAGAAGTCGTATCACGGACCGGTTTGAACGTCCATCCATTCGAGACTGTCGAATCAGTGGAAAAAAATAATGGACGATTTACTGTGACATCTAGACACGAACGACGTGGGGTGACGACTCGTGAAGCTGACTACGTGATTTTAGCCACAGGATATTATGGACGCCCTCGACTACTCGATGTACCAGGCGAATCCCTGCCTCACGTGCATCACTATTTCAATGAGGCGCACCCTTATTTCAAACAACATGTCACCATTATCGGAGGAAAGAACTCTGCAGTCGATGCGGCAATCGAACTAGAGAAAGCGGGCGCTTATGTGACGGTGCTTTATCGCGGCGATTCGTATAGCCCTTCCGTCAAGCCATGGGTTCTCCCAAACTTCGATTCGCTCGTTCGACATGAAAAAGTTCGCATGGAATTCGAGGCGACGATTGAACGAATCACGGAAGATGGCGTCTACTATCGTCAACAAGGTGAAGAAAAACATATCTACGCTGACCACGTGTTCGCGATGACCGGTTATCAACCGGACCATCATTTATTCGAGGACGCGGGCATTCTCGTTGATGAAGAGAGTGGAATTCCTTCATATGATGAAGAAACGTTCGAAACGAACGTGGAACATCTGTTCATCGCAGGCGTGGTGGCAGCAGGAAACGATGCCAATAAGATTTTTATCGAAAACGGACGCTTCCATGGGAAGGCAATTGCTGATACGATCGCAAATCGAATTAACGTATAAAAAAAGTTCGGTCAACAGCTGTTGACCGAACTTTTTGATTATACCCATCCACGGAAACGAGATGCTTCCGCCATCTTACGTACGCCGACCATATAGGCGGCGAGACGCATATCGACTTTTCGTGCTGATGACGTATTGTATACGGTATTGAAGGAATGGACGAGTACTTTCTCGAGTTTTTCCTCGACTTCTTCTTCCGTCCAATAGTAACCTTGGTTATTCTGTACCCATTCAAAATACGACACCGTGACACCACCACTAGATGCCAACACGTCCGGCACGAGGAGAATCCCACGCTCGGTTAAGATTTTTGTCGCTTCATTCGTCGTTGGACCGTTTGCCGCTTCGACCACGATCGATGCTTTAATCGCGTCCGCATTGTCTTCTGTGATTTGGTTCTCGATTGCAGCAGGTACGAGAATGTCACAGTCGAGTTCTAGCATCTCTTTATTTGAGATCGTATTTTTAAACAATGTCGAAATCGTACCGAATGAATCACGACGATCTAACAAGTAAGGGATATCAAGACCGTTCTCATCATGGATGGCACCGTAAGCATCACTGACAGCAATTACTTTCGCTCCGGCATCGTGCATGAATTTCGAAAGGAAGCTACCTGCGTTCCCGAAACCTTGAACAACGACGCGTGCCCCTTTGAGTTCAATACCACGACGGAGTGCCGCTTCTCGAATCATGATGGCCACACCTTTTGCCGTTGCTGTCTCACGACCATGAGAACCCCCGAGGACAAGTGGCTTACCAGTAATGAATCCAGGTGAGTTGAATTCATCGATTCGACTATACTCATCCATCATCCATGCCATGATTTGCGAGTTCGTGAACACGTCTGGTGCTGGAATATCTTTCGTCGGTCCAACAATCTGACTGATGGCGCGAACGTAACCACGGCTCAACCGCTCAATCTCACGGAAACTCATTTCGCGTGGGTCACAGACGATTCCACCTTTCCCTCCACCGTAAGGTAAGTCGACGATTCCTGCTTTTAAGCTCATCCAAACGGATAATGCTTTTACTTCTACCTCCGTTACGCTTGGGTGGAACCGAATTCCCCCTTTTGTCGGTCCGACCGCATCATTATGTTGAGCGCGATAGCCTGTGAAAATCTTTGTTGAGCCATCGTCCATGCGAACAGGGATCCGAACGGTCAGCATGCGAAGCGGTTCTTTTAACAACTCGTACATCTCATCTGGATAGCCGAGTTTATCTAAAGCTTCGTGAATCACCTCTTGTGTCGATTCCAAGATGTTTTTTCGTTTTTGATGACCTTTTTCTTGATCCGTAATCATGAAGGTTTCCTCCCCTAAATTGTCAATTCTCCCCCAAGAATTAACCTCGTATTCGTTTAAAAGTATAGCCGATACGCGTTCAATTTGAAAGGGTTTTACAAAAATAATGAAAGCGTTTTCTTTTAGTGTGTATTCCTATACCTGTCTTATTTCGACTCACGTTCAAGTGCGAGCTCAATGAAGCGCTCTAATAGCTCACCATAAGAAATCCCCGCTGCTTTTGCACTATCGGGGAATAAGCTGAGTGGTGTCATCCCTGGTAACGTGTTTGTTTCTAGAATGTAGGCTTTTCCTGATTCTGAAACGAGGAAGTCGGAACGCGAATATCCAGAACAACCGAGTGCGCGGTGTGCCATGACTGCCGCCTGCTGAACCTCTTCCGTCAAGTCAGTTGAAATCTCTGCCGGACAGACATGAATCGAACCACCTTCTGTATACTTCGACTCATAGTCGTAAAACTCATTTTTTGGAATGATTTCAATAACTGGGAGCGCCTCTTCTTTCCCAAAGTTCCCGATGACGGGCACTGTCAATTCTTTTCCTTTGATGTACTGCTCGACCAGTACGGCTGAATCGCAGGCAAACGCCTTGTCGATCCCTTCACGTAACATCGCTTCGTCCATGGCAATCGTCAGTCCGTTTGATGACCCTTCTTGTGCCGGTTTAACGACACACGGGAACTCATCGCCCCATTCACTCACTTTTGCATCAATCAAATCAGTCGATTCGATCAACACATCGCGTGCGACACGGATGCCAGATGCCGCAAAAATGATTTTCGCTCTCGCCTTGTCCATTGCAAGGGCAGATGCCAAGACTCCTGATCCGGTATACGGGATCCCCGCCATTTCAAGCAGTGATTGTACGCGACCGTCCTCTCCATACTTTCCATGTAACGCGCTGATGACGACGTCGACATCTAATGTCAACAAATCACTCGCCCGCTCCGGATGAAAGTCGATTGCCGTGACCTCATGGCCTCGCTCTGTTAACGCTTCAATCATTCCTTGTCCGCTCGTGAGGGATACTTCTCGTTCTCCTGACACTCCACCATATAATACAGCGACTTTCATTCCAATCTCTCCTTCAACTAACTACTGAAAATTCAAGTCTAATCATAACACGGACATGCTAAAAACAATAGGAACAGAACAGTAAAAAAAAGCCGTACTCATGCGAATGCATCGTACAGCTCTTTAACGGCTTGTTCAGTTTGAATCGTCTTACCGTATTCCATCATGACGTACGGGCTGACCGTAGTCGTCTTCCCGTACTCAGACAAGATTGCCGCAAGTCGTTCTTCCACTTGTGAAGGAAGTACCTCGACGAAGTGAAGATAGTACCGACCGTTGTAATGATATAGTGTCCCGCCTTGTTCAGTTTCATGTATATGTGGGAATAGACGAATCGAAGCATTGATTACATCTTCAATGTCCTCGAACTGATAAATCAAGTGATGAATCACATCGATTGTCAATCGAATCTCAACCTGTTCGATATCGAGTTCGGCAATCGCTTCGCCTCTCTGAACATCGATGACAAGTCCGTCACGAGGAAACATCGTCACATTCAAATCAACTGCTCCTTGCGGAGAGAATCCGTATTCACTTTCTGCTGTTTCAAGCAATTCTTTCCACAGCTGTTGACCATTTTCCCCCACAATTGTATCAATGGCGATTCCACGTAACGAGAGTTCATTCGCAGTCACATATACACGAAGATGTTCTTTTGTTTGTTTTTCAAATCTCAATCGAAAACCTCCAGTGAATAGTCAATCCTAATAATAAGCTACTCCCGTTTTCATCCCGTGTCAAATAGTTGATAACCATTTTGTCCATTCTTCCGGTGTGTCGCCAAGAAATGCATCCTTAAATCGATTCCTTTCTAAACTAACCGCATATCCACCAGCCCCAATTTTTAAGCCAGGGTGCTCAGTTTGAATATATGCCATAGCCTCTTCTAGGTCGGGAATGTGATCGGTCAATGTACAAGCAAAAATAAGACAAGATGCATCGATATCATAAAGGGCTTTGCTCAGATCTTCTTTCGGAAACCCTGCACCGAGGAAAATGACATCATAACCGTGTTGACGTAAATAGAGGGTGACAAATAACAGTCCGATCTCATGCATTTCACCCGGGGCACAGACACATGTGACACGTGGCAAGAAAGGGTTCATCGGCATCTGAAGCGACAGCGTGGAAAGACGCGCCCGCAAAAAAGCCGTGGCGAAATGTTCGTGCGCGATTGTGATTGACCCATCTTCCCAACGTGTACCGATATCCATCAAAAGCGGTCCAATGATGTCCTTCGTCACTTTTTCAAAGCTGAACGTATTAAAGGCACGGTTGATTAAGTCATGAGCGGTACGTTCATCAAAAGAGAGAAGCGCCTGGAGCAACCCATCTTTTAATTCCTCATCATACAGTTTAGCGGAAGTAGGTTCAGGCTCCGGAGCCTGATGCAATTGCTGAATCGCCTGAGAGACACTCAAACCCTCTTTCTGCTTATCGACCACCCACTTGATTTTTTCGACATCCTGATCTGAATACAGGCGGTGACCAGACTCGGTTCGGCTCGGCACGATAAATTGATAACGGCGTTCCCATGCCCGAATGGTCGTTGGATTGACACCGGTCAACGTCGCGACTGTCTTGATGGAGTATTTCGGCATCTCCGCCCTCCTCTCTTACTCGTTCTAATAATATAAGTATATCCGCATTCAAACGAGTTTACCCCTTTTATTGTGCAATCGAGTACTTTTTGAATATAAAAAAGGCGCGAACGTTGTCCGCACCTTCCTTTAAAATATGGCGTGTCGCCCAATATATATGAAAATGAGAATAATCGCTAACATGGCGAACGTTAAAGTCATCGCCAATGGGCGCTTCATCCAGTTATCATTCAATTTTCTCTTTCGTTCGTGCTCTTGCCTCTCAGCTCGAGATGGCAACGTGTCCGCCAATTGATCACGAAGAGAATCTGCCTGATTCCGATGTCGCAACGGATGCCCTCCTTTACCTTTTTTATCATTTTACTATGATATTATTCAAAGGAAAAGATTTGCGTCAACCGAATTTTCCATTCTGTCACATTTTTTCGAACGATTGTCGGAGTATCTGGGAAATGAACGGGACCGCACACATCACAACATTCTTTTTGGTCGATTGTCGGCTCTGAAAAATAACGAAGCAAATAATCACGTCGACATGTACGGATGAGGGCATAATCCATCATCTGTCCGAGCTGTCGATAACGATCTCGTTTCCTTTCTTTTACCCAGTCAAGCGTCTCTTGAAGCGACCGTTCAGATAATAATTGCTTCAACAATAAGAACTTCGGATCTTCCTCATTCATCCGTAACATACGCTGTACCTGTTGTAAGGAGGTTCCGTTCTCGCGCTCAAAATAAGCCAATCGAATATCCTCGTCTTTCGGGTACTGTCCGTCGATTAAAAATTGCTGGATGCGCTCGTCTCCATCCGCATATAGAAGGACCGCGAATGCGGGTTGCCCGTCACGTCCCGCTCGTCCGATCTCTTGCATGTACGCTTCAACCGTGGCAGGTAATTGATAGTGAACGACCGAGCGTACATTATTTTTGTTCACTCCCATACCAAAGGCACTGGTACACACCATGACAGTAACTTCATTTCGTAAAAATTGCGACTGAACGAGTCGGCGATCTTCTGTCGACATGCCACCATGATAAAATAGTGCGTCCTCGAGTTCGAACGCTAGCGCTTCGGCTTCACGGCGTGTCGCTGTATAGACGACAGCTGGTTTTGGTATTTCCTTCATCAACTCTTTTAGTCGTTCAAGCTTTTTCTCTTTTTCTAATCGTTCGACGATTAAGCGAATTTCAGGTCGATTGGCAGAATGAACGAATTGCTCGGGTGAGAACAACGCTAATTTTTCAATGATATCTTGTTTCACACTTTCCGGGGCTGTCGCCGTGACGGCCATGCATTGAGGACTGCCGATCTGTTTGCGCAATTCACCTAACCGTGCATACTCTGGTCGAAACTCATGGCCCCATTGTGAGATGCAGTGCGCTTCATCAATGACGAGCATTTGAATGTTCACATTCGCAAGTGCACGTGTTACATATGGGACGGCCAATTGCTCTGGAGATAAGTATAAAAAACGATATTTCTTTAATTGACTGATAATCTCATTCTTTTCTTCGGATGACTCCATCGATGTCAAACGGGCGACCCCTCGTTCTCCACGCTCTCTGATATGCAACATCTGATCTTCAATCAAAGACAGTAGCGGTGAGACAATCACCGTCAGTCCTGCGTTCTTAATGTAAGAAGGAAGTTGAAACGTCAACGATTTCCCTGCACCTGTCGGCATTACTGCCAACACATCTTGCCCTTCTACCGCAGCGTGAATGATGTCGTGTTGCCCCGGACGGAATGAATCATACCCAAACACTCGCTTCAGTGTTGATTCATACAAAGGTCTCACCTCGTTTCAGCCTTGCGAAGACAAGGCGTATTTGAAAGTAACTGACACTCCCCATCTCTTCAAAGATTGGTTTCAGTGCCCAACTCGTCGGCTGTCTCAGCTTTTCGATCGTCACGACGTCTTCCATCGCGACGAATTGCTCGAGTGGGAAGACATCTAAATACATCGCTAATTCCACTACATGATCTTCAATCGTACTCGTTCGTAGTCGGCGTGTCGCTTGGACTTGTTGAAACGAGTAGCCTTTTAGAAATAATTCGTAGGATTCATGCGCAGAAAAAGTCATCTGATCCGAAGATAGACCGTACGTAAACCCTCTAAGTTTGGCATCTTCAGGCAACTGGATCAAGAGTTCATTCCAACCTGCTAAGAAGTAAAGCCGAGCCGTTTCTGCATCGACATCTAGCAATCCGGCAATTTGTTCATAAGTTAATCCAGTTTCAAACGCTCCAGTAAATCGATAGACGACTGCCGTCGCATAAGGATCGCCAATCCGTTCGAGCGCCTGTTCGATTTCTTGATGAAACGTCTGCATCAACGGCTTCCATTCCCGATCAAGTCTCAATAATTGTTTGACCCATTGCTCTGCCGACCGATCGGCTTGTACAGGATAAAACGTTCGAGCGTGCTCTCTCGACATGAACGTTTGGACGAATAAACTTAATCGTTTCCACGTCGTCGCATTGTAATCCCGTCGTTGTCCACCGAGACGGTTGAACAAATCTTCTACTGCTTCTGGTGATGAGATCAACTCTCCCGCTTCCGTCAGTTGAAATCGTTTCCGATCTAGCCATCCTCGTTTTTCAAGTGTCTTCAATGTTGTCTCGTACATATACGTCGTTTGCGGAAACTGTCCAAAAACAGGTTCTAAATCATAAAAGAACGCGTCCTGTAACGTTGTCGCTGATCGTTTCCCGTTCAAGACATGAAACAGGCTGCGTTCACTTCGTTCTCCGTTTAAACGCTTGATGGCCAGCAATAGTACTCCATCCGCTAAATGAACCAAATCGTCACTTCCTTAAATAAATCATTATCCTACCAAAAAGACATTCGTTTCCTCATTGAAATAATTGGGTATGTAGACTACAATAACTCATAGTGAGTAGTATGACTTCCTAAGAGAAACGAACCGTTTGGAGGGTTATTATCATGGCAAAATTTACAATCGTTGATAAAGATACATGCATCGCATGCGGAGCTTGTGGCGCAGCTGCACCAGATATTTACGATTACGATGATGAAGGTCTTGCATTCAACTTGATGGACGACAACACAGGTACTGTTGAAATCCCTGATGAGTTATATGAAGACATGATGGATGCATTCGAAGGCTGCCCAACAGATTCAATCAAAGTGGCAGATGAATCATTCGAAGGCGATGCATTAAAATTTGAATAATCAATGAAAGACATATCGGTCAACTGACTGATATGTCTTTTTTCATGTCGAGGGGTTCCTTTTATATAGATTATGACATCTCTCACCAAGTATAACAAAAAAGGTTGTTTGGCTTAAGCGCCAAACAACCTGAACATAATGGACATATGTCCTATTTCTAATTACCGTTTCCCTTTAATATATGGGATACCGACAGACTTCGGTGCATCCGCACGACCGACGAGTCCAGCGAGTGCAAGGATTGTGAGCGCATATGGCGCGATCAAGAGAAGAAGCTGCGGCACGTTATTGATGACCGGTAAGTTACTTCCGATAATCGATAAGGCTTGTGCGAATCCGAAGAACAATCCGGCACCGAGCGCTCCAAGTGGGTTCCATTTACCGAAAATCATTGCGGCAATGGCTAAGAATCCTTGACCGACGATCGTCGTCCCACTGAAGTTCGTAGTAACTGTTACAGCATAGACCGCTCCGGCAAGACCACCAAAGGCACCAGAGAGCATGACACCCATGAAGCGCATTTTTGTGACGTTGATTCCCATCGTATCAGCTGCCATCGGATGTTCACCGACCGAGCGGAGACGAAGGCCAAACGGCGTCTTAAAGATGACGAACCAAACGACGAACGCCAAAGCGATTGCGACGAACGACGTGTACTGAACATTTATGAAGAACATTTTGAGTACAGGAATGTCCGATAAGAACGGGACGTTCTCTTTCGCGATACGATATTCGATAAAGTCGGTTTGTCCCTTATTGTAGAGAACTCGTACGACGAAGATAGCAAGACCGATCGCAAGCATGTTAATCGCGACACCGAGTACCGTCTGGTCCGCACGCCAAAGGATGGCTGGAACGGCCAAGAAGAGTGAGAACAACGCGCCGACCACCATCGCGACGAGTAACGCGATCCATGGACTCAACGCACCCGCTCCTAAATCAGTCAAAGTGAGCGTCGTGATGATCCCTGTCGCGGCACCGATGACCATGATTCCTTCAAGGGCGATGTTGACAACACCAGACCGTTCACTGAAAATTCCACCGAGCGCTGCGATAATGAGTGGAGTCGCATAGGCAAGTGCAACCGGTACGACAATGTAGAGTACTTCTAAGAAGCTCATTTTTTCTCCACTCCTTTCTTACGATTTCCTTTAAGTTTCTCAACAACATAGTTGATCGCATAACCAGATGCCACAAAGATAACAATGGCTGCGATGATGACTTTAACGAGCTCAGAAGGTACGTTCGCACCTAATTGCATCGCCAAACCACCAATGTTCAATCCTGCAAAGAGAATGGCGGCAAGCACGACACCGATTGCAGTGTTCGCACCGAGAAGGGCAACGGCGATCCCGTCGAATCCGACACCTGTGAACGATGCAGAGAGCGTCATACTACCGAATGTACCAAGGCCTTCCATTGCACCGGCAAGACCAGCGAACATTCCCGAGATGACAAATGACAAGACGATGTTTCGATTGACACTCATCCCTGCGTATTGAGACGCATGTTTGTTAAATCCAACCGCACGAAGCTCATATCCAAGCGTCGTCCGTTGAAGAATATAGTAATACACAATCGCAGCAAGGACGGCGATTAACACACCCCAGTGCAAGCGTGAATACGTTGTCAATTCTTGTAACCATGGTGATGCTAAAGATGCTGATTCTTTAACTGAATCGGTACGCTCATTCGTTACACCAATGACATTACGCAAAATGGCATTCGTCGTGTAAAGAGCGATATAGTTCATCATGATTGACGTGATGACTTCATGAACGTAGAACTTCGCTTTTAAGAAACCAGGAACGAACGCCCAGATTGCAGCTGCTACCATCGCCGCGAGGAGTGCAAGCGGCAAATGGAGGAACATCGGCAAGTCAAAGTTAATTCCGACGTAAACTGCCGCGACCCAGCCAATCAATACTTGTCCTTCTACCCCGATGTTAAAGAGTCCCGTACGGAACGCAAATGCGACCGCAAGACCTGAGAAGATCAGTGGTGCCGCTGCTCGTAACGTTTCCCCTACCGCATACGGACTACCAAACATCCCCTCGAACAACGAGATGAACCCTTGTACCGGATCATAGCCACCGATCAACATGACGATCGCCCCGACGAGAAGTCCTAAAATAATGGATAGGAGTGGAATGAGAAGTTGGTTTAAACTTAGTTTTTTCATTCTGTTTCGTCCCCTCTCTGACCGCCGGCCATCAAGAAGCCAAGTTCTTGTTCCGTCGTCTCTTTCGGATCACGAATCCCTACAATTTTTCCTTCATAGAGAACTGCAATACGGTCGGATACGTGTAAAATCTCATCAAGTTCGAATGAAATGAGGAGGACAGCACGTCCTTTTTCACGCTCTTTAATGAGTTGCTCGTGAATAAATTCAATCGCACCAACATCGAGACCACGCGTCGGTTGAGCGGCGATGAGTAAGTCTGGTGAACGATCGACTTCACGGGCGATAATGGCTTTTTGTTGGTTACCACCTGATAGGGCGCGTGCTGGAACATCGATCGATGGAGTTCGGACGTCAAACTTCTCAATCAATGCCTTCGCCTTCTCTGCAACCGCTTTATAATTCATCAAGCCCCGTTTTGAGAACGGTTCTTTGTAATACGTTTGAAGAACCATGTTGTCGCGGATTGAATAGTCGAGTACAAGCCCGTGCTTATGACGGTCTTGCGGAATGTGTCCAATACCAGCCTCTGTCATCTTACGCGGCGTATGGCCCGTAACATCTTGACCATTCAACATTACTTTACCTGATTCCGGTTTTTTAAGTCCGGTAATCGCCTCAATCAACTCGGTTTGACCATTTCCATCGATTCCGGCAATCCCCAATACTTCTCCTGCACGAATCTGTAGATCTAACCCTTCGACCACGCTTAATCCACGGCTGTCTTTAACGACGAGGTTTTGAACGTCAAGAACGACTTGTTGCGGATCCGCTTTCGAATACTCCGCGTCAAAGTTTACTTCACGACCAACCATCATTTCAGCTAAGCTGTCTTCGTTGACCGTCTCGTCCACTTCGACCGTGCCGATATAACGACCGCGGCGAATGACCGTACAACGATCGGCAACTTGCATGATTTCCTTCAGCTTGTGTGTAATCAAGATGATTGACTTACCTTCAGCAATCAGACGTTTCATAATTTGGATAAGTTCTTGAATCTCTTGTGGTGTCAACACTGCCGTTGGTTCATCAAAAATCAAAATATCCGCTCCACGATAGAGCGTCTTCAAGATTTCTACACGCTGTTGCATACCGACTGAAATGTCTTCGATTTTTGCATCAGGATCGATTTTCAACCCGTATTGTTCTGAAATTTCCATGACCTTTTTACGAGCTGTATCACGATCGATCGTCATCCCACTTTTCGGTTCAAGACCAAGGATGATGTTCTCCGTGACTGTGAATTTTTCAACCAACATAAAGTGTTGGTGGACCATCCCGATTCCGAGATCGTTGGCGATATTCGGATTTTCAATATCTACTTTCTTCCCGTGTACGCGAATCTCTCCACCCTCAGGCTGGTAAAGACCGAATAACACGTTCATGAGCGTCGATTTCCCGGCTCCGTTTTCTCCTAACAGCGCATGGATTTCACCTTTGCGCAATTGGAGTGTGATATTGTCGTTCGCAACGAACGTACCGAACTCTTTGCGAATATTTAGCATTTCAATTACATATTCCAAGAAAGTTCACCCCTAACTTTAAGTAAAGGGAGACCACATGGGTCTCCCCCTAACTCAATGAATTATTTTACGTTTTTCATGAACTCTTCGAACTCAGCATCTGTTGCTGGTGCAGTGAGCTCACCATCAACCAACTGCTGACGGTATTCTTCAACTTTGTCGAGGATTTCTTTCGAAACGTGCTTGTCAGATGTTTCAGCGATTCCGACACCGTCATCTTTCAAACCGAACTCGATGATTTCACCAGCAGGGAACTTGCCGTCCATTGCTTGTTTCGAAACATCGTAAGTAGCCGTATCAACACGTTTAACCATTGAAGTAAGGGCTACATCTTCTGGGAGACCTTCTTCGTATTGGTCACGGTCAACCCCGATTACCCATACTTCTTCACCGTTCTTCTTACGGTTTTTCGCTTCTGTGAATACCCCTACACCCGTACCACCAGCTGCGTGATAGATGATGTCAGATCCTGAACCGTACATTCCTGAAGCAATCGCTGTACCTTTTTCAGCTGAGTTGAAGTCTTCAGCGTATTTCACGTCGATTGTCGCTTCTGGGTTTACAGCCATGACACCTGCTTTAAATCCGTTCTCGAATTTTTTGATCAAGTCAGATTCAACTCCACCTACGAAACCAACTTTATCTGTTTTTGTCGAGAGACCGGCAATGACACCAACGAGGAATGAACCTTCTTGCTCTTTGAACGTGATTGAAGCAACGTTAGGTGCATCCACAACCATATCTACGATTGCGAAGTTGCTATCTGGGAATTGTTCTGCAACTTTTTGAACGTCTTCAGCCATCAAGAAGCCGATTCCGTAGATCAAGTTGAAGTTGTCACGAGCCAATTGTTGCAAGTTTGGCTGATAGTCTGCTTGTTTTGCTGATTGAAGGTATTTGAATCCTTCGTTTTCAGTCAAGCTGTTGTCTTCACCAAACTTTTTGAGACCTTCCCAAGCAGATTGGTTGAATGACTTATCATCAACACCGCCTGTGTCCGTAACCATTGCAACTTTGAAGTCGCCGCCTTTGCCGCCATCACCGTTTGAAGATGAGCTTTCGTTGTCATCGCCACCGCATGCTGCGAGTACTGTAGAGAGTGTGAGTCCTGCTGCTAAAGCTGAGAGAATCGTTTTCTTTTTGTTCATCATCGTCGTGTTTCCCCTTTCGGTTCATAACAAAATTTGTTGTCATGTTATCAGTAGTCTTTACACCGGTATAAGAAAGCGCTTTCACGCTATTCCCCAAAAATAACTCTTTCGTTCAAAAACTGCTCGTTTAAACTCGTTTACGTACGACGTGGAAGTCGAATCGATCAGCGCGGAAAAAGTTGGCCGAATCGAGTAATGGTAAATCACTCTCATCATAATGCAATTGTTTTAAAGCAAGTAACGGTTGATCCGTTTGAAGTTGTGACGAAATTTCAGAGCTGACACTCGGTTCGATGTGCGTGATCGCATATGCGACTCGACGTCCTACCTCTTGTTCAAGAGAATCAAATAGAGACTTCCCTTCAGTCAACGCCTCAGGATTCGAGACAAGATGGGCCGGCACTTTGTCGACACAATAGACGACCGGTGTGTCATCCGCATATCGAATTCGTACAATTCGATAAATCGGTGAGTTCGGCTCAATCTTGAGACGCTCGGCTTCTCTCTCTGTTGCCAACACTTTCTCGGCCACCAATACTTTCGTTCCCGGTGTCATTTTCGCTCGTGTGATCATATCAGTGACACTGAACAACTCTTCAATCCCTGAAGTGAATGGCGGTTTAGAACTAATGAATGTTCCCACACCATGTTTTCGCACGACAAATTTCTCGTCTTCTAGAATTCGGAGTGCTTCGCGAAGCGTCGCTCGACTAACTCCGAGTTGCTTCGACAGTTCGAATTCTGAAGGCAATTTCTCACCTTCACGATAGACACCAGCGTCGATATCTTGCTTAATTTTCTCAATCACTCGGAGGTAGAGCAATCGATGATCGAGCTTAATCGACATTGGCCTCACCACCTTTAATTTACTTACCAGTGCTCAGACATCTGACGTATGAATGTCCTTGCCAATATTAAGTATAGGGATTCAAGAATTAGAACGCAATAGTTTTTGTTCGGAATCAAGGAAATATTTTTTGTTTTTCGCTTGAACCGTACCTCTGAGTCCATTTTACCCTTTCTACCCTTAATTGAAAAACTTTTGTAAAATGTAAACGTTATTAAAAAATGTAAGCGTTTCAGTGATTTTTAATTGTATGTACCAATTTGATATATAGGTCATATGTGCTATATTACATTTATATTATAGCGAACCTCTCAGATTAGAGCGAATATTACCGCAATCTTTAAAAGTAAATAAAAAGCGAACGATTATATATACCGATATATAATCGTTCGCTTTTTTCAGTTATCCTTCTTGATCTTGAATGAGCACTTTCCTCGGTTTCGAGCCTTCTGACGGACCAACGTATCCCGCTTCCTCAAGGGAGTCAATCAAACGTGCCGCCCGATTATAACCAATTCGGAATCTCCGTTGAATCATCGATGTCGATGCCGTTTCTTGTGTCATGATGAATTGTGCGACTTCTCCGAACAATGAATCATCAGAGTCGATTGTTGTTACTTCTTCTTCTTTTGGCATCATCGCCTCCACATATTGCGCACGTTGTTGGGCAATGACATGGTTGACGACTGTTTCGACTTCCTGGTCAGATACAAACGCTCCTTGGACCCGGACCGGTTTGTTCATTCCGTTCGCAAGCATCAGCATATCTCCTCGACCGAGCAGTTTCTCCGCCCCTCCACCGTCGAGAATCGTTCGTGAATCCGTTTGCGATGAGACGGCGAATGCGATTCGTGACGGAATATTCGCTTTGATGACACCGGTGATGACGTCGACAGACGGACGTTGTGTAGCAAGAACCATGTGAATACCTGCAGCTCGTGCCATTTGTGCAAGTCGCATGATCGCATCCTCTACGTCATTTGATGCGACCATCATCAAATCTGCCAACTCATCCACGATGACGACGATAAACGGTAGCCGTTTCGCATCCTCGTCGTCAGATTGATCGACGAGTTCATTGTATCCCTCAATGTTTCGAACGCCGTATCGACTGAACAACTCATACCGTCTCTCCATCTCGGCAACGACTTGTTTCAGTGCCTGCGCCGCTTTTTTAGGATCTGTGACGACAGGGGTCAATAAATGCGGCACCCCGTTATACACATTTAACTCGACCATTTTCGGGTCAATCATCATGAGTCGGACCTCATCTGGTCGAGATCGCATCAAAAGGGAGACGATCATGCCGTTAATACAGACGGATTTTCCTGACCCTGTCGATCCCGCCACAAGCAAGTGAGGCATTTTATTGAGCGAAATTCCGACCGTTTCTCCACTGATACTGCGACCGAGGGCGACGAGCAGTTTGGAATCATCTTGTTTGACCGGATCGGCTTCAAGTACTTCGCGTAGACATACAGGCGCTACTTCTTGGTTTGGTACCTCGATTCCGATTGCTGCTTTCCCGGGAATCGGGGCTTCAATCCGAATATCTTTTGCAGCGAGTGCAAGTGCCAAATCGTCACTTAGCGAAGTGATGCGACTGACCTTCACACCGATATCCGGTTGTAATTCATATTTTGTGACGGTGGGTCCGAGGTGAATTTTTAACACTTTCACGCCGACACCGAATGATTTAAGGGTTTTTACCAGCTTTGATGCATTTTCTTTTAGACGTGCATTTTCGCCAGATAAATCCGTAATGACTGGTTCTTTCAAATTCGAGAACGGTGGTAGTTCATATGTGTCTGAAACATTTTGAGCTGCCGTCATCATCATCTCTTCAGTCGAAATCGAAGCATCTCCTTCCGAATCAACGGACTCGATTGTTTCTGTTTCTATAGCACGCTTCTCCGCAACCACTTTTTCGCTAAAGCCGACGATCGGAATGTCATGCATCGTTACCGCATCCATGTCTGATTCCGCTTCTGATACGGGTTCTACTTTTGATTCGGTCGATTTAGGGGTTTTGGCCGTCTTTTTCGATTGACTCGTCGTATCCTTTTTCTCGGATTTTGGTCTTGATTGCCACTCATTTTTTATAGCGATGACGGATTCTTGCATACGTTTATACAGCGTTCCCCATATCGTCGGTATATAAAGGGAGACACCGACAATTAAACAAACGACACCGACAAAAATGATTCCGAAGTCTGAGAACAAGTACTGATTCAACTCATAGATGGCACCATTGATGCCACCGCGCTCCTCTCCCCAAAGTAAGTCCCCAAACAATAAAAATGAGATGAACATCGCGAGTAGTCCTGCTCGTTGCATCGGCCTCATCGGATTGAGGAAAATCCATAATAGGATGGCTGTCATCAAATAGGTCAGCGCACCCCATCCTCCAAATATGTAATCAGAAAGTATCGATAACTGTTGACCGATCCAGCCTAAGTCAAATGAGGCAAATACGAATGCGACGATGGCGAGAATAAATAACCCCCATCCATATGTACGTGGCGCAATCGGTTGTGATTTCCGTTTTCTCGTATTTCGCGTTGCCGGTCGCTTTCGCTTCACGGGAGTTTTTCTTGTTTTTTGAGCCACTTCAGTTCCTCCTAAAAAAAGAAGGCAAAAGTCAGATGACTTTTGCCTCACTCACATATCATTAAATCTCCATGATGATCGGCAAGATCATCGGACGACGCTTCGTCTGTTCAAACAAGAAGACGCTTAGTCGCTCGCGGATATTTGATTTCAACTCGGTCCAATCACTGCCAGCTTGCAGACTCTTCTCAATCTGTTTCGTGACAATACGGTTAGCCTCTGAAATCATCTCTTCGGATTCACGCATATACACGAACCCGCGTGAAATGAGTTCAGGTCCTGAAATCAATTTCTTCTGTTTCCGGTTCAACGTGACGACGCAAAGGACGACCCCATCTTGTGACAATAAGCGACGGTCGCGAAGAACGATGTTTCCAACGTCACCAACACCGATTCCGTCAATCAACACGTTACCGGCAGGAACTTTCCGGCTCATGCGTGCCTTACGACCGGTAAATTCAACGACATCTCCTTTTTCCACGATAAAGATGTTGTTTGGCTTAACACCTACTTGCTCTGCAAGTTTCGAGTGCGCCATTTGCATTCGATATTCACCGTGAATCGGTAAGAAGTATTTCGGTTTGACGAGGTTGAGCATCAGTTTCAATTCTTCAGCCGAACCATGTCCAGATACGTGAACTTTACGTTGATTGTAAATGACGTTCGCCCCAGAACGGAACAGAAGGTCAATCGTTTTTGAAACCGACTTCTCATTTCCTGGAATCGGTGTCGCTGCGATGACGACCGTGTCGTTCAAACGAATGTTGACTTGTTTATGGGCGTTACGAGCCATACGTGTCAATGCCGCCATCGGTTCCCCTTGTGAGCCAGTCGTTAAAATGACGACTTTGTTGTCCGGAAGACGGTTCACTTGCGACAATTCAACGAGTGTCTTCGCCTTGAAGCGTAAGTAGTTCAACTTCTGCGCGACTTCGACGATGTTGACCATACTACGACCCACGACCGCGACTTTACGATCATTCGCTTCCGCCGCCGCAAATACTTGCTGGAGGCGATGCACGTTCGATGCGAACGATGCCACGATGACACGACCTTCGGCTTGATAGATCACATCGTTCAATTCTGCTCCAACAATCGACTCAGAGCCGGTTTGACCCGGTCGCTCAGCATTTGTCGAATCCGAAAGGAGCGCAAGAACACCACGTTGTCCGATTGCCGCTAACTTATTGAAGTCGGATTGTTTACCATCGACAGGCGTGTAATCAAACTTGAAATCTCCGGTATGGACGATCGCACCTTGAGACGTTTGAATACAGACGCCGACACAGTCGGGAATCGAGTGATTGACGCGGAAAAACGTGATGAGATGATCAGCGATAGTCAATTTCGTTTTGGCATCAATCATACGAAGGTCGACTTCTTTCAACAAACCGGCCTCTTTTAATTTCAATTCAATTAACCCGAGCGTTAATTTCGTTCCGTACACAGGAACATGTTTCAAATCACGTAAGACGTAGCTGAGTCCACCGATATGGTCTTCGTGACCATGCGTGATGAAAATCGCTCGTACGCGATCTTTATTTTCTTTTAAATACGTGATGTCTGGGATGACGATATCAATCCCGAGCATCTCATCGCCTGGAAACATGAGACCGGCATCGATGACGAAGATGTCGTCGTCTAGCTCCACGACGTACATGTTCTTCCCGATTTCGCCTACGCCTCCAAGCGCAAAGACGCTAATATTCTCTGTCTTCTTTTTTGACACTAACAAAAACCTCCTAATTGTTTCATATTCTGTTTCGTCCCTTATCGCTACTGAATATTGTAGCGGAAAACGGCTTCATTGCCAACATTTCCGTTCAATCTAGTAGAGGTTTTAGTGTATCGGCAAGCGGCATGGTCGCATCTTGGTCGGGACGTTTCCCTGCATTCAGCTGTCGAAGTGATAAACCGAAGTCCATTTGAAGGTGAGGATAATCAGGAAATGAGTTCCAATCGCCTCCCCATTCAAAACCAAGGGCTTTCCCCAACTCACCGAGCTCTTGCCAGTCTGGTACATCATTGCGATTACGGTCAGCGTTTAAATCATAATCCGCTTTGTTGTTATGGATGATGACGAAATCGACGGCTAGCCCGTAGTTGTGGTAGCTTTGTCCCGCTTTCGCATTCGTCACGACTTGTCCAGGTTTAGACCTTCCTTGGGCGTACAGAGCATTTTGCTCTTTGGCCGAACGATATCCTGATGTGAGTCGCACTTCTAAGTCCAAGCATGAATGGGCCAATCGTACAAATGAAACACCTCGATTGACAACCTCTGGATGCAACTGATCAAATTCAATCTTCGTCTTTGCCAAGATCGCGTTTTCCGCTTCGACATCACGAACACACATATCCGCTTCAAACGTCGGTTCATCCACCCATGGTACGGGCCCGGGCCGCATATAAAAGTAAGCGAGTGTAATACCGATTAGAAAGGCGACCATCGCAAGTGATAACACGCCTGTCCATCTCATCTTCTAAACCGTTTACGCAAACCTTTAAGGATGGGCAATCCTTTTTCAAGCGCCATGTACAAAGGACGGTTTAATACGAGGTCAAATTCTCCAACTTTTTCAATCATGTCACTGCCCCATCCGGACTTGAACGCGTACAGACCCGCATATTCATCATCCGGTTCCGTGCTTCCAGAAACTCCTCCGAAATCATAACGCTCGGCTCCGCTTTCTTTTGCAGCTTTCATCATCGTCCACTGCATCAAATGGTTCGGCATAAATTCGCGGAACTCATTCGATGAGGCTCCGTATAAGTAGTACGAGCGTCGTCCGGCGAGCGTCAGCAGTCCGCCAGACAACACTAAACCGTTCGGATAAGTCTGATCGAGTTCGACGAGTTCAGGCAAGGCCTGTTCTGCTTTTTGAATTTGGGCCTCTGTCTGCTCTTTACGATTTAAAAGACTCGTTCGTTTCTTTTCAATCGTCTCCTTTTCTAGCCCACGTTCAATTTTCTCCAACTCTTTTTTTGCTTTCTCAAGCGTTGCTTGCTGTTGCTCAAGCGCAATTTTAGGTTCAAGTTTTGTCAAAAATAGACGAGCATCCCCCGGTTGGAGACAGTCATATAGATTCTCAAAATAATCAAGCCCTCGAATGGCAAAGCCATCACGCTCGCCTGTCACTTTCATCAAATCGGCAAATGTTTTGAGCCCGTCACGACCAACTTCTGAACAAACAATCCCTTTTTTCTCCGCTAAGCGAACATTGTAACGGAACTTATGATGAAACTTCGCAAAAATCTCTTTTTCACTTGGTCGTAAATCCGTTTCCATGGTGAACCGAGGTTGAGCGTAGTCAAAGCCACCACCGTACCCTTTATGCGTGAACCCTAGGGCATCCATTTCAGTCAATAGGCCTGGTAACTCATCACGGTCGATGTTCGGATCAATTTTAATCACGATGGCTTTCTGTGCTGTCGCAACACGCTTCGCTTCATTCACAAGTTCCTGTAACGATGCCAAGTCGTCATAATCAACGACAAACCCTCGTGGCGCATAGCACAATGTGTATGGGAGTTTCGGGACGCGCTTGAATAACAGCAATGACGCACCAGTCGTCACCCCATCGCGTCCTACTGCGACACGTTCTGATGTCCATCCATTCTGTCGCTTCACATCTCCCCAACTAGACAGTTGTAAGAGGTCGCCACGATCATGTGTCTTGACGAATTCATCATGTTCTGTTCTTGTCAACGTAATTGGTTGTACTGCCATAAATCAAGCTTCCTCCGTATTCAAAATGGTCGCTCGAACAATCGCCTCTTCGTCGAGCGGCATTTTTTCATTTCCGATAATTTGATACTTCTCGTGCCCTTTTCCAGCCAACACGATAATATTATCCGGTTTGGCCAAGGTCGCTGCGTATCGAACCGCTTCTTCACGATCTCCAATCTCAACAAAGTTGTCATGGGTCATTCCGGACGCAATCCCTTTTGTGATGGACTCATACGCTTCAAAGCGCGGGTCGTCCGTTGTGACGATGACCGTACCAGCGTAGGTCGACGCCATCTCTCCCATCGCCGGACGTTTCGTCACGTCACGGTTTCCGCCGGTACCGATTAAAAAGACGATCTTCTCTTTCGGTACACCGACGAGTGATTTTAAACATTGTTCGATGCCATCGGGTGTATGGGCATAATCGGCATATACGTTATAACCTGGAACATCCAAGCGTTGCATCCGCCCCTTAGCAGGATGAATCACTTCAAGCGCTTTAGCGATGCGATCTAATGAATACCCTGCAGCGAGAAGACACCCGGTCGCAAGCAACAAATTGTACACGTTGAAACGACCGATGAACTGAACCGTCACCGGAAGTTTCGTACCTTGGTAATTTAACGTAAAGCTAGTCTGAGACAACGTCTGTTCAATGTCCGTTGCCATCAAGTCTGCTTGCGTATCAATCCCATAAGTTAATACTTTCGCACCTGTCATTATCTCATAAAGAGGCGTTTGTGCATCATCCGCGTTCAAAACAGCTACCTTCCCACGCGAGGCCATTTGACCAAGTTGAGCAAACAATAACCCTTTTGCGCGTGCATAGTTTTCAAACGTCCCATGAAAATCTAGATGATCGTGCGTCAAGTTCGTGAATCCAACGATGTCGAAATCCGTTCCGATGACACGTCCGAGCTCGAGACCGTGTGACGACACTTCCATCATCACATCTGTCACGCCTTCGTCGCGCATTTGCGCCAACAACTGTTGAAGTTCCGAACTTTGAGGCGTCGTATTTTTACTCGGGACGATTTTGTCGTTGATCCGTACCTCGACGGTCCCAATCAATCCTGTCGAATGACCGAGAACATCGAGGACGTCACGTAAAATCGTCGTCGTCGTCGTTTTTCCATTCGTCCCCGTAATTCCGAATAGTCGCATCTGTTCCGAAGGATATGCATAAAAGGCCGAAGCCAATAACCCAATTGAACGCGAGCTATCTCGCACAATCAGGTTTGGCACTGACAGGTCGAGCGGTCGTTCGCTAACGACTGCCACCGCGCCTCGCTCTACCGCTTGCGCCGCATATTCATGCCCATCCACCGTATAGCCTTTGATGGCAACAAACAGCGTTCCCGGCACAACTTCTCGCGAGTCCGTCGTCACATGCGTCACGACGATGCCTTCTAGATTTGGTTGATTAATTAATTGTATCGTCTTCACTAAATCCGTTAAGTTCAAGTCTTTCCCTTCTTTCACCTGTATCCTATCCAAACTAAAGAATACCTCTTAATCAGTGTAGAGAACTTACAATTCGGTTTCAAGTCACGCTTCGTTTGGGAGGACGTATGACTTCGCTGGGCGATGGCTCAACACCTCACGAATCAATGCATTGACCTCATCGCGTTCAATCCGTTCTACTTTCGCAATCACTTGTTCTATCGGCTCGACTTCATCGAGAAGTAGCAAGTTCCGTCCGTTCCGGTTCATACGGGCACTCGAACTTTCATTCCCAAGAGCGATCGACCCTTTCAATTGTCGCTTGCCTTTGTCTACTTCCTCAGCAGTCAAACCGTCGGCGACAAGTCGCTTCATCTCTCTCTCTAGGATGACTTCGACTTGTTCCAACGTATCCGGCGACGTACCGACGTATATGGTAAACGTACCGTGATCGGAAAACGTCGTGTAATAGGAATAAATGGAATAAGCCAAGCCCTCTTCTTCACGGATGGACTGGAACAAACGCGAAGACATCGTCGCGCCGATTGCGTTGTTCATCAATGCCAAATGAGGCAATCGATCGTCCGTCGCCGGAATCGCTTCGTAGTTCCAACAGAGGTGGGCTTGCTCCGTTTCCTTATGTTTCGTCAATGTGTCATGGAACAGTTCCGGTTGATTGATTTCTTTCGACGATTCCCTAGAAGGGATGTGGGCAAACCTTTGTTTGACTTCCTCCACCAAATCTTCAGAGACATGTCCTGCGATGGAGACAACGATTTCTTCAGCCACATATCGTTCTTTTAAATAGTCGACGAGCTGGTCGCGTGTCAATCGGTTGACACTCTCCTCCGTCCCTAGAATCGGTTGAGCGAGGATATCGTCACGATACGCCGCAACGGCCAATAATTCATGTACGAGGTCTTCTGGCGTATCCTCATACATTTTGATTTCTTCCACGACAACACGTTTCTCTTTTTCTAGTTCTGTCTCATCGAGTACCGACTCAAACAACATATCTGTCAGTACGTCGAGCGCCATGACCGCATGTTCATCGAGCGTTTTCACGTAAAAGCACGTATGGTCCTTCGAGGTAAAGGCGTTGACACTTCCACCGAGCTCATCGAAAAAGGAAGCAATCTCTTTTGCGCTTTTCGTTGCAGTTCCCTTAAATAACATATGTTCAATCAAATGACTGATGCCGATGTTCTCAAACGTTTCTGTACGTGTCCCTGCTTTAATGAATACCCCGGTCGAAGTACTAAGCGAACCTTCGATTGGTTCGACGATGATCCGGACACCGTTCTCTAATGTCATCCATTCCATATTCTCACTCCTATGAAAAAGGCCATCGCACCAAGACGATGGCCAGAATAATTAATTTGTCGAGCGCGGTGGACGACGGTCCCCGTCACGACGTGGCGGACGGCCTTCGCGAGGCGGACGGCTCTCACGAGCAGCCTTCCGTTTCGCTTCATATGCCTCACGCTCTTCAGGAGACAATCCTTCTAAGATGAGCGCTTTACGTGATGCGTTGACGCGACCCTTATCGTCGATTTCAGTGACTTTGACTTGAATCGAATCGCCGAGTTTCACGACATCCTCAACGTTCGCGACACGCTCGAGGCTGAATTCGGATACGTGTACGAGTGCATCTTTCCCTTTGAAGAGTTCGACGAACGCGCCGAACTTCTCAATGCGACGTACCGTTGCATCGTAGACTTCACCGACGACAACTTCACGAACGATATCACCGATCATCGACATGGCAAGATCGATTCCTTCTTGATCTGTTGAAGCGATGAAGACCGTACCATCTTGTTCGATGTCGATCTTGACGCCTGTTTGGTCGATGATACTGTTGATCATCTTACCACCCGGTCCAATCACATCACGGATCTTATCTGGATTGATTGTCATCGTCACAATCTTCGGTGCATATTTCGACAATTGAGTACGTGGAGCATCCAATGTCTCGAGCATATGGTCAAGGATGTGTAGGCGACCGACACGTGCCTGTTCAAGCGCTTCTTCTAGAATTTCACGCGTGATTCCGGCAATCTTGATATCCATTTGAAGGGCAGTGATCCCGTCTTTCGTTCCGGCTACTTTGAAGTCCATGTCACCGAGGTGATCTTCAAGTCCTTGAATATCTGTCAAGACCGTGTAATGCTCCCCTTCCATGATAAGACCCATGGCAATCCCAGCGACAGGCGCTTTGATTGGCACACCTGCATCCATCAAGGCGAGTGTCGAGCCACAGATGGATGCCTGTGAGCTTGAACCGTTTGATTCGAGCACTTCCGAGACGAGACGAATCGTGTATGGGAAGTCTGCTTCTTTTGGAATGATTGGCAAGAGTGCACGTTCACCGAGTGCACCGTGACCGATCTCACGACGACCTGGCGCACGGACCGGACGAGCTTCACCGACCGAGAACGGCGGGAAGTTGTAGTGGTGCATGAAGCGTTTGTTCTCTTCAAGACCGATTCCGTCGATAATCTGTGCGTCTCCGATGACACCGAGTGTTGCGACCGACATGACTTGTGTCTGACCGCGTGTGAAAAGACCGACACCGTGTGCGCGTGGAAGCAATCCAACTTCCGATGCGAGCGGACGAATCACGTCTGGGCGACGTCCGTCTGGGCGAACTTTGTCGACTGTGATCAAGCGACGTACTTCATCTTTGACGAATTTGTTCAAAATCCCTGAGACTTCTCCGAGTTTTGAAGGCTCATCGGCAAGGCGTTCTTCATACATCGCTACATATTTCGCAATCACTTCATTGATGGCTTCGTCACGAGCATGTTTCTCTTCCACTTGCACCGCTTCCACGATTTCAGGACGAGCTGCTTCAAGCTCTGCTGTGAGTGACTCATCGTATTTTGAAACCGTGTACTCAAACTTCGGTTTGCCGACTGCATCAGCAATCTCTTGTTGGAACGCAATCAAGCGTTTGATTTCTTCGTGTCCAAACAAGATGGACTCAAGCATGACATCTTCAGGCACTTCGTTCGCGCCTGCTTCAACCATGTTGATGGCTGTCGATGTTCCTGCGACTTGAAGCTCAAGGTCCGTTTTCTCCATTTGTGCCGTCGTCGGGTTGATGACGAACTCGCCGTCCACACGTCCGACTGTCACGCCTGCGATTGGACCGTCAAACGGTACGTCAGAAATCGAGAGCGCAATCGACGTCCCGAGCATTCCCGCCATTTCAGCCGAGCAATCCGGGTCGTTCGACATGACGTAAATCATGACTTGGATGTCATGACGGAATCCGTCTGGGAAGAGTGGGCGGATGGGACGGTCAATAAGACGCGATGTCAAAATCGCATTTTCACCCGGGCGACCTTCACGACGAAGGAATCCTCCTGGAATTTTACCGACCGAATATAGTTTCTCCTCATAGTTGACCGTTAATGGGAAGAAGTCTAAATCTTTTGGTGCTTTTGAAGCCGTCACTGTCGCAAGGACAACTGTATCTCCATAACGCACGAGTGCCGAGCCGTTTGCTTGTTTCGCAAGCTGGCCGACCTCTACAGACAATGGGCGTCCGCCCCACTCTGTAGAGAATACTTGTTTCGTACCTAACATGTACATTCTCCTCTCAAACCTTATCTAGTTTATTATGTAACTCATTCTAACGAATGTCTAATCATTTTCCTTAAAAAAGAAGAAACGGACTAGGACGTTGTCCCAGCCCGTTAAACAGTCTCGATCGATTAACGACGGAGACCGAGGCGTTGAATCAATTCACGGTAACGCGTAACGTCCTTGTTACGAAGGTACGTAAGCAAGTTACGACGACGTCCAACCATTTTCAAGAGACCGCGACGTGAGTGGTGGTCTTTCTTGTGTGTACGAAGGTGGTCGTTCAATGTGTTGATTTGTTCAGTCAACACAGCCACTTGTACTTCCGGTGAACCTGTGTCACCTTGTTTTGTCGCGTATTCCGCGATAATTTCGTTTTTACGTTCTTTTGAGAGTGCCATTGCCTCTCCACCTCCATTTAATAAAAAATTGCCGCGTTGCCGAGCCGGCGTTGGTGAATCGACCAGCCAAGCGAAACGGTGTACTTTGCGTACTTGACAAGGATAGCGTAACCACACTTGAAAGTCAAGATAGGATTGAGCGTGCCGACACCTCATCTTCTTTCAATTGGGCGACCAATGCATCCAGTCCGTCAAACGCGCGCTCGTTCCGAATATATTGGATCCATTCGATTTCAATGACTTGTCCATATAGATCTTCTGAAAAGTCAAAGAGATGGCTCTCAACAGAGACCGAGCCCGTTTCATAAAACGTTGGACGCCGTCCAACATTCGTCATCGCATCAAACGTGCGTCCATCCGGAAGCGTGACCCGTGTCGCATATACGCCTAGTCGTGGCATAACATACGAAGCGTCCATCAATACGTTCGCTGTCGGGAAACCGATCGTGCGCCCTCGCGCGTCTCCATGAATGACTTCTCCACAAATGACATACGGAGAACCGAGTAACTCATGCGCCTCGTCGACACTTCCATCAGCCAACAGCTTACGGATTCGAGTCGATGACACCTTTTCTCCAGCCATCGTCTGTTCCGTCACGATAGACGTCGTGAACTTGTCACGCGCATGATATGGGAGCGTCTCCATCGTTCCTTCACCAAACTTGCCATACGAGTAATCAAATCCTGCCGTCACATGTACAGCGCCAGCGCCGATCAAATAGTCATCCACAAACTGTTGCGGAGAAAGTCCCGCTAGTTCCTTTGTGAACGTTAAGACGAGACAACGCTCAACTCCGAGTGCTTCAATACGTTTCAGCTTTCGAGACAGCGGCGTGATATAACGCACTGCGTCTGGCTTATTTGAAAGTACTTGTTTCGGATGTGGGTCGAACGTGACGACCGTCACCGGAAGGTTATGCTCCGCTGCCACCCGTTTGGCGTGATGGATTACAGCTTGATGCCCTTTATGAACACCGTCAAAAAAACCGAGCACCATGACCGATGGGTAAAAGTCAGGTGTTTCTGGATAGGTGAGATGTCTTGTTTCCATACTGTCAATTTCCCCCTTAGTCGATGGCCAGCATGACCTCGACTGTAGCGTCTGTCGTTCCTTCTTGTCTTCGATATAAAGCAAGAGGGATTCCTTCTTCATTATAGACAGTAAATAACTCAAATTCGAGCGAAACGCCGTTCAGCTTTCCGCCATTCCGAATATAATGCTCTCGATTCTTTGGAATCGTGATCGCCGGCCAGCGTTTGATGACATCCTCGAGTGGAATCACATATGCCATTCGCTCCTCGACCGTTTCAAGAGACTGTAACGTTTCGAGTGATACGGCGTTCGCTTCCTCAAACGTTCCTGAGCTCGTGCGTCTCAGTTCACTCATATGGGCAGGGTAACCGAGCTTCTCCCCGATTTGTACAGCGAGCGTACGAATGTATGTCCCTTTCCCGCAGTCGATTTCCATTCGGAAGCGACATACGTCTTCTTCAAACGTCAATTCACTCGTCCGTTCCAAACGGTGAATCTCAACCATCCGGCGGGGGCGTTCAACGGTCTGGCCTTTCCGAGCGTACTCGTACAGCTTCTTCCCATTAACTTTGACTGCTGAATAATACGGTGGAATCTGTTCAATCGTTCCCGTCAGTTGGCGCATCGCTTCGTCAATCTGTAATTCGTTCAATTCGTTCGGTGTGACCACCTTTTGATCTACGACCTCACCATGCGCGTCCTCGGTCATCGTCGCCTTACCGATTGTCACCTCGGCCACGTAGCGTTTCCCTTCATCCGTGATAAAGCGAGACAACTTCGTCGCACGTCCTAAACAGATGGGCAATACACCTGTCACTTCTGGGTCAAGCGTACCCGTATGTCCAACTTTTTTCGTTTGAAACAGTTTTCGTAACTTGAACACGCAGTCATGACTTGTCATGCCTCGGTCCTTATCGAGTACAAGCACTCCGTTTGGTTCCAACTTCATCCCTCCATACAAAAAAGGGAGAACGACGTCTCCCCTTTCAAATTATTGATCTTTGTTTAAATCACGAATCAACGAATCGATATGGCTACCATATGCGACTGATGAATCGTATTCAAACGAGATTTCTGGTGTTTTACGAAGACGGATACGGTTCCCGATTTCGCGACGGATAAATCCTTTCGCTTTGTCGAGACCTGCTTGCGTTTCTGCCTTCACATCTTCCTCATCACCGAGCACCGTATAATAGACCGTTGCTTGTTGTAAGTCCCCTGTCACGTCAACGCTCGTAATGGTAGCGTTTTTTGTGCGTGGGTCACTCACTTCTCGTAACAAGACGTCTGTAATCTCTTTACGCATTTGCTCGGCAACACGTTGGGCACGAATTTTCATACGTGATCCCTCCTCACATTATTTACGTTCGACTTCTTTCATGACGAACGCTTCAATGACATCGTCTACTTTAATGTCATCAAATTTCTCTACTTTAATCCCACACTCGTATCCAGTCGCAACTTCTTTCACGTCATCTTTGAAACGGCGGAGTGTATCGAGTTTGCCCTCATAGATCACGATTCCGTTACGGATGACACGGACACCGGCGTCACGAGTGATTTTACCTTCCGTCACATAACAACCTGCGATCGCACCGACTTTCGATACTTTGAAGACGTCACGGACTTCGACTTGACCTGTGATTTCTTCAACGAACTCAGGATCAAGCATCCCTTTCATCGCGCTCTCGATTTCTTCGATTGCGTTGTAGATGATGCGGTGGAGACGCATTTCAACGTTCTCTTGTTCAGCCATTGAACGGGCGTTTCCGTCAGGACGGACGTTGAATCCGATGATAACGGCATTCGCAGCTGACGCGAGGATGACGTCACCTTCTGTGATCGCACCGACACCTTGGTGAACGATGTTGACTTTGACGCCTTCGACGTCAATTTTACGGAGTGAGCCAGCCAATGCTTCAGCTGATCCTTGAACGTCTGCTTTGATGATGACGTTCAAGTCTTTCACTTCACCTTCTTGAATACGGCTGAACAAGTCATCAAGACTTACTTTCGCCGACTCACGACGCTGTGACTCAAGGTAACGTTGGTAACGTTTTTCACCGATTGCACGTGCTTTCTTCTCATCTTCGAAGACGATGAACTGGTCACCCGCTTGTGGGACGTCGTTCAAACCAGTGATTTCAATCGGTGTTGATGGTCCGACTTGTTTCACACGGCGACCGATATCGTTGACCATCGCACGGACACGACCGAACGTGCTACCGACAACGATTGGATCTCCGATTCGAAGCGTACCGTGTTGAACGAGAAGTGTTGCGACCGGTCCACGACCTTTGTCAAGTTTTGCTTCGATGACTGATCCACGAGCCGGCATGTCTGGCGTCGATTTGTATTCTTCGACTTCAGATACGAGAAGAATCATCTCGAGCAACTCATCGATACCTTCACCTTTAATGGCCGAAATTGGAACGAAGATTGTTTCGCCGCCCCACTCTTCCGGAATGAGACCAAACTCAGTCAATTCTTGTTTGACACGGTCAGGGTTTGCCCCTTCTTTGTCCATTTTGTTGACTGCCACGATAATTGGCACGTTCGCTGCCTTAGCGTGCGAGATCGCTTCCTCTGTTTGTGGCATGACGCCATCGTCAGCCGCAACGACGATGATGGCGATATCTGTCACTTCCGCACCACGGGCACGCATCGTTGTGAATGCCGCGTGACCTGGCGTATCGAGGAACGTGATTTTCTTATCGTTTACTTCAACCTGGTACGCACCGATATGCTGCGTGATTCCACCCGCTTCTCCTGCGACGACTTTTGTGTTACGAATCGAGTCAAGAAGTGTCGTTTTCCCGTGGTCGACGTGACCCATGATCGTGACGACCGCTGGACGCTCTTCAAGGTCGTATTGTGAGAAATCGATTTCGACTGTTTCAAAGTCTGTCTCATCGACGACTACTTCTTTTTCTACTTCATAGCCGAATTCTGCAGCGAGTAATTCAACCGTCTCATCATCAAGCGTCTGGTTGATTGTTGCCATGACACCGAGACCCATCAACTTCATGATGATTTCGTTTGGCTTCTTGTTCATTTTAGAAGCAAGGTCAGATACGCTGAGTACATCATCATACTTGATGACATTGCCCATTTCTGCCTCTTGCGCGAGACGAGCCGCTTTACGCTGACTTGTCTTCGAATTTGGATCGGCTTCTTGTGGCACAGCTGCTTTGACTGGCTTGCCTTTCCCTTTCCCTTTTCCACGTTTTTTATTGCGTGGGTCGTTGTTACGGTTGTCGTTACGATTTTGACCACCGCGATTATTTTGACCGCCACGGTTTTGTTGCGCCGCTTGCGGACGTGACTGTTCTTTTTTCTCTTGTTTCGGCTCGTTAGAAGTTGAAGTCGCTTTCGCTTCAGTTTGCTTCTCAGCACGATATTTTTCTGGATTGAACACACGGTCCAACTGTTTGACTGTCTCATCATCGAGGACGGCCATGTGGTTTTTCACCGGTTTGTTCAATTTTTCTAATTGAGTAATGACTTGCTTACTCGTTACATTCTGTTCTTTTGCAAATTCATAGACGCGTTTTCCCAAAGCATCCACCTCCGTTAATAGTTAAGAGAGAAGTTGCTTAAGCTTGTTCGCAAATCCGGATTCTGTCACCGATACGACGACTCGCATATCTTTACCGAGTGCGGCACCGATTGTATAGCGATCGCTCACTTCAATCAATGGCACTTGATAAGACGTACATTTGTCAGTGACTCGTTTTTTTGTCGAGGCACCTGCATCTCCGGCTAGAATGACGAGCTTGGCACGACCCGCTCGTACATCCTTTAATACAAACTCTTCTCCCATCGTTACTTTCCTCGCTCGAGCAGCAAGGCCTAACAATGATTCCCACTGGCTCATGATTCGCCACCTGCGACAGCGATTAGCTGTTCATACAAGTCGTCGCTCGTCTTTACTTTCAAATGATGATCGAGCGTCCGTTTTTTCTCTGCTTGACGAACGACATCGATATCTTTTGATAAGTATGCACCGCGACCGTTCACTTTACCCGACTGATCGATGACCACGTCACCTTCAGGCGTTCGAACGACACGAATCAATTCTTTCTTCGGGAGCATTTCTTGTGTGACCACACACTTACGCAAAGGAAGTTTCTTTTGCTTCATGGTCATTCCTCTTCTTTCACCACAGCTGTTTCAACTGAAGCATCTGATAAGTCTTGTTCAACTTCATTTTGAACAATTTCTGGCTCTGATTCAACTTTTTCAGCGAACGTATCGAACAAATCGAGTGCTTCCGCATCTGTCTCGCTCTTGATGTCGATTTTCCAGCCTGTCAATTTCGCAGCGAGACGGGCGTTTTGACCACGTTTCCCGATCGCAAGTGACAATTGATAGTCCGGTACGACGACTGTTGTCGACTTTGCAGGCTCGTTGACATAGACGGCAACGACTTGCGCCGGGCTGAGCGCGTTTCGAACGAACTCTTTCGGGTCTTCAGACCAGCGAACGATATCGATTTTTTCACCGTTCAACTCGTCGACGATCGTTTGGACACGTTGTCCTTTTGGTCCGACACATGCACCGACCGGGTCGACGATATCCGAGTGAACCGCAATTTTCGAACGGTCTCCCGCTTCACGTGATACCGACATCACATCGACTGTCCCGTTTGAAATCTCAGGCACTTCGAGTTCGAACAAACGACGCAATAGTCCCGGATGCGTACGTGACACTTGAATCGCAGCACCTGAACCTTTTGTCGTTGAATCTACTTTTGTCACGTATACTTTGATACGGTCATGAATTTGATACGACTCGTTCGGCATCTGTTCATTCGGTGTCAAGACGGCCTCAATGTTATTTTCGAGACCGATATAGAGGTTACGTGGGTCAAAACGCTCCACGATTCCTGTCATGATTTCGTCTTCTTTGTCAGCGAAGTGGTTGTAGATGCGCTCGCGCTCCGCTTCACGCATCTTCTGTGTGACGACTTGCTTTGCCGTCATCGCCGCGACGCGTCCGAAATCACTCGGAGTGACTTCTTCTTTATGGAAATCACCGAGCTCATAGTTCGGATCGATTTCATGTGCTTCTTCAAGTGAAAGCTGTTGGTCCGGTTGCGTGAGGCGTTCTACCACTTCTAAAAGTGCATAGACACGGATATCTCCCGTCACCTGGTCAAACTCGACTTTCACGTGCTCGTTCGGGTTCGCCACGTTGCGGCGATACGCAGAAATGAGCGCTTGTTCGAGTGCATCGATAATGATATTTTTGTCGATTCCTTTTTCTTTGGCAATCTGATCGATTGTAGTGAGTAATTGTGGACCCATCTTCTTCCCTCTCCTTAACTAAACGTGACCGCTAAGCGGGCTTGTGCAATTTTGTCTACCGGTAGCGATACCGCTTTTTTTCTTGTCTTGATGCGTGTCTCGATCACGACCGTTTCCCCATCATATGCCGTCAAAATTCCTTCAAACTCTTTGGCACCATCGATCGGAGCGAACGTTTTCATGTAGACGTTTTTGCCTACTGCACGTTCGAAATCGCTCGGCTTTTTCAGCGGACGCTCCGCACCAGGACTCGAGACATCAAGATAATAAGCCTGTTCAATCGGATCGGTTTCGTTCAGTTTTTCCGAGAGTTGTTCATTGATATTGACGCAATCGTCCAAATCGACGCCCCCCGGCTTATCGATATAGACGCGCAAGAACCAGTCAGGACCTTCCTTCACGAATTCCACATCTACCAATTCCATGTTTTCTCGTTCGACGATTGGCAATGCAATCGATTCAACGACTTCTGTTATTTTGGACACTCTCATCCCTCCTTCTGGCTTTTACATACAAGAAAGGAGTAGGGTTCCCTACTCCTTTCCGTCGTAGTATCCAACTTTGTTCGATACCAATATATCATATTTTCCCGATAAATCGCAACTTACACCCCAAAATCAAAGAATGAGAGTTGGTTCTCATCAGGCAGACCTTCGAGACATTTCATCGTATCGAGTGTCTCGATGACCGTTTTCGAAAGTTTCGCTCGTTTCCGTAAATCTTCTTTCGACAGGAATTGCCCTTCTTCCCTTGCTTCGACGATTGCTTTTGCCGCGTTTGTTCCGAGTCCGTCGACCGCGTTGAACGGTGGAATGAGCGTATTGTCTTCAATCAAGAACTCTGTAGCGCTTGACCGATACAAGTCGATGTTTTGGAACTTCATTCCCCGCTCGAGCATCTCAAGCGCTAGTTCAAGCACCGTGTGTAGTCCTTTATCCTTCGCCGTCGCATCGAATCCTTTTTCTCGGATGTCCGACATCGCCTTACGAACGGCTTGAGGACCTTTGATCATCGCAGACAAGTCAAAGTCCCCGGCGCGGACGGTGAAGTACGTCGCATAGTACAGAATCGGATGATGCACTTTGAAATAGGCAATCCGGACAGCCATCAAGACGTAGGCGGTTGCGTGTGCTTTCGGGAACATATACTTGATCTTCTTACAAGATGAGATATACCATTCCGGCACGTTATTCTCTCTCATTTCAGACTCCATCTCTTCCGTGAGCCCTTTCCCTTTACGGACAGACTCCATGATTTTAAAGGCGAAGGATGGTTCGAGACCTGCATAAATCAGATAGACCATGATGTCATCTCGACAACCGATGACGTCCTTCAGTTCGCACGTCCCGTTATAAATCAATTCATTCGCGTTTCCGAGCCATACATCTGTCCCGTGGGATAAACCGGAAATTTGAACAAGTTCCGAGAACGTCGACGGTTTCGTCTCTTCAAGCATCTGACGGACGAACTTCGTCCCAAACTCCGGAATTCCAAGTGTGCCGGTCTTCGACTCAATCTGTTCCGGTGTCACCCCGAGCACTTCTGGTGATGAGAAAATCTTCATGACGGTTGGGTCATCTGTTGGAATCGTCTTCGGATCGATACCAGACAAGTCCTGTAACATCCGAATGACGGTCGGGTCATCATGCCCGAGAATATCGAGCTTCAACAAGTTGTCATGGATGGAGTGGAAGTCAAAGTGAGTCGTCTTCCACTCCGACGAATTGTCGTCCGCCGGATATTGGATCGGGGAAATGTCCGCGATGTCCATATAGTCCGGTACGACGATGATTCCCCCTGGGTGTTGACCCGTCGTCCGTTTTACCCCGGTGACCCCAGAGACGAGACGATCGACCTCGGCGTTTCGATATATCTTGTCATTCTCTGTCGCATATCCTTTCACATACCCATAAGCCGTCTTGTCGGCAATCGTTCCGATTGTCCCGGCACGATAGACGTACTCTTCTCCGAATAGCACTTTTGTATAGGCGTGGGCATGCGGTTGATATTCACCTGAGAAGTTCAAGTCGATATCCGGTACTTTGTCCCCTTTGAATCCGAGGAACGTCTCGAACGGAATGTCATGACCGTCTTTTTTGTACCACGTGCCACACTCCGGACACTCCTTGTCCGGCAAGTCATATCCCGAACCGACTGACCCGTCGTTGAAGAAGTGCGAGTGTTGGCATTTCGGACAAACATAGTGCGGCGGTAACGGATTGACTTCCGTGATTTCCGTCATCGTTGCGACGAGACTCGACCCGACCGACCCACGCGAACCGACCAAGTAACCATCATCGAGAGATTTCTTCACGAGTTTATGCGAAATCAAATAAATGACGGCGAATCCGTGTCCGATAATCGACTTGAGCTCTTTCTCAAGTCGCGCTTCCACGATTTCAGGTAACTCGTCCCCATAAATGGAGCGAGCCATATCGTAGCTCATATTCCGAACCTCGTCATCCGCCCCTTCAATTTTCGGCGTGTATAAGTCATCCGGGATGATTTGAATCGATTCAATTTGATCGGCGATCGCATTCGGGTTCGTGATGACGATTTCACGCGCTAAATCGTCACCTAAAAACTTGAACTCCTCCATCATTTCTTTCGTCGTCCGGAAGTGCGCATGTGGTAATTCTTTACGCGTGTTGATAAAGTTCGCCCCACCTTGAGTACGAATCAAAATCTCACGATATGAGCGGTCCGACCGATCTAGATAATGAACATTACCTGTCGCACACACCGGTAACTCGGCCTTCTCAGCGACACGAATGATACGTTTAATGATTTCACGGAGTTCTAACTCGTTCGCCACTATCTCTTTATCAATCAAATGATGATAGAGCGCTGGTGGATGGATCTCGATGAAGTCGTAAAACGACATCATCTTCTCGAGTTCATCATCCGACTTGTTTAAGGCGGCGTCAAAAATCTCCCCGTTGTCACAAGCCGATCCAATCAATAATCCTTCCCGCCGCTTCACGAGCTCGGAACGTGGCATGCGTGCCATCCGATACAAGTAATCGATGTGAGATAAGGAAATAAGCTCATATAAATGACGAAGTCCTGGCTTTTTGTTTTTCGCATAGATCGTTGCATGGAACGGACGAATCTTCGACACGTCACTCCCGACTTTCGCATTTAAGGAGCGATGTGTGGTCATCTCAAACATCTGTTTAGCGAGATCGAGCAACTTCATAAGCAAATATGCCGTTGCTTCCGCATCGTAAATGGCGCGGTGATGTTGTGTCAGTTCGATATCAAATCGCTTCGCGAGTGTATTGAGTCGGTGATTCTTCAACGTCGGCATCAACGTACGGGCAAGTTCGAGCGTATCGATGACCGGGTAATCGTCAGGCTCATGCCCTCCGCTACGGAGTGTCGCTTCGAGGAATCCCATGTCGAATGATGCGTTATGAGCGACGAGGATACTGTCACCACACCATTCGACGAATTGTTTCGTGATGACTTCCGGGTCCGGTTGACCTTGGACCATGTCATCGGTGATTCCCGTCAATTCGATGGTGGTCGCCGACAAGGCGTGTTTCGGATCAGCAAACGCCTCAAACCGGTCGATGATCTCCCCGTCCTTGATTTTGACTCCAGCGAGTTCGATGATTTTATTGTAAACGGCAGAAAGTCCCGTCGTTTCGACGTCAAAAACGACATACGTCGCATCATCCAATGCCACATCGGTCGCATGATAAGCGACAGGGACACCATCGTTGACGACGTTCGCTTCGACTCCGTACAATACTTTGATGTCATTCTTCTTCCCAGCGTAATACGCTTCCGGAAAAGCCTGAACTCCGGCATGGTCGGTGATGGCAATGGCACGATGTCCCCATTTCGCAGCACGGGCGACGAGAGATGAGACGTTTGTGACGGCATCCATTTGGCTCATCTGTGTATGCGCGTGAAGTTCGACGCGTTTCTCGCCTTCCCATTCATCACGTGGCGGTTCAACCTTCACTTCTTGAAGTTGAGACGCCATCATACATAGTTCGCGCATGAACGAATCATCTTCGACCCGACCGGCCGTTTGAATCCACATTCCTTTTTTGACGGCACTGAGCATACGGTCGTCATCGTCATCGCGAGCAAATACTTTCACGATGAGTGAATCTGTATAATCTGTCATTTTGAAGGTGAACAGTTTCTTCCCACTCTTCAACTCTTTCCGCTCTGCCGAGAAGACGAGTCCACGAATCGCAACACGTCGCTCTTCTTCGATAATCGTCTTGATTGGAACAATCTCATCTTTAATGAGTGCGCCCATCCGGATTTCTGTGATCGGTTCGTCGTTTGTTTCTGTCGCCTTAGCGAATTGGGCAGCAAGTGCCATTTTCGCTTGTTCAATATCTTCTTGAACGACTTGTTCACGTAAAGCCTGACTCGCCTCGGCGTCTTCTGAGTAATGTGCCTGACACGGTTTTTTCGTGAACCCATAGGCGCTATAGAGTGCCTGTACTTCTTGACAGAGTTCTTTGTCTACATAGCTCGCCTCAGGTGCAGAACGCACCGGAATCATGAGTTTGTTCTGTTCGAATCGTGGCGAAACGGAACCGAAATAACTACGCATCGCGCCAGATACTTGGCTCAATTCGCTGACGATTCGCGGCCAATAGTCGATATAGTCTTGCTCGCTTCCACCAGTTGTTGTCGAGAACCGAGCGTACACTTCATCCGCAAACGTCGCATATCGACTCTCTAATCGACTCATGAACAATTGATGAACGTCGTATGGCAATACTTTTGGAAATGAAAAATAAAATGTCCACGTTCGCCGCTTTTTATTGACGACAAGCCGTGAGAGTTCGGCCTGATCAAACAGGTCCGTCTCGGTCGTGATCCCAAGGTCACTTAATAATAATTGCATCTTTTGATTTGCTTCCACGGGTCCGTCTTTCCCCCTTTATGCCAATTCGACAAATGAAGGTGACCGCTTCCGCTGTCACCTTCATCCATTAATGAACTTCGCTCAATTTTGAAGCGATGACTTGTTTCAATTCATCGATTGATGTTTCAATCACTTCACCTGTTGCACGTACTTTCACTTCAACGATGCCTTCACCGGCTTTTTTCCCGACGTTCACGCGAATCGGAAGTCCGATCAAATCTGCATCCGCAAACTTGACGCCCGCACGTTCTTTTCGGTCGTCGAACAAGACATCGTATGTTTGACCGAGCTCTTCATAAAGACGGTTCGCCAACTCGACTTGAGTCTCATCTTTTGCGTTGATCGCAATCAAATGGAGATCGAACGGCGCCACGTTACGTGGCCAAACGATTCCACGGTCGTCGTGATGTTGTTCGACGATGGCTGAAAGTGTACGTGACACTCCGATGCCGTAGCAACCCATGATGAGTGGTTCGGCACGACCCTCTTCGTTGAGGAATGTCGCACCCATCGCTTCTGAATATCGTGTTCCGAGTTTAAATACTTGCCCCACTTCAATTCCACGAGCAAAACGAACTGGACCAGACTCATCCGGTGCCAAATCACCTTCGACAACGAAACGTAAATCGTGGTATGTCATCTCGGCAAGGTCGCGCGCAGCGTTTACACCCGTGTAATGTGTGTTCGCCTCGTTTGCACCACAGACAGCATTCACTAAGTACTTGACCGCATAGTCAGCAACGACTTTGACCGGAGCGTTGATTGGTCCTAGTGTACCTGGCGCACAGTTGAACAACTCAACGATTTTCGCTTCTTCTTCAAGTTGAATGTCGAGTCCACCGAGTGCGTTCTTCACTTTGACTTCATTCGCTTCATGGTCGCCACGAACAATTGCCATGACAGTATCGCCATCCACGTTAAACAAGACAGACTTGATTGTCGTCTTCGGATCCACATTTAAGAACGCCGCCACATCTTCAATCGTACGATTTTCTTCCGTGTCCACTTTTTTGAGCGGACGAACGTCAGCTTGTTGCATCTCATAACGATCAAGTGTTTCGGCCATCTCAATGTTTGCCGCATAGTTTGATGTGTCGGTATAGACAATCGTGTCTTCCCCGATGTCCGCGAGTGCTTGGAATTCGTGTGTGTCTTTCCCGCCGATTGCACCAGAGTCTGCGACGACTGGACGATATTTAAGTCCTGTACGGTCGAAGATGCGTGAGTACGCGTTATACATGTTTGTATACTCTTCGTCCAAGTCCTCTTGTGTCGCATGGAATGAGTATGCATCTTTCATCAAGAACTCACGTCCACGAAGCAACCCGAAGCGTGGACGACGCTCGTCGCGATACTTCGTTTGAATTTGATACAGATTCATCGGAAGTTTTTTATACGAGTTGAGTTCATCTCGGACGATCGATGTGATCAATTCTTCATGTGTCGCGCCGAGTGCGAAGCGACGATCATGACGATCCGTCAACCGCATCAATTCAGGGCCGTAAATGCCCCATCGTCCTGTCTCTTCCCAAAGTTCTGCCGGTTGAATGGCAGGCATCAATAACTCCTGTGCACCGGCACGATTCATCTCTTCACGGATGATCGTTTGGATGTTGTGTAACACACGATGTCCGAGTGGAAGATATGAATAGATTCCTGCCGCATTTTGACGGATGAATCCTCCACGGACGAGAAGTTGATGGCTGACCGCTTCGGCGTCAGCCGGTACTTCTCTCAATGTAGGCATGAGCAATCTAGATTGTTTCATACAGTTCAACGTTTCCCTTCTCTACAAACAGCTTATTTAAAGAATGATTGAATGTCGTTCCAAGTGACAATCAACATTAAAATCATCAAGAGTGCGAATCCGATAAAGTGGACGAATCCTTCCTTCTTCGGATCGATTGGACGTCCCCGTACCGCTTCGAACAAGAGGAAAATCAAGCGTCCTCCGTCTAACGCTGGCAATGGGAGCAAGTTGAAGATGGCAAGGTTGACGGAAAGAAGCGCTGTCCAGTTCAACAGCATGATCAATCCGCTCGCCGCCACTTCATCTGTCATCCGGACAATCCCAACAGGACCTGCCAATTGATCGACACCGACTTGTCCTGTCACCAAATCACCGACAGCAGAGAAGATGAGCGTCGACATAGTCCATGTCGTTTCCGCCCCCGTCGTCACAGCTTTGACCGGTGATCGTTCGAGCGCGTTCGTGACACCGAGTATCCCGACCGTCTCTCCGTTTTGCTCGACAGCTTGTGGAGTTAGCGTGATTGTTTCTTCTTCGCCATCGCGGATGTATGTGACTTCCGTAGGGGTATCCGCTCGATCAGCTAAAACCGAACGTAAATCGAGCCAATCCGTAATTTGCTTCCCTTCAATCGATACAATCTCATCACCGCTCATTAATCCTGCCTCATCTGCGGCTGAATCCGGTTGAACGGTACCGATTTGACCATCGTTCGTTGGAGTACCTTGAACGAGACCGACAATAACAAGCAAGATGAACGCTAATACGAAGTTCATCGCCGGACCGGCTGCAATCGCCAAGACACGCTTCCAAACCGACTGGGCTCCAAATGTTCGATCATGCGGTGCGATTTGAATTTCCATGCCCTGGTCGACAAGAAGTGTATCTCGTTCTAACGAGTAAACACGTACTTCTTCGTCGATGAGAAGTTGCACTTTCAACTCGTGCGTCGAATCAAACTTATCGACGGTTCCGACGACTTGGACATCAGTAGCCGTATCCGGTTGGAAATAGACGCGGTCCACTGTTCCTGTTTCGGTTAGACGGAGTCCGACATGCTGACCCGCACGGACTTCAATCGGTTCGAAATCTTCCCCGGCCATTTTGACATATCCGCCAATCGGCAAAAGTCGAATGGTATAGAGCGTTTCATTTTTACGGAATGAAACAATTTTTGGTCCAAAGCCAATCGCAAACTCGTGACAGAGAATGCCTGCCCGTTTCGCCATGACGAGGTGTCCCCACTCATGTACTGAAATGAGAACGCCAAACATCAAAACGATGGCGATAAAAGTCGTCATGATTTATTCCCCACCTTCAATTCCTTGCTGAATCTGTTGACGTACTACTCGGTCCACTTCTAAAATTTGTTCGAGCGTCGGATGCGCAATCACTTCATGTCGAGTCATTGCCTCTTCAACGATTCGTTCAATTTCTAAAAACGTAATATGACCGTTTAAGAATAGGTCCACTGCCACTTCATTGGCTGCGTTCAGGACAGTCGGCATCGTACCACCGGCCCTACCTGCTTCGAACGCTAATCGAAGTGCTGGATAGCGCTCAAAATCAGCTTCTTCAAAATGTAGCTTTCCGATTTCCTTCAAGTTTAACCGCTTATTCCCCTCAATTTCAAGCCGCTTCGGTCCTGATAATGCATATAGGATGGGGCCGCGCATATCCGGGTTTCCAAGCTGGGCCATCACGGCGGCATCTTTGAATTCTACCATGCTATGAATGATCGATTCACGATGCAAGATGACTTCAATATCATTATAATCGATATCGAATAGCCAGTGTGCCTCGATGACCTCAAGTCCTTTATTAAACATCGTTGCCGAATCAATGGTGATTTTCGCCCCCATCGACCAGTTTGGATGGTTCAATGCATCTTCGACTGTTACATCAGACAACTCTTCCCGAGAGCGATCGCGGAAACTACCACCCGAAGCCGTTAATATGATTTTTGAAACGTCTTCTCTCCGCTCGCCGTTCAAGCATTGGAAAATAGCAGAATGTTCGCTGTCGACTGGCAACAATTTGACTCCATGTTCTTTCACCGCCGCCTTGACGAGATGCCCGGCGGTGACGAGTGTTTCTTTATTAGCGAGCGCAATATCTTTACCTGCTTGAATCGCTGCGAGCGTTGGTTCGAGCCCAACTGCTCCAACGACTGCAGTGACGACGATATCAGCCCGTTCAGCCGTCGCACATTCTTTCAAGCCCTCCGAACCAATGAAATACAACGGTTCGTATGTAAGGCGAGGCTTTAATTGTTCAAGTACCTCGATGCTTGTCGCTGATACATATTTTGGTCTAAGTCGATTGATCCATTCTGTAGCGACATCGACGTTCGTTCCAAACGCATACGCCTCAAGTTCAAACAGGTCGGGATGCTGTTCGATGACGTCACATGTTTGTACGCCAATCGAACCAGTTCCCCCAATTAAGCTAATTCGCTTCATCTCGACACTCCTTTTTATAGCAGATTAAACACCCAAATGACGGTAAAGACCGCAATCATACTATCAAATCGATCTAAAATTCCTCCATGCCCTGGTAAGAGATGACCTGAGTCCTTCACACCAAATTGACGTTTATATGCAGATTGTACTAAATCGCCGAGTTGACCGACGACAGCCACAACAATTGCCAAGATGAGCACTTCTACAACGGGCAAGATCGGATCAACCAAAACGAAGATGACACCGAGTACAATCGCAGAAACAATGCCTCCAATTGCCCCTTCAATCGTTTTGTTCGGACTGATAGACGGCCACAATTTAGCTTTTCCGAACGCCTTGCCGGTAAAGTATGCACCTGAATCCGTCGCCCAAATCATGAACAAGATGAGCAACACTTTGGATAGACCATCGTCAGACAGTCGGACGAGTGCAAAGCTGATGAAACCGACAACTAAATAGACAGCTGAAACGAAATAGAAGCTGGCATCTTCATACGTGAATCGATTTTTTGTGACGACCGTCCAAAACAACAGTAGAACGAGGCCCAATACGAGCCACTGTTCGACCGAGAACGGGAGGTCGTCCGTGACGATATGTTTTTCTAATAACAATAAGATGAATGGAAACGCCACAAGTAGTGCCGTCACTAAAAACGGGAATGCCAATAATTTATGCTTTCGCATTAACGTGAACTCGCTCAGTCCAATCAGCGCAAGAATTCCCATCAGTGAGACAAAGGCGTTTCCCCCGAGCGCGATGACCGTGATAAAAATGGCACCTGCCCATAGTCCTGTTATAATTCGTGTCTTCATGTTACACCCCACCAAAACGCCGCGTGCGCGCGTTATATGATTCAATCGCTTCTACAAAATGCTCACGCTTAAATTCCGGCCACAGCACCTCTGTGAAATGGAGTTCTGCATATGCGCTTTGCCATAATAAAAAGTTCGAGAGTCGTTGTTCACCACTCGTCCGAATGATGAGGTCCACATCTTGAACGTGGGTCATCAATCGTTCACCAATCATGTGATCGTCGATGGCATCAGGTTGAATCAATCCAGACTGTACGTCTTCAGCGATACGACGCATAGCCTGTACAAGTTCATCGCGTCCGCCATAATTCAGAGCAAAAACGAGTTGTAACCCCGTGTTGGCAATGGTACGTTCTCTTGCCTCATCAACAGCCTCTCGCGTCTCTCGAGGAAGTTTCGACGTATCTCCTGCAACGAGCACCCGTACATTCTGTTCATGGAGTTCTCTTAAATCGGTCTCCAAAAACTGTTTCGGTAATTTCATCAAGAATGAGACTTCTTCTTCCGGACGAGTCCAGTTCTCTGTAGAGAACGCATACAACGTGAGAGATTGAATTCCAAGTTCTTGAGCAGTTCGAACTGCTTCCCGGATGGATTTCATCCCTTCCCGGTGACCCATGATGCGAGGAAGACCACGTTTTTTGGCCCAGCGTCCATTTCCATCCATGATGATGGCTACGTGCTCAGGAACACTCAACTCCGCCTCGATTTTGGTTTTAGGATTCACCCATTTAAACATTCTATTATCCTCCTGATTGTATGAAAGAAGGACCCTCTCAGAAAAAGGGTCCCCACACAGCTTTTTGGTATACCACTTCCGTGATTACACTTCCATGATTTCTTTTTCTTTAACTGCTGCAGATTCATCAATCTTCTTAATATACGAATCCGTCAACGTTTGAACGTCATCTGCATATCCGCGGAGGTCGTCTTCAGTTAACTCGCCATCTTTCTCGAGTTTCTTCAAGTTTTCGTTAGCGTCACGACGAACGTTACGGACAGCGACTTTCGCTTCTTCCGCATATTTTTTCGTGACTTTAACTAACTCTTTACGACGTTCTTCCGTCAATGCAGGAATAGCCAAACGGATGACTGTACCGTCAGATGATGGAGACAAGCCGAGGTCTGCCTTTTGAATCGCTTTTTCCACTTCAGAAACCAACGATTTATCCCATGGTTGAATCAAAAGAAGACGCGCTTCCGGTGTATTGATGTTGGCCACTTGATTGAGAGGTGTTGGGACACCGTAGTAATCAACTTGGACAGGATCCAAAATCGATGCGCTGGCACGGCCAGTGCGAAGCGTTCCAAAATCACGTTTAAGTGAAGAATGCGCTTTTTCCATTTTTTCTTCAGCTGTTTTCAATACTTCTTTGACACTCATGAATTGACTCCTCCTACTACCGTTCCGATATGCTCCCCGAGAACGACACGTTTAATATTACCTTCTTCAAGCAATGAGAATACAATCAATGGAATGTGGTTGTCCATACAAAGTGACGTTGCCGTCGAGTCCATAACTTGGAGGCCGTCTTTTAAGACGTCAAGATAAGACAACGTATCGTACTTCACTGCCGTTGCATCCAATTTCGGATCGGCAGAATAGACGCCGTCTACATTGTTTTTACCCATTAAAATGACATCAGCTTCGATTTCAGCTGCACGAAGGGCAGCTGTCGTGTCCGTTGAGAAATATGGGTTTCCTGTACCGGCCGCAAAAATGACGACGCGCCCTTTTTCAAGATGACGCATTGCGCGACGACGAATGTATGGTTCAGCAACTTGTCGCATTTCAATTGATGTTTGGACACGCGTTTGGACACCGTACGTTTCAAGGCTATCTTGAAGAGCAAGTGAATTCAATACAGTCGCGAGCATACCCATGTAATCTGCATTGGCCCGGTCCATGCCGAGTTCACTGCCCGTCTTTCCACGCCAAATGTTTCCGGCACCTACAACAACGGCGACTTCTACACCCATCTCAATCAATTCTTTAATTTGATTTGAGATGGAGTTTACAATGTTAGGGTCAATCCCATAACCTTGATCTCCAGCGAGCGCTTCTCCACTCAATTTTAACACAATTCGTTTATATTTCGGTTCCATAACTTTGCCTCCTCTTGCTTGAAAAAAGGGAACACGCTCCCTTAACGAACTAACTCAAGGTGATACAGACGTGTTCCCAATTTTAGTTGCATCACAAATGATGATGCAGATTATTTTTTAAGTTGGTTCATAACTTCTTCAGCAAAGTTCTCTTCACGTTTCTCCATACCTTCTCCTACTTCGAAGCGTACGAACGAGTTGATTTTTCCGCCTTTTGATTCTACGTACTTACCAACTTTGAAGTCGCTGTCTTTTACGAACGTTTGGTCAACGAGGCAGATTTCCTCGAAGTACTTGTTCATACGACCAGCAATCATTTTCTCAACGATGTTAGCAGGTTTGCCTTCGTTAAGTGCTTGCTCAGTCAAGACTTTCTTCTCGCGGTCGATTTCTTCAGCTGATACTTCATCGCGTGTCGCGTAAAGTGGACGTGCTGCAGCAACGTGCATAGCAACATCTTTTGCAACTGTTTCGTCAGATGTGCCGTCGATGACAACGACTGAACCGATGCGACCACCCATGTGGAGGTACGTACCGAATACAGCATCGTCAGCTTTTTCAAGAACAGCTACACGACGGAGTGAGATTTTCTCTCCGATTGTAGAAGCTTCTTCTTGGATGTACGTTTCAAGTGTTTTACCTGCTTCGTACTCAGCTGCAAGTGCAGCTTCAGCAGTTGTTGCGCCTGATGCGAGTACTGCTTTTGCAACGTTGTTTACGAGCGTTTGGAACTTCTCGTTTTTCGCAACGAAGTCTGTTTCTGAGTTGATTTCGACGAGCACAGCTTTGTTGCCTTCAACTGCTACTGCTGTCAAACCTTCAGCGGCGATACGATCACCTTTTGCTGCTGCTTTAGCGATTCCTTTTTCACGAAGGAAATCGATTGCTGCTTGCATGTCACCGTCTGTTTCAACGAGTGCTTTTTTGCAATCGAGCATTCCTGCTCCTGTTTTTTCACGAAGTTCTTTTACCATTGCTGCTGTAACTGCCATCGGAAATTCCTCCTTGTAAAACTAACAATTTTTTAAGAAAAGCACAGGGCTTTTTGATTACATGTCCTAAAAAAAGGTGATAAAAGGCTTTCCCTTTATCACCTATTGTCTCACTGATTACTCAGCTTCTGTAGCTTCAGTTTCTGTCGCTACAGCTTCTTCAGCAACTTCTTCTTCACCTTGCTTCGCTTCGATGATTGCATCAGCCATCTTCGAAGTGAGCAATTTAACTGCACGAATTGCATCGTCGTTCGCTGGAATGACGTAGTCGATTTCGTCTGGGTCACAGTTTGTGTCGACAATCGCAACGATTGGGATGTTCAATTTGTGAGCTTCCGCGATTGCGATACGCTCTTTACGTGGGTCAACGATGAAGAGGGCGTCAGGCACACCAGGCATGTCCTTGATTCCGCCGAGGAACTTCTCAAGACGAGTCATTTCTTTTTTCAAGATGATGACTTCTTTCTTAGGAAGTACTTCGAACGTGCCGTCTTCTTCCATTTTTTCGAGTTGCTTCAAGCGGTTAATACGCTTTTTGATTGTTGAGAAGTTAGTGAGTGTTCCACCCAACCAACGCTCGTTAATGAAGAACATTCCAGAACGGATTGCTTCTTCTTTGATTGTATCTTGAGCTTGTTTTTTCGTACCAACGAAGAGGACGTTTCCGCCTTCTGCCGCGAGTTCACGAACAAAGTTGTAAGCTTCGTCTACTTTTTTGACCGTTTTTTGAAGGTCGATGATGTAGATCCCGTTACGCTCTGTGAAGATGTATTTCGCCATTTTTGGGTTCCAACGGCGTGTTTGGTGACCGAAGTGTACACCAGCTTCAAGCAATTGCTTCATTGAAATTACTGCCATGATAAATTTCCTCCTTGTGGTTTAAAAAAGTCCTCCGCCTCGTTCATCTTTGTATTCCGACCTTTCGGCACCGAGGAATACCATCCCGAGACGTGTGTGATGTGTTTAACACCGAGAACTACTATAGCATATGTCACGAAATCCGGCAACTCTCACTTTTTACGAAGTTTCGCATAGAGCGCGAGTTCGCCCTCTCCTTTTCCGAGGATTCGGGCAGCGTCCCGAACGGAGTGTCGCAACAAGACATCGTCCACGTCGATTGACGCGGACGGTTTTATTTCTTCTGTCTCTTCTTCGATCGTTTGAACGGACTCGTTGAGAGGTGTTGGCTCCTCTTGTTGAATCACGTTCGAACGTTCAGTGGGTTCCTGAACGACGAGGTCGTTCATCGACTCCATGAATGAGAGAAGCAACGTTTCGGTCTCTTGCTTCTCCCGTTCAAGCCGTTCGACTCGTTCCTGAAGCGCTTGGACTTGACGGTAGCCGAACAAAAAACCGTAAGCAACCAAACAAGCCATGCTCACATATATAATATACACTTGTTCATCTCCTTACGATGTCTTTTCTTCTAAATACGACCGCCCGAGCGCGAGCTTCAATGTTTTCAACGCCTTAGAATGAATCTGTGAAATCCGGGATGTTGATAGTTCAAGCACTTCTCCGATTTCTGTCAGTGTCAATTCGTCAAAATAAAATAAGGAAACGACGAGCCGCTCTTTTTCAGATAAATGATCGATTTCTGCAGCTAGAACGTCAATCAATTCACGTTGCAATAACGTATCTTCCGGTTTTTCCGAATCAGGGTCGAAATACGTGACAGACATGACTTTTCCTTCTTCTTGCAACGTCACAGCCTCATCAATCGACAACATATTGGCAAAATACCCTTCCGCCATCGTTCTTTCGATTTCAGAAATCGGCAAGTCGCATGCTGATGCTAACTCGCTCTTTGTCGGTGCACGATGCAACGACTGCTCTAGCTGTTCTGCCACGTGATCGATTTTTTTCACTTTTTCTCGGACCGACCGAGGCAACCAGTCCACTTTTCGTAACCCATCGATAATGGCTCCTCGAATCCGAAACGCAGCATACGTATCGAATTTGTTGTTGTGCTCTGGATCATATTTCATAAGGGCATCGTACAATCCCATGTAACCCAAACTTTTCAATTCGTCGCGTTCGACGCTCTTTGGAAGCGTCACGATCATCCGTTGTACGTGGTAGTGGATGAGAAACTCGTAATGTGCTAGTAGTTCGTTTGCTGTATCCATATCACGGTCCGTATTCCAGCGATCCCACAACTGTGTAAGATGAGTCGTCATGTCGATCCCCCCTTATAGTTCTTTCGTACCCACGCTCACCGTCCGAATTGATAAGACGGATGTCGCGACGTCAAACTCGATCGTCCGCCCGTTATGTCCGCCGCAATCTTCTGCAACGAGCGGGATCCGATGTACTTTTAATGCCTGACGAATGGCCTCGGCGTTTCGCTCACCGATTCGCATGGCCTCATTCTCATATTTAAATTGAAACATTTGAGCGCCGCCAGCCATCTTCGCTTGTAGCCGCGTCGCTCCATCACGTTTCAATGAATGGACGAGCGTATCGATGGCAGTATCCGCATATTTTCCTACTTCAATCGCTTGATTCTTCCGAGCAATCGTCGAATCCGGTAACATGACATGCGCCATAGCCGCCAATTGGAGGCGGGTGTCATATAAAATGACACCCACACACGATCCGAGTCCGGCTGTACGTAACCGATTCGGTGCAGTTGTCTGCTTCCATTCAGCAATGCCGATTTTTAATACTTCAGCCATGGCCAAGCAACCGTTCTTGAATCCGTTTTAGCGATCCATGTGTCGGTAGGAACAACACATGTCCTGCACTTACTTTTTGATCAATCATAAATGTCGTATCAATATATAGGGCCGAATCTTCCTCTGGTTGAACCGAAGTGACGACAAATTCGACAATCGAACCTGCCATATCGATGGCCGTTGCCGGCACTTGAATCATAATCGGTGTCTGTAACCAGTCGCCGAGTGCTCGGGCATAAGCACCGCTCATGATATTCCCGACCTCTTCCCAAGCCGACTGACCAAGTTCATCGACTGAATCGAATGAGTATGGCATCCCGATTAACGTCGAGACCATTTGCTCGGCATCTTCGACGGCGAACAAAATGAGAATCATTCCACGAATGTCACCATCTAATTCCAACAAGACCGAGGCAACATGTCGTTCTGGACCCCCGACTCGATCGGGCAAATACGTGATCGGCTCCATCTCAGCAGAAGACACGGTAATGTTCACGGGTTTTGAGAGCATGGCGGACAAGGCAGTCGCCGCATGACCAGACCCTATATTTCCCAGTTCCTTTAACAGGTCTTGTTCAAACTCACTCAGCATACTGTTCCTCGAACAACGCGTTCGCATCGAGTAATGAGAAGAGTTTGTCTTCTCCTTTGGCGATGGCCGTCAAATGAGCCGAAAGCATATCGCGGCTCGATTCCGGAATCGGTTCGATGCGAACTTCATCACTTTCTACGACTTCGTTCGCACGATCAACGATAAATCCAGCATCTCCTTGATTCAACGAGGCGATCAGGATGCGTGTCTCATCCGTTGGCTCGATTTCTTCATAGCCGAGACGTAAGCGAAGGTCAATGACCGGCGTGACGACACCGCGAAGGTTGATGACCCCTTTCACATGTGACGGGGCGTTCGGCACCCGCGTGATCGGCTGAAGTCGCTCGATTGAACGGACCGACTGTACGTCGATTCCGTACGTATTTTCTTCAAGTGAAAAAACTACCCATTTCTGTTCCATCTATATTCCTCCTTAAAAGAGATCATTACTATCTACAATAAGAGCGACGCGACCGTCACCAAGAATAGTCGCACCAGAGATAGCCGGAATCCCTTCAAGATACGTACCGAGCGGTTTCATGACAATTTCTTGTTGCCCAATCAAATCGTTGACGACAACACCGACAAGTTTATTTCCTTTCCGGACCACAACGACTGGGAATTGCGATTTCGTTTCCGAGTCGATGCCAAACATTTCTTTTAAATAGACGAGTGGGACCAATTGACCACGGAAGTCAAACACCCGCTCACGGTGTGCCGTCAAAATGTCCGCTTCATCGAGCAATGTCGTCTCAAGAATTGATGTTAATGGAATCGCATACGATTCCTCTCCCACTTGAACGAGCATCGCCGAGATGATGGAGAGAGTGAGCGGTAAGCTGACTTGGAATTTCGTGCCTTGCCCCGCAACTGTCTCTAGTGAAACGACACCACCGAGTGATTCGATTTTATTTTTAACGACATCGAGTCCGACACCGCGTCCTGACAAGTCAGTGACCACGTCTGCCGTCGAGAAGCCTGGAGCAAAAATCAACATCGCCAATTCGTTCTCAGACATCATCGTCGCTTCTTCATCCGAGATTACTCCACGTTCTAGTGCTTTTGAGCGAACCTTATCGACGTTGATGCCAGCACCGTCGTCCTCGATTTCGATGAAGACACGGTTTCCTCCATGATAGGCACGGAGTGCAAGCATCCCTTGTTCCGGTTTTCCGGCTTGAAGACGTACTTCCGGACGTTCGATACCGTGATCGATGGCGTTACGGATCAAGTGGACGAGCGGATCGCCGATTTCATCGATGACCGTACGATCGAGTTCTGTTTCCGCACCAGAGATGTCCAACTGGACCTTTTTATGAATTTCTTTTGCGACTGAACGCACCATTCGTGGGAAACGATTGAACACTTGCTCAATCGGCATCATCCGGAGCGTCAGGACGAGTGACTGTAACTCGTTCGTGCCTCGTTTAATTTTTTCGACCGTTTCATTCAATTCCGGCTGAGCGACTTCATCCGCCAAGCGCTCAAGACGTCCGCGATCGATAATGAACTCTTCGAACAAGTTCATGAGACGATCGATACGTTCTAAGTTGACACGAATCGTTTTCGCTTGAGCTTGCGCCGCCACTTGTTCTTTCGTATCTTTCACTTCTTCTTGAACGGGTGATGCTTGAACGACCGGTTCTGGTGCAATTGTTTCTGCCGTCACCGCGACTTCCGGTTCACTGTCAGCTGATTGTACAAACGCATGGACTTCGACACGTTCCACTTCGGATACTTGACCAATCGCATGTTCAATCACTTCTGCCGTCTCTTGTGACAAGAATAAGACGTCGAACGTCAAATCGAATTGTTCTTGCTCAATCTCTTCCGTTTCAGGGTTCGTCCGTACGACCTCACCAAGTTCTTGAAGACGATCGAACACCATGTACGCACGTGCCGCTTTCAAGACGACCGCGTCAGATAATTTGACCGTGATTTGAAACGCCTCAAAGCCTGTTTGTTTCGCTTGGTCGATAACCGAGTTTGTATACAAATCAACTTCAAACGTATTCGTCTCTGACGTTTTTTCAACCGTGACTTCTTTTCCACCGATGAAGGATTGGAAGGCGGCGACCGTTTCTGACACATCCACGTTCGCGCCTTTTCCGCCACTCTCGATGTCCGCGATCATATCTTCCATTTGTTCCATGGCGATGAACATTGTGTCTAATAGAAGTTGGTTGCTTTCTTTCTTGCCCCCACGGACGAGGTCGAGTGCGCTTTCCATCTCATGGGTCAAGTTGGCGACCCGTTCATACCCCATCGTTGAAGACATCCCTTTGAGTGTGTGTGCGGACCGGAAGATTTCCTGTACAACATCCGCTCCACCTGATTGTTCTAATTTAAGTAACTGCGTGTTGATCGATTGGATATGTTCTTGGGATTCATCTAAAAACAACCCTAAGTATTCATTCACGTCCATCTCAATTGCCTCCCTGTCATTATACTCGGTTCCACTGTTTCCGTAAGTTCCCCATCAAACGGTCCATCAAGTGACGTGGTTTTGGAGGCGTTCCCGTAAGCGTTGTCAAAATTCGTTCGAGGCGCCAGCTGATATCACTTTTTCGGTTGTATTGATAAAACGGGACTTGTGCGATGACTGCCTTTCTGACTGAGGCATCATCCGGTAAAAAGCCAAGGAATCGAATCGTCTTATTTAAAAACTGTTTGCATGCGACTTCCATCCGTTCGAAACATTGAAGGGCTTCCTCCCCGGACTGGGCTCGGTTGACGATGACGCCAAGCGGCAAGTCAGGGTATTGATGGTGCACCAGTTTCGTATATGCGTAACCGTCCATGAGCGAGGTAGGTTCTGGCGTCAAAATTAAGAACATCTCATCACACCCCGCGATGAATTGAAGTGAGGTGTCCGTCGCTCCAGCGCCCATATCGAACAGGACATAATCATATTCGGTCAATACTTCGAGCTCTCGCATGAGAAATTGCATGTCATCCTCTGAGAGATGGACGAGCTGGTCTTGCCCACTCCCTCCATGTAATATATCGACACCATATACATTTTTCTGAACAGCTGCGGCCAATGGAATACGAGCTTTTACGGTCTCGATCATCGTTCTGGACTTCATGGCATTCATTAAGATATGCACATTGGCCATACCGATATCAAAGTCGACGATCAACACCCGCTTCCCAAGTTCTGCTAGGGCGATGGCCGTGTTCACGCAGACGTTCGTCTTTCCGACCCCGCCTTTCCCACTTGCAAAGGCGATGGTGGTCGGGTGGGCATCATTGATTGCTCTTAAACGCCTTGCTTGGTCCATCTTGCCCACCCTTCTTTCTCAAACAGTCGTTTCGTCAATAGATCCGCCTGACCTGGAATCAAGTCGTCCGGCACTTCCTGGCCGTCTGTCATCCAAGCGACGGGAAGCCCGCTTCTTTTCACCATACGGTACATCGCATGGATGTCACTCGTCTCGTCCGCTTTCGTAAATATGAGCGAGCTGAGGGGCAATGATTCGAATTGCGAATAAATCATGTCCATGTCCTTCATTTTGGAGGTCAAACTCAACACGAGCGAAAGGCTTGTCTCCGTGAAGTCATGATGTTCATGAAACTGTTCGACGTAAGCCGGGTCACGAAAATTTCGACCAGCCGTATCGATCAACACGATGTCTTTTCGGGCAAACAATTGCTTGGCCCGTTTGAAGTCGTGAAAATCATATGCGACCTCTACCGGGATACTCATGATTTCGGCGTACGTCTTTAACTGTTCGATGGCAGCGATTCGATAGGTGTCGGTCGTGATCAGTCCGACCGTTTTGCCTTCCTTTAACTTGAAGTGCGCTGCAAGTTTAGCGAGCGTGGTCGTCTTCCCTACTCCTGTCGGTCCAACGACCATGACGTAACGCTTCGCTCCAGGCGGTTCAATGAACGACGATTTGACTTGTTCGTACACATATCGTTCCGCTTCTTCTACAGATTTTGTCGTATAGTACAGTTCGTTCAGCGTTTCTTCCCACGACTCATCCGCAAAAGACTCGGTCGAGAGCAATGATTCGACGTGCTGTAACGAGGCATGTAGCTTCGGCGCCGTTCCTACCACACGTGGTGGCGGTGTGACGACAGGTCGCTTCGGTTCTGTCTGAGCTTGAACAGGTTGCCTTGGCTTTGTGACAATCTGTTCCTTCTCAAGCGCTGCGATGACTTCCACTTGTTTAGATGCGAAGAGACCGAACCATCCTGACTTCACTTGTCGCGAATTAAGGATGACCGCTTCGTCTCCAAGTTCTTGTTTCACTTTCGCCATCGCGTCACTCATGGTCTTCGCCGTAAACTTTTTAATTTGCATATTAAATCACCCCAATACTTTTCACTTCGACGGAACTGAGCAGTTCGTTATAAGCCAGTACCGGCACATCCGGATAATACCGTTCGAGCAATTGACGAACGAATAGGCGAATCGTTGGTGAGCATAAAATCACAGCCGATGCCCCGTATCGTTCAAACATCGACAGTTGTTCGCCAGTGCGCTCGATTATGTCTCGAGCTTGCTCCGGGTCGAGGGCCAAATAGTTTCCAAATTCCGTTTTTTGGACCGCATCTTGAACGGTCTGTTCCGTCTGTCCACCGAGTGTCACGACATATAGTGGACCTTCCGGTGGTTTGACTTGATCGGTCAGTTGGCGAGATAACCCTTGACGACAATACTCTCCCAAAATTTCTGCATCTTTCGTCACTTTCCCATAGTCTGCCATCGTTTCAAACAATAGCGGCAAGTTTCGAATCGAAACATTCTCTTGTAAGAGATGTCGTAACACTTTTTGAATTTCCCCAATCGAGAGGACCGATGGCGTGACATCTTCCACGAGCACGGGATGTGTTTCCTTCAAATGTTCAACGAGTTGCTTTGTTTCTTCCCGGCCGAGTAAATCCGCAGCATGTTTCTTCAACGTCTCCGTCAAGTGTGTCGCGACAACGGATGGCGGATCGACGACGGTATATCCGCTCATTTCGGCTCGGGTTCGTGTCTCTTCATCAATCCAGAGAGCCGGGAGACCGAATGCCGGTTCAGTCGTTTCAATTCCAAACACTTCAGGGTCTTCAATCCCTGGGCTCATGGCTAAGTAATGGTCAAGCAATAACTCGCCTTCGGCAACGACGTTTCCTTTTACCTTGATTCGGTACGCGTTCGGTGACAGTTGCAAATGGTCACGAATCCGGACCGTCGGTAAGATAAAACCAAGTTCAAGGGCGAGCTGTCGACGAATCATGACGACGCGGTCTAACAGGTCGCCACCTTGTGATTCATCCGCAAGCGGAATTAAACCGTATCCGAACTCGAATTCAATCGAGTCGATTTGTAAGAGTGAGACGACGGACTCAGTCGGTGCCATCGAGGACGGATCTTCGTCGATCACTGGTTCCTCTGTCACTTGTCGAATGTTCCGTCTCATCGTGTACGCACCAAAGAATGCCGTACCCGCGATGATCATTGTCACAGGAAGAAGGGGTGGTGATACAAAACCGAGCATGAAGACAATGGATCCTGCAATATAAAGGAGTGACGGATTTTGTCCGAGTTGGTCAATCACGTCTTCTCCTAAGTTTCCGTCTGAAACGGCACGTGTCACGATGATCCCGGTCGCAGTCGAAATCAAGAGGGCTGGAATTTGACTCACCAGTCCATCCCCGATGGTCATGAGTGAAAACGTTTGGAACGCTTGACCGACCGGTAATCCCATTTGAACGACCCCAATGATAATCCCGAAGATCAAGTTGATCGTCACGATGATGATGCCTGCGATGGCATCCCCTTTTACGAATTTCGACGCACCATCCATCGATCCGTAGAAATCCGCTTCACTTTGAATTTTACGGCGACGCATCTGAGCTTCTTTGTCGTCAATCAAACCTGAATTCAAATCGGCATCGATGGCCATCTGTTTCCCTGGCATCGCATCAAGCGTAAAACGTGCAGATACTTCAGATACACGTTCCGCCCCTTTCGTGATGACGACAAATTGAATGATGACGAGAATCAGGAAGACGACGAATCCGACGAGGACGTTCCCTCCGATGACGAAATCACCGAACGTCGCAATAACTTCCCCACCGTACCCATTTGAAAGAATCGAACGGGTCGTCGATACGTTCAGTCCGAGACGAAACAACGTCACAATCAATAAGAGAGAGGGGAATACGGAGAAGTCGAGCGCTTCTCGTGCATTCATCGCCACAAGTAAAATCATGATGGCGATTAATATATTTACGATGATTAAAAAATCTAGTAAAAACCCTGGTAACGGGATGATGAGCATGATGACAATCATCAATACACCAATCAGGATTGCAAAGTCTTTCGCTTTTACTGCCAACACATACTCCTCCTCAAGACGGTTGTTTCATTTGATAGACGAATGCAAGGACTTCTGCGATTGCTTGATAAAACGATTCGTCTACCACTTCACCGATATCGATTTGCGCATAGAGCGCTCTCGCGAGTGGCTTGTTTTCAACGATTGCCACATCATGTTCTTTCGCGACGTCTCGAATATGAAAGGCGACCCGGTCGACCCCTTTGGCAACGACAAGTGGCGCAAAATCTTTCGTGTCATCATATCGAATGACGACCGCGTAATGGGTCGGGTTAGTGATAACGACATCGGCATTTGGAATCTCTTGCATCATACGCCGCATCGCCATTTCTCGCTGTTGTTGTTTAATTTTAGATTTGATGAGCGGGTCACCTTCTGTATTTTTATACTCATCTTTAATATCTTGCTTTGACATCCGAATCGACTTTTCGAAGTCAAATCGTTGATAGAAAAAGTCAAGCAGCGCGAGTGCGAGCAAGGCGACGCTTACCCACAATCCAAGTTGAATCGTAATACTGGCAAGCGCGACAATCGATTCGCGAATCTGTTCGACGGCCATGCGTGACAACTCTTTTTGATTTTGCCAAAGGACAGCGACTGCGGTTGTCAGGATAATTAACAATTTGAATAAGGACTTTAAAAATTCGACGACCGCTTTCATGCTGACGATACGCTTGACCCCTTTGATCGGGTCAATCCGCTCGAGCTTCGGCTGGATAGCTTCTAATGAAAATAACGTGCCGACTTGTAAATAATTGATAAGAATCCCAAATACAACGGCAACGATAAAGAATGGTGCTAAAATCAAGCCCACACGCAACATCAAATCAACGACCATATCCGACATGCCGCCCGTCACGTTAAACAACAAATACTCTGGACTGAGTAAATCACCGATTAATGACAACAATTGTTGCCCAATCACAGGACCGAAAAAAGATAACATGAGAAACATCGCAAAAAGTGCGAACGCTCCAGTCAAGTCAGCAGATTTGGCGACCTGTCCTTTTTTTCGTGAATCTTCTCGTTTACGTGGCGTGGCTTTTTCTGTTTTTTCACCTGCAAAAAACTGTAGATTGACCGATAAAGGATATAGAGGCTTCTTCATGAGGCGTCTCCTAGTATGAGCATAAAGTCATGCATCACTTCCTGTAACAACGGAATAAACTGACTGATTCCGGTCAATGTCAATCCCATCAACAAGACCATGACAGCGAATCCGGCAACGAGTTTAAATGAAAATCCGATGGCAAAAATATTGAACTGCGGTGCTGATTTCGCTAGAAAACCAAGTGCTAAATCGACAAGCAGTAAAGACGCCATCATTGGTAATGCCAATTGCAATGCGACCATCATCGTCATCGTGACGACTTTTACGGCCATCATGAGAGAGGCTTCCGTAAAATTAATCATCGGTTGACCGGGTGGATAGATTTGAAAGCTATAATAAATCCCGTCAATCAGCAAAAGATGTAAATTACTCGTCAATAAAATGAATAACGTAAAAATATAATAGAATCGACCAATTAAAGGGGACTGGCCCCCGAACATTGGATCATATGCGGATGCCATCGCTAATCCGAGCTGCAAATCGATAACCCCACCGGCAATTTGAGGAGCAAAGAATAAAATATTGATCAATAGACCGAGTAGCAATCCGATCATGACCTCATACACGACTTGAAGTACAAATCCATTCGTCATCTGAATCGGCTCTGTAATCGTGAACATGGCATAGTATGCTAAAAATGCACTGAATCCTACGCGATGCATCACTGGCAATTGTTTTGTCGAGAACAACGGAACGCTGACAAAAAAACCTGAGAGTCGCGCAAAGGTCAATCCGTACATACTAATAAAATCGACCGCATTCATTTCGAGGCAACCTCAACCATCAGCTCAAAAATCAAACGCGTGAATCCCTCGATTTGTTGAAGCATCCATGGTCCAAAGATGACAAGACCGATAAACACCGAAATGATTTTCGGAACAAAGGATAGTGTTTGTTCTTGAATTTGAGTCGTGGCCTGCAAAATCGAGATCACGAGACCGACAACCAGTGAGATGAGTAATAGTGGCATTGAAATTTTTAATAAGGTCCACACACTCTCTGTTGCCAAATAAATGACCATTTCTTGTGTCATGTCCGTTCCCCCTACATACTTCTAAGCAGTGATTCCACAATTAAATGCCAACCATCAACCAATACAAACAGCAACAACTTGAATGGGAGAGCAATCATGACTGGTGGTAGCATCATCATCCCCATTGACATGAGGACACTCGCGACGACCATATCAATGATCAAAAACGGTAAGAAAATCATGAAACCAATTTGAAAAGCGGTCTTCAACTCGCTGATTGCATATGCCGGGACTAAAGCGAGAAGTGGCACGTCATCAAGTGTTTCAGGTTGTTCGTAATTCCCATATTTTAAAAACAGCTGTAAATCTTCTTGTCTTGTATATTTCGACATGAATTCCTTCATCGTTCCACTCGCCTCATCGAACGCCTCATCTTGTGAGATTTTGTCATCAAGATACGGTTTCAGTGCATTCTGATTTAAATCAGAGAGAACAGGTGACATGACGAATAATGTGATAAATAGCGCCAATCCGACTATCAACTGGTTCGGCGGCGTTTGCTGTGTACCGAGCGCCGGTCGAATAAAGGACAGGACGACCACGACCCGGGTAAAGCAAGTCATCAAGATTAAAAAGGACGGTGCGAGCGTCAGCAAAGTCAACAAAATCAAGAGTTTGATTGATGTCGACGTACTGTCTGGCGTCTCTAAATTAATTAATTGCTCAAACGTTGTCATGACTTCTTCCTCACTTCTTCTAGCTGAGCGAGTTGTTTCTTAAAGGTATCTAAAAATGCGTTCGAATTTGTTGTTCGGAGTGATAAAGATTCTGTTTGTTCTTCATCCACCGTTTCCGCATCGAGTCGGTCAATAAGTTGAATGGAATCCCCTACGCCTAGAACATAGACTTGGTCTCCTAGTTTCACGAGTTGAACGGATCGATCTTTACCGAGCGGAACGCCCCCGAGATGTTTCATATGTTGAGTCGCTTTCACGCCTTGTGTTTTGGAACCGAGCCACCGCATCAAGACAATAAAACCGCCGACCACGACGACGAGACTTAACACAACTTTCACGCCATTGCCAATCGTTGACGCTGTCGTTGGAACGTTACTTTCCTGTTCATCTGTCTGTTGTTGCTCGAATTGCTGGTCTACGGTGGCGGCCTCAACCGTGGTCGGAACATAAAGTCCGACCACGAGAAGAATAATCAACCACCATTTCTTCATTGTGCGACCGTTTTAGAAACTGCTTCAATGACGCGCTCTGCATTGAACGGCTTTACGATGAAATCTTTTGCGCCAGCTTGAATGGCATCGATGACCATCGCTTGTTGTCCCATCGCTGAACACATAATGATTTTCGCATTCGAGTCGAAGCTACGAATTTCTTTAAGTGCTGCGAGTCCATCCATTTCAGGCATCGTGATATCAAGTGTAACGAGATCCGGCGTGAGTTCACGGTACTTCGCGACTGCGTCTGCTCCGTTTTCTGCCTCTCCTACCACGTCATATCCGTTCTTTGTCAAAATGTCCTTGATCATCATGCGCATGAACGCTGCGTCATCTACTACTAATACTTTTGCACTCATTCTATATTCCTCCTTAAACGATTCCGATCCGCTCATGCGGTTGAATAATTTCTGTTACACGTACCCCAAAGTTTTCTTCAATGACAACGACTTCTCCTCTAGCGATTCGCTGTTGATTGACATAAATGTCTACCGGTTCACCCGCTAGTTTGTCGAGTTCGATGATGGAGCCTTGTGATAACTCAAGTACTTCGCGAACGGATTTTTTCGTTCTGCCTAACTCTACTGTCACGTTCAACGGGACATCATACAACAAACCGAGATTCGCTGGGGCTACCTCTTGTGATGCAGGTGACTGGAGCGGCATGAATTCTACCTGGCTCACTGCTACTTCCGGCATCGACTTTTGCTTGTCCGGTTGCGGGACCGGTTGGGCTTGTTGTTGTGCCTGTTGTTGGGCTTGTGGTTGCGGCTTTGGCGCTTCTGCTTTTTGCTGCGGTTTCACCGGTTCCGATGCCGCTTGGACCTCCCCAGTCGCCTTCATCAACTCATCGACTAACTGCTTCCCAAATTGAATCGGGGCAATCTGTACGATTGTTGAATCAATCAACGTGCCTACCTTGAGATTGAATTCGATAAGTACCATCGTCTCCCATAGTTCAAGGCGATCGATGATGGTTTGATTCTTCGTTGCATCGAACACTTCGACAAGCGGCGGAGAGATGTCAATCTTTTTGGAAAATACCGTCGATAGAGACGTTGCGGCTGCCCCCATCATCTGGTTCATCGCCTCTTGGACGGCTGATAAACGGATCTCATCAAGGCTCTCCGGATCGACATTCTCTCCGGTCCCACCTAACATCAGGTCAGAGATGATGGCCGCATCTCCACGAGTCAAGACGAGAACGTTCTCTCCTTTGATTCCTTCTGTATAGCCAACTCGTAGCGCCACGTGAGGCGTCGGATAACGTTCGCGTAATGATTCGATTCTTACTTCACTGACAACTGGGGTCGTGATTTCAACTTTCTGTTGTAGTAATGTCGACAACGCCGTTGCCGAGTTCCCGAATGAAATATTTCCAATTTCCCCGAGTGCATCGCTCTCCATCGAATCTAAATGTTCTTCTTTGTTTTCGACTTCTGGCGTCGGCGTATTGTCGTTTGTCCCACGTAATAACGCATCAATTTCATCTTGTGACAGCATCTCACTCATTGCTCTTCCTCCTTCACACGGTGAAGCACTTGAACCGCCATTCGCTTCCCGCTCACACCGACTTGCCCTTTAAATACTTTATTTTCCCCTACCATGACGGACAGAGGTTCTTTTGCCAATTGATCGAGTGCCAAACAATCTCCGACTTCGAGATGCAACAAATCTCCAAACGTGATGGTCGTTTCCCCTAACAAGGACACGACTTCGACCGTCGAATTCATCAACTGCGCTTTAAGCGGTTCCTTACTCGACTGACTCGCATTCCGGCGATTCGCTTCCTGCATCCAGTAGTGACTCGATAGTTTGGATAATACCGGTTCGATTGTTACGAATGGAAGACAGACATTGATTGTCCCGCTCACTTCGCCAATCGTCACACCGATTGAAATCAGAACGACCGTCTCGTTTGGTGAGACGAGTTGCAGGAACTGCGGGTTCACTTCAACAGCCGACATCTCTGCTTTAATCTCCGCAATCGATTCCCAAGCATCTCCATAAGAGGAGAAGGCTCGCTTATACAATTGCGTCAAAATCCGCATTTCGATTTCGGTAAACGATTCGATTTTATCCATCTCGACACCGGGACCACCAAGTAATCGGTCTAACATTGCATATGAGATGTTCGGATTGACCTCGATGATGAATCGCCCATTTAACGGTGGCGCCTCAATCAAGTTGATCATCGTCATACTCGGGATGGAATGAATGAATTCATCGTAAGGTAATTGTTCGACCGAGTTGACCGAAAACTGAACATACGTGCGAAGTTGAGCCGAGAAAAATGTCGTGAGCATGCGCGTAAAATGCTCGTGAATCCGAGTTAAACTACGAATTTGATCTTTTGAAAATCGAACGGCTCGTTTGAAGTCGTATTGCCGAACTTTCTTCTCTTCCTCTTGTGCGAGAAAGGAGTCCGCTTCGACATCCCCACTGCTTAAAGCAGATAGTAAGGCATCAATTTCTTGTTGAGACAGTACTTCTCCCATGATGCCACCTCACTGAATAATTTTCTTCGTCATATAGACGCGTTGGACTTCACCTTCTTCAAGCAGTCCGTTAAGTTGTTCTCGTAATGTTTGTTCGAATTTTTGCATATCTTCTTTTGTTGCCAACTGTGCTTTCGTCATCCCGGACAGGTCACCGAGAATGACGTTGTGCACTTGAAACTTACGAAGCTCTAAATTTTCTCTCGTGTCTGCAGAATCCGTGACAATCGTAAATTGCACGTTGATGAAACGCTCGTCTTGAATGTTCGTCGTCATGTCATCAGTCATAAAACTGCGTTCCGCCAACTCTTCGGCCGTGACCGGTTTCGTTTTAGCAGTGACGTTATCCCCAAAGACATATTTGTAAGTCATGAATCCGGCACCGCCCATGACGAGAAGGACGACAAGCAGGATGATCACGACCTTCAGGCCGCCACCTTTTTTCTTTTCTTCTTCACTCATCTTCTTCACCTCTTGTGAACATCGTTCCAACTAAACCGATTGAGCGATAAAAGGCTTCAGTTCGTTCAATGATTTGATCTTTTGATTCTTTTACAAGATACGTTTTGCCATTAAACAATTGGATGATCGTGTCGGGCTCTGCCTTCACCGTTTCGATGAGCAAAGCGTTGAGCACGAACTCCTCACCGCGAAATGCCGTGACGCGAATCATCAGCGTTTCAGGTTAACGAGTTCTTGAAGAATCTCGTCCGATGTTGTGATAATTCGTGTGTTCGCCTGGAATCCACGCTGTGCCACGATCATTTCTGTGAACTCTTCCGAAAGGTCAACGTTTGACATTTCAAGTGCACCTGAGACGAGTGACCCTCTACCATCAGCTCCTGGAATCCCAATCTGTGGAATACCTGAGTTCTGTGATTCAGAAAAATTGTTTGCACCAGTTTTTGAAAGACCTGCGTTGTTGGCAAAATTCGCTGTGACAATATAACCTGCCACTTGTAGCTTACCTGCGTCATCTACAAAGCTAACTTTCCCGTCTTTTGCGACAGAAATAGCCTTAGCAGTTGCTGGAATCTGAATACGACCATATGCAGGTGTAGGACCTGGAGTTACAGTTGGGTCGTACGGTGTGATCGGAGTTTCAACAGCATTGAGTGGTGGAGTCGTTGCTGGTGGTGTCAATGGAGGTGTCGTCGCAGTACGAGATGCAAGTAAGAACGTTCCGTCTCCTGTGACAAGGTTTCCATCATTATCTGTGTAGAAGTTACCAGCACGAGTATATTGGAAGCCGTTTTCTGTACGAGTAACATAAAAGCCCTCGCCTGAAATCCCGACATCAAGAGCACGGCCGGTGTTTTGCATAGCACCCTGGTTATAGACGTTATCGACAGTTGCCATCGTACCACCTAGTCCAATTTCTTTCGGGTTGATTCCACCTGCAGTCGTTCCGTTACCACCCGACGCACTACCAACTTGTTGACTGACGAGGTCTTTGAACGTGACGCGACCTTTTTTATAACCGAACGTGTTGACGTTGGCGATGTTGTTCCCGACGACGTCTAGCTTCGATTGGAAGTTCTTCAATCCACTGATTCCTGAGTACATTGCTCTTAACATAATGCATTCCTCCTATGATTATTTGATGGATGTGATATCGTACACGCTGACGGATGTGCCGTCTTCAAGATCGGCCATATACCCTGTTAAGTCGTTTCGTGAAATGGATACGACCCGACCTGAGCCTTTCGTCGTCTCTTCACTTGATTCAGATGTGAAGTCGATTGTTTTCCCAATCATGCTACTGTATTCAGAAATCGACGACATGTGACGGTCGACGAGAACAGAATCGAGTTGTTTCGAGATGGTTTGCATTTGTTCGAGAGAAGAGAACTGCGCCATCTGTGCAATGAACTCGCGGTCTTCCATCGGCGACATCGGATCCTGGTTCGCGATTTGAGCGAGCAGTAACTTCATGAACATGTCTTTATCGTATTGGTTCGTCGCTTTTGGGAGCGACTGGTCTGGCAATGTGTAATCATTCGTCTTCGGTTGGATGCTCGTCATCTTCAGACCCTCCTTTAGGCTGTTCTTGTGGTTGCTCTTGTTCCGGTTGCTCAGAACCGTCTGACATCGCTGACTTTGTCTCGAGCGCTTGCTGTGTCAAGTTGACCTCGACCCGAACGTTTTGCGAGTGCGGTGTCAACGTTTGTTGCAACTGTTGGACTTGTGACTGAATCAATTGCTTCGCCTCTTGATTGCTAGCGAACATTTTGACTACTAGTTCTCCATTCTTCCGCTCTAGCTTGACGACGAGTTCCCCGAGTTGTTCCGGGTAGAGTCTGACGGTGAATACTTTAGAACCGTCTGCCCCACTTTTGAACGGTGCTTTTTGAAGTGCTGCCTCAATCCGAGCCTGCAAGTTTTCAGGTAGAGATCCTTTTGAGGCATACATGACGGTATCGACATCGATTTGAGGTTTCGACCAGCTCATTCCTTTCGGCATCCATTCCACATTGTTCGGTTGACGTGCAGGTTTTGCGACTTCCACCGTTTCAACATTCGGCAAGACGGGAACATCTTTCAATGTGCCTTCGACTGGTCCTTTATATTGCGTGATGATCCGTTGCATCGTTTGAACATGTTTGGCAAGTTCTTGGTTTGGAACGGGCTGAGTGAGTGAAATGTTGGTCGTCTGAGCATTCCCCTCTGTTTGCTTCGTAATATGGACTTTCGGCGTAGTCGCAGTCTGAGTGATCATCGGTAAAACCGAAGACGAGATTTCTGTTTCAGGCGACGGATTAGACAGTTGTCCGAGTAACCCTACATATGCGTCCATAAATGTCCGATACGCATCTTGCGGAAGTGATTTGAGCCACTTCAACGTATCAGGTTTTTGAAACCACGTTTCGAGTTCTTGTGCCACTTTTTCTAAGTCGACTGGTTCTTCAGGAAGCACACCTTCTTCAAGCTGAGGAAGCCCTACCTGCTCCCCTGAACTTTGCATCGGCGCGAGCATCGCAGATAAGAGGTTTAAAAAACCGCCCGCCCCCTGTGATTCGCCTTCCGCCATTCCGGTGCGAGCCATCGACCCTTGAATGGCTTGTGTCAATAAAGCGATATTCAATGTTGGCCCTCCTTTTTCCTATTCATTGGAGAAGCTGCGTCACAACCGCAGCCTGTTGTGCATTCATTCGACCTAATATGTCCGCTTGTTGTTTAGGCGATAGCTCCTTCAACAGTTCAGCCACTTGTGGACTTTCGAGTTCTCCCATGATGGCTGCCGCCTGCTTGGCCGACATTTCTTCGTATACACTCGCCACATCAGATGACGTCGCTTCCTCTTTAGTCGCGGCTTCAAGTTCAGCGACGAGTCGGTCTCGTTCACGAATCAAATCCGTGATCTCGCTCTGTCTCGCTTTTACTTCATTCGTCAGTTCAACATTTTCATTACGAAGCTTTTCAATCTCGCTATTCGCGGCCTTCAATCGGTTCGCTGTGTCCGAATCGATTCCCGTTACGTTGACTTTCGTTTCAGTCGTTTTTGTCACTTCCGATTGGTCATCGCTCGTTTCTAAAAATGGAACAGACAAGAGGGGGCGATCCATCGCATAGTTCATGACGACGATTCCACCGACTAAGATGAAGATTGCCGGAATGAGGACTAACGCCACAATCATTTGCTTGCCTCGTTTATTGTTCTCTTTTGCCATGCTACTTCCCTTTCCCATGATGAATCACTGCAAGTTCATCCATCATCTGTTGCTCCGTAAGTTTTGCTACTGTCGTCTCATGCATACTGACTTTTTCGTGTAGCGTGACGTATTTCTTTTCTTCTACTACTTTGCCAAGCAATCGTTCCTGCGATGCATGATAGCGATTGCGTGCTTGCTGAACGACGAGCTGTTGTGTTTCGATTTGACGTTTCACTTGCTCTCGCGTCTTTTCTCGATACTGCGACATGAGAAGGTCGATGTTTCCGGACTGTTCGTCCTGATGTTTGATCAACGCCTCATACATGAGGAGCAGTTCATATAGTTTTTCCATTTCCGTTTCGAGTTTTGCCTTAAAACCTCTCACTTCAATGGCAGCATCCTCTTTCTCATGTTCTGCAATCGGCATGATTCGTTCTAATATAAGTCTGTTCATGATTCACCTCGCGCGATGTGTGACAAGTGGGTCATCGTCTGTTCGAATGCGGCGTCTTCTTCAATCGATTGCTTTAAAAACGTCAGCAAGTACGGATATTTCTCAACGGCGGTATCAATTGAAGGGTTGGTGCCCTTTTTATACGCTCCGATATTAATCAAATCTTCTGCATCGATATACGTCGCGAGCCAACTACGAAACGTTTGAGCCGCTTCCCTATGTGACGGCGATGCAATCTGGTTCATGACTCGACTGATCGATTTCAGCACATGGATGGCGGGAAACTGCCCGCGGTTTGCGAGCGCCCGGTCCATGACGAAGTGTCCGTCTAAAATCCCACGCACGGCATCGGCAATCGGTTCGTTCATATCATCTCCATCGACGAGTACCGTATAAAATGCAGTAATTGAACCTGTAGCTGCCGTTCCGCTTCGCTCTAATAGTTGAGGTAACATGGCGAATACGGATGGCGTGTATCCTTTTGATGTCGGCGGTTCGCCAGTCGCGAGGCCAATTTCACGCTGTGCCATCGCAAATCGTGTGACCGAATCCATCATCAGGACCACTTCTTTCCCTTGATCTCGGAAATATTCGGCAATCGCGGTTGCCGTATAGGCTCCCTTCAAGCGAACGAGTGGAGGTTGGTCGCTCGTCGCTACAATCACGACTGAACGAGCCATGCCTTCTGGTCCGAGCTCTTTTTCGATGAACTCTTTTACTTCGCGACCACGTTCTCCAATCAATGCGATGACGTTTATATCAGCCGAAGAACGTTTGGCGATCATTCCAAGTAAGGTCGACTTCCCGACCCCGGACCCGGCGAACAATCCGACCCGTTGACCTTTCCCTACAGTCAGTAGACCATCAATCATCCGGACGCCTGTCGAGAGCGCATCCAAAATCCTCGGTCGATTCAATGGGTTTGGTGGTTTGCGTTGTACATCGTAACGTTTTCCGGTCACAAGCCGTTCGCCAGACAACGGTCGCCCTAACCCATCGAGCACTTGACCGATCAGTTCTTCGCCTACAGGAACTTGAAGCATCTTGCCAGTTCCTTTCACGAGACATCCCGGCGCAATCTGTGTGGTTTCACCGTATGGCATCAGCAGTACGCGTTCTTCATTGAAGCCCACTACTTCTGCTTCAACCGTTTCATTCGAAGGTAGGACAATCAAACATCGCTCTCCGACGAACGCGCTCGGTCCATTGGATTCAATCATTAAGCCGACGACTCGGCAGACTCGACCGATTTTACGAGTAAATTCGCCATCTGAAGACTGATTGATCGATTCAATGACCTTCTCAATAAGCGCCATCCGCTAAAACCTCCTCGATTTTGGCTTGGATTCGTTCGTAGCTGTACGATAAATCGACTTCATTGCCACGATGTGGTGATTCAATTCGCACTGCTGTTTCATCTAAGGAACCATCTCCACGATATTTCAGAGGTAGGGTTTCATCCGTCTTCCACATTGATTCAAATCGTTGGATCGATGCGAGACGAGTTGGATGAACAAAGATTGTGAGTGCTCCGGCATCAATCATCTGAGTCATTTGCTCTCGAATCATTGTCGCAAATAATTCTTCGTCTTTTCGAACAAGCTCCGTCGTCACATGGGCGCTGACTGAGACTGCCAACTCAATGAGTTGTTGCTCCGCTCGTCTCCACTTCTCTTCAAACAAAAGTTCTAATTCGGTGGACACTGAGTTCAAACGGGTCAAGATGTCATCAAACTCGTTCAATCCGTCCTGTCTCCCTTGAAGAAGACCTTCTTGATATCCTTCAGCGTGAGCTGCTTCGAATGCTTCTTGTTTGAAACGCTCTAATTGTTCAAGTTCTGTCAACTGGAATTGCTGAAACGCTTCTTCTTCTTGTTTCAGCTTTTCGTATTGCGATTGAATGACAGCATGATGATCAATTCCTTCAGACGTTTCAAGAACAGGGGCTTCTAGCCGCATAGATTCAATTCGTTGGGGTACATTTGACGTTGCACGTTGACGTTTAATCACATTAGACAACGATGTCATCTCCTCCACCTCGACTGATTACAATCTCACCGACATCTTCTAGGCGACGAATGATTCCGACGATTCGACTCTGTGCTTCTTCGACGTCACGCAATCGCACAGGTCCCATGAATTCCATATCCTCTTTGAATGTTTCGACCATCCGTTGGGACATGTTTTTGAAGATGATTTGTTTGACTTCTTCTGATGACACTTTGAGTGCAAGCAATAAGTCGTCGTTCGCGACTTCGCGAATGATTCGTTGGATCGCACGAGAATCGAGTGTGACGATATCCTCGAAGACGAACATCCGTTTTTTGATTTCTTCTGCAAGTTCTGGATCTTCGATCTCGAGTGCATCGAGGATGGTGCGTTCCGTCGTCCGGTCGACACCGTTCAATACTTCGACCACCGCCTCGATTCCACCAGACTGCGCATAATCCTGCATATCTGTCTGCGACAGGTTCTTTTCAAGGATTTGTTCCACTTCGTGAATCACATCTGGATTGAGTCGATCCATCGTGGCAATCCGTTTCGCGACTTCCGATTGAATTTCAGGTGGAAGTTCCGATAGGATTTGCCCCGACTTGACCGGTTCCAAATGCGCTAAGATTAATGCAATCGTTTGAGGGTGTTCATTTTGTATAAAGTTCAATAATTGTTTCGGATCTGCTTTACGAGCAAACTCGAACGGTCTTACTTGAAGCGTAGAGGTGAGGCGATGAATCAATGCCATCGCCTTATCTTCTCCAACCGCTTTTTCAAGAACGGTCTTCGCAAAACCGATTCCACCTTGAGTGATATAACTTTGCGCCATAGCGAGTTCATGAAATTCACCGAGAATGCTATCTTTTTCTTCCGGGGACACTTTTTTCAACGCTGAAATTTGAAGCGTCAGTTGTTCCATCTCTTCTTCTGAAAGATGTTTATAGACGTTCGCTGCCACTTCCGGTCCCAGGGAAATCATGAGCATCGCTGCTTTTTCGCGATTCGATTGTTTTGCATAGTTCACGTTACTCACTCCTCAGACATCCAAGTACGAAGCAGTTTAGCAAACTCTTCTGGATTACTTTCAGCTAATTTTTCGAGCTGTTTCTTCTTCACTGCCCCTTCACCTCGTTCTTCGAGGTCTAGGTCAGGTACTTCATCTTCATACGGAACTTCCCATTCGTTCGTTTCTTCCACCACTTCCTGTTTGCGACGACGCATCGCGAAGAAGACAAGGGCGAGAAGAACAACCGCTCCGGCTGCTGCCGCATACATCCACCACGGTGTCGATTGCTCTGTTGCCGCAACCTCTTCCACTTCAGCGAACGGTCTTGATACAACGACGACTTTCTGTTCAAGTTCAGCATCCGTTATAGCTTCATCCGTTTTCGCTAGCGATGTTCGGATGATTGAGTACATCATCGTCTCCAAGTCACCTTCTAGCTGTGGATCGATTGTTGTCGCGCCATCTGGTGGTTCAACGATGAGTTGAACGCCAAGGTCACGAATCGTATACGGTGCGTTTTGAATTTGTTTGGTAATACGGTTGACTTCATAATTAATGATTTCATGATTCTTTTCACTTTCTTCCGTACTATCGCCGGTCGCTGCAGGGAAGTTGATTGTGTCATTCTCGCCAGTTCCCGTCGCTTCTGTCGCTGTTCCGGTTCCACCCGTATATGCTTCAGCGATTCGCTCGGCCGATGTCACGATCCCTTCCATATTCTCTTCATCAACTGGCGTGACAAGATTTTGCTCTTCCGCCGTCTGTGTCGTATCAATATCAGCCGTGACGGAGACGAGTACGTTCCGTTCACCAAGCAACACTGCGAGCATCTGCTGGATTTGTTGACGGACGTCTTTTTCGACTTGTTTCTTGAGCGCCAATGGATCTGATGAAGAACCTCCAGCAACAACGGTTTGATCAAGGTCATAATACGTAAAGTATTGGTCCATGATTGAAATGTTTTCCGGTTTCAAGTTCGGGACACTTTTACTAATCAAATGATAGAGACCTTTTACCGTATTCGGATCTAAATTTGTTCCCGCTCCTATGTTCAAGACGATAGATGCGGTCGGCTCACCTTGATCTTCTGCCAAGAAGACAGATTTCTCAGGAAGTGAGATGATGACTTTCGCTTGATTGATTCCTTCGATTTGTGTGATAAGACGCTCGAGCTCCGTCTGCATCGCACTTCGTTCGATAACAGCCATCTCACGGTCTGTTGTACCGAAACCAGCATTTTCACTGAAGAAACTGTAGTCAATCGACCCAGATTTAGGAATTCCAGCTGCGGCCAGACTCACTTTCAACTGATCGACCATTTCATTCGGGACATACACGCTTACTCCGTTCGAAGTCGCCTTAATTTCCGACTGCACTCCGTCCGCTGTTAGCTTCTCCGTCACTTCACCTGCTTCTTGAGCAGACAAGTTTGTGTAGAGAGGTGCCATATTCGGTCTTGAAAGCAAGAACGTGAGCACAATGGCCGCGATTAGTATGACCGCAATCGAGATGCCCCATACGAGTTTTCGCTTTGCAGGCATCGCCTTTATGGAGTCAGTCATGGTTTTGAATCGTTCTTTTAATTGTTCATTCATCGCAACTTGTCATCCTCTACAATTAAACTTGCATTCGCATCATTTCTTGATAGGCCTCAACAGCCTTGTTCCTCACCTCGATGGCAAGTTGCATCGCAATCGACGACTCTTCGCTTTGAATCATCACTTGATGAAGGTCAGCCTTCCCGATGGCCAAATCTTTACGGGCCTGACTTGTCGCTTGTTGTGTTTCATTCAGAGCGTTCATCGCTTCATTCAAATATGACCCGAATTGAGATGGGGTTGATTTGTTGATTGATGGCGTGACTTCTGGGCTCATCAATTGAATCGGGTTAATTTGCATCCTTCATCACTCCTTATCCTTTACCAATTTCCATCGCTTTGACGAGCATCGCCTTTGACGCGTTCATCGCTGCGATGTTTGCTTCGTAAGAGCGTGTCGCACCCATCAGGTCGACCATTTCTTTTAAGAGGTCGACGTTTGGCATCTGAACATAACCCCGCTCGTCCGCATCAGGATGACTCGGGTTATAGGCCAACTTATAAGGGGCATTATCTTCAATAATTTGTGATACTTGTACCCCGCCATTGATGGCGTTCATTTGCTTTCGGAAAGGTGCTTCCTGTAACACGGTCATCTTTCTCGTATACGGTTGCCACTCCCCATCCACGAGCTTCCCTCGTGTCGTCTGAGCGTTCGCAATGTTTGCGGATACGGTATCCATCCGTAAACGTTGAGAGGTTAATGCCGATGCTGAGATATGAAAACTATCAAACATACCCATCGATTAACGACCTCCTCGAATCACTGATTTTAATCCTCCGAGCCTGCGATTCAATTGTTCCATCATCGCTTCATACTGGAGTTGGTTTCGCGCCAGTTCACTCATCTCATAATCCAAGTCGACATTGTTGCCGTCACTTCTCATCGCCCCACCTGCACGATCAACGACTTTAGATTCTGTCGAATCGCTCGGACGTCCACCTTGAAGCTTCAGGCGCATCTCACTTTGGAGCGTTTGTTCAAACACTGCCTGTTTCGCTTTAAAGTTAGGCGTATCAATGTTCGAAAGATTATGACTAATGACTTTCTGATTGAGGACTGCATGATTGACGGCTTGCTTGAGTAATTGATAGTCACTACCAATCCAATTCATGGCGTTCACTCGCTTTCATATAATGACTACTGAATATACCTGATTTGGAAATTCTACTATTTCATTGAAACAAATCTGTAACAGTCTTGAAAGATATTTTTTAAAACATAGGTAAATGGGTTAACATCTTTTTGTCGAATTAACGTTAAAAACAGAAAATAATTACTTTTGTACTAAAAAAAACCGCCTCCCTGATTAGGAAAGCGGTTTTTTAGGGATAAAGTCCCTATTTAAAGTGTTTTCAATGGAAATCACACATCGAAAGTTGTATTTCAGTTTGATTTCAGTTTTTGTAATTCAAACAAGAAGTTGTCATTTAATATCTTGATATACGTTCCTTTCATTCCTAAAGAACGTGACTCAATAACGCCCGCACTTTCTAATTTACGAAGTGCGTTGACGATTACTGACCGAGTGATTCCCACTCTATCGGCAATTTTGGAAGCAACTAGAAGACCTTCGTTTCCTCCGAGTTCCTCGAAGATATGCTCAATCGCTTCAAGTTCAGAGTACGATAGCGAGTTGATTGCCATCTGGACGACAGCCTTCTTACGTGCTGACGTCTCTGCCTCTGCGGCCTTCTCACGAAGAATTTCCATACCAACGACAGTCGCGCTATATTCAGCAAGCACGAGGTCGTCTTCCGTGAATTCATTTGCCAAACGACCGAGGACGAGTGTTCCTAGACGCTCTCCTCCACCGATGATTGGAACGATCGTCGTCTTCGAATTAAGGAATAGGTCATGGTTCTCGACAGGGAATGCCGTATATTCACTATCGATGTCGATGTTCGCTGTCGTTTCTTTCACATTGAACAAGTTCGATGCATATGGCTCTGGGAACTGTCGGTCTACTAAGAATGCTTTCATTCGGTCATTCTCAATCTGTTGTTTAATCGCAAAGCCGAGAAGTCTCCCGCGACGACTCACGATAAACGTATTGGACTCCAGCACTTCGCGCATTTTGTCCGCCATTTCTTTAAAGTCAACATGCGCACTCGCCTCTTGTTGAAGCATCGTGTTCAATTGACGTGTTTTGTCTAGTAAATTCATAATGTCTTGTTCCTCCCTGTATGTGCATACAGATTCTTATAAAATGTATTGACTCAAGTCGCGATCATCTGCAATCGATCCGACTTTTTCCTGAACATAAGCTGGTGTGATTTCCACAGTGGTTTGTGGCATATCCGCCGCTTCAAACGACAGATCTTCTAATACCCGCTCCATAATCGTATAGAGACGACGGGCACCGATGTCATCGGTTTCCCGATTCACATGTGTCGCAATCTTCGCGATTTCTTCAATGGCCTCATGCGTAAAGCGTACCGTGATCTCTTCAGACTCCAAGAGTGCTGTATACTGCTTGATAAGTGCCTGAGACGGTTCCGTCAAAATCTTGACGAAGTCTTCTTCGGTCAAACTGTTCAATTCGACACGAATCGGGAAGCGCCCTTGTAACTCCGGAATCAAATCAGACGGCTTGGCCATATGAAACGCACCCGCTGCGATAAAGAGCACGTGATCCGTTTTAACGGGCCCGTACTTCGTCACGACCGTTGACCCTTCTACAATTGGTAAAATGTCGCGTTGCACCCCTTCACGGGAAACACCGGCGTGATCTTGGGACTTTGTCGCAATTTTGTCGATTTCATCGACGAAGATGATGCCCATCTGCTCACTCCGCTTCACCGCTTCATCATGGACTTCATTCAAGTCCAACAGATTTTCTGCTTCTTCCGCAATCAGAAGTGGTCTCGCTTCACGTACAGTTAGTTTACGCTGTTTGCGTTTCTTCGGGACGATTTGGCCGAGCATGTCTTGAAGATTTGATAGCCCTTCCATGCCTTGACCCTGGAATAAATCCATCGTTTGCTTCTCTTCCAACTCTACTTCAATGATTCGGTCTTCTAATTCGCCGAGTTCGAGCAAACGACGTAGCTGCGCTCGGTCATTTTTTGACGTATCTGTTGTAGATTCCTGTTGTTGCGTCTGTCCACCGAACAGCGCCTCAAACGGATTCGATGCACTCGGTGTCGCTTTCGCCTTCCCTTGGAGGGCGTCTAACAATCGCTCTGTCGCCGCGCGCTCGGCAGGTTCTTTCACATCTTCTTTTTTCTCTTCTTTGACGAGACGTACCGAGGCTTCAACGAGGTCGCGTACCATCGATTCAACATCACGACCGACATAACCGACTTCCGTGAACTTTGTGGCCTCCACTTTAACGAACGGTGCCCCGACAAGTTTGGCCAAACGACGAGCGATTTCTGTTTTCCCGACTCCCGTTGGACCAATCATTAAAATATTTTTAGGTGTCACTTCATCACGAAGATCCGCATCCAATTTTTGACGACGATATCGATTTCGTAATGCAATCGACACAGCCCGTTTGGCATCTTTTTGACCGATTACGAACCGATCTAATTCCGATACAATTTGTCTAGGTGTCAATTCTCGATTCATTCAGCAGCGCCTCCGATCGTTTCGACAATGACTTGATCATTTGTATACACACAAAGTTCTCCTGCAATCTCAAGAGCGGCTCGCGCGATTTCTTCAGCAGATTTTTCAGCTGAATGACGAACGAGCGCACGACCTGCTGCAAGGGCGTAGTTCCCGCCTGACCCGATTGCAAGGATGCCATCATCCGGTTCAATGACTTCTCCGTTCCCAGAAACGAGTAAAAGGTGTTCTGCATCCATGACAATTAATAAGGCTTCGAGTTGTCGCAACATTTTATCGCCACGCCACTCTTTGGCGAGCTCGACCGCTGCACGCGGTAAGTTACCGTTATACATTTCAAGTTTCGATTCGAACTTCTCAAACAATGTGAACGCATCGGCTACGCTTCCCGCAAAGCCGGCAACGACTTTTCCGCCATATAGACGTCTTACTTTTTTCGCTTTATTTTTCATGATGACGGCATTCCCGAATGTGACTTGGCCATCTCCACTCATCGCACTTTGACCATTGTGTTGAACTGCAAAAATCGTTGTTGCATGAAACATATCGTAACCTCCTACTTTCTTGGATGTGTCGCTTGGTAGATTGAACGGAGTCGTTCCGTTGATACGTGAGTGTACCGACCGGTCGTAGACAAGGACTCATGCCCGAGCAACTCTTGGACAGCACGTAAATCCGCACCTCGCTCCAACAGGTCCGTCGCAAAGCTATGTCTCAATGAGTGCGGGGTAAGTGGCTTATGTACCCCACTGTCTTTTCTTAACCGTTTCATGACATATCGAATTTGGTCTGTTGTCATTCGATTCCCTTTTTGACTCAAAAATAATGCGTTTTCTGTTGGGAGACCGATGTCTTTACGAATGTCAATGTATTGTCGTAAGGCATTCACGGCATATTGTCCGATCGGTACGTACCGTTCTTTCTTTCCTTTTCCCATTACGTGAACAAAAGACAGGACCTCATCATACGAGGAGAGGTTCATTCCACATAGTTCTGCGACTCGAATGCCAGTCCCATATAACACTTCAATAATTGCGACATCTCTCGCCCTTAAGAAGGCGTCGTCTTGTCTCGATGCGACCTCTAACAGTTGCTCAACTTCTGACGGGACAGCAAAGGTCGGTAAAGACTGTCTTTTCTTCGGTGAGGTCAAATCATGAAACAGTGGTTCTCCCCCGTGTTCTCTTGCCATATACTTACCGAATTGCTTGAAGCAAGATACTTTTTGGGACACGGTCGAGGTCGCCAACTGTTTCTCATAAAGGACATATAAATAACGCCGCGCCGTCTGTGCATCGTAGGGATCTTGATGCGTCGATTGGCAATATGCGGCGTACTGGTCGAGCGTTTGCTCGTAGGAGCGTTTCGTATGAGGAGACAGTCGACGTTCAATTTGGCAGTAGCGTAAAAATGATTGTCGATCCTCTAAGAATCCCATTTTATCGCCTCCTCGATGACACGTAAAAACGCATGTTCTCGTCAAATCGAAATTAGCATAGCATACAGAATGTATGGTGACAATAGATAGTCGTTCAATAATCTGAAAATTTTCAAAGTATGAAACAAATTACACAATTGAAATTTTACTTCAAAACAAAAGAGCCAAAAATTGGCTCTCCTGTTCAAAGATCTTTATATTGTTGAATCGTCTCTAGCGCACGGTTTGCGTAACGCTCATACCGTTCTTGCTTTTTCATCTTTTTCGGAGCATCCTCAAGCGATGGAACTAATCCGAAGTTCGCATTCATTGGCTGGAAGTGCTTCCCGTCTGCCGTTGTAATGTAATGCGCCATCGAACCGAGCATCGTCTCACGCGGTAAGACGACAAGTTCTTCACCTGCAATCATCTTCGCCGCATTGATTCCGGCCAATAAGCCAGATGCCGCAGACTCTACATACCCTTCGACACCTGTCATTTGACCCGCAAAAAAGAGTGTGTCGCGTGTACGTGCCTGATAGGTCGGTTTGAGTAAGCTCGGTGAGTTGATGAACGTGTTACGGTGCATGACACCGTAACGGACGATATCCGCATTCTCAAGTCCAGGAATGAGACGGATGATTCGCTTTTGTTCTCCCCACTTCAAATGTGTTTGGAATCCGACGAGGTTATAAAGCGTCCCTGCTGAGTTGTCCTGACGGAGTTGTACGACAGCGTATGGACGTTTTCCTGTCTTCGGATCTTCTAAACCGACCGGCTTCATCGGTCCGAATAGAAGCGTCTTCTTCCCACGTTCGGCCATGACTTCAAACGGCATGCACCCTTCGAAGTAAATCTCTTTTTCAAACTCTTTAAGCGGAACGACCTCTGCTTTGATCAACTCTTCATAAAAGACGTCGAATTCCTCCTCTGTCATCGGACAGTTCAAGTAAGCGGCTTCACCTTTGTCGTAACGCGATTTTAAATACACTTTGTCACGATCAATCGTATCGCCATCTAAGATCGGTGCCGCAGCGTCATAGAAGTAGAGATAATCTTCTCCAGTGAACGCTTTGAGTGAGGCTGATAGGTCAGGAGATGTCAGTGGTCCAGTCGCCACGATGACGATCCCTTCAGGAATTTCTTTTAATTCTTCAGTATGGACCGTAACGTTCTCATGGTTTTTTAGTTTCTCAGTGATGAAACCTGCAAACTCATGACGGTCAACTGCAAGAGCGCCACCAGCAGGGACACTTGCCGTATCCGCCGCTTTCAAGATGAGTGAATCAAGCGTACGCATTTCTTCTTTCAATACACCTACAGCATTTTGAAGACCGTTCGCACGGAGCGAGTTTGAACAAACAAGCTCGGCGAATTGGTCCGTGTGGTGCGCAGGTGTTTGACGGACTGGTCTCATTTCATACAAATCGACTTGAATGCCGCGCTTAGCGAGTTGCCAAGCCGCTTCGGAGCCGGCCAATCCGGCCCCGATTACAGTTACACGTTGTTGCAACATTAATCCTCCTCTTGCTGATGTACCTCGGTATGGGTACAGTTCGTACATTGATATTTCACGCCGTCTTTAATTTTCTTCTCGACCATTAAACTGTCGCACACTGGACACGGTTTCGCAACCGGCTTGTCCCATGACACGAACTCACATTCAGGATAGTTTGAGCATCCATAGAAGAGACGACCTTTTTTACTACGGCGTTCAACGATTTGTCCGTCTTTACAGTTCGGACACGGGACACCGATCTCCACTTGGACCGGTTTCGTATTCGTACAGTTCGGGAAGTTCGAACATGCCATGAACTTGCCGTATCGTCCCATTTTGATGACCATCGGTGAACCACAAACTTCACAGTCGATTCCGGCAGGTTCATCTTTCACTTCGATTTTCTCGATTTCTTCTTCGGCTCGCTTCAAGCGTTTCTCGAAAGAACGATAAATCGGGGCAACGACTTCTGTCCACTCCACTTCTTTATGCTCAATCGAGTCAAGTAGAGTCTCCATGTCGGCTGTAAACTGGACTGTGATAAAGTCGTTGAAATATTCATCAATCATCTCAATGACAAGTTCCCCGAGTTCAGTCGGTAAGAACTTCTTCTCCTCCAAGACGACGTAACCACGACGCTGAATCGTGTCGAGGGTCGGTGCGTACGTCGATGGACGACCAATCCCGAGTTCTTCCATTGCTCGAACGAGTCGCGCTTCCGTATAACGTGGTGGCGGTTGAGTGAAATGTTGTTTCGGTTCGATTGCTTCAAAGCTCACTGTGTCATCTACTTCTAGAGGTGGCAAGAGCCCCTCCTTCTCTTGATTCGTATCTTCGATGTCATCATCTTTCGACTCGATATATACTTTCATGAAACCAGGGAATTTGACTGTCGAACCGTTCGCACGGAAAATCATCCCGTTCGATTCAACATCGATTTTGACGGTGTCGAGCACGGCTGGCGCCATTTGGCTCGCAATCAACCGCTCCCAAATCAATTTATAAAGTCGCAACTGGTCGCGAGACAGGTAAGGTTTTAAAGAAGCCGGGTCACGGAGTGCAGATGTCGGACGAATCGCTTCGTGCGCATCTTGTGCATTGGCCGCTTTCTTTTCCTTTTGTTTTTGCAAAGCGACATACTCTTCACCGAACGTTGATTCGATGTAGTCTTTCGCCTCTGCCTTCGCCAAATCTGAAATCCGTGTCGAGTCCGTACGCATATACGTGATCAGACCGACCGTTCCTTCTTTCTTACCAAGGTCGATTCCTTCATATAATTGTTGGGCGAGCATCATCGTCTTCTTCGCACGGAAATTTAATTTACGTGCCGCATCCTGTTGTAACGAACTAGTTGTGAACGGTAACGAAGCGTTCCGCTTTCGTTCTTTCTTCGTCACATCAATGACTTTAAACGTATCATCGATGGTATCGAGGACGGATTGCGCGTCTTCTTCAGACTTCAATTCCATCTTCTTCCCATCTTTTCCGTAAAATGAGGTCTCGAATGATTCCCCATCATGATTCAAATCAAGCTTGATTGTCCAATACTCTTCCGGGTCGAACGCATTGATTTCACGTTCACGGTCGATGATCATTTTCACAGCAACCGATTGAACTCGCCCTGCGGACAATCCTTTTTTGACTTTCTTCCATAATAAAGGGCTCATCCCGTACCCGACGAGACGGTCTAGGATTCGACGAGCCTGTTGTGCATCGACGAGGTCGTGATTGATTTTACGCGGGTGTTTAAACGATTCTTTAATCGCATCTTTCGTGATTTCGTTAAAGACGACGCGACATTCTGTCGTTTCGTCGACACCGAGTGCGCGTGCCAAATGCCAGGCAATCGCTTCCCCTTCTCTGTCGGGGTCGGCCGCGAGAAAGATTTTTGTGGCTTTTTTCGCCGCTGTTTTCAATTCTTTTAATACCGGTCCCTTACCACGGATGGTAATATACTTTGGTTCAAAGTCATGTTCGACGTCGACACCAAGTTGACTTTTCGGCAAGTCAATCACGTGTCCCATCGATGCTTTAACCATATAATTTGGACCTAAATAACGTTTTATTGTTTTTGCTTTCGCAGGTGACTCGACGATCACCAAATATTTTGCCATACATCTGCTCCCCTTTTAGAGGTCATTTAAATCCCTACCATAATATTCATGTTCTCACCGGTTTGTCAACGTACAATCTTGAGATCTCGAATAATTTGATCGGAATTCGTCAGTGGAATCGCACCTTCTTCAATCAATCGGTTCGGTCCTTCAGCAAGTGGATCGAGTGGCGAACCTGGTACGGCAAACACTGTCTTTCCTTGCTCTAGAGCGTGTCCGACCGTATTCATCGTTCCGCTTTTTCGCCTCGCCTGGATGACGACGAGCGTATCACCAAGACCACTCACTAATCGATTCCTTTCCAAAAATTGAAATTTTTGAATGGGTGTGTTTGGCGCATACTCACTCAAAAGAATTCCTTGCTCAGGAATCCGTAAAAGCATCTGTTGATTCGCTTTCGGATAAAGGTTGTTCAGTCCTGCACCAAGTACGGCCACTGTCGGACGTTTTTTGCTTAGTGCACAATCATGAACGAGCCCATCAATCCCAAGGGCCCCACCTGAAACAGATACAGTTTCTTCTATTAAAGAGTGATAGTGACTCACCAACAATTGACTAATTCGATTCAACTCACGACTTCCGACCATCGCAGTCGTTCTTTCTTGTAGTACCTCTAAATCTCCCTCGTAAAACAAGCAGTACGGTGGATTCGGAATTTCTAACAGTCGTTTCGGGAATAACTCATCCTCCCATGTGACGAACTGTCTGTACGTTTCTGATGCATAAAGAGCCGTTTCAGCCCGTTTCCAAACGTGTGGAGTAAATTGTGTGCGATGCGTTTCAAGTGTCCCGTTTAAATAATGATGCACAAATTCAACTGGAATTCTTTCAGCGGCAAACCGAGCTATTGTTTGATTCATCACAAACTCTCCTTTAAAAAAATGAGGGATGCAAGCATCCCTCAAGATTCTTATGTCGTCGGTTGACCCGTGACACACGCTTCGTATAACCCTTCATTTTTCAAGACACGAATCAATGTTTCCCCGATGACCGCTGGTGTTTCAGCGACTTCGATTCCATTCGCGTTCAATGTCTTGATTTTCTCAGCAGCCGTACCTTTACCACCTGAGATGATGGCGCCAGCATGTCCCATACGTTTGCCTTCAGGAGCCGTCTGACCACCGATGAAGCCGATGACCGGTTTCGTCATGTTCGCTTTCACCCATTCAGCTGCTTCTTCTTCAGCCGTTCCACCGATTTCACCGATCATGATGACCGCTTTCGTGTCCTCATCCTCGTTGAATGCTTTAAGCGTATCGATGAAGTTCGTTCCGTTGACCGGGTCTCCCCCGATTCCTACAGCTGTCGACTGACCGATTCCCGCAGTCGTTAACTGATGAACTGCCTCATACGTGAGCGTCCCTGAACGTGATACGATTCCGACATGCCCTTTCGTATGAATGTAACCTGGCATGATTCCAAGTTTTGCTTCTCCTGGCGTAATGATACCAGGGCAGTTTGGTCCGATCAAACGAGCCGATTTGTCTTCGAGATACCGTTTGACTTGAATCATGTCCACAACCGGAATTCCTTCTGTGATACAGATGATGAGTTCGATTCCGCTATCCGCCGCTTCCATGATTGAGTCCGCTGCGAATGCTGGTGGTACGTAAATGATCGATGCGTTGGCACCTGTCGCTTCAACCGCTTCAGAAACAGTGTTGAAAACTGGCACGTTGTCGAGGACTGTCGTTCCACCTTTACCAGGTGTGACACCTCCGACTAATTTCGTGTTATATGCGAGCATTTGTTCACCGTGGAACAAACCTTGCTTCCCTGTAATCCCTTGAATGATGACTTTCGTATCTTTATTCGCCCAAATACTCATGTCGTTTCCCCCTTATCGAACAAGTGCTGCGATTTTTTCTGCACCGTCAGCCATCGAGCTAGCAGTTGTAATCGCAAGTCCAGATTCATCGAGAATGCGCTTCCCAGCATCAACGTTCGTTCCTTCTAAGCGAACGACGAGTGGCAAGTCGAGTCCGATTTCTTTCGTCGCTGCGACAATCCCCTCTGCGATGATGTCACACTTCATGATTCCACCGAAGATGTTAACGAAGATTCCTTTGACCTGGTCGTCTGACAAGATCAATTTGAATGCTTCTGTTACTTTTTCTTTTGTCGCACCGCCACCTACGTCGAGGAAGTTAGCGGGTTCTGCGCCATAATGTTTAATGATATCCATCGTTGCCATCGCAAGACCAGCACCGTTGACGAGACAACCGATGTTTCCGTCAAGCGCGATGTAGCTAAGGTCATGTTTCGACGCTTCCACTTCACGTGGGTCCTCTTCCGTCGTGTCACGAAGCGCAAGGATATCAGAGTGACGATAAAGCGCATTGCTATCAAAGTTTAACTTCGCATCAAGTGCAATCACGTTTCCGTCCTTCGTCGTAACGAGCGGGTTGATTTCCGCAATTGTGCAGTCTGTTTCAACGTACACTTTGTACAACTTCATGACCATGTCACTGAACTTGTTGACGAGTTTCGTCGGAACTTCCATCTTGAATGCGAGACGACGAGCCTGGAATGGACGTAAGCCCACAACCGGGTCGACGATTTCTTTATGAATTTTCTCTGGTGAATGTTCAGCGACTTCCTCGATGTCCATACCACCCTCAGATGAACCCATGATGACAATTCGGCCGATCGAACGGTCAAGCACAAGTCCTAAGTAAAATTCTTGGTCAATCGCAGAACCTTCTTCGATATAGAGACGCTGGACAACTTTTCCTTCCGGACCTGTTTGGTGTGTCACGAGCGTTTTCCCGAGAATTTCAGAAGCGTATTGCTTCACTTCTTCGTCTGTCTTCGCAAGTTTAACGCCACCGGCTTTACCGCGGCCACCTGCGTGGATTTGAGCTTTAACAACTTTCACTTCACCGTCAAGCTTCGCAGCAGCTGCCACAGCTTCTTCAACAGTAAAGGCCGGATAACCCGTCGGAACGGCTACCCCAAACTCTCTTAACAATTCTTTCGCCTGATACTCATGGATATTCATATGTTTTCCCCCTTAGTCCCCTTTAATATCGGCACGTCTATTGTAACGAAAAACTGAAAGCGCTGTCTATCGTTCTTGCTTTAAGTTTTCATCTTTTTTTCACATATATCCCTAGACAAATCAAATTTTACCCTGTTCCATCTGATAAAGAAACACAAAAAGTTCAGCAATCACTTGATATACGTCCTCTGGAATCTGCTCTTCAATGTTCAACGCCGACAGTAATGAGAGGAGCGCTGGGTCTTCATGAACCGGCACTCCATTCGCGAGCGCCACTTCAAGCATACGCTCAGCGACAATCCCAGACCCTTTCGCCACGACATGTGGCGCATCCATCGACTGCTCATACGAGAGGGCGATCGCTTTCTTTTGATCTTTCATATTTGAAGATCCACCTTTCCTAGCGGCGCAAATGTCTCAGGAATGTGCTCACGTTTGACTTCATATGAGAAAGAAGATAATTCGAACGCCACCTGTTTCAACCCCTCTTTCAACATCGGTTCATATGTACGGACATATGGACTCAAGTCGTGCTGTTCATTAAACACCCTTACAGACACATATCGTTTTTGAATCAACACGTCGATTCCAGTCTCCCCAAATCGTGGGGTTTCGAGAAATAGCACGAGTCGTGCGTGATCGGAGTCCATCATTTCTCGCTTTGGCGCTTCTAATCGAAGTTGAACTTGTTCAAACGGACCTAATTGCGGTATGTGAAATGATTGAACCGCAAAAGGTGGACTCTGCGCCGCATTGAACGCTTCTTGCGCGCGCACAAACTGTTCAAACTTCGGTTCTCCTTTTGCCTTGAACAACTCTCCGACGAGCGTCTTCATGTCTTGCCCTGCTCCGCTCTCTAACATCGTCTTTCCTGCCGTTTTCACGGATTCCGGTGTAGGGATCGGATCACGCATAAATCGCGTGAGTTGCTCTCCGAGTGCTTGTAGTGGCGATTTTGCCGTCATGAGTGATTCCGTCGCTTGTGTGACCACTTTTAGCACGAGTTTCGGCTCGACGTCTGTGACGACTAACTTGTACGTGACGTTCTCTTTCACGTTCGCGTTGACACCGACCCGGAAGATTCCCTGTGGCAATTGCATGACCGCTTCGTTACCCGGTAAGAGCTGCAACACTTTGCCGACGACCGTGTTCCCTAATAATAACGGGCGTGATGTTTGTTCTGTCACTTTGAATGGCATGACGCCCTGATGATCGATACGCAACGCAATCACTCCTTTCACATATGCTTGATGGGGGCAAATGAACGTCGATGGATCGGGGTTACCCCGAGGCGTCTCAACCCATCCAAATGAGCCTCTGTCCCATATCCTGCATTTTTCGCAAATCCGTATCCAGGATACGTCAGGTCATACGCCTCCATCATCCGGTCACGGACGACTTTCGCGACGACACTCGCAGCGGCAATCGACACACTGAGCGTGTCCCCTTTAATGAGCGACTGCTGAGGGGTGTCGAGCTCGAGGTTCATGGCGTCAATCAATAAAGCGTCCACTTCCCCAACTTGACGGATGGCCTCCATCATCGCAAGCTTCGTCGACTCATATATATTGATGTCATCAATCGTTGCCGGTTCGACGATGCCGACACCGACCACGGCGACTTCGATAATCTGATCGTATGCCTCGTCCCTCGCTGACTTTGTCATCTTTTTTGAATCATTCAATCCCGCGATATAAAAATCTTCCGGTAACAGGACCGCCGCCGCAACGACGGGACCAGCGAGCGGACCTCGTCCGACCTCGTCCACGCCGACGACCCGAGTATACCCTTTATGCTTCCACTCACGCTCATAGATCATCCGTCGTTCGAAATCCTCACGTAACGCTTGTTCCCGTTCGAATTGACGCTCTTTTTGTCGAATCAATGTCTGAACGCCCGCACGTGGGTCTTGTGACAACGTCGACTTCAATTGGTTCCACTCTTCATATCGGATTTGTTGAAGTTGTTGTTTAATCTGTTGAATCGTCACGATTTTCCTCCTATTCAAAAAAGCCCTGTTTTCACAGAGCTTCACGCCATTTCATGGTCAGCCGGTGTCTCAAGGGAGATCCGTCCAATCTTTTCATGACGTAGTTCATTCAAAAGTAGTTCGCTCGCCTTTTCAAAATCGACGTATCCGCCACTGATCAACCCACGTTTTTTACCAATCATCTCAAGGAGTTCTACCGCATCTTCCGGTAACGTTTCGAGTTTGAACCGTTCCTTCAGTTGCTCAGGATATCTCGCCTGGAGCTCACGAACCGTAAACAAGGCGATGTCATCCAAGTTAAGAATTTCATCTTTGATGGCGCCGGTTGCAGCTAAACGATATCCGACTTGCTGGTCTTCGAACTTCGGCCAAAGAATCCCTGGGGTATCCAAGAGTTCCATTTCGCCGCCTTTCATCTTGATCCACTGCTGACGTTTCGTCACACCAGGACGATCGCCTGTGATGGCGATGTTCCGCCCCGCAAGACGGTTGATGAGCGTCGATTTCCCAACGTTCGGGATTCCGATGATGAGCGCACGGATCGGTCCTGGATTGCGACCTTTCTCACGCATGCGATCATGTTTTTCTTTCATCAACTTTTGTGCACCTGTGATGAGCTGTTTCAAGCCTTTGCTATGCTTCGCATCGACTGCGACGACCTCGACCTCTTCTTGCTTCAACGCGCGTAACCACGCGTCCGTCACAACGGGGTCGGCCATATCTGCTTTGTTCAGGACGATGAGGCGGGGTTTTCCCGCCGTAATCTCATCGACCATCGGGTTACGGCTCGATTGTGGCACGCGTGCATCCACGAGCTCGATGACGACGTCAATCAATTTTAATTTTTCAGTAACTTGTCTTCTTGCTTTGGCCATGTGGCCAGGAAACCATTGAATTGCCAAAAAAGCACCACCTTAATCTTCTACCGTGCCTACATCATCGAGCGGCCAGAAGATGAAGTTTGTCTTACCGACAATCTCCTCTTTCGACACAAATCCGATTTCACGGCTGTCTTTCGAGTTTTGACGATTGTCACCCATGACGAAATACGAATCTTCTGGAACGACCGACTCACCCGTCACTTGTTCGAGTGTAAAGTTCTCCGTCAATGGGAACCCGTTCATCTGGGCACGGAACTCATCCAAATACGGTTCTTCCACCGCTTCGCCGTTAATATAAAGCATATCATCTCGATATTCGAGCGTGTCTCCAGGAATAGCGATGACACGTTTAATATAGTCTTTTGATTCTGTCGCATGGAACACGACGATATCGCCTCGGTCTAGCTCTCCAACATAGTTCGAAATTTTACTGACGATCATTCGATCCGCATTGTGGAGTGTCGGCATCATCGACTCTCCTTCTACGATGACGGGAACGAAGATGAACGTCCGGATGACGAACGCGATGACAAGCGCGACAACGATGGCTTTGAGCCAACTAAACACTTCTTTCAACTTCACTCACTCCTCTATCCATTTGAACTTATTGTACTAGAAAAAAAGAAGCTTGTCGCAAGCGACAAGCTTAATTCCCATCTTAACGACGGATTTCTTTAATACGTGCTGCTTTACCGCGAAGGTTACGGAGGTAGTAAAGTTTCGCACGGCGAACTTTACCGTAGCGTACGACTTCGATTTGCGCAACGCGTGGTGAGTGAAGCGGGAATGCACGCTCAACACCTACGCCGTAAGAAATCTTACGGACTGTGAATGTTTCGCTGATGCCGCCACCTTTACGCTTGATTACTACGCCTTCGAAGATCTGGATACGCTCACGCGTTCCCTCTACAACTTTAACGTGGACACGTACTGTGTCACCAGGACGGAAAGCAGGTACGTCCGATTTGAATTGTTCTTCTGTGATTTCACGGAACAGTTTTTGTGTGTTCATGAATCATATCTCCTTTTTCTTCAATGTTCATATCTTCATATGCCCAAGCATCCAACAGCGGAACATCGGTAATCGATGGGTTTAACCCACATGCTCAAACATAGCATATATTTCTCAATCGCGCAATGATTGTAGAAACTTTTTGTCAGCATCCGTCAACTCGGTATGTTCAAGTAAATCGGGACGTCGTCGATACGTGCGCTCGAGCGATTGTTCGCGTCGCCACGCCTCGATGCGGGCATGATTTCCCGACAACAGGACGTCCGGTACGGTCAGACCACGAAAATCTGCCGGTCGCGTATAGTGCGGGTATTCTAAAAGTCCGGTCGAGAACGAGTCATCCTCATGGCTCGCCTGATCGCCGAGGACGTCGGGAATAAGTCTAACGGTCGCATCGATCATGACCATCGTCGCTAGTTCTCCACCAGTCAAGACGAAGTCCCCGATCGACACCTCATCCGTCGCCAGTTCATCATGGATGCGCTGGTCGAACCCTTCATAATGTCCACAAAGAAAGACTAGATGGTCCTCTTTCGCCCATTCTTCGGCCATTCGTTGATTGAACGGTTTTCCGGTCGGGGTCGTCAGGATGACGCGCGGGCTCTTCGCCTCAAGGGAATCGAACGCATCGAAAATCGGCTGAGGGGTGAGTAGCATGCCCGCGCCCCCGCCGTACGGATAATCGTCGACCTTATGATGCTTGTTCGTTGAAAAGTCCCGGAAGTTGAGGAACGACATCTCCACTTGCCCGAGCGTCTTCGCTCGACCGACGATGGAGTGATCGAGCGCATGAAACATCTCGGGGAACAACGTCAATACATCAATCTTCATCGTCAATCATTCCAGGGATTGGCGTGATGACGACACGTTTCGCATCGACATCGATCTCTTGGACGACCGATTCGATATAAGGGATGAGCGCATCCGACTTGCCTGGTCGTTTGATGACCCAGACGTCGTTCGCTCCGTTCGTTTCAAAGATGTCGTCGACGACACCGATGACTTCCCCGTCCACGACAGCCTCACAGCCGATGATTTCATGATAATAAAATTCGTGTTCGTCCAAATCGTGGACGTGTTCGGCGTGAACGTATAGTTTATGCCCTTTATATTTTTCAATGAGATTGATATTGTCAAATCCCTTGAACGTGACGAGGTGAAACTGCTTATGCGGACGATACGTCGTGATCGTCATTTCCTGTTTCGTTCCGTCGACATCAAGGAATAACGTGTTTCCTTTTTTAAATCGTTCTTCTGGAAAGTCTGTCGCCGCCAAGATCTTCACTTCCCCTTTAAGGCCGTGCGTATTGGCGATTTTCCCAACGTATAACCAATCCATCTTTTTTCCCTCCTCAACAAAATAGGCCGACCTCAGAAAAGGTCGGCCACATCATTACTTCGCGTTTTTCGCGTTGTGGAATTTCTCCATGATCCCTGCTTTAGAGAACAAGTTACGTACTGTGTCAGATGGCTTCGCGCCGTCTGCCAACCATTTAAGAGCGAGTTCTTCGTTGATGCGAACTTCTGCTTCTGGTTTTGCAACCGGGTTGTAGTGACCAACTTGCTCGATGAAGCGACCATCACGTGGTGAACGTGAGTCTGCTACAACGATACGGTAGAAAGGTGATTTTTTTGCGCCCATGCGCTTAAGACGAATTTTAACTGCCATGGTAATATACCTCCATCATGTGTTTAAGAATTGACAACTTTTATAGTATACAGCTTTTTCGTTCGACTGACAAAAGTTTTTGTTAGAAGAATGGAAGACCGAGGCCCTTTTTCTTCCCTTTCATTTGTCCTGACATTTGTTTCATCATCTTCTTCATGTCATCGAACTGTTTGATGAGACGGTTCACTTCTTGAATCGAGCGACCGCTCCCCTTTGCGATCCGCTTCCGACGACTCGCATTGAGCACTTCCGGATTGGCGCGCTCATGTTTCGTCATCGAGCGAATGATCGCCTCGACGTGATCGAGTTGCTTCTCGTCGATTTGGACGTTCTTCAACCCTTTCATCTTACCTGCACCAGGTAACATCGAAAGTAATTCATCAATTGGTCCCATGTTTTTCACTTGGGCCAACTGTTCAATGAAATCATCGAACGTGAATGACGCGTCACGAATTTTGCTTTCAAGCTCCTTCGCTGCGTCTTGGTCCATCTGTGTCTCGGCTTTTTCAATGAGCGAGAGCACGTCCCCCATCCCAAGGATCCGTGACGCCATGCGTTCCGGGTGGAATGGTTCGAGGGCATCCAACTTTTCTCCGAGACCGACGAATTTAATCGGCGCTCCCGTGACTGCCTTAATCGAAAGGGCTGCCCCGCCTCGTGTATCTCCGTCGAGCTTTGTCAGCACGACCCCGGTGATTCCGAGTTTCTCATTGAAACTGTCGGCCACATTGACCGCATCTTGACCTGTCATCGAATCGACGACGAGGAAGATTTCATTTGGTTTGGCAATCGTCTTCACATTTTCGAGCTCGCCCATAAGCGTCTCATCGATATGAAGGCGACCGGCCGTATCGATCAACACGAAATCGTGATGATTTGTTTTTGCGTACTCGAGTGCTTTCGTCACAATCTCTTCCGGTTTCACTTGATCGCCAAGCGAGAAGACCGGTAAATCGAGTTGTTTCCCGAGTGTCTCGAGCTGCTTGATTGCCGCCGGACGGTAAATATCCGCTGCGACGAGAAGTGGACTGCGGTTATGCTTTTTACGAATCAAGTTCGCTAGCTTCCCGGTCGTCGTCGTTTTCCCTGCCCCCTGCAGACCGACCATCATGACGACTGTCGGTGGTTTCTGACTGAATGAGATCGGGACGACATCGCTTCCCATCAAGTTTGACAACTCTTCGTGAACGATTTTGACGACTTGTTGACCTGGCGTCAATGATTTCATGACATCCTGACCAACGGCGCGTTCCTTCACGTCATTGACGAATTGCTTGACGACTTTAAAGTTGACGTCGGCTTCGAGGAGGGCGAGGCGAACCTCACGCATCATCTCTTTGACATCTGCCTCCGAGATTTTCCCTTTACCGCGCATTTTTGAAAGTGTCGATTGCAATCGTTCTGATAATCCTTCAAATGCCATGCTTCAGCCCCCTACTCTAAATTCTCAAGCGCAGAAATCGTGGCACTCACGTCATCCGTGAGCTCGACTTGACGTTTGAGGGTCTGAAGAAGTTGCTGGCGCTGTTCGAACTTTTCGAATAGGGCAAGCTTTTCCTCGTACTGTTCAAGCATCGTTTCTGTACGCTTTATGTTATCGTAGACCGCTTGACGGCTGACTTCAAACTCTTCCGCAATCTCTCCGAGCGAGTAGTCATCTAGGTAATAAAGAGACATATAGTTGCGCTGTTTCGGTGTGAGGAGCGCTTGATAGAAATCGATGAGATAGTTCATGCGATTCGTTTTTTCGAGCGTCAAACCTTTCACCTCCACATGTTAAGTGAAATCCCTTTACAACTACCTATAGTACAGCCGTGCCTATTACTTGTCAAGTTTTTTTCTTAACAGTAAAACTTAGGCGAGGTCCTCGTTTGTGTCCTCTTTTTCTGTCAAAGCTTCCTCGTTCTTGTCCTCGAAAACATCCCCGAACAATCCAAGAACGAACTGTTCTGGATCAAACTCCTGCAAATCGTCAATCTTCTCTCCAAGACCGACATATTTGACAGGGATATCGAGCTCGTTTCGAATCGCTAAGACGATTCCGCCTTTGGCCGTCCCATCGAGTTTCGTCAAGACGATCCCGCTCACGTTCGTTGCTTCTTTGAACGCCTTCGCTTGAACCATGGCGTTTTGACCGGTCGTCGCGTCTAATGCGAGCAAGACTTCGTGCGGTCCGTTCGGCACTTCGCGCTCAATGACTCGTTTTACTTTTTCAAGTTCTTTCATTAAATTAACCTTATTTTGAAGACGTCCCGCCGTATCACAAATCAAGACGTCCATATTGCGTGACTTCGCTGCTTGAACGGCGTCAAAGACAACGGCAGCCGGGTCAGACCCTTCCGTTTGACGAATGACGGGCACACCGACACGTTCTCCCCATACTTGGAGTTGCTCGATGGCGCCAGCACGGAACGTATCGCCTGCCGCAAGCATGACGGAACGTCCTTCTGACTTCAATTGATGCGCCAGTTTGCCGATCGTCGTCGTCTTCCCGACACCGTTGACACCGACAAACAAGATGACGGTGAGTCCGTCCTGCATATTGAGTTCACGGTCTGATTCATCCTCTTGAAGGCGTTTTGCTACGACTTCAACGAGGGCGTCACGAACCGCGACCGGGTCTTTGAGATTGCGGCGCTTCACTTCTTCCTTCAAATCTTCGACGAGGTCCATCGTTGTCGTGACCCCGACGTCCGCTTGAATGAGTAAATCTTCGAGTTCATCGAAGAAGTCTTCATCCACCTCGCGGAAACGATAGACGAGGTCGTTGACGGCACTTGCAAAGCCGTCACGCGTCTTCGTCAACCCCTCGGTAAACTTCTGTGACACCTCTTGGGTAGATGTCGTCAACTTCTCTTTTAATTTCTTGAAAAAACTCAACGTGATTCCTCCATCTCTTCATCCATTTCAACGACACGTTTTGCTTCAGACAGTTCGACCGATAATACTTCGGATACCCCGTTCTGTTGCATCGTGACGCCATATAATGTGTCCGCCGCTTCCATCGTCCCTTTCCGGTGCGTGATGATGACGAACTGCGTATCGATCGACAACGTTCGAATGTATTCTCCGAAACGATGCACGTTCGCCTCATCAAGGGCCGCCTCGACCTCATCGAGGACACAGAACGGTACCGGACGTGTCTTCAAAATCGCAAACAATAATGCGATGGCCGTCAGCGCACGCTCCCCACCAGACAAGAGGCTGAGCGTCTGTAACTTTTTACCCGGTGGTTTGGCGACGATTTCGATTCCTGTATTCAATAAATCGGATTCATCAACTAATTTCAAATCCGCCTCTCCGCCACCGAAGAGTTCGGTGAACGTCTGCTTGAAGTGCGCCCGTACACTCGTATACGTCTCTTTGAAGAGACGCGTCACTTCACGGTCCATCTCCGAGATGATCTCATATAAATCTTCTTTTGCGCTGACGAGGTCATCCCGTTGCTCGGACAGGAACGTAAAGCGTTCGTGGACACTATCAAACTCTTCAATCGCATTCATGTTGACCGGTCCGATCTCTTCAATTTGGCGAACGAGCAACTTGAACTCTTCTTTTGCCTCTTCTAGTGGAATTTCAAGTGCCGGAAGTAGCTCTGCGACGAGTCCGTTCTCTTCTAACGCATCGAGCTTCCATTGCCGTTTCAGTTCGAACTCTTGTTTCGCCGTCTCCAGTTTTCTGACGACGGTTTCCGCCTGACGCCGTGCTTCCGTCGCTTGGTCGACTCGCTGACGCATGATTCGGTACGCTTCTTCATTCGCCTTGAGCGTTGCCGTCACTTTTTGAAGCCGTTCTTGAATTTCTGTGAATTCTAGTTTGGCAGTAGCGAGCGTCGCTTCGAGCTCGGCAGATGACACGACTTCTCCACTATCGAGGCGCGTGAGTTCACGCTCCATCTGATCGGTACGTTCCTGCAGACGATTTTGTTCCGTCGTCATGCGCTCCAATTCGTTTCGGACCCGCTCTTCTTCGAGCGTGTGACGCTGAAGATCGAGCTCGTTTTGACGAAGGCGTGCTTCCAATTGTCCCGTACTCTCAGCGCTTTTCGCCTGCTCTGCCCGAAGTGATTCGAGGCGAGAGCGAATGTCTGCTTGTGCACCGTCCGTTTCAGCCAATTCAACCGTCAATCGCTCCAATTCGGCAGTCGATGTCTCAATTGTCCGCTCGTAGCGCATCATTTCATGGTCGAACAGCTCTAGTTGTGACTTGGCATCAAGTGAGGCACGTTCGGCCGTACGATAAGTAGCCTCGACCTCTCGAAGCGATTCTTCCACGGTACGTTTCTCATCACGAAGCGCTGATAATTCTTGAGTGATTGCATTCAACGCTTCCGTATATTCTTGAAGACGCTGTTTTTGCTCATGTAGCATCGCGAGACCTTGGGTAAGACCTTCTTTCAAGTCATCCAATTCACGTGATTGCGTGAACAAGGCCACGCCTTGCTTGCGGCTACCACCCGTCATCGAACCACCGACGTTGACGATATCCCCTTCTAGCGTGACGACACGGAAACGATATCCCGTCGATTGGGCGATGCGGTTCGCGACTTCAAGAGTCTCAGCAACGAGCACTGAACCGAGCAACGATTTTTTCAACGTCTCGTACGATTCATCCGTTTCGACAAGTTCCGATGCCACTCCGACAAACCCGTTCATCGCTTCAAGTCGATCCAACACATCACTCGGCACGAATCTCGGTTTGATCGTCGTCATCGGCAAGAACGTCGCCCGACCTGCGTTGGCTTTTCGTAATTTGTCAATCTCACGACGCCCCACTGACTCATCTTGTACGACCACATGTTGCTGTGTCTGACCAAGTGCCGTTTCAATCGCCGCCTCATAAGAAGGGCGGACACGGATCAATTCAGCGACGGCACCAAGGACACCTGGCGAACGGTCTTTTAGGACGAATTTGACCGCATGGAAATAGCCCTCATACGATTGCTTCATTCGTTCGAGCATCTCGATTCGGTCTTCCGTCTTTTGGCGACGCCGTTCAAGGTCATAATAAGATGATTCGGCTCGAGACCGTTTCTCGCGGATTGCCGTCTCTTGGTCGCGAAGTTCCGATTCTTTTTTACTCAGTCGTTCGAAACGACTCCGCACTGTTTCATACTGTTCTTGGGCCGCCAAGAGAGTCGCTTCTTGAGAGGAACGATCATCGAGGCGATGTTTGTTCTCACGAAGAAGACGTTCTTTCGACTCGACGGCAATATCGATATCCCGTTGTTCTCGTTTTTGTTGGTTACCGATTGTCGCTTTCGTTGTCGCAAGTTCGAACGCCTCGCTTTGTAACGCTTCGATTTCAGCGTTGAAATCACGAGAGGCGGATGTCAACTGTTGCTGTAGCGCTTCTCTTGCCTCGGTCGTTTGTCGCAACGTGCTTACTTTTTGGTCAAGCTCTTCACGAACGACCTTCAAGCGCGCTTCAAGTTCGGTCATTTCCACACGTACTTCTTCACGTTGACGGACGAGGCGGTCTTTCATCTCGGCACCATGTTCTTCTTGTGCTTTTGCGAGCTTGATATCACCCGTCAAGCGCTCGACGTACGTCGAGTGCTCCCTTTCGTTTTGGTTGAGCTCTGTCAATTCTTCACGCAACTGAGCAAGCGTCGCTTCGAGGTCGCTACGTTCATCGGTGAGGTCACGTACCGAACGGTCACAGTCAGATAACTGTTGAACAGATTCCACGTGACGTGCCGACACTAGTTCAATCTCTTGTTGAAGCAATCGAATCTCAGCACCCATGATTCCCGTTTCGAGTTCATCGTGTCGTGCTTTCGCCACTTTATACTCCCGAGCGAGCGCTGCCTGTTCACGGAGCGGTTCAACGCGATCCGCTAACTCAAATAAAATGTCATCGACGCGAGACAAGTTCAATTCGGTGTCTTGCAATTTCCGTTCAGCCTGTTTTTTTCGTTGACGATACTTTAATACGCCGGCTGCCTCTTCAATGACGGCACGACGTTCTTCCGGTTTACCGGATATGACCTGTTCGACCCGCCCTTGCCCGATAATGGCGAACGCATCGCGGGAAAGACCCGTGTCTAAAAACAAGTCAATGACGTCTTTTAAACGACATGGTTTTTTATTCATAAAATAGTCGCTGTCCCCACTTCGGGTCACGCGACGGGTCACACTCACTTCTTCATAAGGGAGACGCAACTGTTCGTCGCGATTATCGAGGACGAGCGTGACCTCGGCGACATTTCGGTGATTCTCTCCTTCACTTCCGGCGAAGATGACATCTTCCATCTTGGCACCGCGAAGTGATTTGGCCGACTGTTCTCCAAGTACCCAGCGAACAGCGTCCGATATATTGGATTTCCCGCTCCCGTTCGGCCCTACAACAGCCGTGACGCCGGGACGGAAATCTAATTCAATTCGCTTGGCAAATGATTTAAAGCCAGCGAGTTCGATTCGTTTTAAGTGCATCGTGACCATCCTATCCGCAGTAAGCATTCATCTGTATATTTTACCACAGTTAACAGTTCGTCAAAATGCCAGAATCATGCTATTCTAAAAAGAACTGTAGAAAGGGGAATACAGATGACGAATGAACAGATGATCGAAGCCATTTTGGATAAAATGAACATTATTAACCGCGGAGCGATCAAAGCGGAAGAATATAATGCAGCTGACCCATCAGCGGTAAAAGAAATTTATGAATACGTGATGACACGCTCTTCCCTCTCCATTTCAGAAGTTGACGGAATCGTCGAAGAGCTCGGTCAATTGACATGAAAAAGGAGTGGAACCATCGTGAATGGTCCACTCCTTTTGATTATAAGTCTGCGTAACGACGATTGAAGGCGATGAGTGCTTCTTTCGCCGCCAATTGCTCAGCTTCTTTTTTCGAACGCCCGACCCCTTCGCCGACGATATCATCACTGAGACGAGCGTGCGCGACGAATTCACGACTATGCGCAGGACCTCGTTCTTCGATAATCTCATATGATACCGGTCCGAGCCCTTCTCGCTGAACACTTTCCTGCAACTGGCTCTTAAAATCAGTTTGTTCTTCAAATACGCCCGCTAAGACTTTCGGAAAAACCGCTTCGGCGAGGAACCGTTCGACTGATTCGATTCCCTGGTCTAAATAAAGAGCCCCGATATAAGATTCGAATACATCGGCAAGTAAAGCCGGACGTTTTCTCCCACCGGTCAACTCTTCACCTTTCCCAAGCAAGATGAAATCAGAGAAAGCATAGGCTTCCGCAAAATTTACGAGTGACGGTTCACAAACGATTGCCGCCCGTAATTTTGTTAATTCCCCCTCGGAACGCTCCGGATAAGTCTCATACAAAAAGCGAGATACAGTCAATTCAAGGACAGCATCCCCTAAAAATTCTAAACGTTCATTATCTTTTCGCAATCCACGCTGTTCATTCACATATGAAGAGTGCGTGAACGCCTGCATCAGCAAGTCGTGGTTTGAAAACTGAACGTCCATGCGTTCTTGTAACGATTTAAATAATTCTAAGATGCGTGCCCGTTCCATTTCCTGACGTCGACGACGCTGCGCCGACCCTTGACGGTCAAACCGTCGTTTGTCTTTTGTCATAGTTCCCTCCATGAATAAGCACAAGCCCACCGCCCGGAACCGAGCGGTGGGATAGCTTGATTACACTTTTGTTTCGATGTAAGCTACTACGTCTCCAACAGTCGCGAGCTTTTCAGCATCTTCGTCTTCGATCGTGATGTCGAACTTGTCTTCGAGGTCCATCACCATTTCCATCACTTCAAGTGAATCCGCGCCAAGGTCGTCCTTGAACGATTTGTCTGCAGTGATCTCAGATACATCTTTCCCGAGCTTCTCTGCTACTGCTTCTTTTACGTCTACTAAGATTTGTTCTTTTGTCATGATAAAATCCCTCCAAAGGTAAGTATATTAAATGTCTGTCTGTTGGTAAAGTTCTCTTTTACGCCATTGTCATGCCGCCATCGACGGCAATCGTCTGTCCAGTCACATAAGCGGCCTGTTCCGATGCCAGGAAAGAGACGAGGTTTGCCACATCTTCCACCTGACCGAAACGATTGAACGGAATCTGTCCGAGTGTAGCCTCTCGCTGTGCATCTGTCAAGGCATCCGTCATGTCAGTTTGAATGAACCCTGGACAGACGGCATTGACCGTCACATGACGTCCGGCGAGCTCACGAGCCACCGACTTCGTCAACCCAATCAATCCTGCTTTCGCAGCCGCATAGTTTGCCTGCCCGGCATTACCGGTAATCCCGACAACAGAGGCGATATTGATGATTCGACCTGAGTTTGATTTGAGTAACGGTCTCGTGACGGCTTGAGATGTCAAGAAGGCCCCTTTTAAATTCGTCGATAACACGTCTTCAAAATCCGCCTCTTTCATCCGCATGAGTAACCCGTCACGTGTAATTCCTGCGTTGTTGACGAGGCAATCGACCCGACCGTACGTATCGACCGTTGTCTTGACGAGCGCTTTGACGTCGTCAGCATTTGAAACGTCGGCCTTGACGGCAAGGGCTTCACCACCTGCCTCCACGATGGTCGCGACGACCTCATTTGCCTTTTGTTCACTACCCGAGTAGTTCACGACGACTTTGAAGCCGTCTTCCCCTAAACGTTTCGCGATGGCCGCACCGATTCCTCGGGACGCACCTGTCACGATCGCTACTTGATCACGCACGAACTTCTCCTCCTAACGAGGCGACTTCTTCTAACGTGGTCGCCTTTTGAATCGTAACGTTTGAATCGATTCGTTTGATCAATCCAGAGAGTGGTGATGATGGACCAAATTCGATAAACGTATCGACACCGTCTGCAATCGCTTTACGAACACATTCTTCAAAGCGAACAGACGAATAGAGTTGTTTCGTCAATAACGCTTTTAAGTGTTCAGGGTCACGATGCACAGCCGCGTCTACGTTTGAAATCACGTCGACTGAAGCTTCTGTAAACGGCGATGAGGCGAGGACATCCTGGAAACGAGTCGCTGCCGGCATCATGTATGAACTATGGAACGCTCCAGAGACTTGTAACGGTAACACCCGTTTCGCCCCAGCTGCCTTCAATTCTACACTCGCTTGTTCGACTGCGTCGACATGTCCTGAAATCACGAATTGACCTGGACAATTTAAATTGGCGATTTGAACTAAATCTCCACTCGCACTAATTTTTTCCGTAATGTGGTGTGCCTCTTGAAGATCGGTCATTCCAACGACCGCGGCCATCGTTCCGTCCTTTACTTCAGACATCAACTGACCGCGTTCGCGGACGAGTACGGTCGCCTCTTCTAGATCGATGACACCCGCACTGACGAGCGCGGCATATTCACCCACGCTATGCCCAATGACGACGTCTGGTGTCGCACCGTTCTTCGCATAAGCTTGCGCGAGCAACGAGGCGTGCGCCACGATCGCCGGTTGCGCGACTTCTGTTTCTTGTAAATCTTCCTTCGACCCGGATGACATGACTTCAAGAAGGTCAAATCCGAGTCGACGTCCGATTGCTTGAAGCATTTCAGGATGATTTAAGAAGGTTTGTCCCATTCCGACGGCTTGGGAACCTTGTCCTGGAAACACCCATGCTACTTTCCCCATGTCCTCACCTGCTTTCGCTTAATCTATCGCTTTAGCACGCTTGATTTTCTCCACGACATCGTGGTCTACCATGATTTTTGCCTGCTTCAACGCACTCGCGATGGCAAGTGCGTCGCTTGACCCATGCGCTTTAATGACTGGCGCATTGATCCCAAATAATCCGGCTCCCCCATGTTCACGATAATCAAGCGTTTCTTTCAGTCGTCTTAACTTCGGTTTTAAGATGAGAGCGGCGAGTTTTGATACAAGATTACTCGTGAACTGTTCTTTCATCATCTTCATGAGCATCGCCGAGGAGCCCTCTACACCTTTTAACAGGATATTTCCGGCAAACCCTTCGGTCACGATGACGTCTACGTCTCCTGACATCGCTTCACGCGCTTCGACATTCCCGACAAAGTGGACAGGAGCCGCTTCAAGGAGGGGGAATGCCTCTTTCGTGAGTGCATTTCCTTTTCCGGCTTCCGTTCCGATATTGAGAAGGGCGACTCGAGGTGTTTTGATGCCTCGGACGTGTTCGGCATATAGTGAGCCCATGATGGCATAATCCACAAGATGTTCGGCTTTCGCATCCGGATTCGCTCCGACATCCAGTACGACGACTCCACTCCCTGTATATGTAGGGAACGTCGGAGATAGTGCCGGACGCTCAATTCCCGGGATTCGTCCGATGATGAAAAGTGATGCCGCCATCAGTGCGCCGGTATTCCCAGCAGACACGAGGGCATCCGCTTTTCCTTCTTTAACGAGTTGGGCTGCTTTGACGAGTGAACTGTCTTTCTTACGGCGTACCGCACGAACCGGTTCATCCTCACCCGTGATGATTTCACTGGCTGGAATGACCGTCACACGAGGATCGTCAAGACCATACGAGGCAATCTTCACCTCGTCACCGACTAAAAAGAGTTCCATCGATTCATTCGGAAATTGCTCGATGAATCGCTTGACCCCTTCTACAATCGCCTTCGGTGCGTGGTCGCCACCCATTGCATCAATTGCTAACTTCATGCTTGTTCCTCCTCACTACGTCGGTAAATCGTGAAGTCGCCGTCAAAGACGCACTCCTCGCCGACGTAACTTTCGACTGTGACGTCTGTTCTCCCGTCCCCACGTAGTTTCAGCACACGAGCCTTGGCAACGACTCGCTCTCCAAGATGGACCTGGCGACTGAAGCGAATATCCGCTTTAGTGGTCAACGCCAATTCATCGTTGATGAGCGCCACCGCTAACGAGTTGGCTTGCGCGAACAATACATGTCCACGGGCGATCTCATTGCGGCTAAAGACGTGTTCTTTTTCTATGTCGAGTACAGAGATGGCAGAGTCATCTAGTTTCAAGTCAATCATATCACCGATGACCTCGCTCATTGAAAGCGATTTGACTTCATCGAGATGTTCGGAAGCCACATGTTTGATTCGTTCCCGCACTTCTGGAATTTTTAATTCCATTCGGTCAAGTCGAATTGTTTGGATGCTGACGGAAAACTGTTTTGACAGTTCTTCGTCTTTGATGAACGGGTTGTGTTCAATCGTTTCCTGTAACAAGCGTTGCCGCTCTTTCTTAGGTACCCGCATTCAGTTCCCTCCTAAACTAAGTTACTAAAGAACTTAATACCTGGTACTAATAGCAGTATATATTCTTTAGTCGTCATTTTCAAGTATTATTCTAACCTTTCCCCGACGAGAAGGTCGAGTTGTTTCAAATAGTTTCGTAAAACGTCATACTGGGCATCATGCCAAAAAGCCTCACTCCCGAGAAGCGCTACAGCATCTTGTCTCGCCACTTCCATCACTTTTAAATCGAGAACCGGATCAGCTACCCGAAAACTCGGCAAACCACTTTGCGCGGTACCGAAGAAATCTCCAGCACCACGTAACTCTAAATCTTTCTCGGCTAAAACAAAGCCATCGTTCGTTTCCGTCATCGTCTTCAAACGGACTTTCCCGACATCCGATTTCGGGTCTCCGACAAGGATACAAAATGATTGATGGGCACCACGACCGACCCGCCCGCGCAACTGGTGTAATTGAGCAAGTCCGAAGCGTTCGGCATCATGAATGATGATGAGCGAAGCGTTCGGGACGTTCACCCCGACTTCGACGACTGTCGTCGAAACAAGGATTTGCGTCGTGTTATCCGCAAATGACTTCATCACGTCGTCCTTTTCTGCGCTCGACAACTTCCCGTGCATCAGACCAACGCTATAATTCGAGAAGCGTTCTTTCAACAGTTCATACAACGCCGTCGCACTCTCCACTTCAAGCGTATCCGATTCCTCGATGAGCGGTGCGATGACATACGCTTGTCGACCAAGCGTTAGTTCGCGATCGACCATCGAATGGACACGGTCGATTTGGTCATGCTTAGCCCAATACGTCTCAATCGGTTTTCGACCTTTTGGCATCTCATCGATGGTCGAAACATCCATCTCACCGAAGGCACTGATGGCGAGCGTTCTCGGAATCGGGGTCGCCGTCATATATAGGACGTCGGCAAACTCCGCCTTGTCTCGTAGCTTCTTCCGCTGTTCAACACCAAAACGGTGCTGTTCGTCTGTAATCGCTAAATGGAGATTGGAAAACTCGACCGGTCCTTGGATGAGCGCGTGCGTCCCGACGATGATGTCGACGTCACCTGATTGAATCGCTGAGAGTAACGCCTCCCGCACCTTTCCTTTCACCGAGCTCGTCAAAAGGGCGATCTTGATGCCAAATGGTTCAAATAATTCTTGTAATGAGGTGGCATGTTGTTCTGCAAGAATCTCTGTCGGAACCATCAGTGCACCCTGATACCCGGCCATGACGGTCGCATACAAGGCAATCGCGGCAACGACGGTCTTCCCGCTCCCGACATCCCCTTGTAACAATCGGTTCATCCGCTCCGGTTTTTCAAGATCCGACACGATTTCACGGATGACCCGTGTCTGCGCTCCAGTCAACGGAAATGCGAGTCGTTTCACAAATTCATTCAACTGTTGTTTATCGAGTTGAAGGGCCCGACCGTTTCCTGACCGCTCCATTTTTCGAAACGCTTGTAGTTTCAATTGATACAGTAAACATTCTTCATAGACGTAACTTCGTCTTGCCTGCTTATACGTCTCTACCGTATCCGGTAAATGCATCCCACGAAGCATCGCCATTCGGTCAACTAACCGATATCGGTCGCGAATGGCCTGTGGCACCTGTTCAGGGAGATCATTCACTTGTTCAAACGCTAGTTTTACGATTCGACTAAAGTTCTTTTGTGTCAGTCCTGCTCGTAGAGAGTAGATTGGTTGGAGACCACCAGAGGGGGCACCGAATTCGAGGTCGGTTGCGCTAATCGTCATCCGGTTCATGTCCCACTTCCCTTTGACCGTCACTGTCTCACCGATAACTAACTTTTCTTTATAGAACGCCCGATTGAACATCGTCACTTGTACGGCATACCGTTCTTCTAATAATAAACGGAACTGTAGTCGATTTTTCCCTTTACTGTAATAACGAACGAGTGGTTCAGCTTGAACCGTCCCACTCCATTTAACTAGGTCACCATGAACGGCTGTCGTTACCGTCCCACTATTATAATTCTCATAACGAAACGGGACGTGCTCCAGCACGTCCTCGATTCGAACAAGTCCCATCACTTCTAATTTTTTGGCCATCTCTGGCCCGACCCCTTTCAGCGTCGTCAATCGGTCATTGTTTTGCATCTTCTTTCGCTCCAAATATATTTCGTTCGAGGCGACGAGCCGTCGGCGTATTCGCAAGACCACCTTTGGCCGTCTCTTTCAACGCGGTCGGCATCATCTGACCGACTTCGTGCATCGCTGAGATGACCTCGTCACAAGGAATACGTGAGGTAATCCCCGCGAGCGCCATGTCAGCTGCGACAATGGCATTGGCACCACCCATGGCGTTCCGCTTAACGCACGGCACTTCGACGAGCCCCGCCACAGGATCGCAGACGAGACCAAGCATATTTTTAAGGGCAATCGCAAAGGCTGTCGCCGATTGGTCCGGTGTCCCACCGGCCGCTTCAACGATGGCCGCGGCTGCCATTCCAGTCGCCGAACCGACCTCGGCTTGGCATCCGCCGGCCGCTCCTGAAATCGAGGCGTTGTTCGCTACGACGAATCCGAATGCTCCTGACGTGAACAAATAACGAATCATCGCGTCGCGGTCCATTTCCAGACGATCTTTCACCGCAAACAACGTTCCTGGTACGACCCCGGCGCTCCCCGCAGTCGGTGTCGCACAAATTCGTCCCATCGCCGCGTTCACTTCGTTCGTCCCGATCGCTTTCGACACGGCATCTAAAATGAGATCCCCTGCGAGCGACTTGCCCGAACGAATGTAATCTTGCATGAGTACGGCATCGTTCCCCGTCAATCCCGTCACCGATGTCACCCCTTGAAGTGCCCGTTCGACCGCCTCTTCCATGACCTCGAGGTTACGGTCCATCATCCCGATGATGTCCTCTCGACTCGAACGTCTGACATGCATCTCTTGCTCAATCATGACTTCAGAAATCGGGATGTTTCGTTCTGTTGCAATCGTCACTAACTCTTCTACTGATTTAAACATCTCACATTCTCCTTATTCCCCAAAAATAGCAATCCGTTCGATTTGCGGCAATCGTTCCAACTCAGCGAGCACTTCCGCAGGAATGGTTTCATCAATCTCAATCGCCATCAACGCCTGCATCCCTTTTTCGTGACGACTCACTTCCATATGACCAATGTTTAATTGGTGATTCGCCAACACACCCGTTACTGCCGCGATCGCCCCGAATCGGTCATGGTGTAAGACGACGAGCGCAGGTCCCCCACCTGTCAGTTTCAACGGGAATCCGTTCAATTCCGTGATTTCAATCGTTCCCCCACCGATCGAGATTCCGACAATTTCAAATGTGCCCAATTCATCTTTTAGTAACACGCGGGCCGTATTCGGATGATCCGTCAACAGGTCACTCGTCTCAAAGATGACCTCGATCCCTTTTTCACGGGCGATGTCTAACGCCTGCGGGATTCTCAAATCGAACGTATCGAATCCCATGATTCCACCGACGATGGCCACATCCGTCCCGTGACCCCGATACGTGTCAGCAAACGACCCGTAAAATGTGATGTGCGCCGTACGCGGCGTTCTTCCGAATAACTTCCCAGCCATCAAGCCGATGCGAGCAGCACCTGCTGTATGCGAACTCGACGGTCCGACCATGACCGGACCAATGATGTCAAACACACTCCGATATTTCATCAAATTTTCCCCCTTTCAAAAATCCCTACCTTCATTATACAGAAGGTAGGGATTCGAAACAGCTTATTCCACACTAAAAATATAAGAGTAAAGCGGTTGTTTGCCGTCGTGAACTTCAATTTCAATCTCATCATTTACTGATTCGATATAAGACGTCAACGCCTCGACGTCTGATTCAGAAGAACCTTCTCCTGTTAGGATCGTGACGATCTCGTCGTCTGCGTCGATGAGCGCATCAACTAATCGTTTAGCCGCTTCAAGACTAGACGGAGAGGAAGAAACGATTTTCTTCTCTGCGATCGCCATATGTTCATCTTTTTTGATTTCAACACCATCGATGCTCGTATCACGAACAGCGTATGTGACTTGTCCAGACTTCACAGCTGACGCAGCCGCATTCATCGCTTGTTCGTTCATCTCGACATCCGCTTCAGGGTTGAATGCGATAGCTGCCGCGAGTCCTTGTGGGACCGTCTTCGTCGGAATGACCGAAACGCCGCACGGTGCGACAGATGCCGCTTGTTCAGCCGCCATGATGATGTTGGAGTTGTTCGGGAAGATGAAGACGTGTTCCGCATGTGCCGACTCAATCGCCTTGACGATATCTTCTGTCGATGGGTTCATCGTCTGTCCACCTTCGATGACGTGTGCCGCCCCAAGTGAACGGAACAATTCGCTGACACCTTCACCCATTGCGACCGTCACGATGGCAAATGGTGCTTTTGGCTTCTCTGCTTGTTGAACACCGTGTTGGTTGGCACCTTGTTCTTCTTCGAGAATCGTTGAATGTTGTTGACGCATGTTCTCGATCTTGACTGCAACGAGCTCACCGAAACGTTGACCTTTCGTGATGACTTCACCAGGTGTCTCGACGTGAACGTGAACTTTTAAGAGTTCTTCATCCGCAACGACAAGGAGAGAATCCCCGAGTTCAGATAACTCATTGCGGAATGCGTCTTCGTTGAACGGTGCATCTTTCAACTTGTCCTCTTGGAAACGGACCATGATCTCTGTACAGTAACCGAATTCGATGTCCTCTGTTGACATGAATCCTTGCGCCGCATGCGCGTGGTGTTCTGCTTCGATCAAGGCGTCCATGACCGGTGTATGTGGTTTTTCGAGTTCTTTTCCTTCAAGACTTGCGAGGAATCCTTCATAAATGACGAGAAGCCCTTGACCACCCGAGTCGACGACGCCGACTTCTTTTAATACCGGCAATAAGTCCGGTGTACGGTCTAACGATGCTTTCGCTTCGACGATGACACGTTCCATAAATTCAGTGAAATCACTTGTCGACTCTGACGCAAGAAGCGCTTCGTCGGCCGCTTCACGAGCAACCGTCAAAATCGTTCCTTCAACCGGTTTCATAACCGCCTTGTATGCCGTGTCGACACCGCGCTTGAGCGCTTCTGCAAAATCAACTGTTGTCAGTTCTGCTTTTCCTTCAACAGCTTTCCCGAACCCGCGGAACAACTGGCTTAAAATAACGCCCGAGTTTCCACGTGCCCCCATCAGGAGTCCACGAGCAAACTTTGATGATACCTCCGCGATATCTGATGAGTTCATGGCCGCTACTTCTTTCGCACCCGACGTCATCGTCAAGTTCATGTTCGTCCCCGTATCTCCGTCTGGAACCGGGAAGACGTTAAGCGAATCCACATAATCTGCGTTTTGGCTCAAGTTGGCCGCTCCGTTCGCGATCATGTTTGAGAGCGCCAATCCATCTAATCGTTTTAAACCCACACCAAATCCTCCTCCGTTTTCGTCAGTCATTCGTCAGACGAACGCCTTGAACGAATATATTTACCGACGAAACGTTTAATCCTAAAGTTTCTCCGAGCGTATACTTCACTCGACTTTGCACGTTGTATGCGACTTCAGATACTTTCGTCCCGTAGCTTACGATAATGTGCATGTCGATATGTACGTCTTCTTCATCTTGACGTACGACGACACCTCGTGCGTAATTTTCACGTTTTAACAATTCAGCAATGCCGTCTTTCAGTTGTGCTTGTGAAGCCATGCCGACCACACCGAAGCATTCCATCGCCGCACCACCTGCGAGTGTCGCGATAACGTCACTTGTGATGTCAATATTGCCATATGTTGTCTTCATTTCAATTGCCATATGGAGTAGCCTCCTTTATTCGGAATGATTCCTAATGTACATTCTACAATAAGTACCTAGTTATTAAAAGAACCTGCTCCAGAATCTCGGTCAATTAACGCGATAACCTCATTCATTATTCAAATCCTTGAGAGTAATGTCAAGTTTTTTTCTTGTCATGGTATGATTTTCTAGTTGCATCGGGAAAAAAGCCGTGCTAATATAAACGAGTGTCTATTAGGACGAACCCACATAAAAAAGGAGGGGAAACGCATGGCACGTAAATGCTACGTAACAGGTAAATCACCTAAATCAGGTAACAACCGTTCGCACGCACTCAACAAGACAAAACGTACTTGGGGTGTAAACGTACAAAAAGTTCGTATTCTCGTTGACGGTAAACCGAAACGCGTTTGGGTTTCAGCTCGCGCACTTAAATCAGGTCTCGTTGAACGCGTATAATACTTATACACGAACGAATAAATCCCAGCGGCATTCGCCGATGGGATTTTTTTGTTTATTTTTTGACAATCATGACAAGTACCATTCCCTCATGAACCGTCAACCGGGCAGATGCTTCGACCCACTCATTCGAAACGGTCAATGCTTCTCCGCTCTTGACCTCATGATGATCGAGTGGATATTTGACACCTTTAATCGAAATCGTGGCCGTCTTCCAAGGCATGAAGGACAGATAATGTCCCTCTTGTTTCGGAATCCCAGAATCACCCGGTCGAGCGAGAAAAATCATGTTTCCCTTCCCATGGAGAATCATCCCTGGATACGATTCGAGTAGACCAACGTTTGCGAACGTCATGTCAATCCGTCCCCCGAGCGCACCGTACACATCCATCCGTGTCGCCCCCCGATCGATCGCCAACTGAAGCGCAATCTCAAGATCCGTCACATCTTTCTCCGACGGAAAACGTAGCGCCTCCTCGGGCAGTAGTCCTTTGTACGAGTCAAAATCGCCCACTACGACGTCCGCATCGATTTTTTCATCTAACAGCTTTTGATACCCACCATCCACTCCAATGACTAAATCGGCATCACGCGGTAAGTCCGGAATAGGTTCCGGACTCGCCGCGACAATCAAGACGTTCATTGACGAATGTCCCGTGTCGCCACACGCGTGAAGCGTGGAGCTGTCGTGAAGAGTAATACTAATACGATGGCTGAGATGACAAACGACGGAACCATATACGTCGCGTTATAGCCGAGTGAATACGCCACGACCGGCCCTTCCGCATACTCAGCGAAAAAGACGATTCCTGAGATGACATGAGCCGCATATCGCAATGCCGACCCAATCAATGCGCCAAGCACTAAATAGGTTGCGAGCGTCTTCGTCGCCCCTTGAGTAGCAGCCTGTTTCACACGTCCGGCAAAGACGCCGGCCACACCGACAAGTCCATACGCGACCGTATAATCAAGTAGGAACTGTACGGGTGTGAAAATATAGGCGCCAAACAAGAGTTGAAGCGTCCCGACGAGCGCTCCTGTCGCAAGTCCACCTTTCAGTCCGTGACGGAATGCCATCACAAAGATCGGGAGCATCGCTAAACTGATTGACCCTCCTTGTGGCAAACGGTATGGGATGAGTAAATCAAAGATTAGTCCAAGCGCCGCGAACAATGAAATTTCGATAAGTGCTTGTAATTTGAAACGTGATTTCATCTTTCTTCCTCCTTTATTGTGTGAACGACAAAAAGCAGCATGACGTAAACGCCATGCTGCTTCGATTCGCAACGTGCATTTTCGCCACATCCCTACGTCCGTGTGAACGGAACAGGTTCAAAGGGTTAGCGTAATGCCTCTCAGCCACATCATGTGACACCCCTTGCGACTCTATCTTGTTGTTCTATCGTTGATTATACACGAGATGCGCCACGAATGCTATCAATGGCTGCTTTATAATCCGGTTGATTGTAAATCGCAGATCCAGCAACGAGTACGTCAGCACCCGCATCGATACAAAGCTTCGCCGTCTCTTCGTTGACCCCACCATCGATTTCAATTTCAAAATCGAGCTGACGGTCTTGACGAATCTGGTTGAGCGCTGAAATTTTCGGCACGACGGATTCAATGAACGCTTGTCCCCCGAACCCTGGGTTGACGGTCATGAGCAACACCATATCGACGTCTTCGAGGACATGTTCAATCGTAGACAACGGAGTATGCGGATTCAAGACGACGCCACACTTCGCTCCCGCGGCTTTAATTTGTTGCAAAACGCGATGTAAATGGTTCGTCGCTTCCACGTGCACCGTGACGATATCCGCACCCGCCTTGACGAAATCTTCGACATAGCGCTCCGGTTGATCAATCATCAAATGCACATCGAGAACCATGTCTGATTTTTTACGTAAGCTTGCGAGGACCGGTAGCCCAATCGAGATGTTCGGCACGAACTGACCGTCCATCACGTCAAAATGAATGTAGTCCGCTCCTGCTTCTTGAACAGCTTTCACTTCCGCCTCTAAATTGGCAAAGTCTGCCGCTAAAATTGATGGTGCGATTTTAATCATCTGTCAATACCTCCGTTTTCGATCGTTTAACTCTTCCATAAAGGTAACATAATTCTCATAGCGTGTTGAAGCAATTTCGCCATCTTCCACGGCTTGCTTGATAGCACACCCCGGTTCATTGATGTGGACACATCCTCGGAACTTACAATCGTCATGTCGTTCCACAAACTCCGGGAAACACCATCTGAGCTCATCTGACTCGAGTTCTTGCGGGAACTCGAGACTCGAAAATCCCGGTGTATCTGCAACAAGCCCGTCGGCTAATTGAATCAACGTCACATGACGTGTCGTATGTTTCCCTCGCCCGAGCGACTTGGAGATGGCCCCTGTCGCCAACTCGAGCTCTGGAGCAACCGCATTGAGTAACGAACTTTTCCCGACGCCTGTCTGCCCGGCAAAAACGCTTGTGTTTCCTTTAAAGAGCTTCCTGACTTCTTCGACCCCATGCGCCTGCTCCGTCGATGTCTCAATCACGTCATACCCGATGGTGCGATAACGGGCAATCGCTTCTTGAATTCCTTCTGCTTCGCTATCCGTCAATAAGTCCATCTTGGTTAACACGATGATCGGATGAATTTGTTTCGACTCGATTAACACGAGGAACCGGTCAAGCAAATGGTAAGAGAAGGCCGGTTCTTTCACGGAAAAGAGTAGAAACGCCTGATCGATGTTCGCAATCGGCGGACGGACAAGGTGGTTTTGACGCTCTTCTACTTCTAAAATATAGCCCGTTCCATCCTCTTGATCTTGAATCACCACGTCATCCCCGACGACAGGTGAGATGTTACGTTTACGGAAGTTTCCTCTTGCCCGACACCGAATCTCTTGACCCGACTCGGTCATCACATCATAAAATCCGCCTTGTAAACGAATGATTGTTCCTTTCACTCTGAGTTCCTCCCTTAAAAAAGAGGTGACGGCACCGTCACCTCTTTATTGTGCCTCTTTGGCTTGCGCATATGTGACGGAATCCGTTCGGACAACATCACCATCCACTTCAATCGTTGCTGTCCCGACTTCGTCTGGAGCAATGACGAGCGTGTAAGAATACGTTGTCGTTTCCGTGATTTTATCACGTAACACTTCGATTTCTCCTCGTGCATCGACCGTACGAATCACAACTTCGACCGCTTTCGGCTTCTTGTTTTTTTCCGGCTGTTCGACCTCGACACTCACTTCTCGTTCAATCGAGACATCGGTCGGTTCGACCCCTTCCGATACGATGACCGTCAGTTCAGTACCCGGGTCGACTGCTGTACCGGCAGTCGGAAGTTGACGAATGATTTGACCTTTAGGAACACTCGTCGAAAATTCGTCACGTCTCACAATCTTCAATTTATTTTGCTCGGCATAGATGGACGCTTCATCGAACGTATACCCTGCCAGATTTGATAGTTCTACCTTGTTGCTTCCTGTCGAGACGACAAGCGTGACCGTCACTTCAGAAGGAACGACTTCCTCGCCCGGGTCGAGCGATTGCGAAATCACATCTCCGCTGTCGACCGTTTCCGAAGCTTCTGTTTTGATTTCAAGGTCACTGAACGCTAAATCTTTTAGCATACGTTCAGCTGCTGATTGGGACAGTCCCTCCACATTCGGCATTTCGACGGTTTCTTTCCCGGCCGAAACAACGATGGTCACCGTCGTGCCTCGTTTCGGTTTACGCCCTTCTTGCGGGTTTTGTGAAATGACTTCACCTTCTTCTACGTCATCACTCGCCCGTTCTGTCACTTCGACGACAAATCCTGAGTCTTCGAGTTCTGATGTGGCATCGCCGATACTCATTCCGACGACATCGGGTACAACGGCACGCGACATTTCATCCGCGACTACGTAAGCCGTAATACTCCCTCCAATTAGCAACATAACGAGTAAAATCCAAATCCACCATTTTCGTTTCTTCTTGACCGGTGGTTTTTCTTTTTCCTGCTCGTTCGAAGCAGAAGTCTGAGAAGTTTGCACAGGTGCTTCCGTTTTTTCATCAGGAATGACCGGTGCCATGACGAGTGTATGATCAAACTCTTCTTGGCTCGCCGGAAGACGTTTCGGCTCATTTGCCCGTTCACGGCTAAGTGAGGTCATACAATCTTTTTTAAAGGCAGCGACAGATACGTGACGGGCACCAGGTGATTTCGCTAACGCTTGCATGACACAGTTTTCGAGCGCTTGTGGAATATTTGGGTTCAAGTCAATTGGTCGAATCGGATCGTCCTGCAGATGTTGCAGTGCCACTGCAACAGGCGTCTCTCCAACAAAAGGAACGCGACCTGTCAACAATTCGTACAAAACGGCACCGAGCGAGTAGATATCTGACTTTTCATCGGCGAATTTCCCACGTGCCTGCTCGGGTGAGAAGTAGTGCACAGAACCGAGCACCGACATCGTATGCGTCAACGTCGCATTCGACATCGCCACAGCGATTCCAAAATCGGTCACTTTCACGTTACCTTGTTGATCGATCATCATGTTTTGTGGTTTGATATCACGATGAATGATCCGGTTTGCGTGGGCATGATCAATTGCATCACAAATCTGTCCCACAATGCGTAATGCCTCGTCGACAGATATGTATTCCTCTTGCAAATATTGTTTTAACGTTACACCATCGACATACTCCATGACGATGTAGTACAAATCCTCTTCATCACCGACGTCATAGATGGCGACGATATTGGGATGGTTCAGACTTGTAGCCGCATGGGCTTCACGCTCGAACCGGCGTATAAATTGTTCGTTATGTGAGAATTCAGATCGCAACACCTTGATGGCGACGGTTCGGTTTAAGATCTCGTCATGAGCCCGGTAGACATTAGCCATGCCTCCGCTGCCGATTTGTTGTTCGATCCGATAACGATCGTTGATTCGTTCTCCGCTTCGCATCGGATTCATCCTCTCTTTCTATCTGTGAATTGAACGAGGGCGACTGTAATATTGTCGCTCCCTCCCAATTGATTGGCTTCCGCAATGAGCTGTTCCGCTTTTTGTTCTGCAGATACAGCTTGTTGTAACACATGTTGAATTGCCCCATCGGTCATATGTGTCGTCAATCCATCTGTACAAATTAAAATCACATCAAACTCTGGGTCAGCGAGCACTTGTATGTCTGGTTCGACTTGTTCACTTGAACCGATTGCCCGGGTAATGACATTTCGTTTTGGATGAATCCGCATCTCTTCTTCTGTGAGTTCACCGAGCTGTTTGAGCACGTTCACATAAGAATGGTCTTCTGTAAGACGCTTTAATTCATTGGATTGAAGTGCATACACGCGACTATCTCCAATATGAACGATGATGACTGTTTCACCGTGCCAACAAATAGCGGCCACAGTCGTTCCCATCATGACAAGGTTTGACTGTTTCGCAAATTGCAACACTTGATTGTTCGCCAAATCAATGTGATGGCGGAACCATCGCTCAATCTCGACAGGAGTCGACGGGAGAGACGGGAAGGCCCGCCGAAACTCTTCAATCACGATTTGACTCGCGACCTCTCCCGCTGCATGTCCACCCATGCCGTCTGCAACGAGTGCGATTCCTGATAAGGCATCGCCTAAGATTAAAACTGCATCTTCATTTTGTGTGCGTACTTGTCCACGATCTGTTCGAAATGCTAATTCCATCTTTCTGATTACCTCGTTTCTTGTTCGCGCTCCTTCGCCCGAAGCTGTCCACAAGCGGCATCGATATCCGATCCTTGTTCGCGACGAATCGTCACGTTCACGTTGCGGTCTTTGAGCACTTTTTCGAAGGCAAAGATTTGAGCACGCGGTGTCCGTACATAGTCACGTTCGAGTACATGGTTGACGGGAATCAAGTTGACGTGACATTTGATTCCTTTTAAAAGATCTGCCAACAGATGAGCATATTCTTCCGTATCGTTGACACCACCGAAGAGTCCATATTCAAACGTAATCCGGCGACCGCTCTTCTCCGTGTAATAACGGACTGCGTCCATCAATTTGTCCAAGTCAAAGGCACGGTTGATCGGCATGAGCTTGGTGCGCAATTCAGTCGTTGGTGCGTGAAGTGAAATGGCGAAGTTGATTCGCATCCCTTCATCAGCAAACTTGTAAATCTTCGGAACAATCCCACTCGTTGATACCGTGATATGTCGTGCTCCGATGTTGAGTCCGTTGTCATGGTTGACGGTGCGCAAGAAACGCATCAACTCATCATAGTTGTCGAACGGCTCACCAATCCCCATGACGACAATTGAGTCGACACGTTCGCCTGTGGCATCTAATGCGCGTTGTACGTCAAGAACTTGAGCCGTGATTTCTCCAGCCTCTAAGTTCCGTTTCAAGCCACCGAGTGTTGAGGCGCAGAACGTACATCCGATCCGACACCCAACCTGTGTTGTGACACAAATCGAGTTCCCGTATTCATGACGCATGAGAACCGTCTCAATCGAATAGCCATCTTGAAGTTCGAACAAGAATTTGATGGTACCGTCTTGTGACTCTTGCTTGACCAATTCTTTTAGCGTCGTCAATTGGAACGATGCTTCTAATTTGTCACGGAGGGCTTTCGGAACGTTCGTCATGTCGTCAAATGATGTAACCCGTTTGACGTACATCCAATCATATAATTGTTTCGCACGGAATGCCTTTTCTCCTGCTTCCATCACCCATGCTTCGAGTTCTGGGAACGTCAACGAATAAAGTGACGGTTTTGCGCCTAAGAGCGGATTTTTTTCTACTGCTTTTGGATTCATGTTTTATACCTCTTTCTTAAATGCGGCGATATAGAAGCCGTCGGTTCCGAATGTCGTCGGTAATAGTTTTAATTCAGCACGGTCCGGTGTCATGTTCGGACGAACAGATTGTGGGAGACGCCCCGTGAGCGTGTTGTCCCAGACCAGTCCTTTCGACAAAATGTAGTCAGCCTGGGTCTCATTTTCAGACGGGTCGATCGTACATGTCGAGTAAACTAGCGTACCACCTGGCTTGAGCAGTGGCAATACGGCATCGATGATTTGTCTTTGGATGTTTGGTAGGTTTTCAAGCTGGGTTTTATCCTTCGTCCACTTAATATCTGGTTTTCGGCGAATGACGCCAAGGCCAGAACAAGGGACATCTAAAAGGATTCGGTCAAAGCTTTCTTTTTCAAACCGTTCACCTGCTAAACGAGCATCAAGGGCAAGTGCGGTCACTCCATTGATGTGTAGACGTTTGGCTTGTTGGTCGATTAATTTTGCCTTGTGAGGATGTAAGTCAAGAGCGGTGAGCGATCCACCTTCCATCCGTTCAGCCGTATGCATCGCCTTGCCACCTGGCGCAGCACATGCATCCAAAATAACATCGTCTTTTGACACGCCAAGCGCATCCGCGACGATCATGGAACTCTCATCCTGAATGGATAGGAGACCTTCCTCGATGAACGTGGTCGAATGGATGTTCCCTGATTCCACGACGAGTCCATCTGCCGACAGTTCCGAACGTGACGTCAACACACCAGCATCAGCCAATCGGTTCATCATCTCGTCCACTGAAATGCGCTTCCGGTTGACTCGAATCGTGACAGGGGCAGGCTCATTGTTCAATTGACAAATCGCTTCTGCCGTTTCAACGCCATATAACTCAATCCAATCTGATACGAGCCATTCCGGATGACTGTGCTCAATGGCGATTCGTTCTGCATCAGTCAAGCTACTAAAGTCCGGAAACCCTTCCCGAAGCACATTGCGTAACACGCCGTTTACGAATTTGCTCGTCCCGAGGTGATGCCCTCGTTTCTTCGCGATTTCGACGGCTTCATGTAAGACGGCCCGGTCAGGTACTTTATCTAAATAGAAGAGTTGGTAAACGCTCATCCGAAGAAGTGGAAGGACAAATTTGTCGAGCTTCTTCGGAGAACGGATTCGGTCTTTCAATATATAATCGAGCGTTCCTTTTCGGCTAAGCGTCCCATATACGAGTTCGGTATAGAGACCGACATCTTTTGGGGCAACTTTTTTTTGTTTCAATGTGTCATTGACGGCAATCGTCGAATACGCGCCGCCTTGTTCAATTTTCATCAGCGTATCAAGCGCTGCTTCACGTACGTTCATGAGTTCCTCCTAATCGGTCGCCACTGCGTAGCTTTTGTCCTGCGCCACGCATAAAGGTTGCACCATCCATCCGTTTCTTGCCTGCGGGCTGTAAATCGGTGACCTTGATGGCAACATCGTTTCCGGTCGCCACGACAAATCCGTCATCTTCAAGGCGAATGACTTCTCCCGGCTGTCCCGTACCTGTCGTCTTCTCACCCATAAACAATTTCACACGTTCGCCCTCAAGCGTTGAATAGGCCGTCGGGAACGGATTCATTCCTCGAATATGGTTGTAGATAGACTCGCCATCCATTGTCCAATCAATCTGTTCACGCTCACGGCTGATATTCGGAGCAAACGTCACATCACGCTCGTCTTGAGGCACTGCCTCAATCCACCCTTCTAAAAACGCGGGAAGCGTTCGAATGAGCAAATCACTTCCAGCTACAGCCAGCTTATCAAACAATGACCCGACCGTATCCGTTTCTTCAATCGGAACGATCGTATTGGCAATCATGTCACCTGCATCTAATTTGTCGACCATATACATGATGGTTACCCCTGTCTCCGATTCTCCATCGATGATGGCTTGATGGATCGGGGCACCTCCACGATATTTCGGAAGAAGGGAAGCATGGACATTGATGGCTCCGTGAGGCGGTGCCTCAAGTAAAGCAGGCGGTACGATTTGACCGTACGCTGCTGTCACAATCAAATCGGGCTTCAACTCTAAAATGTCTGCATAGTCTGTTCGAACTTTTTCAGGCTGCAACACGGGAATACCGTGACGAAGCGCACACTCTTTCACCGGTGTCGGCTTGAGTTCACGTTTACGCCCGACCGGTTTATCCGGTTGTGATACGACACCTACGACATTGTATCCTTCTTCAAGCAGTCGCTCAAGTACCGATACGGCAAATGTCGGTGTTCCCATGAAAACAATCCGCTTGTCTTTTCCAGGGTTTGGAACAGCGATCTTGTCTGTGAACAAGACGCCATCCAAATGATCCATTTCATGTTGAATCGCACGGGCGAAAAAACCGCTCGCTTGAATCGTATGGGTGCGTCCTTTCAAGTCTTGGTTTTTCACAACGATTGACTCATGACGTTCGACAAATCCAAATTCACCTGGAATGCTTAAGCATCCCTCTAGTCCAACTTCTCGACCTGATGCTTCAATGATTTCCGGGTTAATCAAGACGAGTGGTCCCGTCTCGTCGTCGGTATGGACGACTGCGAGTCGTTGATTCAAATTGACTTGCGGTGCCGCGACGCCGACTCCGTCATACTCATACATCGTATCAAACAAACGGTCGACCGTTTGACGTAATTTTTTATCAAATTTCGTCACCGGTTCGCATGTTACGCGTAAAATGTCATTTGGTACTTCTACTACTTTATACATTTCTCTCCACCTCACATGAATACGTATGGGTTCACATCGATACTCATTTGATATTCTTTCTTACTGATTGCTTTCGCTCTCGCTTGTTGTAATCGTGCTAGCTCTGCATAAAGCGATTCAGGTTGTTTCGTTTTAATGAACACTTGATAACGATAAGCGTTCTTTAATTTTGATAACGGTGCCGGCATCGGTCCGTTCAAACGGCTATTTTCCACTTGTGCGTGTAAAAAGTCAGATGCGAACAGTTCTGCCTCAGCCTTGGCGACGAGCGGGTTTTCCGCAGAGAACGTGACCAGCGTCAAAAACCAATACGGTGGATGGTTTCCGACTTGTCTGAGTCCCATCTCTTTGGCAAAGAACGTCTCATAATCATGTTCACTCGCCGTCTCGATCACATAATGGTCCGGGTTATACGTTTGAACGAACGCCTCACCCGGAAGTTTTCCGCGCCCTGCTCTTCCTGCTACCTGGGTGACGAGTTGGAAGGTCCGTTCTGTCGCCCGAAAATCAGGCATGCCGAGCGTCGCATCGGCTGCGAGCACCCCGACAAGTGTGACGTTCGGGAAATCGAGTCCTTTGGCGATCATCTGCGTACCAAGTAAGATGTCGGCCTCCCCTTCTTCGAAACGGCGCAACAACTGTTCATGCGACCCTTTCCGTGACGTCGTGTCCTGATCCATTCGAATGATGCGAGCCTCCGGAATTCGGTTCAACAGTTCCGTTTCGATTTTCTGGGTACCTGATCCGAACTGTTTGATTTTCTTGCTATTACAGGATGGACACGTCGACGGCATACCGACCTCGTAACCACAATAGTGGCACTTCAACCGATCTCCATACTGATGATATGTCAAATTGACGGCACAATGCGGACATGTCATGCCTTCACCGCAGTCCCGGCACATGACGAACGTCGTGAACCCACGACGGTTCAATAAAATGACGCATTGCTCTTTTTTCTTGATCCGGTCGAGAATGCCTTGGAACAATTCCTCTGAGAACATCGTCGTATTGCCTTTGGCCAATTCACGGCGCATATCAATGATATGAACGGGTGGCATCTCGCCACCGTATCGTTCTTTCAAATGCAGATAGCGATAGACGCCTTTCTGTGCCCGGGCATACGATTCGAGCGACGGAGTGGCACTGCCCAATACAACAGGACATCCATGATAGCGAGCCCGCCAAATAGCGACATCGCGCGCATGATAGCGCGGGTTCTCCTCTTGCTTATACGTCGTCTCATGCTCTTCATCTAAGATGATCAGACCGAGTCGGTCGAGCGGGGCAAAGATAGCAGAACGGGCACCGACGACAACGTCGACTTCATTCCGTTTAATCTTACGCCACTCATCGTACTTTTCACCTTTAGACAAGGCGCTATGCAACACGGCGACCCGATCGCCGAAACGACGCTTGAAGCGCTTGACCATCATCGGCGTCAAACTGATCTCAGGGACAAGTAAGATGGCTTGTTTCCCTTCATCGATGACTTGTCCGATTGATTCTAAATAGACCTCGGTCTTCCCGCTCCCCGTCACGCCATGAACGAGCAACGTCTCACCGGCATCTGCCTCGTGAATGGCCAAGACTGCACTTGCCTGACTGTCGTTCAATTGAACGGATTCCTCGACCTGTTCGATTGTCGCGTACGGGTCACGATTCAATTCCACTTTGGTCAGTCGCACCGCTCCGATGTCTTCAAGCTTTTGAAGTTGAGGGCGAGTGAGACCAATTTGACGGAGTGCCGACCAATACATGCGTGGCGTCTCTTCTAGCTGTTGAATCGCTTCGAGTTGTTTTTTGGCACGCTTCGAAACGACGGTTGCATCAAGCAGTTCAACAACGATATCTGTTTTAAATGTCTTCTTTTCTTTCAGGACAGGTGAGAGGGTCAGTTCCCCTTTTTTAGCGAGTTCAAGAATGACCGATTGGACGTCTTTCGGATATTCCGATAAATGCGTCCCTAAACGAACCCCGTCAGGGACATGCCCCTCTTTAATTTCTTTATCATAACTGACCTTGAGCGCTGCTGGTAGCATCGCAAGCAGGGCGGATGAACGAAAGCATAACGTCGTCTCTTTCACATGAATGGACAAGTCAAGTAACTCATCCGTAAGAGAAGATTCTTCATCTAATAAGGCTTCGAGCGGCTTCAATCCATCCCTCGTCCCGTCCGACGTGCCGACGACGATTCCGAGCAGACGTCGTGAACCGAACGGGACAGAGACGCGCATTCCGGGTTCAATCAACGACTCGAACTGTTCCGGCACTTCGTAATCAAATGGACGATCAATCGTAATTACCGGTGCATCAACGTGTACATGTGCAATCATCGGACCGCTTCCTTAAATTGTGTGAGCAGTTCGAACGCCAACGCCTTCTTCGATTGCTTTGGTAGACTAAGTGTCGTCCCGTCCGCACGGAACAAGACGACCTCATTGTCGTCTGCTCCAAATCCGACGTCACTTGATGACACATCGTTCGCGACGAGAAAATCGACGTTCTTTCGTTTCAACTTCGCAGCTGCATGCTCCTCGAGTCTCTCCGTTTCAGCTGCAAAACCGACCAACACTTGATGGGTCTTCTTCTCACCGAGTGATTTTAAAATGTCTGTCGTTTCTTCAAGTTCGATTGTGAGTGGCCCATGCACTTTCTTATGCTTCTCTGCATGAACTGTTTTCGGACGATAATCCGCGACTGCCGCCGACTTCACGACGAGGTCTGAAGCCTCAAAGCGGCTCGTCACTTCGCGCAGCATCTCTTCACTTGACTTGACAGGAACCGCTGTCACGCCATCTGGGACCGGAACTTGGAGCGGGCCATGGACAAGCGTGACACGGGCACCCATGTCACGTGCCACTTCTGCTAGTGCGACGCCCATTTTTCCAGAAGAGTCATTTGATAAGTAACGGACGGGGTCAATACGTTCCACCGTCGGTCCAGCCGTAATCAACACGTCTTTTCCAAGATACAGTTTCGGGACGAACTGGCTTTCAATGATGCGTACTAAGTCTTCCGGTTCTGGTAGACGTCCCCCACCAATCCATCCACAAGCCAAGTTGCCGACACCCGGTTCAATCAACTGATAACCGTATGACTTTAATGTCTCAATATTCCGCTGCGTGGCAGGATGTTCGAGCATGTTCACGTTCATGGCCGGTGAGACGATGACTGGGCACTTTGCAGCAAGTATGGCCGTCGTGATGAAGTCGTCTGCAATCCCGTTCGCTAATTTTGCGATCGTGTTCGCAGTTGCAGGAGCGACGACAATCAAGTCACTCGAGTCGACGACATCAATATGTGCGATTTTTGTCGGGTCATGCTCTTCAAACACGTCCGTGTAGACCGGGTTTCGACTGAGCGCCTGGAAGGTCGCCTGACCCACGAATTGTTCTGCCGACTTCGTCATCGCGACGCGAACATTCGCTCCGGCTTGAACCAATTTCGATGTGAGGGCACACGCCTTGTAGGCGGCAATTCCACCACTCACGCATAACAAAATAGTACGATCCTTCACCATTCCCAAACTCCCCCTTATAGACAATGAGACCCAAGTCGCAAACGACTTGGGTCACACTTCATCCGTTGTTTTTTTCGTTCACGATGATTGTCGTATCACCCGAAAATAGTTCTTCTAACGCTTGACCGACCGGCTTATATGATTTTGGCTCGGCGACTTTCGGTGCTTTTCCATCTTGAATCTGACGCGCCCGTTTCGCAGCGACCGTTACGATCGTGTATTTTGACGGGATAGTACGTTGTAAGGCATCAATCGAAGGGTATAACATTAAATGACCTCCATCATGGCTTTTTTATAGAGTGACGCAACACGTTCACGTTTACAATGCTCAGCTGTCACGATCGCTTTAATCCGATCGATGGCTTTGTCAACCTCGTCGTTCGTGACGACATAGTCGTAAGCGTCCATCAATTCGATTTCTTCACGCGCGACGAGAAGGCGTTGTTTAATAACTTCTTCTGACTCCGTGCCTCGTCCGATCAGACGATTGCGAAGTTCTTGAAGGCTTGGTGGTGCCAAGAATAAAAAGACGGCTTCTGGAAGAAGTTCTTTTACTTGGAACGCTCCTTGCACCTCGATTTCAAGAATGACATCTTGACCGCTTTCGAGCGTTTCACGCACCCACTCTACAGGCGTCCCGTAATAGTTACCGACAAACTCGGCATGTTCAAGCAGTTCTTTTTGTTCGATCATCCGTTCGAACTCTTCTCTTGATTTGAAGAAGTAATGCACTCCTTCAACTTCCCCTTCACGTGGCTTTCGCGTCGTCGCCGACACCGAATATTGAAGGTTATTGTCCTCTTCTTCGCGAAGAGCACGGCAAACGGTTCCTTTTCCGACACCGCTCGGTCCAGACAAAACGATTAATAATCCTCGTTCTTTAAAATTCACTGCAAGCCCTCCATCTTCTAACATCACATTTAATTATAATAGCAGTCAATCAATTGTCCCGGCAAGAAGAAGTTCGGATTTCCTACTCCATCGTACCATATTTTCTGTTTTTCTGATAACGTAGAGACAGAAAATGAACAAAGGTGATGAGATCATTGGCTTATGATGGATTAATGACATATCGTGTCGTACAAGAATTACAATCGCTCGTCGGAGGGCGAATCAACAAGGTACATCAACCGTATTCGCTCGATTTGATGATTCAAGTTCGTTCGAATCGTCAAAACGCGCAACTCTTGATATCAGCAAACGCGATGTATGCCCGTCTTCAGTTGACGGATACACCGATTAAAAACCCGCAAGAACCACCGATGTTTTGCATGATGCTCCGTAAACATGTGGAAGGTGGCTTCATCACGGCAATCGAACAAATTGGCCGGGACCGTGTCATCGTCATTTCCGTTCGTTCTCGGAACGAGCTCGGCGATGAAGAGTCGAAGAAAGTATACATCGAATTGATGGGACGCCACTCGAACGTCGTCTTGACGACGGAGGAAGGCAAGATTTTAGATGCAATCAAGCATCTCCCACCTTCACAAAACACGTATCGAACCATCATGCCGGGGAGTGACTATCTCCTTCCGCCGGAACAACATAAATTCGATCCGTTATCTGATTTGACGGAAGGGTTGAAACGCATCGACTGGAATGCCGGCAAGCTCGATAAACAGATTGTCTCCACGTTCGCCGGCGTCAGTCCACAAATCGCACAGGAAGTCGTACATCTTGCAAAGATGCCTAACCGCGATTCCGTTCAACAGGCGTTCGAAAACGTCCTTCGTCAACTCGAAGGTCCTTATGTATTCCAACAACTTGCGAATGGTAAAGAACGGTTCGCTCCGATTGCGTTGACAGCCGGGGACATCGAAACTGAAGAAATGTATAAGTCGAGTCAAGAAGTCCTCGACCGTTTCTACTATGAAAAAGCGAACCGAGACCGTGTCAGACAACAAGCACACGATGTCGAACGACTATTAAAATCAGAGCTTGAAAAAAATCTGCTGAAGCGACGCCGTCTTTTAGATGACTTGAAAGCGACGGAACGGGCGGATGAGTTACAAAAATACGGAGAGTTGTTGACGACATATTTGTTCCAACTCGAAAAAGGGATGCGGGTCGCCGAAGTCGTCGATTATTATGACGAGAACGGTGCGACCATCTCCATTCCACTCGACCCGCTCAAAACACCGAATGAGAACGCTCAGCAATACTATAAAAAATACAACAAACTGAAAGTCGCGAAAGTCGAAGTAAAGAAACAGCTTGAACTGAACGATGCGGAGATTGCGTACCTAGAAACACTCATCGCGCAACTCGACGTCGCATCACCGTCGGATCTGCTCGAGATTCGGGAAGAACTCGCAGAAGAAGGATACATCCGTCAAAAGCGTCAAAAGAAAAAAGCGAACCCGAAGATTTCACTCGAAGCATACACCTCTTCAACGGGCACAGAATTCTTTGTCGGGAAGAATAATACACAAAACGACCACCTCACATTCAAATTTGCGCGTCGTGACGAGATTTGGTTACACGTCAAAGACATCCCAGGTTCTCACGTCATCATTCGTTCGACGGAACCGGATGAGACGACACTAGTCGAAGCCGCATCAGTCGCAGCCTACTACTCGAAAGCACGTGCGTCGAGTGGCGTCCCTGTTGATTACACGCGTGCTCGCTTCGTGAAAAAACCGAGCGGTGCGAAACCAGGGTTCGTCATCTATACGGATCAACAGACCGTCTACGTGACTCCAGATGAGCAATTGATGAAGTCTTTGAAACAGTGATAAATGAAAACCCGCCATGGTTCATGGCGGGTTTTCATGTTTATGATGTGGGATCATGTTTAAACGCTTCGAGCTGTTCATGATAGTCGAGCAAATGCCCGTGTAAAATTTCTGAAACGGATAAATCTTCGTGCGGTAGTTTGAAAAGTGAATAGGGTTTGTCACATGTATACAGAATATCGTGATGGTGCGCTAATAAATACAGAAACTCAGATTCGAACGCTTGACGCTCTTCCTCGCTCATCAATAGGAACGCTTCTTTATGTTCAGCCAAACTCTCTAACAAAAGGACAAGCTTGTCTTCTAAATGAATCAATAAGCGATACTGCTTGATTGTCATATACTTCAATTTGACGTTCGTCACTTTCATATCCTCTTGGAGCATCATATGAAGCTCTTGATGGCCAAGAATGCGAGCTCGCGTATCTAACAGTTCTGCCGGAGAACCGACGAGTTCTCGCCAATGATGAAACAGATAAGAAGAAGTCTTTCGTACCTCGTTCAACAACCGGTCCTCATAACGAGGAGGCATGAACGCGTAATTGACACCGAGTGAGACGAACACACCGACCGCCGTCAATAACGAACGGGTCCACGCATAATGGAAGAAATCCGAAGTGGGACTTTCGAGCATCATAACGATGGCAAACGCCGCATACGTCGACATGTGGGTCTTATCGAACGTCGTGTTAAGTGTAAGCGAGACGATGACGGCCAACCCAATCGAGAGCGGATTGACACCGAACAAATAGACGATGAAAAGTCCACACATGAGACCGACGACCGTTCCGAATATACGACTGAAGACGATTTTTGAAGAACGCTTAACAGTCGGTTGCATCGCCACGACAGCTGCAATAGCGCCCATTCCCGAGTAAATCCCAAAAATGTACCATGAAATCGCGACGGTAATCGTGACGGCAATCCCTGTTTTTAACGTACGTAACCCGACTTTCGGGATGTATCGTTTTTCATTCATTTCAGTTCGACCTTTCCTGTTTCAGAAATCAGTTCAACAATCGGTCGATTCGATGTCGACAACTGATACACCCCTGGTTCAACTTCTTCGTAGCGATCACTACTCGAAACTTTACCTGCGGTGGTCACGTTCACTTGACCGGTCGCATGTTTCGGCGTGTAGCTAAGCGTTCCGGCTTCTGTTTGAATTGTCATCGCTTGATTGACGACGACATCACTCACCGTCGCATGACGATAAGAACGAATATCCCCGGTCACGAGTCTCGCCGATTCAATCGTCGTGTCACTTTTTGACTCGATTCGTAGGCGGTCACTATCGATTTGCTTCAAGTTGACGGCATTGACGTTCATGACAATGGTCTTCGCGTTTAATCCTTGCCCGGTCACTTGTTCTGCATCGAGATGAATCGATGTCATCGAGCTAGGCAACGAGACACGGATTTTGTATCGCGATGGTTCGTCGCTTGCTCGGCTACCGAAATAGCTGAACCATCCATAACGCTCGACGATATAGATGGTATCTCCGACCGATTTGACTTTGATTCGACGTTCTTTCGAGTTCGTCTGCATCACTTCAATTTGAACTTTTTCATTTGGACTTCGCACAAATTCAACGTTCCCATGATGGGTTTCGAGTCGTAACTTTTTCATTTGATATCGGTCTTCATACTGGTCTCCTAGCGCTAACAAATGACTGAATACAAATAAATTCACGAAAAAGAGCGCTGGGATGATGGTCAAGACGAGACCGAAGGCGATTTTACGATGTTTGGGAATGGAACGGAATCGTGCCCCCCATGTTTTTTCTTTGCTTCTTGAATACGCCATATGCCTCTCCTTTTTAAATCACTTTCATTATTTTACCACGAAGTATGACATAAGCCGAATTGAAAAAGAATCCGCCCGAGGGTGGATTCTTAAGAGGTGACGAGATTGCTCCAAGCGCGAGGGTCTTGTTGCCACTCACGGAGTGACTCCAGTTCTGAACGTGTGAGAACGCCTGTCGTTTCTGCCACTTCAATTAATTCCGAGAACGTCGTCAACGATGTCGCCGTCAGGTCTGCATCGGCTAGATTCTTCTGGAGAACCGGCAATCCGTACGAGAAGATGGCTTGAATACCAGTGACTTCACCACCTGCCGCACGAATCGCTTGGGCTGCATCGATACTCGACATACCCGTCGATAACAAATCTTCGATCACGAGCACACGTGCCCCGTTGTCGAGTTTCCCTTCGATTTGATTTCCTTTCCCGTGCCCTTTCGCACTCGAACGGACATAAATGAACGGGAGACCGAGTCGGTCGGCGAGCAATGCCCCGTGAGGAATCCCTGCCGTTGCTGTCCCTGCGATCACATCGACTTCGGTCGGATTGACTGACTTCACCAATCCATCGACGATGACTTGACGTACTTCTGGATAACTGAGTGTGAGCCGATTATCGCAGTAGATGGGACTCTTCAAGCCGCTCGACCATGTATACGGCTCAGTCGGTGAAAGTGTGACGGCCTCAATCTGTAAAAGTGCCTCAGCGATTTGTTTCATATAGTTGTCCCCATTCCTTCATGAATTGGTTGTACATAGCCATCGGTTCAGCTGCACGTGTAATCGGTCGGCCGACGACGATCGAGTGAACGCCCGCCAGTTTCGCGTCTCGTGGCGTCGCGATGCGAACTTGATCATCATCTGTTTCACCGAGTCGGATACCTGGCGTGACTGTCATGAACGTATCCCCGAGTTTCTGATGAATCGCTTTCGCTTCTTGAACGGATGCGACCACTCCGTCAAGTCCCGCCTGCTTCGCAAGTGTCGCTTGTCTGAGAACAGCTTGATCGAGTCGTCCGGCAATACCGAGCTCTGTCTGCATCATTCGTTCATCTGTCGACGTCAACTGTGTGACCCCAATCAATTGAGTGGTATCAGTCGCTTGACGTAACCCGTCTAACGCATAGCGCATCATCTTTTCTCCACCTAACGTGTGGACATTCGTCACAGCCACACCGAGCTTTCCGATTTGTCGCATCGTTCGACGAGCCGTCTCCGGGATATCGTGTACTTTTACATCTAGAAAGACCGGGTAACCCTCGTCGACCAATTCTTCGACAAAGCGCGCACCTTCTCGATAAAAGAGTTCCATCCCGACTTTAACAGCCGGTCGGTTTGAAAAATGTTTTAACAATTGAAACGCTTCGTCCCGCGTTTCCACGTCAAGGGCGAGATACAAGTTGCGCATATGCCTTCCCCCTCACATCCAAAATATGTTCGATTCCGAGTGAATCGAGTCGTGCCGGTAATGCTTCGATGATTTCCTGACAGACGTATGGATTTTCAAAGTTTGCCGTCCCAACGGCAACGGCAGACGCTCCAGCATAAATAAACTCAAGCACATCGTCGACCGTTCGCACCCCGCCCATGGCGATAATCGGGATATCGACCGCTTGCGCGACTTCATACACCATTCGAATGGCCACCGGTTTGATGGCCGGACCGGATAACCCACCGATTCGGTTCGCCAAGATTGGTTGCCCGGTCTGAATATCGATCCGCATCCCGACGAGTGTGTTGATCATCGTCAATCCGTCCGCGCCGGCCGCTTCGACGGCTCGCGCCATGTCGGTGATCGACGTGACGTTCGGAGAAAGTTTGACATAGACCGGCTTACTCGAAGCCGCTTTGACGAGTCTCGTCAGTTCTGCCGCCATCACCGGATCCGTCCCGAACTGCATGCCCCCACATTTCACGTTCGGACATGAGATGTTCAATTCGATGGCTTTAATCGTCGGGTCGGCGCTGATTCGACGAGCGACTTCCACGTATTCATCTGGCGTCGAACCGGCAACATTAGCAATGATTTCCGTGTCGAACGTCGAGAGGAATGGTAATTTTTCTTCGATGATTGCATCGACGCCTGGATTTTGAAGCCCGATCGCGTTCAGCATGCCCTGTGCCGTTTCGGCGACACGTGGGGTCGGATTACCGAATCTCGACTCCTCCGTCGCCGCCTTGATCATGATACCTCCTAAAATGGAGAGGTCATATAGTTTCGCAAATTCCTCTCCAAATCCGAAACATCCGGAAGCCGGAATAATCGGATTTTTTAAATGAAGACCTGGTAAATCGACATTCAATCTCATAACAGCACCTCTTCCGCATTGAATACCGGTCCATCGCTACATACTTTCACATAGCCCTCCGGTGCTTGACAGACACAGGCAAAACAAGCGCCAATGCCACAACCCATCCGATTTTCAATTGAGATGTAACGCTCCGGAATCGGTGAAGCGGCGACCGCCTTCAACATCACTTCCGGACCGCAGCTGAATAAGACGTCCGCCTCGATGCGTGCGAGTGGACCCGTGACGTAGCCAGACTCCCCGTGACTGCCGTCTACTGTCGTGATGATGGTCTCACCAAGTTCACGAAAGGCTTCTTCATAAAAGACACTTTCTTTTGAATCAAACCCAAGAATCGCAATCGTTTCAATCCCCATCTCATGGAGTTTGCGTCTGACATAGTATAGAGGTGGGACCCCAATTCCTCCTCCGACCAGGACGACCCGCTTTCCTTGTTGGGCAAGTGGGAAACCGTTCCCGAGCGGACCAAGGACGTCTAGCGTGTCCCCAATACGTTTCCCCGCCAGCTCAGTTGTCCCTTCCCCAATCACTTTGTATAAGAAGGTAACTTCGTCCCCCTCGACGTTCGCCACCGATAACGGTCGACGTAACAGACCGGACGTCTTGATGTGAAAGAACGTCCCAGGGGCGATCTCCACCCCAGGGCAACGTACTTTCATCTCCATCGTCGCTTTTGCGATTTGCCGGTTACTGACAATCGTCACGTCATGTCTCATACCATCACCCCGAACGTTGTGAATGCCGGGATGCTGACCGTTTGGAACGATAAGCTTTCAATGACTTGTAGTAGCGCTTCGACCGTGTCGAGCGATGTGAGGCAGAGCGTACCTTGTTCGGCGGCTGTACGGCGAATCAAGAAGCCATCTTTCGTGACGAGTGCGTCGCGACTCGTCGTATTGATGATCAAGTCGACGTCTCCTCGCTCGATCACGCTGAGCATCGTCTCACCGTCTTCTTGAATCTTCCCGACTCGACGGACGCGCATCTGTTCCGCTTCGAGACGTTCAGCCGTCCCACTCGTTGCCATGAGTCGGAAACCGAGGCGGTCGAATCGTTTGGCTAAGGCAATCGCCTCATCCTTGTCGTGATCCGCAATCGTCATGAGCACGTTTCCTTTTAAGGCGATGTTCATCCCTGCTGCGACAAGACCTTTATAGAGCGCTTTTTCAAGTGTCCGATCTGTTGCCATGACTTCCCCTGTCGACTTCATCTCAGGTCCGAGCGATGGATCGACTTCTTTCAATTTCGCGAACGAGAAGACCGGGACTTTAACCGAAATGCTGTCCGACTCAGGATGGATGCCCGTCCCAAGACCGAGTTCTTTCAAGCTTGTTCCGAGAATCGTTTGTGTCGCAATCCGCGCGACCGGTAACCCTGTCACTTTCGAGATGAATGGAACCGTCCGGCTCGCACGCGGGTTCACCTCGATGACGTACAAATCATCTGCATAGACGAACTGGATATTGAGAAGCCCTTTAATGCGGAACGCCTTCGCCAACTTGATCGTATAATCGACGACTTTTTGCTTCAATTCATCACTGAGTCGTTGTGGCGGATAGACGGCAATCGAATCACCTGAGTGTACGCCGGCCCGTTCGATATGCTCCATGATGCCTGGGATATAGACGTCTGTCCCGTCACAGATGGCATCGACTTCGATCTCAATCCCCGTTAAATAGCGATCGATTAGGACCGGGCGATCTTTCGAGGCGATGACGGCGTTTCGCATGTAACGCTCGAGCTCCGACTGTTCATACACGATCTCCATCGCCCGTCCGCCGAGCACGTATGATGGTCGGACGAGTACCGGATAGCCGAGTTCGTTCGCACATTCGACGGCCTCTTCCACGTTCGTCGCCGTCTTTCCTGGTGGTTGCGCCAATCGTTCAGCGGACAAGGTAGCCTCGAACGCCTTCCGGTCTTCGGCACGGTCGATATCTTCTAATGACGTTCCGAGAATTTTTACGCCGTTCGCTTCGAGCGATGCCGCTAAGTTGATGGCGGTCTGTCCACCGAATTGGACGATGACGCCGAGCGGGTTCTCGTTATCGATGACTTCTAACACATCTTCCGTCGTCAACGGCTCGAAGTATAAGCGATCGGAGATGGAGAAGTCCGTCGAGACCGTCTCTGGGTTATTGTTGATGATGATGGCTTCATATCCCGCATCTCGAATGGTTTGAATCGAGTGCACGGTCGCATAATCAAATTCGACACCTTGTCCGATTCGAATCGGACCCGACCCGAGGACGAGGATGGATTCACGGTCTGTCTTCACCGCTTCGTTCTCCACTTCATACGTCCCGTAGAAATACGGTGTCTCCGATGCGAATTCCGCCGCACACGTATCGACCATTTTATATACAGGTCGAATGTTCCATCCATGACGTTGCGAACGAATTGTCTCAACGTCTGTCTCTAGGATTCGGGCGATGGCGACGTCACTGAAACCAAGTCGCTTCACGTCGAGCAAACGTTCTGACGTCAATGGCTCCGATGCTAGTTGTTGCTCGGCTTTCCAGATCCGGTTTAATTTCTGTAAGTAGAATCGATCGATTTTTGTCAGTTGATGTAGCGTTTCTACCGTGTACCCGCGACGTAGTGCCTCATGGATGATGAACATACGCTCGTCTGTCGGATGAATGAGTCCATGCTCGAGCTGTTCTGTGTCCAGCGCTTGAAGTTGTGGGACATAAAGTTCTTCCATACCCAGTTCGAGCGAACGAACGGCTTTTAACAGAGCCTCTTCTAAATTCCGACCAATGGCCATGACCTCACCCGTCGCCTTCATTTGTGTGCCTAAGCGGCGATCCGCGGACTCAAACTTGTCGAAAGCGAAACGTGGGATTTTGGCGACGACGTAATCGAGCGCCGGTTCGAACGAGGCGTAGCTCGTCTCGGTGACCGGGTTTTTTAGTTCTGACAACTTGTAGCCGACAGCGACTTTCGCAGCAAGCTTGGCAATCGGATAGCCAGTCGCTTTTGATGCGAGCGCCGAACTTCGTGACACACGTGGATTCACTTCGATGACGTAATATGTGAAACTGTCCGGGTCGAGTGCGAATTGGATGTTACATCCTCCTTCAATCCCAAGTGCCCGAATGATATCGAGCGATACGCTCCGTAACATTTGATAATCCCGATCCGACAACGTCTGCGTCGGTGCGAATACGATCGAGTCACCAGTGTGGACTCCGACCGGGTCAAAGTTTTCCATCGCACAGACGATGATGGCTTGGTCACTCGAGTCACGCATGACCTCAAACTCGACTTCTTTCATCCCGGCAATCGATTTCTCGAGCAAGACTTGCGTCACAGGACTTGCCTTCAATCCGGATTCAACGATTTGCTCGAACGATTCCCGGTCATGGGCAATCCCTCCCCCGGTTCCCCCGAGCGTGTACGCAGGCCGGATGATAATCGGATACCCGATCTGTTCCGCAAATCCCCAAGCAGACTCGAGTGTATGAACAATCTCACTTTCAGGTACGCCGTGACCAAGTTCGAACATCAAGTTACGGAACTGTTCCCGGTCCTCTGCCTGAACGATCGCAGACAGTTTCGTCCCGAGTAGTTCCACGCCGCAATCTCGCAAGACGCCCCGTTTGTCGAGTTCAAATGCCAAGTTCAATCCCGTCTGACCGCCGAGCGTGGCAAGGAGGGCATCAGGACGTTCCTGACGAATGATTCGTTCGACGAATTCTGGTTCGAGCGGTTCGATATAGACACGATCCGCTGTCGTCGGATCCGTCATGATAGTGGCCGGATTCGAGTTGACGAGGATGACTTCGTAGCCTTCTTCTTTCAAGGCAAGACATGCCTGTGTACCAGCATAATCAAACTCCGCTGCTTGTCCGATTACAATCGGTCCTGATCCGATTACGAGGATTTTCTGAATATCTGGTCGTTTTGGCATGTCAAATTCCTACTTTCTGTTTGTTTTCTTGTACGAGTTGCATGAAACGGTCAAATAAGTCGTTGGCATCGAACGGTCCCGGTGCTGCCTCGGGATGATACTGTACCGAGAAGGTCGGATGATGGAGATGTCTTACCCCTTCAATCGTTCCGTCATTGACCGCACGATGTGTCACGATGAGCGGTGTATCGAGCAGTGACGTTTCCTCTACCGCATATCCATGGTTTTGAGAAGTGATGGTCACGGCACCTGTCTCAAGCTCGAGCACCGGATGATTCGCGCCACGATGTCCGAACGGAAGCTTGAATGTATTCGCACCGTTTGCGAGGGCAATCAGCTGATGACCGAGACAAATCCCGAACATTGGTGTCGTCGGCATGAGTTGCTCGATGAGCGGCAATGCAGTCGGAACGTCTTTAGGGTCTCCTGGTCCATTTGATAACATAATGCCGTCTGGCTCGTACCGTAATACCTCTTCTGCCGTCACATCGTGCGGGAAGACGATGACTTCACAGTCGCGTTTCATCAACTCGCGCATGATTCCGAGTTTCGCGCCAAAGTCGATCAAGGCGATACGTGGTCCCGTTCCCGTACTCACATACGTCCGTTTCGTCGAAACACGTGCGACTTGGTCGTTCGGAGACAGTTCGTTAAAGCGAGACTGTACCTCTTCCCATGTCAATTCACCATCGACGAGGACACCTCGCATGACACCTTGCGCCCGTAAGTGACGTGTCAACATTCGTGTATCGATATCCGAGAGTCCTGGAATGCCGAAGCGAGTGAGTGTTGCATCGAGTGTCGTCGTTGAACGGAAGTTCGATGGCGTATCGCATACTTCTTTTACGATTAACGCTTTCGCCACCGGAACTGTCGTTTCAAAATCCTCGCGATTGACACCATAGTTTCCGATCAACGGGTTCGTCAGGACAATCATTTGGTCGCAGTACGACGGATCCGATAAGATTTCTTGATATCCTGTCATCCCTGTCTGAAAGACGACTTCACCCATCGTATCAGCGGGTGCCCCGAACCCTTTCCCGACAAATTTCATTCCATCCTCAAGCCATAATGTTCGTTTCATCAAATCGCCCCTTATATACAATTTCGCCACCGACCATCGTCATGACCGGCCATCCGACAAGTTGTTTCCCCGTAAAAGGTGTGTTCTTCCCTTTCGAATAGAACGTCGACGGATCCACCACCCGCGTCGTTTCTGTATCAATCAGTACCAAATCGGCATCCGCCCCAACTTTCAGTTCCCCTCTTGATAATCCGAACACGTCGCTCGGGCGTTTCGTCATCCAATCAATCAACTGATGTTCTTCCATGACGCCGGTTTCCACAAACGTCGTGTAGAGAAGCGGGAATGCCGTCTCGAAGCCGGTAATCCCGAATGGTGCACGTTCCATCCCCTGTGCCTTCTCTTCTGCTGTATGAGGAGCATGGTCCGTTGCAATCATGTCGATCGTTCCATCGAACAATCCTTCGAGAAGCGCCTGTCGATCGTCCTCGCTTCGGAGCGGCGGGTTCATCTTGAAGTTTGCATCGAGTCCTGGGATATCATCTTCACTCAAGACGAGGTGATGTGGCGTCACTTCAGCAGTCACACGGATGCCGGCACGCTTCGCATCCCGAATGACACGAACCGATTGGCGGGTTGAGACGTGACAGACGTGATAATGACAACCTGTCTCTTCGGCGATCAACACGTCGCGAGCGATATGAATGCTCTCCGCAAGACTCGGAATTCCTTGAATGCCATGCGCCTCACTGAATTTGCCCTCGTGGACCGATCCCGCCTTCAACGTATTGTCTTCACAGTGGGCGACGACCGCTTTGTTCAATCGTTTCGCTTCTCTCATCGCTTGTCGCATCATCGCCGCCGATTGGACACCGACCCCGTCATCTGTGAAGGCAAAGGCATCTGCGAGCGATTCCATGTCGACCTGTTCCTCACCGAGCTGTCGTTTCGTGATGGCCGCGTAAGGAAGGACTCGGACGACTGCATCTTGATCGATTTTTTGGAGGAGGACGTCCATCGTCTCGCGATTGTCCGGTACCGGTCTCGTGTTTGGCATCGAGCAGATGGTCGTGAATCCGCCTGCCGCAGCAGCCATCGTTCCCGTCTGAATCGTCTCTTTCACCTCGCCTCCCGGTTCACGCAAGTGGACATGGACATCGACGAGTCCTGGTGTGAGCAGATAGCCTGATGCATCGATGATTTCTTGCCCCGCGCCCTCCCCCATATAGTCGAGTGATTCGATCTTTCCGTCCTTCACTAGAATAGATGTCGTGCGTTTCGTTCCCTCGTCATACCATGTCGCGTTTTGAAGTATCATTGTTGTCCTCCTAATGCTCGATTTAAAATGCTCATGCGTGCATAGACGCCGTTCTTCATTTGCGGGAAGATGCGTGACCGCTCATGTTCGATCAGACTTCCGGCAATCTCTACATCCCGATTGACCGGAGCCGGGTGCATGATAATGGCGCCTTCTTTCATTCGCTCGACGCGTTCGACCGTCAAACCGAACTGTGTGTGATACTCCTCTTTTGAGAAGACGTCTCCCATGATGTGACGCTCATGCTGTACACGAAGTAACATGATGACGTCACATTCACCTAAAATGTCATCGAGTTCTTTTCGCTCTAGTCCCATTGAATCGTCCCACCAAGAGATGGGGCTACAACCGACCACGTTTGCCCCAAGTCGTTTCAAGACGCTCGCATTCGAGCGGGCGACCCGACTATGGACGAGGTCGCCACAGATGGCGACGTTCAACCCTTGAAACGTTCCGAACTCTTCAAAGATGGTAACGAGATCGAGCAACGATTGGGATGGATGTTCCCCGCTCCCGTCCCCTCCGTTCAACACCGGGATATTTAGTTTCTCGACGAGTTCGTGATAATAGCCTGCTTCCGGATGTCGAATGACGAGCGCGTCCACACCGATGGCTTCGAGCGTTTTGCACGTATCGTAGAGCGTTTCGCCTTTTGTGACCGATGACGTCGTCACATCGAATGGAATCTCTTGCATGTTCAAATGGCGCTCGGCCATTTGAAACGAGTTTTTCGTGCGCGTCGAATTTTCAAAGAACAGGTTCGCTACCGTCTTCCCGTCAAATAATGGAGGCAGATCTCCTTGTTTGTAGCGCAACGACTCTTCAATCATGCCCATGATCTCCTCAAGGGAAAGTGTGTCCAAACTGACGAAGTGTTTGACCGGTTTTACGTTTGTCTGCATCGTATTCATGTTCGTCTCCTCCTTTAGTTAGAGGCAAAGAGAAAAGGCGTCTCTTCACCGATGTGAAGGGACGCCTTTATCTGGGCAGGGTACACCCAAATAAACGAGCCTTCACTTTGCCGACCTCACGGGATCGAATTAAAAGTTACTTGCTTGTTTCGTTTCTTCAGTTGTGTTGATGTCGACCGCTGTTTCCTCTTCTTCTTTCGGCAAGATCGCGTTCAATAAAATACCGACGACTGTCGCGAGCGCCATCCCTTGTACCGGGAAGCTACCGATTTGAACCATCGCACCACCGAGCCCGATGACGAGGATGACCGACGAGATGATCAAGTTGCGTTTCTCTGCCAAGTCGACTTTGCTCTCTACCATCGTCCGTAACCCGTTTGACGCGATGACACCGAACAAGAGGATTGAGATTCCACCTTTGACCGGGTTCGGGATGGTCGAGATGAATGCTTCGATATGACCGAGGAATCCGAAGCTGATGGCCATGAGCGCCGCTCCAGCGATGACGTAGACACTATAAACTCGCGTGATGGCCATGACGCCGTTGTTCTCACCGTAAGTCGTACACGGTGGTCCACCGAGTGCGGAGGCGACCGCTTTTCCTACCCCGTCACCGAGTAGCGTGCGATGGAGACCCGGATCTTTCATCGTCTCTCGTCCGATGATTTTCGACGTGACCATCTGATCACCGATGTGCTCCGTCATTGTGACGAGGGCGACCGGTACGATTGCAAGGAGTGCACCGACTTGCCACATCGGCATGTAGTCGACGAACACCATCGTGAAGTCAGGGAGTTGGAACAAGCTCGCTTGTTGAATCGGTGAGTAATCGATGATTCCAAATGCTGCGGCAATCCCGTAGCCCCCGACGATTCCAAAAAGGATCGGAACCGCTCCCCAGACACCTTTTAGCTTTGTCATGGCGAGCATTGTGATTCCAAGCGTCAATAGAGCGATGACCATGAATGTTCCGTTGTACGCACCATCTTGATTCATCGACATGTCGATGGCGACCGGAGCGAGCGAGAGGCCGATGACCATGATGACCGGTCCAACGACGACTGGTGGAAGCAATCGGAGCAACCAATTGACGCCCGTCTTATAGATGATCAAGGAGACGACGCCGTATACCGAACCGGCGACGATACCGCCAAAGAGCGCGGCTTCGACACCCCATTGCTGGCTGACCGCTATGATTGGGGCGATGTAGGCAAAACTTGAACCTAAGTATGTCGGGACTTTGAAGCGAGTAATCGCTAAGAATGAGAGCGTGGCCACTCCGGAAGCGACGAGGGCGACCGATGTATTTAATCCAGTCAAAATCGGGACTAAAATCGTCGCTCCGAACATGGCGAAGACGTGTTGAAGACTGAATAACAGCCATTGTGGAAAGTGAGCTGGACGCTCGTGGATGTGTAGAACAGGTTGTTTCATATTGAATTCTCCTTCCTGGCCTCTCAGGACCACCTTAAAGGTATGGGTTTAGTGCTGATGGATACTGACTTCATCCGCCGTATCGACTTCACTGAGTCGGACGACGACTTGCTCGGACTTGGACGTCGGAACGTTCTTTCCTATAAAATCTGGTCGAATCGGGAGTTCTCGATGGCCTCGATCAATCAAGACAGCGAGTTGGATATAGTCCGGACGACCATGGTCGACAAGCGCGTCCATTGCGGCACGAACCGTGCGACCGGTATACAGAACGTCGTCGACGAGGACGACCGTCTTTCCGTTGATGTCATGCGGTAATTCCGTCGCTTTCACTTCTGGGTCAAGCGACTTCTTCGATAAGTCATCTCGGTAAAGCGTGATATCGAGATTACCGAGTGCGACCGGCTTGCCTTCAATCTCTTCGATTCGGCGTGCGAGTCGGTCAGCGAGCGTTTCGCCTCTCGTTTTGATCCCGACGAGTACGACATCATCGATTCCTTTGTTTCGTTCAATGATTTCATGAGCGATTCGTGTCAAAGCTCGACGGATGGCTGACTCATCTAAAATGACTGATTGTTTCACGTGATTCCTCCTTCCAAACTTCATAAAAAAAGAAGACTCCCTGATCCGGCTGGAAAGGGAGTCTTCATCAAAAACGGCATACGAATGCCGGGGTTGAATTGACGTAAATGTGACCGCGGTCACAATCCTTTCACAGCCTCTCTGGACTGGGTTTAAAGGTGTTATGCTTCCTAGACTATAAATCGGAACGTGACAGAAGTCAACGTGTTTTCTCGATTTTATCTAATTTTGCGAGTTCCGCTTTGAAGTCTTCTGGGAGTGGCGCTTCGAACTCCATCCATTCTTTCGTACGTGGATGATGGAATCCGAGTGTTGCCGCATGGAGCGCTTGACCGCCTAAATCAATCGTGCGGCGTGGGCCATATTTCGGGTCACCGGCGAGCGGATGACCGATATAACGCATGTGTACGCGAATCTGGTGCGTGCGTCCCGTTTCTAATTTACACTCCACGAGCGTGAAGTCTTTATAACGTTCGAGTAAACGAAAATGTGTGACCGCTTCTTTGGCGTTCCGATCCGTCACGGTCATGCGCTGACGATCATTTGTATCACGCCCGATTGGTGCCTCGATTGTTCCAAGTTCATGGACAAGTTCGCCGTGGACGAGCGCGATATATTCCCGTTTGATTGTCTTGTCTTTCAATTGGCTCGCAAGCGACTCGTGTGCCAAATCATTTTTGGCGACCATGAGAAGACCTGTCGTGTCCTTATCAATCCGATGGACGATTCCTGGACGTTTGACCCCATTGATGCCCGATAGGTCATCACAATGGAAAAGTAGCGCATTGACGAGCGTTCCTGATGTATGACCGGCTGCAGGGTGAACAACCATCCCACGAGCCTTATTGACGACGATGACGTCCTCGTCCTCAAAGACGATTTCGAGCGGGATGTCTTCAGGCAACACTTCGAGCTCGACCGCTTCCGGCACGTTCACTTCCACTTCATCCCCCACTTGAAGCTTGTAGTTCGCCTTCACGGCACTACCATTGACGAGGAGGGCTCCCGTCTTGATCCATTCCTGTACTTGTGAGCGTGACCATTCACCACGGTCACTGACCCACTTATCAATCCTTGCCTTTTCATCGGCGACAAAAGTATACGTTTCCATTACGATTGTCCCCTTTCTTTGTGTAATTTTTCTTCAAATAAAATCCCAACGACCATCAAGATGACCCCAAACGTGAGTGCCATATCGGCCACGTTAAAAATTGGGAAGTTGTACCCGAACGGATACGTATCGACAAAATCGACGACTTCGCCACGAAACAGGCGGTCGATAAAGTTCCCGATGGCACCGGCCAATAGTAGTCCGACACTGTATCCGAGAAGGTGATAACCTTTTACTTCTTTGTGCATGAAGTAGGTCAGTCCTGCCACGACAAGCATTGTGATGACGAAGAAGAACACCATTTGTCCCTCTAACATTCCCCACGCTGCCCCTTTATTGCGATAAGACGTCCAATATAACAAATTCGGGATGACTTCAATCGTTTGCCCGATGGTCATCGTCTGTACGACCACCCATTTCGTCAATTGGTCGAGAAAAATCAAGAGTATGGCCAATCCATAATAGCGTTTCATACGCGTCTCCTTTCAAGCCGTTAAGAAACCGGAGTGGGGACGCCACTCCGGTTCGTCTTAACCGATTACTGATGCACAGCGTGGGCAAAGCTCAGGATGCTCTTCGTTTTGTCCAAGCTCTGTCGAGTATGTCCAACAGCGTGCACAAGCGGCTCCGTCGGCTTTCATGACTGTGATTTTCGTCGTCGCATAATCGACGTCTGCCGTCTCAGACCATTCCACTTGCGATACTTGAAGCAGTTGACTGACGTTGTCGATCGTCTTAAGCAACTCGGCAGTCTCTGCTTTCGGTGCGAGGATCAACTTCGCCTCAAGCGGTTTTCCGATCAATTTTTCTCCACGTGCAATCTCAATCGCTTTCAAGACATCGTCACGGAAGACGAGGAATTTCGACCACTTCTCAAGTAAAGCCGTTTCGTCTGTTGTGAGCGCGCTCACTTCTTCTAAATCCGTCAAGAAGATACTTGCTTCTGACTTCCCAGGAACCTCTTTCCACGCCTCATCGGCTGTGTGTGGAAGGATTGGTGCCAATAGTTTCGTCAAGAGTACGACCGCATCGTACATGACTGTCTGAACAGCACGACGACGGAGATCGTCTTCACGTTCGATATACAGAATATCTTTTGTGAAGTCGAGGTAGAACGATGACAACTCGTTGACACAGAAGTTATGAACGAGATGATACACGGCCATAAAGTCAAATTCATCGTATGCTTTGACAACTTTTGTCTGTAATTGCTTGAGTTTCGTCGCCATGAAACGGTCTGCTTCCGGCATGTCGTCGAATGCGACACGCATCGATGGTTCGAACCCGTTCAAGTTCCCGAGCAAGAAGCGGATCGTGTTACGCATCTTCCGGTAAACTTCTGATACTTGTTTGAAGTTGTCATGTGACGCACGTACGTCTGATTGGTAGTCAACCGATGCGACCCAAAGGCGTACGATTTCGGCACCGTATTGTTTTACGAGATCGTTCGGTGCGATTGTGTTACCGAGCGATTTCGACATCTTACGTCCATCGCCATCAAGGACAAAACCGTGGCTTAAGACGTTTCGGTATGGTGCTTTCCCAGTCGTCGCGACAGCTGTTGAGAGTGACGAGTTAAACCAGCCGCGATATTGGTCAGAACCTTCAAGGTAAAGGTCTGCCGGACGACGCAGGTTTTCGCGTTCCTCTAATACACCAGCGTGTGAAGAACCTGAATCGAACCAGACGTCCATGATGTCGAGTTCTTTACGGAACTCGCCATTCGGGCTGTTCGGATGTGTGAAGCCTTCAGGGAGAAGGTCTTTCGCTTCACGCTCATACCATACATTTGACCCGTGCTCGCGGAACAAGTTCGCAATGTGGTCAATCGTTTCGTTCGTGATGATTTCAGTACCATCTTCAGCGTAGAAGATTGGGATTGGAACACCCCAAGCACGTTGACGGCTGATGACCCAGTCTCCACGGTCACGGACCATGTTGTAAAGACGTGTCATCCCCCATTCAGGAACCCAGTTCACTTCTTCGATTTCACGAAGCATATCTTCACGGAAATCTTTGATCGATGCGAACCATTGTGGCGTCGCACGGAAGATGACCGGCTTTTTCGTACGCCAGTCGTGCGGGTACGAGTGCTTGATGAACTTCAAGTTGAGCAAGTAGCCGTTCTCTTCAAGCTTCATCCCGATTTGTTTATTCGCATCTTCGTAGAAGAGACCCTCGAAACCAGGGGCTTCGTCTGTCATATACCCACGGTCATCTACCGGGCAAAGGACGTCTAATCCGTAAGCCTGTCCGACACGATAGTCGTCTTCCCCGTGTCCAGGGGCCGTATGCACGAGTCCCGTCGCATCCGCAGTGACGTGGTCACCAAGGATGACGAGTGACGTCCGGTCATACAACGGATGCTGCGCCGTCATGTATTCAAAATCGCGACCGTTCCATGAACCGCTCACTGTATAGTCAGACCATCCAAGCGCTGTCGTCACTTCTTCAACGAGCGTTTCTGCGACGATATAGCCTTTCCCTTCATGATCGATACGCGTGTAAGTCAACTCATCACTCACCGCGATTCCAAGGTTGGCCGGGATTGTCCAAGGTGTCGTCGTCCAGATGACAAAATGATCATTTGACGTCAATGTATCTTTACCGTCTACAACGCGGAATGCCACGTAGATAGCCGGTGATTTTTTATCGTAATATTCAATTTCAGCTTCCGCGAGTGCTGACTCCGAAGATGGTGACCAGTAGACCGGTTTTTTCCCTTTGTAGATGTAACCTTTCTCAGCCATCGACCCGAACAAGCGAATTTGTGCCGCCTCGTATTCAGGAAGAAGCGTGATGTATGGGTTCTCAAAGTCTGCGAGAAGACCGAGACGTTTAAATTGTTCGCGTTGCGAGTTCACTTGTTCCATCGCATATTCTGCACACTTTTCACGGAATTCAGCGACCGTCATCTCCTTACGGTTGACGCCAGCTTTTTGAAGGGCATTCTCGATTGGAAGACCATGTGTATCCCAACCTGGAATCATTGGAGACTGATAGCCATTCATCCCTTTGAAACGCACGATGATGTCTTTTAATACTTTGTTCATCGCGTGTCCCATGTGGATGTCGCCGTTCGCATATGGAGGTCCATCATGTAAGATATATTGCGGTTTCCCCGCATTTTTTTCTTGTACCTTGTTGTAAAGGTCCATGTCTTCCCATTCTGTTTGCATTGCCGGTTCGCGTTTTGGTAAATTCCCACGCATTGCGAATTCTGTGTTTGGCATTAATAGCGTGTCTTTGTAGTTCATCGAAACTCCTCCATCAACATTTTTTTAGAAAACAAAAAAACCAACCCATCCCTGATAGGGACGAGTTGGTTGACTCGCGGTACCACCCTACTAGCCTCACTCTCATGAGACCGCTCTCGGTAACCGATAACGAGGTCAGGCGGTCACGCTTACTATAGTTCAGCGCGACGACTCATAGGGGATACCGATTCGAGTCTTTCTCTTAGGCTCTCACCGTCCCTAAGTCGCTTCGTAGGTATGACTCGATCGACGCGTCCTACTCAACGTGTTGATCATTTATCCATGTTGTTCTTCATTCTGTGTGACTTCGTGGTCATTATACGCAAGTTCTGATCTATCGTCAAGAACCGTCTGCACAGGCGGCTCCCCGACAATCGTCTCCCACTCTGTGCTGTTTAAGAGCTCCATTTGAGCGTCGACGAGGACACGGAAACGTGTTCGATACAACTCGACTTTCTTGAGCATCTGAACGACTTCACGTTCAGCAAGTTGCTCTTTTCGCGCCGCTTCTTCTTCACGAGCGAACGCTTCACGTTCCGCTTGCTTCAAAATGAGACTCGCTTCTTTTTGAGCATTGTTCTTCACTTCTTCCGCTGCTTCCTGCGCGACAATAATCGACTTGTTCAACGTATCTTCCATCGAGGAGAAGTAGTCAATGCGGGCTTGCATATCGTTGACAAGTTCTTCATACCGTCGATTCTCACGAATCAATAGTTCAAACTCTTTAATGATTTGATCTAAAAATTCATTGACCTCATCGATGTCGTACCCACGAAAACGGGAAGAAAATTCTTTATTATGAATATCAATCGGTGTCAACGCCATTCGACTTTCCTCCTAAATTCAACGTATGGTGCCATACTGGATTTTAATTTTTTCACGTTTGGTCGATCCGAGAATCTCCATCAATTTGATGCGACCATATCCACGAACGGAGAGCAGATCATCTGGCTCAAGGATGAAGCTCGCGTCTTCAATGACTTTATGGTTCACTTTACAGTCGCCATGTTTGACGAGTGCCTGGGCTTTTTGCCGAGAAATATTAAGCACCTCGCTTGCGACCGTATCAAATCGTAACGAGGACACGATGCCAAAGCCTTCCACCCACTCCGTTTTTGGAACGATGAGAATCTCTTCTTTCGCCACAGAGGAAATACGGACTTTTGCTTTTCCGACACGCTCGAGGTTCATTTCGATGAATCCGACCGCTTCTCGTGTCGTCGCAAATTGTACGATCTCCTCGTCAAGAACGACGTCACCGAACTTTTGGCGCTTCAGTCCAGCGTTCAGCAATGTCCCTGTCACTTGTCGATGCGTCAAGTCCACAAATTTTGTCGGATACTCGATTCGACGGACCTCAATCTCGAAATCATCGGCATTCAGTTCATAATAATCCGGGGCCAAAATCAGTCGACGTCGTTCTGCCCCTTCAAATCCGCCATCATCATGAATGACAAGTTGTTTGCCGACAAGCTGTTTGACGATTTGCTGTTCACGCGGATCTAAGAAATCCGTCAACTTCAGCACATAGCTATTCTCCACTTGCTGTACCCAGTCGAGCACTTGCTCCACGAACGCGCGTTCACTTGGTCGATAATGGTCATAGACGCTCATACGTCACCCAAAAATCGCAGCGATCCCAGATTGGGCCATACGTAACACGAACAACGCCACGATTGGGGAAATATCAAGCATGCCACCAATCGGTGGGATGATTCGACGAAACGGCGCCAAAAACGGTTCACAAAGGAAAGATAAAATCTGTCCAAATTTTGATTCACGTGCGTTCGGGAACCATGATAATAAAATATAACCGATAAGGACCCAACTATAGATACCAAGTAAGTCGCTCAACGTTTTGCCTAAGGCAGGGATTACGTTTTCCATTCAGTTACCACCCTTTACTGTGAAGTTCATCCTCCGAAATCAAGTTTGAAATTGAACCCGTCAATTCGACGTTATTCGGAGTACACAGAATCGTGTTATGTCCAATCGAAGTCATCGATCCCTCAAGGGCATATACGACACCTGAGAGGAAGTTAACGACTTGACGCGATTGCTCTTTTGACATGCGCTGAAGGTTGACAATGACAGCACGGTTTTCTTTCAGATGATCGCTGATGTCTTGCGCTTCAGCGAACACACGTGGCTCAGCCAATACGACTTTCGAACGGTCTTTCTTTTTCGTATTGAGCGCTACGAGATTATTTGCTGATTTTGGGCGATCATCCTGTCTGACGACCGATGTTTCAGTCGTAGAAGGAGCGGCTGCATTTGCAACTGCGTACTCTTCTTCCTCATATGTGCTGTTCGGATCTTCCTCGAGTCCAAAGAAATCTTTCATTTTGTTTTTGATTGACATAACGGATTCCTCCTTAAGATATATTATTGCACAAGTACGGTACCAATACGAACAAACGATGCGCCTTCTTCAATCGCGATTGGATAATCGTTTGACATCCCCATCGACAGTTCCGTGCAAGGTGCGTGTTCATACGCCTTTGCCTTCACTTCATCACGTAAATGACGGAGACGGCGGAACGTTTCACGAAGGATGGACTCATCTTCAGTGAATGGTGCCATCGTCATTAGTCCGATGATTCGAATATGAGGATACTGTTTACAGTTCTCTATGAAGGGCGCGACTTCCTCTATTTCAAGACCATGTTTTGAATCTTCTCCTGATGTGTTCACTTGAACGAAACAATCAATCATTCGGTCCGCACGCTTGTCAATCTCTGCTGCGAGAGACAAACGGTCGAGCGAATGGATTGCTGCGACGTGATCAATGATTTGTCTCACTTTTCGCGTCTGTAACGTACCGATAAAATGAAATCTCGCATCCTTCGGCATCCCTTCAACTTTCTCGAGTAAAGAATCCGGACGGTTTTCTCCAAAGTCACGAATCCCTTCTTCGTAGAGAGCATTGGCCACATCGACACCGACCGATTTCGTGACGGCAATCAAAGTAGGGTCCACATCTTGAACGTGTGATGAAATGATGGATTGAACTTCCTTTACATTATCTGAAATACTCACAATTTCCGCTCCTTGACGATGACTGCTGCAAACCGACGTTTCATTTCTCCATCTCGATAGGAGAAATACGGGGCATCTGCGCCAGTCGTTAAATTCGATTGCATGACTAGTGTGTCATGTTCTTTTGCCAATACTTCATTGACGGTTTGGAGGGACAAAAGGGCGTGGTCCCCTGACTCGTTTCGCACGGCCTGTTCATATGCAACGGGTGAGACTTCCCGAACGGCCTGTAGGACGCGACCATCGACCTCATAATCATCTCCCGAGATGGACGGACCGACGAGCATGTCCACATCGGTCGCCTCGATTCCCTGTTCAGCAAACGTTTCGAGCATGGACTGTACAATGTTTCCGACCGTACCTTTCCACCCGGCATGGGCAATCCCAATGACTCCGTGCTCTTTCGCACAGAAGAAGAGAGGCACGCAGTCGGCAAAGACGAGTGCTAATGGTAACGCGTCCTCCATCGTGAGCAATCCATCCGTTTGAGGAATCGCCTCATCATACTGGAACGCTCCTTTACCTTTATCAGACGAATCGACGACTTGAACCGTTGTTCCGTGCACTTGATCGGCCCACACGGAATCGCCTAGCGAGAGTCCTGATTGTTCAAAGAACTGTCGACGATTTTCGACGACTTGGTTGACTTCATCCCCCACGTGTAATCCGACGTTACCAGCGTTATGTCCGTTCGTTCGCGTCGTCACATAAGCATGATAGCGATTCGTTTCGGTTTCCCAAGTATGTAACAGTTGCATCGGTCTCTCCTTTTAGAAAAAGGGATGCCGAATACCGGCACCCCAAGTTGTTTAGTTACGGCGTTGTCTCACGAACGCAGGGATGTTGATCGTCTCATCTGGGACGTCTCCCCCATATACAGGACGATGGAAGTTCCCTTCGTCTTGTTGAGCCGTTTCATTTGCTTTTGGTTGGGGTTCCTTGTTCTCAACCTCAGGCTGTTTTTTCGGTTGCTGAAGGAACGGGTTCGCCCCTTGCGCTTCTTCAGCGAATTCAGTTGCAATCACGGTGACGATGATCTCGTCGTTCAAGTTTTCGTTGATGACCGAACCGAAGATTAAGTTCACTTCTTCATCAGCTGCACTTTGAACGATTTGAGCCGCCTCTGTTACTTCAAACAAGCTGAGGCTAAGTCCACCCGTGATGTTCATCAAGACACCTTTCGCTCCTTCGATTGATGATTCGAGAAGAGGTGACGAAATGGCTTTCTTCGCAGCTTCAACGGCACGGTTTTCACCTGTAGCGACACCGACACCCATGAGGGCAGAACCTTTCTCCGTCATGATTGTCTTCACATCTGCAAAGTCAAGGTTAATGAGACCTGGAATCGCAATCAAGTCTGTAATCCCTTGAACACCTTGGCGAAGTACGTTATCCGCTTCACGGAACGCCTCAATCATCGGTGTGTTGCGTTCCACGATTTCAAGAAGCTTATCGTTTGGAATCACGATGAGCGTATCTACTTTTTCCTTGAACGCTTGAATTCCGTGTTGTGCATGTTGCATACGCTTGCGTCCTTCGAACATGAACGGTTTTGTGACGACACCGACTGTGAGTGCGCCGATTTCTTTTGAAATTTCTGCAATCACCGGAGCAGCACCTGTCCCGGTTCCACCACCCATACCAGCAGTGACGAAGACCATGTCTGCTCCATCAAGTGCTTCAATCAACTGTTCGCGACTTTCTTCGGCTGCTTTTTTACCGATATCAGGGTTGGCCCCTGCACCGAGTCCACGTGTCAATTTTGCGCCAAGTTGAAGTTTCACGTCGGCTTTCGACATGTTCAACGCTTGTGCATCCGTGTTGACAGCGATGAACTCGACTCCTTGTACCCCATGTTCAATCATGCGGTTAACGGCGTTTGACCCGCCGCCACCGACTCCAATTACTTTAATTTTTGCTACGGCGTCAATCGCCTCATCAAAGTACATCATTCAGGTATCCCCCTACGTATTTTCCAAGTTGTATTCAACATCAGCTTAAACGCCAAATAATTTTTCCATCAAACGACTAAACCCTTTTTTCGATTCCTGATCGGTCTCGTATTCGTTCTCTCCTACATGAATATCGGTCGCTTCTTGCTTCGTGTGAAGTGTTTCTTGACGAACTTCCGGTTTTTCAAGTTGAGATTTCGAAACGTGATGATCGCTCATCAACACATATTTCAATACGCCGACGGCTGTCGCGTACTTCGGATGTCTGACACCAATCGACGAAGGTTGGTACAATCTCGTCTTTTGGCCCATAATCCGAGTCGCCAATTCCTGAATACCAGGCAGAGCGGCTGCTCCACCGCAAAGTAAGTATCCGCCATTTAGCATCGGAACACCTACTTTTTGAACCTTATTCAACATAAGTGTAAACATTTCCTCTATTCTTGCTTCTAAAACGTAGCTAATTTCTGATTGTGGTTCAAACGCCACTTCCCCATTGATGTTCGTATAGGAGAAACCTTCTGTCCCGTCGGCCATTTCTTCAAGAGCGAGACCGTATTCTTCTTTCGCAACTTTGGCGTCTTGATACTTACAATTGAGCTTATAAACCAAATCTCTCGTCATATGGTCCCCACCGACCGGGAGAATATATGAATAGACGAGGTCTCCCCGATAAAATACGGAAACCGTCGTTTTTTCATGTCCGACATCGACGAGGCCGATTCCTAAATCGATTTCATCTACAGAAGCCGCGCTCATGCCGAGTGCAAGATTTCCTAAAATAAATCCTTCGAGTTGTAATCCGGCCCGTTCGATCGAACGACGAATACTATGTAAAATGGTCTTCGATCCGGTTACCATTTTCCCGTGCATCTCAAGTCGATAGCCTAACATGCCACGCGGATCAACGACACCTGTTTGTTGATCGACCGTGAATGAGGATGGAATGACGTCGATGACACTCATCTCATCCGGTAAGCGCATCACTTGTGCCGAGTTGATGACTTCCATCACGTCTGCGTCCGTAATTTCCTGGTCTTCCCGCTTCACAGATGCGATTCCATGACATGGGGCAATTTGGATATGTTCCCCTTCGATGGCAACGTATACAGATCGAATTTGATCGCCTAGTGATGTTTCGGCATGTTCAACGGCCTGTTTGATCGCTTGAACTGTCTTATCGATATCTACGACTGCGCCACGTTTTACACCCGCAGACGGTGCACACCCTTCTGCCAAAATATTAAGCGTTCCGCCGAGCAATTCACCGACGACGAGCTTAATCTCTGACGTTCCAATATCTAATGCGGCTACATAACCATTCGCTTCCAAAAGGGAAACACCTCCGCTCTATAATTTTCCTGTTCCAATTGCCTGACACATATACAGATATCCAATAAAATTGTTGGTTTCGACAAGATATCTCACGTCTAAGTTTACAACAAATAAGATAGTGAGAAAAGGTAGAATCCTACAATTTAAGCGGTTTCGCGTTATCAATTCGTTTACAAACAACAAAAAAACAGCCCTTAACTGTCTAAGGACTGTAATATAACTGATTATTCATTCGTTTTCTTGTATGGAACGAAGTAAAACCCACCATCCATGACGACTGTCCCGCGCTCGCCTTTCGGGATATTTTCATAGATTTCTCCATATTTCGAGACGGTCTCACTTAACTTCAATGTCGGAGTTAGCAATGTATTTCCATCATTCATGAAAATCTCGTATCGCGTCGGTTCTCCTTTTTTCTTTGCCAACGTCACTTCTGACATACGAGCCCGAGTCGCATCATCCACACGCTCGAGTTCACTCGCAATCTTTTTAAGTTCTTCTTCAGAATTGAATTCCCTAAGAAGGGGACCGTCCTTTAACTTTTGAGGGTCAGTAATGGTACCGGTCGGATGAAGCGAGCCGTCTGCTAAGACGACCACATCTCCCTTGTCTGCCCTCGCGTAGGCGATCATCTTTTCTTCTGTCACGTTGATTTGAACATTGTTGTACCAAGAACGATCGATCTCTACCTGTTTGACACCAGGCAGCTGTTCCATCTGCTCACTCATCTTTTTTGGGGACAGACTAATAAACTTTGTCGTCGTGTCGAGTTCCACATCTTGAAACACGTACGACTTTTCTAACCAGAAAAGACCGGATACGTTCACTTCTTTGACGTTTGACATCGAGGTTTGCATATAAACTACGAGTAAGATTAGAATCCCAAATAAGGAGAGTACAGAAAACATCCGACGGTTCGCTTTTTTTCGCCGTTGTTTCTTCATATATGGAATACGGTCTTCGAGACTACGTACCGTTTGTTGGCTAGGTTCCATCGGATTCTACTCCTTTATCGAATGACTTCTTCTGCTAAATCAGCTAAAGCATCTGCCGCATGAGGGAATCCAAGTGCACGGGATGCTTTCGCCATCTCTTCTTGATGTTCAAGGACTTCACGAATCGCTTGTACAAGCGTCTCTCCTGTCAATTCATCTTCTTTCACAAGTAACGCTGCCCCGTTCTCGACAAGAGCAGATGCATTTTTCGTTTGATGATCCGCGGTCACGTAAGGACTCGGGATCAACACACTTGGAAGTCCGAGTGCCGTCAATTCTGAAATCGTTGATGCTCCGGCTCGTGAGATGACGAGTGACGTACAGGCGAGTAAAGACGGCATATCGTATACGTATGGATGAATATGAACGTTATCAGAAGATGGCGCCTGCTTCGACACCGCATCGTAATGCACTTTTCCGGTGACGTATAGTACATTGATCGGCAATTCCGAAAGTGTCGGGATTGCTTCCACAACCGCTCGGTTGATCGCCTCTGCGCCTCGGCTTCCTCCGTATATCAATACGATTGGACGCTCATCTAACTTGTATTGTGCTCTTACCGAAGCCTCATCGACTTCTGTTTGTAGCACTTCACTTCCACGCGGGTTCCCGATTAATCGAACGTTCGCACCTGGGAAATGGACATCTGAACCTTTAAACGAGAGGGCGACTCGATCAGCTTTCTTCGATAGGAATTTGTTTGTTAATCCCGGAATGCTGTTTTGTTCGTGAAGAATCGTTGGAATTCCGAGTTGTTGTGCTGTATAAACGACTGGTCCGGATACGAAACCACCTGTCCCGATGACGACATCCGGTTTAAAGGCAGCCATATCTTTTTTTAAAGAACGTACGGCTTTTAAGAACCAATAGGCCGTCTTCAGATTTTCGAGTGAAAGGGAACGTTTAAGACCGGCGATTTGAATCGACTTGAACGGAACCCCTGCTCGCGGAACGAGATCGGCTTCTAATCCATTCTCCGTCCCGATGTATTGTACCTGTAAATCCGGGTGACGTTTCTGTAGCGTTTCAATCAGTGCGAGTGCCGGATAAATATGACCACCGGTACCACCACCAGATATCATAATCTTCATCGGTTCGCCTCCTCATATGAACGGACGAGTTTTACGAACTGCTCGCCTCGTTCTTCAAACGTTTTAAATTGATCCCAGCTAGCACAAGCAGGGGAAAGTAAGATGACGTCTCCCTTATCTGATTGTTCAAATGCAAGAGGAACAGCCTCTTCTAATGTACTGACCGTAAACGATGGAATCTGTTGGGACTCGCCGAGCGCTTTAAATCGTTCAGCCGTCTCACCGAAAGCGATGACCGTTTTCACGTTTGATAAGGCTGGAATGAGGGCAGATAAATCCGCACCACGTTCGAGACCACCGCAGAGCCATACGATCGGGGCATCAAACCCACGTAGAGCCGCTTCTGCTGCCACGTTGTTCGTTGCTTTCGAGTCGTTATAGACAGAGCGACCAAGCACAGTGCCAAGGCTTTCTGTCCGATGCGCGACTCCACCAAAATTTCGTAACACACGTTCGATATGGGCACGCGGAATGTGGAACGGTTCAATCAGAAGTAACGCGGCCAATACATTTTCCACGTTATGGGCTCCACCTAAAGCCAGTTCGTTTACCTGGATGATTTTTTCACCGCGAACCGTGACCCACCCATCAACGACCGAGGCGTCGCCATCGTCAAAACTGAATGTGCTCGGATGAATCTGCTCCGGTACACGTTTCATCACTTCTGAATCGGTACGTTTCACAACGAGTTGATCGTCATTCGTCATTTGACGGAACAAGTTTCCTTTTGCATCCGCATATGACTTAAAGTCCCCGTGATAATCCAGATGAGCTTCCGATAGATTGAGTAAAGCAGCGGAACGTGGATGGAACGATTCGATCCCCATCAATTGAAAGCTTGATAACTCGATGACAATCAAATCGCCTGCTTTGGCTTTTGTCGCGACCTCGATCGCAGGGAATCCAATGTTCCCTGCAAGATGCACCGGTCGTTCACCACCTTTGAGTAGCTCATGAACTAGTGTCGTTGTCGTCGTTTTTCCATTTGACCCTGTGATGGCGACAAAGTCTGCCTCTGTTGCTCGATAAGCGAGCTCCACTTCTGTATAGATCGGAATCTCTCGTGACATCGCTTCTTGGAGCAACGGAATATGATAAGGAATTCCTGGATTCTTGACAATCAAGTCCGCCTCATTCAACAAACCGATTGGATGTTCGTTAAAGACAGAACGAATCCCGAGTGCTTGAATTTTCTCTTGTTCCTCTTGAGGCGGAATGTTTCCCGTATTGATGGTTACATCCGCTCCTGCATGATGCAGATAAGTCGCTGCAGCAATACCGCTCTTCGCGGCGCCGAGGACGAGAATTTTTTTACCGTGCCATTGCTTTTCCATCTGTCTCACCCTTTTACATGAGTAGTAATGATAAACCTGCCGTAATTAAACTGATCCCACCGAACGTGAGCACGATGCGCCACTCTGACCAACCGACCATTTCAAAATGGTGATGGATCGGACTCATCTTAAAGAGACGCTTGCCTGTCGTTTTGAACGAGATGACTTGCAAGATAACGCTCAACGTCTCAATGACGAAGATGATGCCGACAAAGACGAGGAGTAACTCGAGCTTCAGCATGAGTGCGAGTCCGGCAACGGCCCCCCCTAATGCGAGTGACCCCGTGTCCCCCATAAAGATTTTTGCTGGGTATTTATTAAACACAAGGAATCCAATCAAAGCACCCACGACAGCAAAGGCGAACCAAGCGATTCCGAGTTCATCTTGTGCATGTGCATAAATTCCAAAGAACGTGAACGTCGGGATAGCTGAGAACGAAACAAGTCCGTCTAACCCATCCGTCAAGTTGACGGCGTTTGAGAACCCGACGAGCCAGAAGATGACGATGGCGATATAGAACCACCCTGTATCAAACGAAATCGATGTGAATGGGATGGAGATTGACGTATCGAGTTCTCCTCCGAGTGATAAAAACCATGCAAACAATACCGATACTACGATTTGACCGATCAACTTCTGAAGAGATGTCAATCCAAGGTTTCGCTTGTTGACGACTTTAATATAGTCATCTAAGAAACCGATGACACCGAATGCCATCGTAACGAATAGAAGAGTCCCAAAACCAGCGACCGCTTCTCCGAAGATGACGGATACGATGAAGCCGACGAGAATCGCAAGCAAGATCACGATCCCACCCATCGTCGGTGTGCCCGATTTCTTCTGGTGCCAACCTGGACCCTCGTCCCGAATCTCCTGTCCAAATTTCAACTGACGTAATGCCGGGATAGCTCGTGGCATGACGATTAAGACACTTAATAATGAACTGATTAATACGATTAAACTAATTAACATGATGCTACCTCACTACTCTATTTATTGAACGAGGCGCTCAAGCGCCAGTCCTCGAGATGCCTTTAACAATACCACAGTATCCGGTCGCTGATAACGATGAAGGAGTTCCTTCGCTTCCTCCACAGTAGCTACCGCTTTGACGTTGACACGTGAATCTTGAATCCCATCGGCAATCCATTTTGCTTTTTCCCCGACTAGGATGCAGTCCGTCACCGGGAACGTTACGACTTCACCTACTTGTTCGTGTTGTGCTTGTTCATCCATTCCTAACTCATACATATCGCCAAGAACGAGCACACGATGTGAGAATCCTTCGAGTGATTTGACCGTTTCAATTGCCGCAATCATCGACGTTGGACTTGCGTTGTAGGCATCGTTAATGAGATGGGCATCACCAAACATCTGTTTTTCCATCCGCATCGATGTCAACTTGATTCGGTCTAGTCCACGTTGAATCATCGCATGATCAAGACCGAGCGCTAATCCACATGCAATCGCATAGGCCGCATTTCGAATCTGATGGGCACCGAGTACTTTTAATTCATATAAATCACCGTTGTATTTAAAAATCGATGCGTCAAACGACGTCTCAATCACTTCGATTTTCCCGTCAGCCGTCTCATTATACCCGACACGATAGCCTTGCCCGGCTAAAAGTGGTTCATCCGCATCGACGATGAGTCGACCGTCCGCTTTGAGTCCAGCTTTGATTTCTAGTTTCGCTTTGGCAATTCCCGAACGCCCACCGACTTGTTCACCATGGGACTCCCCGATATTCGTCACAAATGCCACGTCCGGTTTGGCAAGTTTGGATAGCGCTTCGATTTGACCGAATCCATTCATCCCCATCTCGAGTACGGCCACTTCTGTATCCCGTGGCATTCGGAGGACGGTCAACGGTAAGCCGACGTCCGAGTTGAAATTCCCAGCCGTCTTATGTGTCTTAAATTTTTCTTCAAGCACGACTGCAATCATATCTTTCGTGGACGTTTTTCCATTCGATCCCGTAATGGCGACGACAAGTGGCTTGATTTCTTCTAAATAACGGGCCGCTGCCGTTTGCAGTGCCTCGACCGTCGATTTGACAGGAATGACAACAAGGTTGTCTGGTTGTGGACGCCCTTCTTCCCAGAACGTGACAATCGCACCTTTTTCGACTGCCGACTCGATGTAGTCATGACCGTCGACTCGCGCCCCAACGATTGGGACGAAGAGACCCGCTTCATTTTCATCTCTCGAATCTGTGGCGACGCGTTCGACGAGGCGTTCGTCACGTACATCCATCCCAAACCAAGACGCTAATTTCTGAACTGTCAATTGTTCCATACAAACTTCCTCCTCTTACATAGGAAAAGAGAGCCGCAGCCCTCTTCATCTCGTGCGTTAATTCGACGGTGTCTTCAATTTCACTTTTAATGAAGCACCTGTTTTGACCGGCTTTCCTTTGCCTATCGATTGTGATGTGACAAATCCGGTACCATCGATTTCTAAATTCAATTGATATAGCGTCGCCAAACGTTTCACGTCACGTAACGACCAGCCTTTTAATGTAGGCATCGTAAACGAATCACTCGTTTTTAGCAACAGTCGTTCACCGACGACATACGATTGACCTTTCACAGGACTTTGAGCCGTCACTTCGTCCCCATCGCCTAAGACAATCGGATTAAACGATTGATCCTTCGACTCTTTCACGACCTCTTCCCGGTTTTTACCAAGATACGATGCAGTCGTTTTCGTCGAAGCCTCGACTGCTTTTTCTTGTTTCTCCGGCTCGACACTACGGTAACGTAAGGCAACGTCCATCACGTCTTTAAAAAGAGGAGCCATGATACGTGGTCCTGTCGTCGACGAGTCACTGTTCGGTCTGTCGACTGCGATATACATGACAAGTTCCGGGTCGTCTTCCGGAGCCATCCCGACGAACGAGTGGATATACTGTCCACTCAAATATTTTCCGTTCTCGGCGATTTGCGCCGTACCAGTCTTCCCGACGACGCGGTAATTATCTAACGCATATAATTGACCGGTCCCGACGTCGCTATTGACGACACCGTCTAGTGCTTCACGCGTTTTTTTGGCAGTCTCTGCAGTGATCGGTTGACCCACTTCTTTCGGATTGGTCGTCCGAATCGTCTCACCCGTCTCACTATTGACGATTTTCTTGATGACGTGAGGTTGTTTCATCGTTCCATCTGTCGCGATGGCCGATGTCGCCTGTAAGATTTGCATCGGAGTCACCGCTGTCGATTGCCCCCATGCGGTAATCAAGACGTTCATCGGGCTCTCAAAGTCGAATTGACTATTGACCTCTCCAGGCAAATCGATTCCTGTCCGCTGATCAAACTTGAAGGCTTTGAAATAATCTTCATATCGACTGAGACCGAGACGTTCGTTCGCTAATATCGAGAATGCGACGTTTGACGAATGCCAAACGCCTTCTACCATAGGAATGGTACCCCATCCGGTAATGTTGTAATCATTGAATACCGTCTTGCCGTATTTATATGAACCCGATTCATACATCTCATTCGGATTGAATACGCCCTCGTTGATTGCTGCGGCGAGCGTAAAAATCTTCATCGTCGATCCTGGTTCAAATCGGGACGATACGGAGAAGTTACTATACGATGAAATCTCACGCGTATTCGGATCAAACGACGGACGGTCCGACAAAGCGATAATTTCACCCGTCTTTGGATCCATGATGATGGCCGTCGCGTGCTGTGGTTCATACTCCTCGTATAATTCACTCATCTTCGTCTCAAGCAATTGCTGAATCCGATGATCGATTGTCAATTGGACATCTGCCCCATCTTCCGGCTCGATTTTCAACTGCTCATCGCTTGACACGAGTTCGCGACCAGCCAAGTCTTTCTCGAACCGATACAGACCATACGATTCACTCAAAATATCGTTCAGTGACTTTTCAATCCCAAGTTCCCCGACAAGCTCGATGCGACCGTTCTGGTCAATCTTCTGAGCATACCCAATCACCGAGGAAGCAAATACTTTATTCGGGTAATAGCGCTTCGGCTCCTCGACAAATGTGATGCCGGGAAGGTCAAACGCCTCGATTTTTTCTTTTTGTTCCACGGTTAAGTCACGCCCGGGAACACCGAACTCGATTTGTCCGAGGTCGGCGTTTTGTTCGAGCCGTTTCAATAAATCAGCTTCTGTCATAGGAAGCACGGTCGACAATTGCTTCGCCGCTTCGGCGAATTCATCGGGCATGAGTGTCTTTTCTTTGACCCGCTCCCCACCGAGTTTCAACACGGCAACGAGCCGGTAGGACGGGATGTTGATGGCAATCGGTTGACCGAACCGATCATATACCTCGCCTCGTTCTGCCTCTAACGTACTGACCGCCTTCCAACGCTGTTCTTCCGCAAACGCCAACATGTTCTCGCCTTTGTACGTATGCGTCACGGATAAGTATAGAAACCATCCGACAAAAAATAAAAAGAGTGGGGTGAAGCAGACAATCGCTACCCACGCCACTCTTTTTTTACTCTGTTTTAAAGAATTCATCAATCAATCACCTTGACATTCTTCTCATTGAATTTCATTCCGAGTTTCTCGGCAATCGCATAAATTCTTTCGGGCGAGCTTAATTGGGCGATTTCATACTTCAGTTCTTCGTTTTCTTTGGCAACTCCATCGATTTGCTGATTGAGGGCCGCTGTGTCACGCATAATGTTATACGCTTCGTTATGCTTCGACACCGTGATGCCACCGAACATGACCACTGAACCAATCATGACTGGATACAGGATCGATTCGAACAAGGTCAACGTGCGTCGTTTTGGAGCTGGTATTGGTCGTTCTTGCGGAATCGGATTTCGATTCGGTGAAACTTGAGGCTGCAACGCCTTACGGGCAGCTTCTGGCATCAGGTATCCCTCCTACAATCCAAATTATTTTTGTTTTTCAGCCACTCTCAGTTTGGCTGAGCGTGAACGTCGATTATCCTCGAGTTCGCCTTCACTCGCTACAATCGGTTTGCGCGTGATCAGCTTGAGCTCAGGTTCAAATTCTTTTGGAATAACCGGCAATCCTGGTGGTAATGGTGGATGCTGGCTCCGTTCTTTAAACACTTGTTTACAAATCCGGTCTTCTAAAGAATGGAACGTGATAACACAGATGCGTCCGTTCAATGCGAGGAGATCGATCGCATCTTGAACAGCGCGGTCGAATACATTCAATTCATCATTGACAGCGATTCGAATCGCTTGGAACGTCCGCTTCGCCGGATGACCGCCTTTTCTTCGTGCTGGTGCAGGAATCGCTTCTTTAATCAAGTCGACTAGCTCGAACGTCGTCTCAATTGGTTTATCGGCACGGGCTTGCTCAATCTTTCGTGCGATTTGTTTCGAAAACTTTTCCTCCCCGTATGTAAAGAAAATACGAGCAAGTTCCCCAAACGACCATTCATTCACAACGTGATATGCTGAAAACTCCCGTGACCGGTCCATTCTCATATCGAGTGGTGCATCATAGTTGTAGCTGAATCCTCGTTCCGCCTCATCAAGTTGAGGTGAAGAAACGCCTAAGTCGAATAGGACGCCGTCCACTTTTGTCACACCGCGTTGAGTAAGTTCCTCTTTCAAGTGAACGAAGTTGCTCTTTATAAACGTCACACGGCCTTCATAAGGAGCCAATCGCTCTTTCGCATGCGCGAGTGCGACGTCATCTTGGTCGAACGCATATAGTTGACCCGTCGTTAGACGTTTCGCGATCTCTTCACTATGCCCCGCTCCACCTAACGTACAATCGACATATACCCCATCTGGTTTGATGTTCAATCCTTCGATGGACTCCATTTTTAAAACCGTTTCATGCTCAAACATTCAAAAAACCCTCTCAACCTACATATTTCAACTGTTTTATTACACTTACTTTATCATAAAAATGTCAAGGTCCGTATAGGTTTTTAGCGAAAAGAGGAAACAAAAAGGTAACAACAAAAAAAAGCTCTCGACAGATGTCAAGAGCTCTTCAATCATCGATTAGACTCGGAACAAACATCGTTCAGAATCAGACTGTTCATAGGCGAGTTTCAATCGACGAAAAACGTCTAATCCATGACGATTCAACATGGGAACCATCGATAATATGCGCTCTTGCGGTGCGTCCATCGGGAACAATCGAGTCGACAGGTGAATTCGGCGTGCGTTCAATCGGTATTGTTCTCGTTTTGACTCGGCACGCATCTCATCGGCCAACCGTTCGAGAACATGTCTCGACTTCAATTCGAAACGTCTTCCCTGCTTGCGTGCTTCCTGACCGATCGCCTCCGTGAGCGCCCGATACGCATACAACTTCTCCTCAAACGCTTCATCATCAAACGCATGGTCCGGGAGAGGCTGCGTCATATATTCTTCTAACGTCACACCTTCTTGACGAAGCTTCTTCTCATCGTTTCTTGACACGATCACAGCACCAAGTCGTGGCATCAGGAGCGGCATCTTCCATCCCAATGTGTGGAATAATGGTCGAAGTTGTAACCAATAGGCGATTTCACCAGGACCCGCAACGTATCCAAGCGTTGGGAACAAGTAGTCCTGCATGAGCGGCCTTGAGATCACGTTATTGGAAAAACGTTCTGGGTGCGCCTCAATCTCCGCAATCAGTTCCGTTTCTGTGAAGCGATGTCCACGCTTCGTCGTATAGACGCCATCACTTTTTGTGAGGAGTTCCCGCGTGCCGTCATGATAAAACAAATGAGCGGCCTCTTTGTTCAATTCAACCGACGGCATCCCTTCTTCATAAGCATGTGCGAGCGCTTCGTGGAGCGCATCATGACGTTCGATAAGGCGTCGGAACATCGGTCGCTCAAGGGCGCGTACATCTTGTGCATGGGGGTCAAACAACAAGAAGTCGGTTCCGACGAATCGACGCATCATCCCACCGAAAAATTGAGCGAACGAATGGCTCGATTGAATGAGATCAATCAATTCATGATACAACCGCGATGTGTGCGGCGTCTCTGTCTCATTTAATAGGAGGCGTTGCGCCATTTGAACAAGATCGAGCTTCACCCGTTCAAACTCCAAGTCCCCTACCGATGCTTTTCCTGCCAATGGCAATGATGACAACGCGTCTTTTTTCAAGATTCGAGAAAACGGTTGTGTTGTGAAGACGTGGTTGATTTCCGCAAAGTCATGATCTTCCGTCGCCATCCAGAAAATCGGGAGAACCGGCTTCCCTAATGTGACTTCGGCCTGCTTCGCTCGCTTGATTACCGCCAACAATTTGTAAACGGCAAATAGTGGCCCCCCATATACTCCAACCTGTTGTCCTGTCACCATGACATATGCTTCTCGCCGTTCGAGCAACTCAAGGTTCGCTGTTAGCTCGTCCGATAGTTCCCCGAACTGTCGTTGCTGTTCTTTTAAAATTCGGACAAGGTCATGCAGATGTTCATAGGAACGATTTGTAATTTCCTCAGCACGTTTTTCGACATCATCCATACCTTGATAATCAAGCCAGCGCTCATAGCCTCGATCAATTTGAATCATTGGAGATGAGGGGGCATATTGGGCGTCAAATGCTTCTACCTTCACGTATAACAACTTCCTTTCAATCAATCAACGGATCATTTCTCTGGCTACGCCAATTGCGAATAAAACCGCATGTGTTGGGACGAGTAACAAGAAGAGCAACCGCCATCCGTGGACGAACATCTTCCTGAATAGCACTTCCTCATAGCGAATCCGTTGCCAGATTGCATGAATCGGAAAGATGGCACAACAGGCAGCAAGGAGTAATAGAAACACTTCCGTCCCGACGATTGCCTCTAGTAACACCCCACATGCATAAAACCAAAGGACGACCCCGGTATCACATGCGAGTTTGAATGCGTTAATTGATTTCGGCATAATTTTTCTAAGTATCATATACACCATAAACCATAAGATGAGTGGAAATGAAACAATATACACTAGCACGATGCGCTCGCTCCTTGAATCAGTTTATGTAGAAGGGGAATTACGGTGATTGAAACTTGCATTTTTTCCGCTTTTTCAATCACTGGTTTCAAGATCGCGTCGACTTCCGTCGTTCTGCCTTCTTCGAGATCTCGCAGCATCGAGGAGCGATTGTTCGCCGTACGTTCGATAATCGAATCGATATAGGCGTAGGGAACATCCTGCTTGAACAATGGTAGCAATTCATCGTAAATGGACTGTGCGATTTCACGATACGGTGCAGTCGCAAGCGCTCCGTTAGGGACACGACATAAGGCTGTGATTGGATTAATAATGGCGTTCGCGAACAACTTTTCGACTATAACCTGTTCAATGTCTTCTTCCCACGTAATGTGTAGCGGACTGTCAGCAAATCGTATCGGATCAAGATTGGTCATACTCCCGATTCGAATTCGTCCGATCCCACGATGCTCAATCACATCACCGTGCTTCGTCACACCATGCTCAATTACGCCTACATGAAATCCACGACGCTTCGCATAATCGAGGTGTGCGATTCCATTCGAACAAATAAAAACAGGCACACTCCCCGAAAGCCGTGCCGTCGCCTCCTCGGCTTGGTGAGCTTTCGTCGTCACAAAGAAAACGTCCTGTTCCGTTTCTTCAATCACCTGACTAGACCGGAACGAAACGCGCGCTGTCCCCTCTGTCACTCCGGTCCTCGTAATCAAAATTTCACTAGCTGTCGCACTTCTTCCGTAGATCGTCACCTCATAATCATCCGCGAGCACGGAAGCCATCAGCAATCCAACCGCTCCGTTCCCGATGATGCCAATCCGTTTGATGGAGTTCATCGTCGACCTCCTCCTAAAAGAACTTTTTTCGCACAAAAAGTTTACCACAACTTTTCATCATGACCCAAAAATCGCAAACAAAAAAGGAGTGACCTGAAATCAGGTCACTCCTTCAAGCATTATTTGCTTGTTACTTCTTTACCGTTGTAATGTCCGCAAGATTTGCAAACACGGTGTGAAAGTTTCATTTCGCCACAGTTCGGGCACTCGTTCATACCAGGTACGTTGAGTTTGAAGTGAGTACGACGAAGACGTTTGCGAGTTTTCGACGTTCTACGGAATGGTACTGCCATCGTTGTCCACCTCCTTGAAAAGTTAACCTTCCTCGTTCTCTTTTTTCGAGAACAGGTCGGCCAGTCCCGCGAATCGCGGGTCAATTTTTGGTTGGGTATCCGGCTGTTCGTCAGTGAGCGTCCAGCCTTCTCCTTCAACCTGAGTTTTGTCTGTTTCGTTCCCGTAAACTTGCATCGGGACGTCTAACATGATGAGCTCTTTTACAATCGGCACAAGACTGATTGTATTTCCTTCTGGCAAATTCACGTCATCGAATTGCTCCGTATAACGCCCATTCTCCAAAAAGAAAGGCTCGAGCGATTCAATATCGAATTCATAAGTGACATCTTCTAACGTTCGCGCATCTGGCAACGTCAGGTCACCTTGAATCTTCAGATTGAATGTAACTTGATTAGATGTGAACGATGCATCCCCGTGCACATGCACCGGGCGAATCGAACGGATATCCGGATGGAGCTGAGTAAGCTCTGGTAGTTCTACCATCTCGTCGATCGTAAAACCGTCACCCTGGTTTCGGAGCTTAAGTAGCTGTGCAATAGACCATTTCATCCGAATCACCTCAATTGCAACAATATGAATTATAGATAGGCCAACTTGTTTTGTCAATGTTTTTTCTTTACACTAAAATCAGTTGACGACGGCGCTTTGCCAAAGCGTACTTACTCATCTTACACCAATCCATACGACAATGCAAAGGAGTAAATCATGCAAAAGACGGCCATTATTGCAGAGTACAATCCGTTTCATAACGGACACTTTTATCAAGCGCAAACTGCACGGCAAGAAACTGGGGCAGATGTCATGATTGCCATCATGAGTGCCCAGTTCACACAACGTGGTGAACCTGCTTCATTTGACAAGTGGAAACGGGCTACGGCCGCCGTGGAGAGTGGGGCCATCGACCTGGTCATCGAGCTACCGACCCAATACGGGGTCCAGCGTGCCGATCGGTTTGCGAAAGCCTCCGTCTCGATTGCAGAACAGCTCCGTTGCCAGACGCTATCGTTCGGAAGCGAGAGTGGCGATGTAGATGCCATCATCCATGCAGCCCAATCAAATGTGGAAGAGTCCCTTCTTTATAAAACAGCACTTCGCCAAGCGTTGCAGGAAGGACATTCTCCGGCACAGGCGTCTAGTCGTGCCTTTCAAACGGTGTATCCGACATTCGATTTGACGCGTCCGAATAACATCTTGGCCTATCATTATGCCAAAGCGACCACATCACTTCAACTCCATACAGTCAAACGTCTCGGTGCGGACTATCACGATCCATCAGTGATGGATATCATGTCAGCGACAGGCATTCGGGCCCATTATTTAGAGACAGGTAACGTTCGTGCCGTACCAGCTTCAACGGAAGCGATGTTCCAAACGCAAGCGATGACTCACTGGGAACTGTATTGGCCCGTCCTTCAATATAAATTAAGGACCCTCCCCCTCACTACGTTGACAGAGTTCGTCGGGATTGATTCGTCTCTTGCCCCACGGCTTAAACAATCAGGTCTCGAACGATCGTTTGAACGCGCGCTTGCTGTCGTGTCGACACGCCGCTACACGCGCACCGCCATTCAGCGGGCGTTCGTCTCCATTCTCCTGCATTGGTTAAAGGAGGAGGCACCAACACGTTTTGATGATGTCCCTTACGTGAGACCGCTCGCTTTTAATGAAATCGGACGACGCGCATTACGGGATGTGAAAGAAGACGTCCCACTCCTCAGTAAATTCGATGCACGGCTCGATTTCGAGGCCCGGGTCACCGAAGCGTATCGACTCCCGCTTCAGAACGAGGCATTGATCGAGCATCGGCAACGTCCTCAGTTCATCTCTTCTAAATAACGAATCGCATCTTCGACCGTCTTCACAGGGACAACTTGAATGTCACTGTCGAGACGGTCGCGTGATTCCATCGCTTCGTCATAATTTGAACCGGCTGGCACAAAAAAGACTTCCGCCTCTTCTTCGTCCACGGCGACAATTTTTTGCCAGGCGCCTCCAATCGGTCCAACATTTCCTTCTTCATCGACGGTACCTGTCCCAGCAATTTTTTTCCCTTTCGCCAAATCACCCGGTGTCAATTGATCATAGATTTCAAGAGTAAACATGAGACCGGCAGACGGTCCGCCGACATTCGTCAGTTCGACATTCACTTCAGGGTCCGCTGTGATCTTTTGAACGGGAAGCGGTTCATAAATCCCGATTCCGACCCGATTCCCACTTTGGTCAATCGGTTGAATGAGCGTATTGACGATGCGCTCTTCCCCGTCCCGCTCAATCGTCAACTTCACTTCATCCCCTGCTTCAAATTCAGCCACGCGGTTCAAGAAGTCCCCTCGTGTCGCAAAAGACATCCCATCGATCGCCGTGATGACATCACCAGGCTTCAAGACGTTTGCCGCAAGCGTTCCGGGGATCGGAGCCGATACATAAATTCCTTCAAAATCGACGATGACGTCTCTACCGGCCAATTTGTAGGCATATTGAATCGCCGCTTGTTGAGAGGAGTCCATTAATAATTGTTGACGACGGTCGTAATCTGCCTCGCTCTCTCCATCGTATAAATAACGACTAGATAAATTGGCTTCCGTAAATGGTGTGACCCAACTTTCCACTAGCCAAAACGGAGTCGCTCTTCGTTGCGAGATGGTCACCATCATCAGTTCCCCTTCATCCTTCTCGCCCCCTTCGACAGTCAGGAATTCTTCAATCGAAGTCGCTTCACCAGGTGATGAGATGTAGTAAGGAAGTGGAACGAATAAGAAGAGGAGCACGGTTGCGAGCAACCCGAGTCCGATTTTTAATGATTTCATTGTTCAGAGCCCACTTGATATTTTTTACGTAATGCCACTTCAACCTGCATTGGGACGAGTTCACTGACCGATGCACCGTATTTCGCCACTTCTTTGACGATCGACGAGCTAAGGAACGAATATTGACTGTTCGTCATCATGAACAAGGTTTCCACGTTCTCATTCAACTTCTTATTGATCGAAGCGATTTGAAGTTCGTACTCAAAATCAGAAACTGCACGGAGGCCGCGTACGATCGTCGCCGCCTCACGTTCTGCAGCATATTCGACAAGAAGTCCGCCAAACGCATCAGCTGTCACGTTCGGCAGATGCGTCGTCACATCACGGATCAACTCTAACCGTTCATCCACATCAAACAAAGGTGCCTTACTCGAGTTTTCCAACACGGCGACAATGACTTCGTCAAAGATGGCCGCCGCTCGCTCAATAATATCTAAGTGTCCATTCGTAATCGGGTCAAAGCTACCCGGGCAAATCGCAATGCGTTTCATCGTGTCACTCCTCCGACGCATACTCATAAAAACTGATGGTGATGACATCTGAGTATCGCTGTTCTTTAATTCGTTCTAAACGTCCTACACGATCCGGTAACGTCACACCACTCCCGTGTTCGCAGACGATGACGCCAATGTCTAGTAACAAGTTCGCCTCATCAATCCTCTGTAGGAACATCACGTGTTCCTCTGCGTGATACGGAGGATCCATAAAAATGAGTTTAAATGCTTCTTCTTGTCCTGCAAGCTGTTCAAGTACCGCCTTCGCGTCTTGACGATATACTTTTCCTTTTGCTTCATAATGGGTCGCTCGCAAGTTTTCTTGAATCGTTTGTACGGCTTTCGGTTGACGATCGACAAAGATGGCTTCGTCACACCCTCTCGACAACGCCTCAATCCCGAGCCCCCCACTGCCCGCATAGAGGTCTAACGCTTTTCCTCCTGAAAAATAAGGTCCGATGATATTAAATAACGATTCTTTCACTTTATCTGTCGTCGGTCGCGTCGCCGACCCAGGGACCGCCTTTAATCGGGTCCCTTTTCGTTCTCCAGATATGACACGCATGTCTTTCCCTCCAGCAGAAAAGATGAAGGTGATTCCACCTTCATCTTTTGGTTTATTTCGATTTTGTCTCGTACGTCTCAGAAATGAATGGACGTTCGCTTCGAACGACCGCTTCCACGAACGGCAACGACTTCACTTGTTCGAGTACGGCTTCATGGCCGTCGAGGTCTGTATAAAGAAACGCATATTTCTCTCGTTTTGAGACAAAGTACAGATTCGCATAACGTCTGAGTGCTTTCACTTGTTTCAAGGAATTCACGTATACGACGAAACCAATCCGTTCATTCAACTTAGACGGCGCATCCACAACTTCCGCCTCCTCCACAACTGCCCCCACCGGAACATCCACCTTGGTCGAAGAATGGATTGCCGGTCGGAACTTTAATTTGAGGAGAGACTGAGTGAGCCAACAGTTCACTCACTTCCCCTAATAACTTATCTAGATTCCGTTCCGCCTTTTTGAACGCAGCGATTTCCGGTTGAACGTCAAGACGACGTTTGATGAGATGCATCTCTTTTTTGATGCGATCGTGATCCGGATGGTGTTTTCCGAAACGTTGGACATATTCGTAGTCCTCTTTCATCTTCAAAAACTCACGCTCAATCTCCTTTGCTTCTTGTGAAGCGAGACGTGCCTCTTTCGTTTGAATATATGTTTGAAACGATTCGCTTGCTTCAATCAAATCGGTCAATTCTTCAGTTTGATCGAGCAGGGCAATTGTCTGTTCAGTGATTATCATACCCCTCACCCTTTCTGCCATGATTTTACCACAATTGTTTCCCTATGTAAGCAATCCACACTATAATTGAAGTTGACCGTAAGGCGTTCTATGTAGAAAGGAAGTGAATAGACGCAACCCATGCGTCTACTTATGAAAAAAGTTTCTTTTAATATGATTCGATCGGCCGGTATCAAAACGGACTATGCGAAACCTGAATACTATTTTGACCAGCTCGACAAGGTGCGCGCTGCCGACCTTGTTTTGTTTCCCGAGTATTGGATGGTTAATTCCATCATCTATGGGATGAATAAAGCCATCTTCCCGTCACCTGCGACTTATCATCTCGGGCACGACAAGATTGAAATGACACGCGCCTTTAAAGCAACATATCCTCATCGCATTCCGAAGACGTTAATTTACGGGAAAAATCCATACACGATTGAACGCGTTTTGGAAGAGTTCCACTACCCGTTCGTTGCCAAAAAAGCTAAATCGTCAATGGGGCAAGGCGTATGGTTGATTAAAAATGATCAAGACTGGCTAGAGTACGTTGAAAAACACGATACGTTTTACGTCCAAGAGTTCATCCCGAACGATCGTGACTTACGTGTCATCGTCATCGGAGAAGAAGTCGTCGGTGCCTATTGGCGTGTCAGTGAAGCCTTTTTAAACAACGTTGCCCAAGGCGCCAACTTCTCTTATGAAGATATCCCGGAAGATGTCGTCAAAGAAGTTCAATCCATCGCGAACACCTTATCCATCAACCACGCAGCATTCGATGTCATTGTGACAGAAGATGGATTTTATATTTTGGAGTTCAACGTCTTTTTCGGCTCGGAAGGACTGCTTCCACTCGGCGTGAAACTTCCTCAAAAAATCGAGGAGTACTTAAATTCAATAAGCTAATCAATCGTTCATCTTTTTTTCACAATTTGAACACACGTTATTCCAAGAACGTTTTTGAATATGGTATGATGACATATGAGGTTTATTCGAAAAGGGGGATTATGATGAAATTTGAGCAGTTCCACATCGAGGGAAAAGAAATCCGTTTTGGTTTGCTCGAGACGATCATGGATCATCATCATTTCATCCGTGAAGGTGCTTGGGATTACGAGCGTGCCACGTATGATATGAAATATGAGAAACAATCGACTGGCGAAACATTCTATCTTCGCTTACCTGTATACGCAATCGAAGGTCAAATCGAGGATCGTCACGCTGTTGTCAAAATGCTCACTCCGATTTTAGGAAAGCATTATTACCCACACGGTGTTGAATACGATGAAGTCTTCCCAGATGAAATCGTCCGCGACTGTGAGCGCCGCTTAAAGGCACTCGCTGAAACACTAGAAGTTAAACCCCTTGCATAAGCGAAGGGGTTTTTGATTACAAATAAAGCCCACGGAAGCAGATTCGCATCCGTGGGCTTTGTTCAGTTGGTTGCAATAATGTTCAACGTCACATCGACTTGACCGAGCAATAAATCAAATTGATCTCGGACATAGCGGTACAATCGCTCTGCTTCGGCGAGTGGTAATGATGCAATGATTTGATAATCATAGTGGTCTTTCGAGCGAGAGACGACTTTTACTTCCTTTAAGCCGAACTCAATCGCGCTACAGGCGATCAAATCTTCAATCGCCCGTTCTGCAATCGTCACATCTCCGTATGAATAGTCATTCCCAATCACAGCCATCGTATCGTTCATGGTGATCACTCCTTTTCATTCGCGAGCACTTTCACGTCCTCCATGATAGATTCGATATCGACCGGCTCATCCCCTGCCGTTGCCATCTGCGCGACAGCACGTACATCGTGATGACGGTCGATGACGTACATCGTTGTCGCGTGAGTCACGAGACCGCTGTTCGCCTTCGAATAATAGAATTGAAGTTGACGTGTAATTCGATCAATATCCACTTGCTCACCCGTCAACATCTTCCACCCGGTCGGATCTGCTTGGAATGCTTCTCCGTAGTTTTGAAGAACTGGCACGGTATCGACCTCAGGATCAACCGTGATCGCCACGAGTTCTACATCTGTGCCGTATAATCCTTCGGCCTTTAATTCTTTTTCAAGCTTCATGAAATCACGTAGCGTCAATGGACAAATATCTGGACAATTCGTGTAAAAGAATGTCACAATCTTTACTTTTCCATCATCAGAATTGAATGTTTCTTCGTTTAACGCGTTCGTCAATGTGAACGGCGTCGGTTCTTGAATGACCGGTAAATCCTCTTGATCAAAGAATATAAAATATACTGCTACTCCGATGACGGCAAGCGTCAGGACGGTCAAACCAACCGTCATATAGCTATTCCGTTTCATATAGCTCTCCCTCTCTATGGATCATCCGATTATTGCGCGGAATACGTTCGTCGTCTCACCCGGGTCATATGCCACGTAGAGAAGGATATAGACGATGACACCTGTGATGGCTGTGAAGAACCAAATCACTGAGGCTTTCGGTCCGATTTTGCGATGTTTCTCGATTTTATTTTTGTAACCGAGATAAAGCGAAATCAATCCGAGGACACCGCCTGTTGTCGCCAATAAGATATGGAAGATCATAAAGCCGAGATAATACGGTTTAATCGAATCTGGTCCCCCGAACGCTGTGTTTCCGACAAACACGGTTCGTGACACATAAAGGATGAAGAAAGTAGTCGCCGCAATCGCAGCAGCTGTCATCACTTTTTTATGTTTTTCAATGTTGCTGCGGTCTTTTGCGATAATCACCCATCCAATGGCGACAAGTATCGCACTGATGACGATGAATGACACACTAATTAAGGCAAGATAGTTCATCAATGTTTCCCCTTTTTGTTCTGTTTAGTTTTTCTCATTTGTCTCTTGTGGTGTGAAGGACATGCCTTCATCTACAGCAAGGGATTTCGTCCGTCTTACCCAACCGAAGAACGTCCATCCGAAAAAGAATCCATATACGAGCTCTTGACCAAGTTTCATCAAGACCCCACCGAAACGCTGGTCTTCGAGTGCACTGTTCGTCGCACCCATCAACGCCTCTAAATCGATTCCCGATACATCTCCGTTCGGTAGACAATAACCGAGCACCGAAGCGAACGTCTGGACGTCCGTATAGGCGTTATAAAGCGTTGTCTGGCTAAATATGATCAGTGCACAAGCAGGTGTCAACAATACCCCGTTAGCGATAATGTACACCATTCGTTTCAAATCTGACATGCCTTCTTCCTCGTCTGAGACGAGTGGGACGATGACCGGATACCACATCGTCAAACTAAAGACGACTAACGAGCCGTGGAAAATTCGGTGCACCCCATAGTTCGTCAATACGTAATCGAACACGACCGGCATATGATAGATAGAGAACAATGCGTTAAATAATAGAAGTGCAATCAGTGGCTTTGTTAAAAATTGAAACGTTGGTCCAATGATTTTAAAGCTAAGTAATTTTTCAAACACCCAATATGGGAGTCCGTATACAACGAGAGCCGGTGCCAAAATATAAACAAGCACCATTTGGAACATATGCACCGATAAGATGATATGAGCCAATACATCGATTGGACTTCCAAAACCGATATAATACAACAAAATCGCGAACAACATACTAAACTTTTGTAATAACGTGGTCGAGGCATATCCTCGCTTCGCCATTCTCTCTGTCACGACGGCGTATAGTACATAAATCCCGACCATGAGCAATCCGAACAGCGGACTCCATAACGTGAGCCAATCAAATTGATTGAGCAGCTCCGACGTATTCCAGAGCATCCGTTCACCCCTTTTCTTTCTCTCCCTGACCTTTGAAACCGTTCACTTCAAGATTACTATTCATTCATTTTTGAAGTAAAGGAAAAAGGACCGAATCATCCGTGTTTCCACAGATGTTCAATCCTTTGTCACAATTACCAAATGAGTAAACGTAGTGCAGCGACCGTGATGATGGCGACAAAGATGCCTAACCACATCATACCAACGATCCACGTGTTCCCACGGTTATTCATATGCATGAAAATATACAACTGTAAGAATACTTGAATGATCGCCAAGATGATTAAGAAACCACCTGCTGCCCACACTGGCATCAATTCCGCATAAACGGCTCCGAATGCTACGAATGTGAGCAAGATCATCATCGCGAAACTGATCAACTGAAGTTGATACTCGCGTTTTGATTCTGCTTTCATTTCAAGTTCTAACTGTCTGTGTGTTTCGTTCATTGATCGTTTTTCCATATTAGCTCACCATCCCTAAGAGGTAGACGATTGAGAAGATGAAGACCCAAACAACGTCGATAAAGTGCCAGTATAGACTCGATACATAGAATTTTGGTGCATTGTATACATCGATCGGACGGTTCCAGTTACGAATCAAGAGTGTCGTGATCCAAAGAAGACCGAACGTCACGTGTCCACCGTGGAAACCGACTAACGTATAGAAGGCTGAACCGAACGCGCTTGACGTAAACGTGTGACCGATATGGTAGTAGTGAATGAACTCATAAATCTCTGCAGTTAGGAATCCTGCTCCAAGAACGAGTGTCACAATCAACCAAAGTTTCATGCGACCCGTATTATTTGCTTTCATATTCATCATCGCAAGGACACTAGTAAGTGAACTTGTGAGGAGGAGCATCGTCATGATAAAGACGAGCTCCATCTCAAAGATATTGTATGAACGTAACTCCTCTGGCGCACCAGAGTTTAAAAGACCGACATACGTTCCAAAGAGCGAGGCGAAGAGGACTGTCTCTCCACCAAGGAAGAACCAGAAGGCCACATATTTATTTTTCCCTTCCAGCGTTGCTTTCTCTGGGTTGGCCGGAATTCCGGTCACTGGGTGTTTTTCAACTGCATGTGCCATTTATTGTTCTCCTTTCTCGCGAATCGCCTTCAAGTCTGCTTCGACTTTAGACTTCGGAATGTAGTAGCCATGATCGTCAATCCATGAACGTAGGAACATCGAAACGAACGTCATCGCTAATCCAACTCCAATGAGTGACCAACCGACCACAGAGTTATCCAAGTGGAAGATCGCACCAAGTCCAGCGATGAAGAGACCGAGTGATGTGAAGAACGGAATAATCGAGTTATTCGGCATGTGGATGTCTGTCACTTCTTCAGAAACAGATACACGCTTGTTCCCCGCCATCTTCTCGAGCCAAAGTGTGTCAAGACCTTTGACGAGTGGCGTTTGAGCAAAGTTGTACTCAGGAGTCGGTACAGGAAGTGACCACTCAAGCGTACGTCCGTCTCCCCAATGGTCTGGTTTGACGCGTTCTTTAGACATAAAGGCTTTCACAACGGCGATGAGCAAGACGATCGTGGATACACCCATGAAGAATGCCCCTGCTGTCGAGAGCAAGTTGAGGGTATCCCAACCTTGGCCACCAAGGTATGTGAAGACTCGACGTGGCATACCGAACAATCCGAGGAAGTGTTGCGGGAAGAACGTCAAGTGGAAACCGATAAAGAATAACCAGAACTGCCAGTAACCGAGTTTCTCAGATAGCGCTTTACCAAACATAAGTGGGAACCAGTAGTAAAGTCCTGCGAAAAGACCATATACGACCCCACCTACGATAACGTAGTGGAAGTGAGCGACGACGAAGTAACTATCATGGTACTGATAGTCAGCCGGAGCAACTGAGAGCATAACCCCTGTCATCCCACCAACGAGGAATGAAGGAATGAACGCGACTGAATAGAGCATGGCCACGTTGAATTTAATCTGACCGCCCCACAATGTGAAGAGCCAGTTAAAGATTTTAACACCGGTTGGTACAGCAATCGCCATTGTTGCGACTGCGAAGATTGAGTTCGCAACTGGACCAAGACCGACTGTGAACATGTGGTGAACCCAAACCATGAATCCAAGGAAACCGATCAACATTGTTGCGAAGACCATCGTCGTGTAACCGAAGAGACGTTTACGCGCGAATGTCGGAATGATTTCCGAGAAAATACCGAATGCCGGTAAGATCAAAATGTATACTTCCGGGTGACCGAAGATCCAGAAAAGGTGTTCCCAGATGACGATGTTCCCGCCCATTGCTGGGTCAAAATATGCAGCTCCGAAGAGTCGCTCAAACATCAACATGAACAATCCGACCGTAAGTGGTGGGAATGCGAAGACGATCAATGCAGATGCAACGAACGTCGTCCATGTGAAGAGTGGCATACGCATCAGTTTCATACCTGGCGCACGCATGTTCAAGATTGTGACGAGGAAGTTAATCCCGGCCATCAACGAACCGAAACCTGAAATTTGAAGTCCGAGTGCGTAGAAGTCTACACCGCTCGCTTCAGGCTGTGTTGAAAGTGGTGCATAAGCTGTCCATCCTGCGTTTGGTGCAGCTCCGAAGAACCAGCTTAAGTTCAGCATGACTCCCCCGAAGAAGAACAACCAAAAACCTAATGAGTTTACATAAGGGAACGCAACGTCGCGCGCTCCGATTTGAAGTGGGACAACAGCGTTCATGAAACCGAATAACATCGGCATCGCTGCTAGGAAAATCATCGTCGTCCCGTGCATCGTAATCAACTGGTTAAACGTCTCACCGCTGACGAAGTCGTTCATTGGTTTGACAAGTTGCCAACGAATCATTAATGCTTCAATTCCACCGAGAAGGAGGAAGAAGATTCCTGAGAACAAATACAAAATACCGATTTTTTTGTGGTCAACCGTCGTAATCCAATCCATAATGCCATTGTATTTACGCGATTGCTGCATTGCAGTGGTCTGTGCCACGTGAAATCCCCCTTTTCCCGTTAGTCAATTTTCTGCTCATACAAGAAGTCAACGAGTGCGTCTAACTCTTCGTTGCTGATTTGACCCTCATTGAAAGCTGGCATTTTAGCCCCTTGTTTTTTGTCTTGCGGGTTGCGAATCCACTCTTTCAAGTTATCCTCATTGTTTTCAAGGTAACCTGTGAGCCATTCACGATCTCCGAAGTTCGTTAAACTAGGTGCGACTTTACCGCCACCGTGACAGCTTAAGCAGCTTTGGACATACACTTCTTCACCTGTTGTCAAGTTTGCGTTGTCTGCCACAAGTTTTTCAGCGTTTTCGTCTTGTTTTGCTTTCATGTCTTCGAGCCATTTGTCGTAATCTTCTTGCTCGAGCGCGATGACTTTAAAGTCCATGAGGGCATGTGACGGACCGCAAAGCTCGGCACACTTCCCATAGTAAGTACCTGGTTCATTTGCATGTAACCACATTTCGTTATCAAGTCCTGGGTTCGTATCTGTTTTACCAGACAAAGCCGGTACCCAGAATGAGTGAATGACATCTTTAGACGTCAAGTTGATTCCTACTCGCTTCCCAACTGGGATGACGAGTTCTTGCCCTGTTACAACGCCTGCTTCTGGATATTCAAATTCCCACCAGTACAAGTTTGCTGTAACGTTGATTTCTTCTTCTTTTTTCGCTTCTTTCGCTTTCGCGAGTTCGACAGTCGTTGTGATTGTCGGTACAGCGAGAATGACGAGAAGGATAATCGGAACGACTGTCCAAATCATCTCAAGTGTACTGCTACCTTCAACTTGCTTCGGAATTGATTCATCTTTCCGACGGAACTTCATAAGCACGAACACGTAAATGACCGTGACGATGATGAGTACGAAGAGCATGATCGCCAAACTGATGAGAATGATGCGGAGCTGAAGCTCAGCCCCTTCTCCCATCGGCTTCAATGCAGACAATCCCTCTTGACCGCAACCTGATAACAGGACTGCGAACATCATCATCGGGACGATGCCAAACAGAAGCTTCTTAAATGATTTCACAACAATCCCCACTTTCTCCCAAAATGATGTGTAATGGTTTTCTATATAGTGAGTGCGATTATGCCAATGCTGCAGTCAAAATCAGCGCGATAATCCACACGACTAAATAAATTAATGAATAGAAGAACATTTTGTTTGCCCACTTGATTTCATCCTCGGCTTTGAATCCTTTCAATCCGAGATACAACCAGTAGCCCCCTAAACCGGCTGCGACTGTCAAGTAAACAAGACCGTAATGCATAAATAAGAGCGATGCTGGAATCAGCGTCACAATCCACCAGATGATCTGCCGTTTTGTGATGGCAAATCCGTTCACGACCGGAAGCATCGGAATGCCTGCCGCTCGATACTCTTCCGTCCGTCGCATGGCGAGCGCCAGGAAGTGTGGTGGTTGCCATAAGAACATGACAAGGAACATGAGCCACGCATCGATATGAAGTGTCGGGTCTAATGCTGCCCAACCAATCAGCGGTGGAACGGCTCCCGAAATACTACCGACGACTGTATTGAGCGTACTCGTACGCTTCAGCCACATCGTATAAATCACGACATAAAAAAATGCCCCGATTAAACCGAATACTGCGGCGACGTACGATACAAGGAGCAATAAAAGTGTTCCGATTGCAAGTTGTGTCAATCCGAGAAGTAAAATCTTCTCTCCTGAAATCTTGCCGGTTACACTCGGTCGATTGTCCGTACGATCCATTAAGTAATCGATGTCTCGGTCCACAAAGTTGTTTAGGTAACAACTCCCCGAAATCACGAGTGCGCTTCCTAACATTGTTAATAAGAGCTGTGGCCAAACTTCAAACAAGTAAAGGACTGGCGTATCGCTCTGGTACGTCGCTGCCACGAAGAATCCCGCAAACACCAACAACAGGTTGGCGCGAACGATTCCCATTTTCGCTAAGGCGACGTAATCTCGGAATGACGTTGATTCTGTATACTCTACATCTACCGTCATCCCTGGGTTGACTTTTGTCATACTGACCCCCCCACATAATCACGAAATCCTCGCATTCTCTTCACAGAAAAAACACAATATGAACAAAATACACTTAACTCTCTACAAAGATACCATATTTTTTTAAAAAATACGCCCTTTATGCTTGTAAAATAGCGAGTTTTTTGTGTCAATAGTGTGATATTTGTCACACCTTATGTGCTTTGCTAATATTAGAATAACGTTTTTGATAACGATTGCAAGCTTTTCCATTTCGTTTTTTGAACGGAAAGCCGTATAATAAGTATGGCGAAAAAAATATAAATAAACAAGGTACATTTTTATCGGATTTTGATTAGAAGCAGGTGGTAATGCATGCATAAAAAACTCGCGTTTTTCTCAGGGTTTGTCACCCTCGGGATGATGCTTGTCCTCATCATGGGTGGAACCGTGACGAAGACGGACTCTGGAGATGGCTGTGGAACAGACTGGCCACTCTGCCATGGGAAATTGATCCCGACCAACCCTAGTGTCGAGACGATGATCGAATACAGTCATCGTGTCGTATCAGGTGTTGAAGGACTCCTCATCATCGCACTCGCGATTTGGACGTTCATCGCGGTCAAACATCGGGTCGATGTGAAAATCTTTGCGTTTCTCGCATTCATCTTCATGCTCATCCAGTCAATCATCGGAGCAGGCGCTGTCATTTGGCAACAATCAGACGCCATTTTGGCACTGCACTTCGGAATTTCTCTCGTTTCATTCGCTTCTCTCTTGGTTTTGACCATTCTCTTATTCGAAGGTGACCGCGAACATAAGTTGGTATCGAACCGATTGCGGTCCCACTTATATGGTCTCTCCCTCTACACGATGATCGTCGTATACACAGGAGCCTACGTCCGACATCTCGGTGCCACTTACGCTTGTGTCGGTTGGCCAATCTGTGAACAAAGTGTATGGACGTTTGAATCTTACGTGCAAATGGGGCATCGGATCATGGCGGGTATACTCGTCTTGTATACGCTATATGTTCTTTACTTGTCACGAAAAGAGGCGAACCGATTAATCGAACGAGGCATGACGGCTTCTCTCTTCTTCATTCTGCTTCAAGTCGGAACAGGTGCTTGGATCGTTCTCGGTGGACACGCCACATATGTGCCACTCCTTCACGCATTCTTAATCACTTGCTACTTCGGTATCCTCGCTTATCTTTCTTATCACGCATACCGATCGACAGCACGACAAGATGGGACACAACTCAACAACATGAACGGATGACCAAACAAAAAAGCGCCGCGGCGCTTTTTTGTTTACAATTCTTTAAATCGTTCGAGGGCTCGTTCTCTCGCTTCTTTATGATCGACAATCGGCATCGCATAATCTTCTCGCTCTGCCGGGTCCGGAAAGTGTATCGATTTGTCCGTCACATGTTTCAGCTCCGGCACATACTTCCGGATGAACGTTCCGTCAGGGTCAAATCGTTCGGATTGTGTCGTCGGATTGAAAATGCGGAAATATGGAACAGCATCCGTCCCGACCGAGGCTGCCCATTGCCACCCACCAATATTCGATGACGCCTCGTAATCAATCAATTTCCGTTCGAAATAGCGCTCTCCTTTTCGCCAGTCGAGAAGGAGATGTTTCGTCAAGAACGATGCAACAATCATCCGCAGGCGGTTGTGCATCCAACCCGTCTCATTCAACTGACGCATCGCCGCGTCAACGATTGGATAGCCGGTCTCTCCATTACACCATTTCTCAAACTGCGCCTCATCGTCTTCCCATTCAAGCGCTTTATATTTTTCATTGAACGGATTGTCTTTCAATCCGTCGAACTTTGCCATCACCATATAGTAAAATTCACGCCACAACAATTCATCGTAATACGTGTCGCGTCCTTTTGATTGTCTCGCGGACAGTACCTGCTCGGTGATGGTACGAACCGATAACACACCAGTCCGTAAGTATGGAGATAATCGACTCGTCCCAGCGATGCTCGGGATATCACGCTTTTCGTCATAATCGACCATGCGATCATTAACGAAACGGGTCAAGCGTTTCTTCGCCTCGGTCTCTCCTAACCCTTTCCATTCTCGCTCACAGCGTTTGAACAAGTCCTTCAGTTCACTCGGTTGCTCATTTTCTGAGCTGATGAAATGCTTTAAATGGTCGACATCAACATCATACGGTTTTGGCGGTTGTTCGGCATAAGCTGCTTTTTTGAACGGTGTGAACACTTTATACGGATCCCCACTCTTCGTTCGAAACGCATCGGGATGAAACAGATGTCGATCAAGGAGTCGTACGACTTTCACCTCTTCACTAAGAGCTTCGATGACACGATCGTCTCGTTGCTTGAACGGTTCCACATACTCCGCATTGAAGTAAAGCACATCCATCTCCCCGAGCTGTTTCACGAAATCGTTCGCTGTTTCCGCGACAAGCACTCGAAGCCCTAATCCTTTCGACTCTAAATCATCCATAAACGTCCGCATCGTCGAGAAGAAATAATCGTGACGCACTTCAAACGGATCGCAGTATTTCGGATTTAGCCAAAAGACGAAAGCGAGGTCATCCCCATCCTCCATATCGTTCAGCGCCCGGTGAAGCATATGATTATCGGTCAATCTGAAATCCGATCGAAACCAACATACTCGTTTCATCATTCCCACTCCCATCTACAAAAAAGAAGCATAGCGAACTATGCTTCTTTTGATTATACAAATTCAATCAACAAATCGTCACTTTGTATTGTGTCGCCTTCTTTAATATGAATGGCTTTAATTTCACCATCTTGTGCCGCTTGAATCGTCGTCTCCATTTTCATGGCTTCCGTGACGAGCAACTGCTCTCCACGATGTACGCGACTACCTGGTTCGACCAATACCTTCAAAACAGACCCCGGCATTGAGGCGCCGACTTGTTTCACGTTCGAACGGTCCACTTTCGGACGGCTTGTCGTTGCCGATTTGACGTTCACGTCTTTAATCTCGATTTCACGCGGAACCCCGTTCATCTCATACGAGACAAGACGGATGCCATCCTCGTTTGGCGCACTCACTTGAACGAGTTTGATGATTAACGTTTTCCCTGTCTCGATTTCGACTTGGATGGTCTCTCCTACATTTAATCCATAGAAGAACGTTAACGTGTCGAGTACGGATACGTCCCCATACGTCGTCGTATGTTTGACATAGTCCTCATATACCTTCGGATAAAGGGCATGGGCGAGAAGTTCAAAATCGGTGACCGGTCGTTCGAATCTCTTAAACAACTCTTCCCGAGACGATTCAAAGTCATATGGTTTGATCAGTTTACCAGGACGAACATTCAATGGTTCCTCGCCTTTTAAAATGACTTGTTGAACATCTTTCGGGAAGCCTCCAGGAGGTGTCCCAAGCTCCCCGCGCATCATTTCCACGACTGAGTCTGGGAAGTCCAGTTGATGACCACGCGTCATAACATCTTCTTCCGATAAGTTGTGCTGCACCATAAAGAGCGCCATGTCCCCTACAACTTTTGAAGAAGGAGTAACCTTGACGATATCCCCGAACAACATGTTGACTCGGGCGTACATCGCTTTAACTTCTCCCCAACGATCACCGAGACCGACCGCTTTCGCTTGTTGTTGAAGGTTCGAGTATTGACCACCTGGCATCTCGTGCTCATAAACAGACGGATGCGGAGCACGCATATCGCTCTCGAACGGTTCATAGTTGTGACGAACGTCTTGCCAATAATCACTGATCACTTCATATTGCTTCGGATCAATCTTCGGTTGACGCTCGTGATGGTTGAGCGCATACACTAAGCTTCCACCCGAAGGTTGCGAAGTCATTCCGGACATGGAACTTGCGGCAACGTCAACAATGTCGACACCGGCATCTGTTGCACGAGCATATGTGAAGATCCCGTTCCCAGAGGCATCATGCGTATGCAAGTGAATCGGTAAATCGACGGCATCTTTCAATGCCGATACGAGTGCATAGGCCGATTCCGGCTTCAATAGACCTGCCATGTCCTTGATTGCCAAGATATGTGCACCACTCGCCTCAAGTTTCTTCGCGAGGTCGATGTAATACGGAAGGTGGTACTTCGGACGGTTGCCATCATACAAGTCTCCCGTATAACAGATGGCTGCCTCCGCCACTTTTCCAGTCGGAAGTGTCGCATCGATTGCCAATTGAATCGATTCTAGGTTGTTGAGACTGTCAAAGATTCGGAACACGTCGACTCCTGCATACGCTGCTTCATGGACAAACTTCTCAATGACGTTGTCCGCATAGTTTTTGTATCCGACCGCATTCGCACCGCGGAGCAGCATTTGAATCAAGACGTTCGGCATCTTCTCACGAAGCTTCATTAGACGTACCCATGGATCTTCTGACAAGAAACGATAAGCGACATCGAACGTCGCTCCGCCCCATGCCTCGACCGAGAACAATTCTGGCATAAGTTTACTTGTCGGTTCGGCGATGTTTAGGATGTCCTGCGTCCGCATACGCGTCGCGAGTAAGGACTGATGCGCATCTCGCATCGTCGTGTCCGTCAACAATAGTTCCGGTTGACGTTTGATCCAGTCGGCAAGGCCGTCCGGTCCGAGTTCCGTCAGGATTTGCTTCGTCCCTGGTTTTGCTTCAGACGGAAGATCATGTGGGATTCGCACCGAGCGGCTGATCGGCTTGTCTTTCAGACCGACACCCGGGAATCCGTTCACCGTCACATCACCGATATAGTTCAACAATTTCGTCCCACGGTCTTTTCGTTTCGGGAAGACGAACAGTTCTGGTGTCTCATCGATAAACGACGTGTTGTAGTCCCCATTGATGAAGTTCGGATGTTTCATCACGTTGATCAAGAACGGAATGTTCGTCTTGATTCCACGAATCCGGAACTCGTTCAAGTTTCGAACCATTTTCGAAGCGGCTTGCTCGAACGTCATGCCGTGTGTCGACAGTTTCACGAGAAGCGAATCGTAGTACGGTGAAATCTCTGCACCGACATATGCGTTTCCGCCGTCAAGACGAACACCAAAGCCACCTGGAGAACGGTAAGCCATGATTTTACCTGTATCCGGCATGAAGTTGTTTCCTGGGTCTTCAGACGTCACACGTGATTGAATGGCATAACCGAGAAGTTTGATCTCTTCTTGCTTTGGCATTTGAATCATATCGCCGTGGAGCGATTCACCTTGCGCGATCATCAATTGTGTTTGAACGATGTCAAACCCTGTCACCATCTCTGTGATCGTATGTTCGACTTGAATGCGCGGGTTGACCTCAATGAAGTAGAACGACTCGTCCTCGGTCACCAAAAATTCGACTGTACCGGCGTTAACGTATCCGACGTGTCGCATGAGTTGGACCGCCGCATCACAAATCTTTTGACGTGATGCATCAGATAAGGTCACACACGGTGCCACTTCGACAACTTTTTGGTGACGGCGCTGAACTGAACAGTCACGCTCGAACAAGTGAACGATGTGACCATGCTCATCCCCTAGGATTTGCACTTCAATGTGCTTTGGACGTTCGACGAGTTTTTCTATGTACACTTCGTCAGAACCAAACGCCTGTTTCGCTTCTGACTTCGCGCGTTCGATCAAGTCTTTCATTTCCGCTTCTGTCCGAATGACACGCATCCCGCGACCTCCGCCACCCATCGATGCTTTGACCATGAGCGGGAAGCCGTGCTCTTTGGCAAATGCTTCAGCATCCTCATACGATGTGAGTGGTCCATCTGAACCTGGGATAACAGGAAGTCCAGCGGAAATGGCGCTTTGACGTGCACGGACTTTATCTCCAAACGCATGCAAATGGGATTCATGAGGACCAACAAAGATAATTCCTTCTTCACGGCAACGTTTTGCAAGCTCGATGTTTTCTGAAAGGAATCCGTATCCCGGGTGAATCGCATCACTGCCTGACTCCTTAGCGATTCGGATCACGTCTTCAATATCGAGGTATGCATCGATCGGTTTTTTATCTACACCGATCAAATAGGCCTCATCCGCCTTAAAGCGATGTAACGAACCGCTATCTTCCTGTGAATAGACAGCTACCGTTCGAATGCCTAACTCTGTCGCCGCTCGAAATACGCGAATGGCAATTTCCCCACGGTTTGCAACAAGTAACTTTTTAATTGGTTTCAAATGAAATCCCCCCGTTAATAAAGTTTGGTTATTTTCTTACCTGACAACGTGAAGTGACGAACGTTGAACGTTTTCTTCTGACTTCACCCGAATTTCTTCTCGTCGTGTCGCTTCTCGATGACGGTTACGCATCGAGATACTACTGAGCACACCGAGTACACCCATCATCATGATGAGCGATGTTCCCCCATAACTGACCAGTGGCAAGGTTACCCCTGTCCCTGGGAACCAACCGGACATCGCCCCAATATTGATGGCCGTTTGAATAATAATTTGTGATGCAATCCCAAACGACACGAACATCGCAAAATGACTATCCGCATGATTGGCGATATGAATCGCGCGAAACGCGATGAAGAAGAGCAGTACCAATACCGTCAACACACCGAAGAACCCTAACTCTTCAGCAATAATCGACATGATATAGTCGGTTTCAGGTTCTGGTAAATACCCATACTTTTGAAAACTGTTCCCGAGTCCGACACCGGTCAACCCACCATGTACGATGGAGATGATTGACATGAGCAATTGGTGCCCGTAACCTTCCGGGTCCATGAACGGATTAAATACGACCTCGATCCGGCTCCGTTGATTTTCTGAAAAGATAGTCGTAAACAACAAGAAGACAGCGCCGACCCCAGCTAATATTCCTGGTATCATGATGCGAAGTGGAGCCCCAACACCGAACCACATGAGAAGCATGATGGACCCGAGGACGAATAACCCTCCCATATCCGGCTGCCCATTGATGGCGATGGCATATAACGAAAAGTAAAAGAGAACCGGTACTAAGAAGAAGGCCCCGATTTGAGCACGCCATCCTTTTTTCGTGATGGCGGCCCGAGCGAGACGACCAGGAAGCCCTTTTAACTCGTTATTCCATAATTCATGATAGTAGTTCGCTAGCAAGATGATCAGAACGAACTTCGCAATCTCGACCGGCTGAATCGTGAATCCACCGACGATGAGCCAAGCGCGCGCCCCGTTTAACGGAGGCATGGCCCACGTGACGAACAGTAAAATGACGGATAACGCATAGAGACTGAGACGAAGTCCTTTTTTCCGAAACATCTCATAACGGAACAGCGAGGCAATCAAGTAAACAAAAATCCCAATTCCGACATAGACGAGCTGGCGATAAAACAAACTGTTATTCGCGTAATCCCCACGATTCCATACGCTCGCACTATAAATCATAATCGAGCTCAGTCCGACGAGCAAAAGCACTGACAAAAACAACGCAAAATCAAAATACCGAAACCGTGTTTTCATGTATTCACTTCCTTATGTAAAACAATCCGACAACCTTTATAAAAAAATACTCAAACAGCGCCACTTGCACAGTTTGAGTATAAGGTTCATAATTCTGAAGCTTCTGCCAAGGCAGATAACTTTTGTTCCAATGAATCGAGCAGTCCTTTACCTTCAATGTCTGAAATGAGTCCAAGACGAACCGCAAAATCAATTTGGCGCGATAGTCCAAACATATGTGTATCAAGCACCTCTTCATAAAGCGGGCACTTCGGCATTTTAAGGTTTTCTAACTGCACTTCAATCAGACAACGGATTTTTTCAGCATCCGCCTCGAGTAACTGAAGCGCTTGCTCCCGTTGGATTGCAGCCAAATTTGTCGCCACTACGACCCCTCCTCCGTACGATGACAGACTGTTTGTCATAACTCAACTGTACATTATCTTTCATCATAATTCAATGTACAGTATGGATGATTGCGACATTCTTCCTCTTTTCCATTTTAAGAGAAAGAGCGCTATAATGAAATGTGTAATGTGTATGAAGGGGGATATTAGCATGATTTTTCCGCTAGACGGATCGGTTCGACATCCTATAACGATCGACCCGACCGTATGGATTTTTGATGATCGGAAACGAAAAATTGAAGAATTGGACGCGGTGGCAGAGAATGACCAAGAGGCCTACTATGCAAAAATGGGGAAAGCATGGGATGATGGGCTGACACAAGGGACTAGAGTCGACCATAATAAACCGATGTCTCGGCAAGACAAGGACGCGGCACTACGTGATTCATTCGCAATGCCGCTCGCACCATTTATAAATAATGCCGAACCAGTTGATTTGGCGACGCATATCCGCTTTTACGGGGAAACCGTGTTGACGATTCCACTCCATGATGCATCTCGCGTCTATTTACAATTCTCAAAAGACGGAAAGGTGCTCACGGATGGTCCTGTCTATGTCCTGTACGACAATCAGATTATCCGCCAAGTGAATCACATCACTGTGCTCAGCGGTCAATGAGAAGGGACTCCCCTTCTCTTTTTTTGGACTTTTTAGTTCACAAAGTGTAACATATAGTGTGTTGACTATAAACTGAATAAGAAAGGTCGTGACGCTTACGATGCCTCTTTGGAAACGAAATTTAATCGTTGTTTGGATCGGTAGTTTCTTGACCGCCGCTTCGATGAGTCTCGTCCTACCATTTCTCCCATTGTTCGTTGAACAACTTGGGGTAACAGACCCGGACCACGTCGTCACCTGGTCCGCCGTCGCATTTGGTGCGACATTCCTCGTGGCTGCCATCGTATCTCCGATGTGGGGGCGCTTGGCCGATCGCAAGGGAAGAAAATTGATGCTCATTCGAGCCAGTCTCGGTATGGCCATCGTCATGTTTCTCATCAGCTTCGTTCAAGATGTCTATCAATTAGTCGGGTTGCGCTTACTTATGGGTGCCGTTTCTGGCTTCATCTCAGCCGGAATCACCTTGGTCGCTTCCCAAACCCCAAAAGAGAAAAGTGGCTGGGCGCTCGGTACCCTGTCAACCGGTGGCATCACCGGTGGTCTTCTCGGTCCGCTCATCGGCGGACTCCTCGCAGACTGGATTGGGCTTCGATCCGTTTTTCTCTTTACCGGAAGTGCACTCTTCCTCACGTTCTTAATCACACTTTGGTTCGTCAAAGAAGATTTTGTCCCCGTGAAACGCGAAGAACTGGCTTCAATGAAATCCATCTTTACGTCGTTACGTCATCCACAACTCGTTGTCGGATTGTTCGTGACAACGTTCCTCACCCAGTTTTCGACACAATCGATTGGTCCTTTGTTGACGTTATACGTCCGCGAACTGAATCCGCATACGACCGCTCTCGCCTTTATGGCCGGGATCGTCGCCTCTGCACCTGGACTGGCTGCTCTTTTTTCTGCTCAACGCTTGGGACGCTTGTCCGACCGATATGGCGCAGAACGGATTTTATTCTGGGCACTGCTTCTTTATAGCTTATTCCTGATTCCGCAAGCGTTCGTCACCTCGACAACCCAGCTGGTTCTATTACGGTTCGGAATCGGATTCGCGACAGCCGCCTTGATGCCGTCCGTTCAATCACTTCTTCGTCAGCACACACCCGTATCGGCGACTGGACGAATCTTTTCCTATAACCAATCGGCACAGTTTATGGGAAATTTACTTGGACCGCTCTTCGGGTCTCAAGTAGTGGCCCATTTCGGGTTCTCTGCCCTCTTCGTCATCACAGGATTGATTATGATTTCGAATGCATTTTTAGAACGAACAAACGTTCAAGCTCTACAGTTGGATACAAAATAACGCCGAGCATCGCTGCCCGGCGTTTTTGTGTTGGTTTATAGTAAGTCGGCCGCCAATCTTGCGAGCGACGAGCGCTCCCCTTTTACAAGCTGGACGTGACCGAAGACGTTCTGACCTTTGAATCGTTCTACCGCATACGTCAATCCATTCGAATATTCATCAAGATACGGATGGTCGATCTGGTACGGGTCACCGACGAGTACGATTTTGGAGTTTTCTCCGACACGTGTGAGAATCGTCTTAATCTCATGTTTCGTTAAGTTTTGTGCCTCATCGATGATGATAAACTGATCCGGCATGCTTCTTCCTCGAATGTAGGTAAGTGCTTCAAGTTGAATCGACTTCATGCCGGCTAGAATATTTCCTAACTCATCTTTTGAATTAGCGCTAAATAAAAATTCTAAGTTATCGTAAATCGGTTGCATCCAAGGGCGAAGCTTTTCTTCCATCTCCCCTGGCAAGTAGCCAATATCGTTCCCCATCGGCACGACCGGGCGAGCAACGACGAGTTTATTGTAACGTTGCTCGTCCTCAACGAGTGAGAGTCCTGCCGCTAAGGCAAGAAGCGTCTTCCCGGTACCGGCTTTCCCAAGTAAGGTGACGAACGGAATGTCATCTCGAAGCAATAGATCGAGCGCCATCCGCTGCTGGACGTTTCGTGGATGAATTCCCCAAATGTGATCTGCATCAAGTGCCAGTGGTCGTAAAATCGGTTGAAGCGAATCGACCACAGCAAGTGCACTCGCTTTCGAGACGTTACTTTTCAAGACGACGAACGAGTTAGGGTACAACGTCTGTTTCGTCAATGCGGATGTCGGAAGTTGACGCACCTTATAAAATTCATCGATGAGTGCCTGATCGACTTCCATTTCTCGATAGCCGGCATATAAATCCGTCGTATCGACGATATGGTCGGTCAAATAATCTTCTGCATCGATTCCAATGGCGTCCGCTTTGACACGGACTAATATATCTTTCGAGACGACGACGACTCTATGGTTCGTGTCATGCTCGTATTGTTTCATTAATCCTAACGCTACCATTAAGATGCGATTATCATTCGTCATGACATCGAACGGAATATCAACCTGGTGTTGACCGATTTCGACAAACAGACGCCCCCCATTTTCAAGCGGCACGCCGTCATGGAGTTTCCCTGTCGTCCGGAGTTGGTCGAGGACACGTGATGTTTCTCGGGCGTTACGCCCGACCTCGTCCATGTTTCGTTTTTTACCATCAAGTTCTTCTAAAACAATGGCCGGAATGACCACGTCATGTTCTTCGAATTGAAATAAGGATAGCGGATCATGGAGTAGTACGTTCGTATCAAGGACATACGTTTTTTTCATAGACTTTGCCGCCCCTCGAATATAGGATAGTATTCAAGAATGAAGACTTTCTTTCACTTCACGGTCAAGCTTTTCCGCCGCACGAATATCGTATGTTTTCGTGATTTCGGGCTGTTCGTATGTTGCACCGTAAAATGAGATGTTCCTCACTTCTTCGACATGTCCTTCAAAAAAACGAAGATGAAGGCTCGGTTTGATGGATGGCTCAAACTCTCGGATGGATGATAGTAGAACATGATAAGATTGGCCGTCTTCGATAAAGATGAGACCAGCCGTCTTTTCGGTTGTCAAGATGGTAACGATATGCGAGTTTTTTGTTAACGCAAATCGAATCGTAACGGCGTCGAGTGCTTGCACCCAACTGATTGCGTGACTGATTGGCCAACGCTTCGCTTCATCAAAACCGACGAGAAATGTTAACGGCATATCGTTTAATAATCGCTCTTGCGCGGACGTCAATTCAAACGTAGCCTTACTCGCCATTCAACTCCCCTCCTTTTACCGGGTATGGTTGTACCATTCTCCCTTACCGATTCAATTCCCTGCTTTTCACAGATGAAATCATGCTATACTCAACGTATAGAGGAAGGTGAAAAGATGCGTGTGAAATGTTCTCTTTGCGATAAAGTCGAAACGATCGACTCATGGTCGTTTGAAGCAAAACGCTTGCGTAACAAACCGGCTAAAACGTATATGTGTCAAGAGTGTCAGGAGCGAATCAGCGAACGAACGGCTGAACGCGCCGCATCTGGACAATTCAAGTTATATCCTACATTTCGACAAAAACGAAACTGGTAATGCAAACGGGCGCCTCCGAAGAGACGCCCGCATTTTTTATGATTCCATTGCACCTTGACGACGGTTCCACCAGAGACGACCACGATAGATAGCCAGTACGACGGCCATCACGAGAAGAACTTCTGGAATTGGCCATGTGAAGAAAACGAGTGCCATCGTTCCCGCTCCAAGTGAAAGGAGAATATAGACGATGAGCGATTTCCACCATGCCAATTGTTTTGCGAATCCCAGTTTGAATACGAGAATCGTCAGTAAGATGACCACGACGACGAGTGCATTGAACCCGACCGAGAAATCGTTCGGATTACTGCCGACACCGAGCATCGAGGCAATCCACGGAACGTCAATCTGTGTGATATCGATTGTTTGAGAAGCTTTCAAGACAAAGAGTCCCCCTTTATTTCATACACATCCATTCTACACTATTCCATGCAAAAGGGAACGCCGAAGCGTTCCCTTTCTGCTAACTTATTCTTTACCAAGTTTACGACGCTTGTCTGCTTTCTCGCGTTCGTTCTTGTTCAAGATTTTCTTACGGAGACGAATCGACTCCGGTGTGATTTCACAGTACTCGTCATCGTTCAAGAACGTGAGCGACTCTTCGAGTGAGAAGACGCGTGGACGTTTCAAGACTTGTGTTGAGTCTTTTGCAGATGCACGCATGTTTGTCAATTGCTTCCCTTTAACGGCGTTGATGGCAAGGTCGACGTCACGGTTACATTCACCGATAATCATTCCTTCATACACATCTGTACCTGGTTCGATGAAGATCGTTCCACGGTCTTCAAGGGCACCGATCGAGTAAGCCGTCGACTTCCCGTTTTCGATACAAACCATGACACCACTGCGACGTCCACCGATGTCAGCTGCGATATAAGGACGGTACTCTTCGAACGTATGGTTCAAGATTCCGTATCCACGTGTCGCCGATAAGAATTCGTTACGGTAACCAATCAAACCACGTGATGGAACGATGAATTCCATACGAGTCTGACCGTTGTCGTTCGTGTTCATGTTGGCGAGTTCACCTTTACGGAGACCGATTGACTCCATAACTGAACCTGTATATTCTTCTGGCACATCGATGATGACGCGCTCGAACGGCTCGACTTTCGTACCATTCTCGTCTTCACGGATGATAACTTGTGGTTTCGATACTTGGAGTTCGTAACCTTCACGACGCATGTTCTCGATCAAGATTCCGAGGTGAAGCTCACCGCGTCCTGATACGATCCATTGGTCTGGTGAATCTGTGTTTTCGACACGGAGTGAAACGTCCGTCTCGAGTTGTTTCATCAAACGCTCTTCGATTTTACGTGCTGTCACGAAATCGCCTTCGCGTCCTGCAAACGGAGAGTTGTTCGTCATGAAGCGCATTTGAAGTGTTGGCTCATCGATGCGAAGGAGCGGGAGCGGCTCTTCTTTACCGACTGGTGTGACAGTTTCACCGACGTTGATGTCTTCCATACCAGCGATGGCGATCAAGTCACCAGCTTTTGCTTCTTCGATTTCGATACGTTTAAGTCCGAAGTAACCAAATAGTTTCGTGACACGAAGTTGTTTCACTGAACCATCTGTCTTACAGAGCGATACTTGCTCACCGACTTTAATTTTCCCACGGAAGACGCGACCTACACCGATTCGGCCGAGGTAGTTGTCATAGTCGAGCATTGTTACTTGGAACTGAAGCGGCTCATCAGAGTTATCGATTGGAGCCGGTGTGTTTTCAAGAATCGTATCGAGTACGTGTGTGATTGTTTCTTCTTGGTTTGCTGGATCAGGATCGAACGAACTTGAACCGCTGACTGCTGACGTATAGACGACAGGGAATTCAAGTTGATCTTCATCTGCGCCAAGGTCAATCAATAGGTCGACAACTTCGTCGACAACGTCAAGTGGACGAACCATCGGCTTGTCGATTTTGTTGACAACGACGATTGGACGAAGTCCTTGATCGAGAGCTTTCTTCAATACGAAACGAGTTTGTGGCATACAGCCTTCACGTGCGTCGACAACGAGAATAACGCCGTCTACCATACGCATGATTCGTTCTACTTCCCCACCAAAGTCTGCGTGTCCTGGCGTATCAACGATGTTGATGCGTGTATCTTTGTAATCGATTGCCGTGTTTTTCGCGAGAATTGTGATTCCGCGCTCACGCTCGATATCGTTTGAGTCCATCGCACGTTCTGCGACTGCCTCGTTTGTCCGGAATGTACCAGACTGTTTTAATAATTCATCAACTAACGTTGTTTTACCGTGGTCAACGTGAGCGATGATGGCTACGTTACGAAGGTTTGTTCTTACGTTCATGTAGTTATTCCTCTCTTATTTAAAAAGTTTCAGCTTTTCTTCAACTTTAAGAGTATAGCACACGTCACAGTACCTTTGTCGAGTGGAATCGACTGTGAACGTTTTCATCGGCCGTTTTTTATCATACAATAGGATAGAGAAGAGAAAATAAGGAGGAGTCTCCATGCAAGCTATGTTTCTATTCGTCGCGTTGGCAGTCGTTGCCGGCTTTGTCGGTATCGGAATCGGTGTGGCCGAAGGAAGTGCCGCGATTATCTTAGGCAGTCTCGCATTAAGTGGCGTCGCGACATACTTCGGTATCCAATTGCGTCGTCGCATTCTTTCAGACCGTCAATCATAACGAACAAGGGTTACTCTGACATGATGTCGGAGTAACCCTTTTACGTGAAGTTATAACGGACGAGTCAAGCAGATCCGGTCTCGTAAAAGGAGCCCATCTTCTTCGATGACATCATATCCATGATTAGGGAAATAATCTCGCTCTACCGAGTCAAATCGGAATCCAGCTTGTTGATAAAAACGTAATTGCATGATACTTGAGTTCCCGGTACAGACGAGTAGTTCGTTTCCTCCGATGGAAGCGGCTCGTTTTACCGCGTCTTGAAGCATTCGCTGACCGATTGTCTGGTTTTGACGTTCCGGTTTCACTGCGATATTAACGAGCTCGATTCGTCCCGATTCATGTGTGGCCAACATATACGCACCCACGATGTCCCCACCGAGTAGCGCTTTAAACGTCCGTCCTGTTTGAAATTGATCTCGGACCATCGCTTCATTCGGATTTGCTAAGATGAGAAGGTCACGGACCTCTTCATACGACTCATGTTCGACAATCCGAAGATCCGGTTTCGCTTCTGCGGCCACGCCTTTTGCGATGACATAATGTTTGATGACATCGTTCACGAATGATTCGCTCCCCGCCAATACTGACGTCTTTCCTTCGTACCGGATAGGTTCGCCATATAAAGAAACGACGCGCCCCCCTACTTCTTCCACGAGTAATTTACCAGCAGCATAATCCCACGGCATATTACGCATCGTGATATAACCATCGACGCGACCTGCAGCGAGCCAGGCAAGTTCAAGCGAAGCGGCACCATGAGCCCGTGTCCCAATGGAATCTCGCACAATCGGAGCAAGGATTTCCGGAGCAATTTGATGATTCGGCGTGACCCATGTGGCGTTCATGCTTAAAAAGGCATCCCGCACGTGATGTTCATGAATGGTCGTCAATGTTCGGCCATTGAGCGTCGCGCCATACCCTCTCCGAGCCATAAACATCTCATCTGCCATGACGTCATAGACGAATCCATACTCCACGACCCCATCGATCATAATGGCAACCGAAATGGCAAACATGCGTTTTTGATGGATGAAATTCAATGTCCCATCGATCGGGTCAACGAACCAGACCGTCCCCGTTAATCGTTCTGGTGAGTCTGTCGTGCCTTCCTCTCCCATAATTTGATGGTTCGGAAAATTTTCTTGGATGCGACGAACGATGAGTTGTTCTACCGCCCGGTCGATTTCAGTGACCAAGTCCCCTTTTCCCGTTTTTCGTTCCACTTCATAACTTTGATCAATCTCGCGACGAATCAACTCTCCCGCCTGCTTGATCAAGTCGACTGCAAACCATTCTATCATCTATGATCACCTCAACTGTATTGTACCAAACAAAAACCAGTATCCGCTCGGAATACTGGTTGAATGTGTGTGTAATGGTTAGGCTTCGAGACGCAATAATTCTTGGCGGTACTTCTCTAACCGATGCTTGCTAGCCTGAACTGTAGCATCATCTTGTGACGCCATCGCATCGAAGAGAGTTGCCAATTCATAATCAATCTCCAAGCGCAGCACCGGGATCCGTTTTTCTGCGTCTTTTCTTTTGAATGCCTCAATCACTTGTTTCATAAGATGCCACACTCCTTTTGTTGGGCTACAAGTTACGGTTTAATGAGTTGAATTGAGTATATCAGATAAAATTCGAAAAAGAAAGAGAATTGTCTGACTATTTTGAATTTTTTATCTTAATGGATATATTCCCAATTCCGAGGCCTCTAAACCTCAATTCGTGTTAAAGAACTGTACCCGATTTATAGGAGAAATAACAAAAAAGCATGCCGGAATTTGCTCGGGCATGCTCGGTCTTACAATTTGATCATTTTACTTGAAGATTTCATGGCCGCTTGAACCGTACGATACGTGGAATAACCAGTCTGTTCGTCGTGAACCGCGTTCAGTTGTTTCTCCTCCGACTTAGATGTTACGATTTGCTTGAAGGCACGGTACGAATCGAGAAACACTTCCCGTTCGACACCACCTTCATTCGCTTGAGCGACGACGTTATAAAACTCGACGACATCAATTAGTTCATCTGTCGTCCAATCAGGGTTGATCGGATAATTGATTTGCATATTGTTCACCTCGTCACTCATTGTATCAACAAAAAAAACTATTGCAAGTTACGCTAGAAATCTCTATAGTTTTTTTGTTGCTTGTTTTTTCAAAATCAACATATATCAGAACATGATTATTCATCCTATAAATAAACTGATTCCAAGGGGGATTTACGATTGAAATTAAAAGGTGCTACTCAGCTCGAAACGCCACTATTTGACACGTTGCTTGAACATGTCGACTCGAACCCAATTGCCTTCCACATTCCTGGTCATAAAAGCGGGAAAGGAATGGACCCGGAATTTCGTGACTTTATTGGCGAAAACGCCTTAAAAATTGACTTGATTAATATTGCCCCACTCGATGACCTTCATCATCCGAAAGCGGCAATCGCTGAAGCGGAACGCTTAGCGGCAGAGGCGTTCCGTGCTGATGAGACCTTCTTCTCTGTTCAGGGAACGTCGAGTGCGATCATGGCGATGATTATGGGGGTCGTTGGTCCGAATGAAAAAATCATCGTACCACGTAACGTCCATAAATCTGTCATGTCTGCGCTCGTCCTAACAGGAGCTCACCCGGTCTTCATCCACCCAGAGTTCGACGAGACGTACGGAATTGCACACGGAATCACAGCAAGTGCCGTAGAACGTGCGCTTGAACTTCACCCAGACACGAAAGCCGTACTCGTCATTAACCCGACCTACTTCGGTGTCGCCGGAGACTTAGAGCGCATCGTGTCCGTCGCGCACGCGCAAGACGTTCCTGTTCTCGTCGACGAGGCACACGGTGTTCATCTCCCGTTCCACGATGAACTCCCACTCTCTGCGATGCAAGCCGGAGCAGATGTGGCCGCGACGAGCGTGCACAAACTTGGTGGTTCGATGACGGGTAGTTCGATTTTAAATGTTCGACGTGGACTTGTTTCTCCAGAACGAATCCATGCGATGCTATCTATGATCACAACGACATCTACATCCTACTTGCTCCTTGCTTCACTTGATGCGGCGCGGCGACAGCTTGCGACGAAAGGTCATACGATGAACGAACGGGCACTCGACCTTGCTCGTATGGCTCGTACGGCCATCAATCATATGCCGAACTTGTCTGTGTATGGACATGCCGAACTACATTCTGAGTCGACGTATGCCCTCGATGAGACAAAAGTTCTCGTATCCGTTCGTGAGCTCGGTGTGACAGGATTTGAAGTCGAGAAATATCTTCGTGAGAAACATCGCATCGAAGTCGAGATGTCCGATTTATTGAACGTACTCTTCATCGTTACGTCAGCAGATGATGAGTCAACGATTCAGGCATTGATTGACGCGATGCGTGACGTCGTATCTGTTTATCAAACGTCAGGAAATGATTCATTATCGATCATGCTTCCTGAAATTCCACCACTAGCACTCAGCCCACGCGATGCATTCTATGAAGAGACGGAAACGATTCCACTCGAGAATGCAGTTGGACGTATATCAGCGGAATTCATCATGGTGTACCCACCAGGGATTCCAATCATCATTCCAGGTGAGCTGATTACGACGTCGACACTTGAGTACATCATGGCCAACATTGAAGCTGGACTCCCAGTTCAAGGCCTTGAAGATGAGTCGCTTCAGATGATCAAAGTCATCCAACAAACAAAAGCGATTCGCTAACCAAAAAAACGAGCCGGTCATCGTGACCGGCTCGTTTTTTATGTCATCACAGAAAAGGTGGCTGTAGATGATCGAATTGCTTCCCCTACTGACTATTATAAGAAAACGCTTACATTTTTTCAAGCATCAATTTCTTCAGATGCTTCTGTTTTTTCGATCAAACAAATTCGTAAAAATTCCGCGACATGTTCCGTGTCATTCAAATTGATGCCAAGCATCGGATACAATTGACGGGGTTCTTCAAGAGCATGCACATCAAGAAGGGCCGATTGACCCGTTTGCATACAGACGACTAACACCTTGCCCATGAATTGGTGTGTATAAACGAAACCAAAATCATAACGGGCGGCTTCCGTTTCAATCCCAGTAAATCGTACGCGACTCGTCTCAGATACGGTATATAATAATTCCTCATCGAACGCCATCAGGATTCCCTCCCTTCTCTCTTCACAAGTATTTTCCTTTATACTACAAGTACGAAACCTAAGGAGAGATGAGAATGAAAATTGAGTATGCCACATTATCAAATCAAGAAGCACTCGTGCAGTTGATGCACGAACTATGGCCCGACGCTCCCATTGAAGAATTACGGGTGGAAGTCAAACTCGGCCTCGTTTCAAAGAACATGCACTATTTCATCGCCTCCTCCGACACAAAAGCGATCGGATTTTGTCAGCTTAGCTTCCGCCATGACTATGTGCCAGGCTCAACCACTGCCCCGACAGCGTATGTGGAAGGAATCTATGTCGCCGAGTCAGAGCGCCATCAAGGTGTCGCCTCTCACCTGATCGACGCTGCGTCAACCTTCGCAGTACATCACGGGTGCAAAGAGCTAGCATCGGATACCGAGCTTGAAAACAAAGATAGTCAACGCTTTCACGAGAAAATTGGATTCAAGGAAGTCGAGCGTGTCGTTACCTACATTAAAAACCTCTCCCACGAGTCGTGAGAGAGGTTTTATTGACGTTCTTATTTTACAACGTGGATTGGCATACCCATTGCGATTTCAGCAGCTTCCATTGCCATCTCACCGAGTGATGGGTGAGCGTGGATTGTAAGTGCGATATCTTCAGCAGTCATACCAGCCTCGATTGCAAGGCCAAGCTCAGCGATCATATCTGATGCGCCAGTACCCGCGATTTGAGCACCGATCAAGAGACCGTCCTCTTTGCGTGTGATGAGCTTCATGAAGCCGTCTGGCTCGTCAAGTGCGAGTGCACGACCGTTCGCTGCGAATGGGAATTTCGAAACCGTGATTTCGAGTCCTTCTTCTTTTGCGAGTGGCTCTGTGTAACCAACAGTTGCGAGTTCTGGATCCGTGAAGACAACTGCTGGGATTGCAGAGTAGTCGAGGTAAGCTGGCTTACCTGCTGCTGCTTCCGCTGCGATTTTCGCTTCGTAAGATGCTTTGTGTGCAAGTGGTGGTCCAGGAACGATATCACCGATTGCATAGATGTTTTCGTTCGATGTTTTACACTGGTCATCGATTTCGATGATTCCACGGTCGCTGATTTTAACGTCCGCGTTCTCAAGACCGATGTCGCCTGTGTTTGGACGACGCCCAACTGTGACGAGGACGTAGTCCGCTTCAACAGATTGCTCTTCACCGTTTACTTCAAACTTAACGGTTACGCCGTCTTCCGTTTCTTCGACACCTTTAGCAAGTGCGTTCGTGTGGATTGTGACGTTCCCTTTTTGTTTGAGTTTCTTCTTAACGATTTGCGTCATTTGTGGTTCGAAACCAGACAAGATGTCGCTAGCGCCCTCTACAACGACAACTTCTGTATCGAAGTTAGCGTATGCAGTACCGAGCTCCATACCGATGTATCCGCCGCCGATGACGACGAGTTTCTTCGGTACTTCAGGAAGTGCCAATGCGCCAGTTGAAGAAAGGACGCGTTTTGACCATTTGAACGATGGAATCTCGATTGGTGTAGAACCAGTCGCGACGATCGCTTTTTTGAATTTGTAAGGAGTTGAGCTGTCTTCTGTGATGACACGAACTGTGTCTTCAGAAGCGAAGAAAGCTTCACCTTGAACGATCTCAATTTTGTTCCCTTTGAGGAGACCTTTGACACCGCCAGTCAATTTGTTAACGACTGACTGTTTCCAGTCTTGAACTTTTGAGAAGTCTACTGACACGTTATCAGACGAGATACCCATTGAGTCATGTCCTTTAGCGTGTTGGAAGTTGTGTCCTGCTGTGATCAACGCTTTCGATGGGATACATCCGACGTTCAAGCAGACACCACCGAAGTTGCCTTTCTCAACGATTGTAACTTTCATTCCGAGCTGTGCGCCACGGATTGCGGCAACGTATCCACCAGGACCGGCACCGATGACAAGCAAATCAGTTTCTTGTGCGAATTCTCCTACTACCATGTTCTTATCCCTCCATCATTAGAAGTGCTGGGTCTTCGAGCAAGCGTTTCACCATGTTAAGAGCGTTTTGTGCAGTCGCACCGTCGATAAGGCGGTGGTCAAAGCTGAATGAAAGTGCAAGTACTGGCGCTGCAACGATTTCACCGTTTTTCACGACAGCTTTCTCAGCGATACGGCCGATACCGAGAATCGCAACTTCTGGGTGGTTGATGACAGGTGTGAACCATTGTCCACCAGCAGAACCGATGTTTGTGATTGTGATCGATCCGCCTTTCATGTCTTCCCCAGCGAGCTTACCTTCACGAGCTTTGCCTGCAAGTTCGTTAATGTTTGTAGCAAGTGCATAGATTGATTTACGGTCTGCATCTTTTACGACTGGTACAACGAGTCCGTTGTCCGTGTCAGCTGCGATACCGATGTTGTAGTAGTTTTTGTAAACGATTTCTTCGTTCACGTCATCGATTGAAGCGTTGATTGTTGGGAAAGCTTTCGCTGCAGCAGTCAATGCTTTCACGACGAATGGCAAGTACGTAAGTTTTACGCCTTGGTCAGCCGCGACTTGTTTGAAGTCTTTACGGAGTGCAACGAGTTTTGTAACGTCGACTTCGTCCATGAGTGTAACGTGTGGTGCAGTGTGTTTCGAGTTAACCATCGCTTTCGAGATGGCTTTACGGATTCCACGGATTTTCTCACGTGTTTCAAGTTCTGGAGTCGCTGACTCGTAAGGCTTGATTTCCGTTTTAGCAGCTGCTGCTGGTGCTACAGAATCTGTTTTCTCTGTTGTAGCTTCTGCAGACGGTGCTTCACCGTTCGCGAATGCATCGATGTCTTCTTTCAAGACGCGACCGTTGTCGCCAGAACCGTTTACTTCACGGATGTCGACACCTTTTTCACGTGCATATTTACGGACAGATGGCATTGCGATGACGCGTTCAGATTTGTGAAGTTGAACGTCGCGTGGCGCGTCTTCTTTCACATCTTCTTTTACGTCTTCTGTCTTCTCTTCTGCTTTTGGTTGTTCAGGAGTTTCTTCTTCTCCTGCTGGTGCATCGCCTTCGATGTCAAAAGTAATGAGGATGTCGCCGACTACAGCAACTGTACCTTCAGAAACTTTGACTTCTTTGACTGTACCGTCGACTGGAGCTGGGATTTCAACGACTGCTTTGTCGTTTTGTACTTCTAAAAGAACATCGTCCTCTTTGACCGTATCCCCTGCTTTTACGAACCACTTGACGATTTCACCTTCGTGAATACCTTCACCGATATCTGGTAATTTAAATTCAAATACTGCCACTGGTTTTTCCTCCCATCAATTCATCATGTAAACACGACAAGGGAGACAATTCTCCCTTATCGTTTATTCGACACGATCTTAGAAGTTCACAACTTCCTTAACTTTTGCAACGACATCTTTATGGTCAGGTAACCACATGTCTTCACCTTGTGCGAATGCGAAGACTGTGTCTGGTGCAGTTACTCGAAGAACTGGTGCTTCGAGGTGAAGAATTGCGCGTTCTTGAATTTCAGTTACAACGTTCGCCGCGATACCTGCTTGACGTTGTGCTTCTTGAACGACGATTGCACGACCTGTTTTCTTAACAGATTCTACAATTGTGTCGATATCAAGCGGGCTCACTGTCATGAGGTCGATGACTTCTACGTTGATGTTTTCTTTTTCAAGCTCTTCCGCTGCTTTAAGTGAAGTGTGCACCATCGCACCGTAAGTGATGATTGAAACGTCTGTACCTTCACGTTTCACATCTGCTTTACCGAGTTCGATTGTGTAATCACCTTCAGGTACTTCGCCACGGAATGAACGATACAATTTCATGTGCTCGAGGAACACGACTGGGTCGTTGTCACGGATTGACGCGATCAACAAACCTTTTGCATCGTATGGAGTCGATGGAATAACGACTTTAAGACCAGGTGTCTGAGCCATCAAGCCTTCGAGGCTATCTGCGTGAAGCTCAGGTGTCTTAACGCCACCACCGAATGGTGAACGAATCGTGATTGGTTGGCTGTAAGCGCCGCCTGAACGGTAACGCATACGTGCCATTTGAGCTGCGATTGAGTCAAATACTTCGAATACGAATCCGAAGAACTGAACTTCCATGATTGGACGGAAGCCAGTAAGACCGAGACCGATTGCAAGACCACCAATCCCTGATTCAGCGAGTGGTGTGTCGAAGACACGGTCTTCGCCGAGTTCGTCTTGGAGACCTTCCGTCGCACGGAATACCCCACCGTTTTTACCAACGTCTTCTCCGAAGAGAAGTACTTTCTCGTCGCGTTTCATTTCAACGCGCATCGCATCAGTAATCGCTTGGATCATTGTCATTTGAGCCATAACTTACTTCGACTCCTTTGCAGTATATTCTTCAAGCTGTTCTTTCAAGTTTGAAGGAAGTTCTTCGAACATGTTGTTGATGAAGTCCGAAACTTTTTGTTTTGGTTCTTTGTCAGCTTGGCTGATCGCTTCTTTTACATCAGCTTTCGCTTGCTCGATCACTTCGTTTTCCATGTCTTCGTTCCAGAGTTTTTTGTTCTCGAGGAAGAGACGGAAGCGTACGAGTGGATCTTTTTCTTGATACTCTGTGTCGAGTTCTTTTGTACGGTAGCGTGTTGGGTCATCCCCAGCAAGCGTATGTGGTCCGTAACGGTAAGTGAGTGACTCGATAAGTGTTGGTGTTCCTTCGAGTGCGTCAACGCGAGCTTGTTGAGTCGCTGCGAGCACTGCGAGAACGTCCATTCCATCTACCTGAATTCCGTTGATTCCAGCTGCAACAGCTTTTTGCGCGATCGTTTTAGCTGCAGTTTGCTTTTCAACAGGAGTTGAGATAGCGAAACGGTTGTTTTGAACGACGAAGATTGCTGGCGATTTAAATGCACCTGCAAAGTTCAATCCTTCGTAGAAATCACCTTGTGATGAGCCACCGTCACCAGTGTAAGTAATGGCGACATTTTTGTTGCCGTTGCGTTTGAGGCCCATTGCCACACCCGCAGTTTGAATGATTTGTGCACCGATGATGATTTGCGGCATCAATACGTTGACACCTTCAGGGATACGGTTTCCTGCCACGTGACCACGTGAGAACAAGAACGCTTGATAAAGCGGAAGTCCGTGGAATACGAGTTGTGGAATATCACGATATCCTGGAAGAATCCAGTCCTCTTTGTCGAGCGCGTATTGCGTCCCGATCATTGTCGCCTCTTGACCAGCCACTGGCGCGTAGAATCCTAAGCGACCTTGACGGTTAAGTGAGATTGCGCGTTGGTCCCAAATGCGAGTATAGACCATGCGGCGCATGAGTTCCTGAAGTTGCTCGTCCGTTAGGTCAGGCATTGCGTCTTGGTTGACGACCTCACCCTTCTCGTCGAGAATACGGAACGTTTGGAAGTTTTCTTCCACGTTTTGAAGTACCTGAACGTTGTTCATTCGTTTCACCTCATCCTTTCAACTATGAGACAATTGTCTTTTTTGTGATCAAACACTATCTCAAATCTTACGTGTATCTGTCCAAAAAAGCAATCTGTATTAACGTGATTCAGAAAAGTTATACTTTCCTGCCGTTTCCTTGTTAGTATAAAACGGGTTGTTACAATAACGCAAAAAATATGCTCGCCAAAATAAAACGCTTACATTCAAGGGTTATTACACCCATTTTACCTCTGTATTATTTTCATTTCACCTTCTGTACCATCCACATTCCATCTTCATTAAATATGATATAATCAATCATATACGTTAGATAGAAAGGAAGTTGTGTATGTTAACCATGAAAGATGTCATTCGAGAAGGTGACGAGCGACTTCGCGCTCGTTCAATCGAGGTACCGATTCCGCCAACAACAGAAGATTTGGCGTTACTCGACGAGATGGAGACATTCCTCGTTAATAGTCAAGACCCTGAGATGAGCGAAAAATATGAGTTAAGAGGCGGTGTCGGCATCGCCGCGCCACAACTCGGAGTGAATCGTCGATTCTTCACGGTCCTTCTACAAGAAGAGGAAGAGACATTCAAACTCTCCATCTTCAACCCTAAAATCACAAGCCATTCCGTCGAACAGACATTTTTAAACGGTGGCGAAGGCTGTCTCTCGGTCGATCGCGTGGTCAAAGGAAATGTACCTCGTTTTCGTCGAATCACGTTAGAAGGGTTCGATCGTGACGGGAAGCCAATCAAGCTTCGCTTGCGTGGCATGCGCGCCATCGTATGTCAGCACGAACTCGATCATTTAGATGGGATCATGTTCTATGATCGCATCAATACGTCGAATCCGTTAGAAACATACGGCGAACCGATTTAACATGTTTAGTTCGAGAAAAAGGGCACTGTTGTTACTATTCCCATTTTTATTTCTTTTAATCGGTGGATGTGTGCGAATCAATTATGATGCGACCGTCCACTACGACCAATCCGTTTCGCTCGAAACGACTTACGCGTTCCGTGATCATCCTGTCATGAAATTACTCAATCTCAGGCTCGACTGGGATACTTGGAAAGAGCAGGCTGAGGAGAATGGATATGAGACGGAAGATTATTCGAGTCCTGATGACTACGAAGGGATGGTCTTAAAAAAAACATTTAAAAGTGTGGACGAGTTGCAACAGATTAAAGAAGAATGGAAAACGGGACCAGCCGGTATTCTGGTCCCCCCAGATATCAAGTTTGATATTGAGCAACGTGAAGGTATTTGGTTTGATTCTTATACTTTACAGACCAACCTTGATCTTCGACTCGATCAAGTCGACTTACCAGGTGTCGAACTGTCGGGCTCACCCAAAAAATTAGCTGAACGGTACATCCGACAAGCTGATATTCGTTTTAACCTGAATGTACCGACCGGTGTTTTTGTTGAGGACGGGACGGGCCTTGACATCCGATCGATGAAACACGTGGAGTGGCAAGTATACGGTGGTCGACAAAACAACTTGAAGCTCGTCGCACACGTGCCAAATGTTAAAGCGTGGATTGTGACGATTATCGTCCTCGTTGTCGCAGTAGTACTCGCCTACTTTATTTGGCGCAAATATCGACGAAACATCGGCAACCCCCGGAAGACATCGATCCGTTCACGATTACTCGGCTTGTTGATCGTTTCGCTCTCCCTTGCGTTGATTGTCGTAACGTTCCGACAAGAGTTGGCAAATGAACGGCAATCGGAAGCGATTCGCCAAGCGGCTCAAACGAACGAATTCATTCCTACGTTCGCCGTACATGGATTACTCGGAACAGACCGAACATTCCTTCGTTTCTCACAATCGATGGAGCAGAGTGGACTGGCAACAGACGGTGCCCTTTGTACCGTGACTGTCAAAGGGAAGACGGATTGTGAAATTTATGATTATAGTTCAACACGCCCTATCGTCCGAATTGAGTTCGAGGATGCGGAAGCTTCACTAAACAATCAGACGAAATGGTTAAATGCAGCCATTGAAACGTATAAAAAATCGAGAAATCGCTCGTTCGACCGAATGTATATCATTGGTCATAGCATGGGTGGTGTGGCAGCCGCCAACTATATCTTGAACCAAGAAACTTATATCGTTGATAAGTTTGTGACGTTCGATAGTCCGTTTGGAGGTACACGCCTTGCGAACTTTGGTCTATCCGCCAGTAATTTCGGCATCAATACGGGTAGTCCAGCCATCCGTGACTTATCGCCAAATTCGGATGGATTAAAAGCGTTCCAGTCTAAACTTGAGACATGGCCCCGTTCGGTACAAGTCCTCTCCTTCTCCGGACGAGGCGGTGAATTTAACCTCATCGAGCCATCGAGTTCTCTCTTGCTTGAAGAGTACACAAACAATATTCAAACCGAGACCGTCCCTTACGACCATTTCTCGCTTCACCGTAAGAGTGACGTCTTGAAAGAGACCGGAAAATTCTTATATGAATATACGAATGAGTTCAATCCAATCGAGACGAATTAACGTCGAAACAGCTATCCCCAATTCGAGGATAGCTGTTTTTTAGTACGTCATCGTCCATGTCACTTTTTGAAGCCAGTACATGATGTATTTCCCAAGAGGCACATCGGTTTGAATCTCGTCATATGCCACTGTGTACGTTCCATTTTCGTTATTCCATAAACGATTGAAATACTCATCTACTTCATCAAAGAAAGCTGTATTCTCTTCTCCTTTTACCTCGACGTCTGCCTCGAGGTTGTAATCGTTCATATTTCGTGTCGTATAGTTCCCAGAACCTAATACAACGGTCTTCTCTTCTCCATCCACGTATAACATTTTCGGATGATATTGCTCTTTACCGACGTCATACCAACGGATTTCGATTTGTTCTGGGTTCACTGTATTTAGCTCTGCCGTTACCGGCAAGTTCGGTAAACCCGATTTCGATCGACCGAACGCATTCGTGTTCGGATCGAGAATCAAATTCACTTTCACCCCTCTAGCGGCAGCATCCTCGATGGCTTGGATGATATTCCGGTCTGCCAAGTAGAACATTCCGATCCAAATAGTGTCCCCATCGTCCGCCCCATTCATCGCATCAAGTACGGACTCCTGGATTTTCCCTTCTGTGACGTACCGGATCTCCATCGGCGCTTCAGACGGCTCTTCTTCAGTCTTTGCTAACGCCTCTTCATCCGGGAATCGACGAGCATCCCCTTTGGAGAACGTCGCAACAGCCTGCTCTCCCTCCGCGATTTCTTTTAAAATCGGCCCTTTCAGATGAACTCCGACATTCGAATGGTATCCACTGGCATCATGGGGATTGGCAGACAACACGAACCCTTCATTTTCTGTGACCATCACCTTACGATGGTTCGCTTTAATATTTAGAAGTCTTAAATAGGCACGAACCGTAATGTCTGGTGCCGATGAGGCCATCGGATTAGGTAGCCAACCTTCCTCGCTGTCTCCGAACCATTGAATGGCCATCCGATAAAATGTCGAATATAAAATATTCGGGTCGCGCATGGCGTCAAGATTCGTATAGACGATTTCTGCTCCCGCTTCCTCGAGCACATCAAAGTGTTCGGAAACATGTCCACCGTATGTTGTATTGATTTCGTCCGTGATAAAGACGACTTTCAAATCTGGATACCGTTCCATTTGTTCCAATAAGGCCGATGATAATCGCGCCGTGATATCCGGGTATTGTCGATCTTCGTTCGAATACGGATTGAACAAGAAAAAGTCCATGACGATGTATTCCTTTGCTTCATGAATCGCTCGTTCCACTTCTTTGAAAATCTCTTGCTCAACGATTTCAGTATCCTCTCCTTGGTACGTCAAATCATGGAGAAAATCAATCTGATCATCCGTAATGAGATACGAATCAGATTGTCGTGATACGCCTTCTGGTAATGGTTTCACTTGATGATACACAAGTGTGATGAGAAAAATGACCGCAATGATTGCGGCTCCCCACTTCAACCAACCTTTCTTCCCCTTTTTCTTAGCCATAAGCTTCCCCTCCTACGTTGCGGTTAAAAAACGGGCTGTAGTTTCCTACAGCCCGTTCGATCATACTTCCATAATAATCGGCAGGACCATCGGGTGTCTCCGCGTCTTTTGAGCCAAATAAGGTGTGAGGGTGTCCGAAACGAGTTGTTTCATTTCCGACCACTTCATCTGCTTATTGGACAATCCTTGTTCGACGGTTTTCTTCAATAGACGTTCGCCGTCACGAATCAGACTACCTGACTCACGCATGTAGACAAATCCACGTGAGATGATATCTGGTCCCGAGACCAGTTTGCGTGTCTTGCCATCGATACTGATGACAACGACAACGAGTCCATCTTCAGAGAGAATGCGACGATCCCTTAATACTATATTCCCAATATCGCCAATTCCATTCCCATCAATATAAACTGCGTTCGCAGAAATTTTACCCGTGACCGCTGCTGATTCAGAGTCAACGGCGAGCACTTCTCCGTTATCCATGACAAAACTGTTCTCTTTCGGAATACCAACCGACTCAGCTAATTCAGCATGTTTTTTCAACATGCGGTACTCTCCGTGAATCGGCATGAAGAATTTCGGATTCAAGAGGCGAATCATCAACAACTGTTCTTGTTGTGAACCGTGTCCCGACGTATGAATGTTCGTCAACTTCCCGTATACGACGTCAGCTCCCGCTTTATATAACTGGTCAATCGTTTTCCCGACCGAGATGGCATTTCCCGGGATTGGAGAAGAAGAGAAGATGACCGTATCTCCAGGAATGATCGACACTTGACGGTGCGTCCCGTTCGCGATACGACTAAGCGCTGCCATCGGTTCCCCTTGTGAGCCGGTACAAAGAATCGCGATTTCATTCGGATCGTAGTGACGCATTTGGTTCGCCTCGATAATCATACCTTTCGGAACGTTGATGAAACCGAGTTCTTGTCCGATCGTCATGACTTTCTCCATCGAACGACCGAAAATCATGAGATGACGACCTGTCTCAGCACACGCATCGACCACTTGTTGCAAGCGATAGATGTTCGATGCGAATGTCGCAAAGATGATTCGACCGTCCGCTTTCCGGAACGTTTCACTAATCGTCCCACCGACAACGCTCTCACTCATCGTGAAGCCTTCTACTTCCGCATTCGTTGAGTCAGACAAGAGACAAAGCACGCCTTCTTTTCCGATTTCCGCCATCTTGGCGAGATCGGCCGGTTCGCCTACCGGAGTGAAGTCGAACTTGAAGTCACCCGTATGGACGATGTTTCCTTGTGGCGTCTTGACAACGACACCGAGTGAGTTTGGAATCGAGTGAGTCGTACGGAAGAACGAGATGCTCGTTTTACGGAATTTAATAAGTGAATCTTCATCAATTTCATGGAGTTCCGCTTCCCGTAACAACCCATGCTCTTCCAGTTTTACTTTAATTAATCCAAGCGCAAGTTTTGTCGCGTAGATCGGTAACTGGACCTGCTTCAGTAAGAATGGAATTCCCCCGATATGGTCTTCGTGACCGTGTGTGATGAATACCCCTTTTACTTTGTCCTTGTTTTTAATCAAATAAGAGTAATCTGGAATCACATAGTCAATTCCAAGCAAGTCATCCTCTGGAAACATGATTCCCGCATCGATGACGATGATTTCATCTTGGAATTGAACAACGTATGTGTTCTTCCCGATTTCTCCCAGTCCGCCTAACGCGAACACGGCTGTTTGGTGGTTCTTAACAAACTTCATTTAATCTCTCCTTACTTCAATTATTAATACATCTATGTGAAACATAAGTGATTCTCGAATATGCCCGTAAGATTCTTTTTTCATTATAGCTCATATCATGACAATATTTCACTAACGATGTGATATTCGTGGTAGTTTCCCTATTTCGTGTTATCCTTTTAGTGGGTTCAGAAAACATATTTTTTAGACAAAGAGAAAGAATGGTGACTTAAATGGAAGATCAAAAAGTTGTTTTTTTCGACATTGACGGCACACTTTTACATGAAGGTAGCTATATTCCACCTTCAACGATTTCAGCAATCCAAGCACTTCAGGCAAACGGTGTCGAGACGTTCATCGCGACAGGACGGGGACCGGCCATGCTATCGGATATCCCAGAACGCGTCGGAATCGATAGTCTCGTTTGCTATAACGGCCAAATCGTCGTCCATAAAGGCGAAATCGTGTATCGTAACACGCTCTCGAAAGATGCATTAAATCGCTTGACGACGCACGCCGCTTCACATGATCATACCCTCGTCTATTTGGGGCAGGACCGTGGCGGTGCTTCAAAGCCGAATGATGCCATCGTCGAACAATCGCTCGGCGAACTCGATATGCCAATCCCTTCATTCGAACCAAACTTCCACGCAGAAGAAGATGTATACCAGACGTTACTCTATTGCACGCCAGAGGACGAACATCATTATATCGATGCTTATCGTGAATTTGATTTTATCCGTTGGCATCCTCATGCGATGGACGTCATCAATAAAGGGGCCAGTAAAGCGGATGGAATCCGTCACTTCATCGAGACAAACGGCTATCGTCTCGAGAACACGTATGCATTCGGGGATGCCTTGAATGATTTAGCCATGCTTCAGTATGTAGGGACAGGGATCGCCATGGGTAACGGTCGCTCGGAAACAAAAGACGTGGCGGACTTCGTCACAAAATCCATTCTCGAAGACGGGATTGAATATGGATTGAAAGCGATGAAGCTTATTTAAAAGACCTCTTGGAGTCACACCGTGGCGTTGGATCAATCGATTCAACGATCACGGTATCGCTCAAGAGGTCTTTTCTTTTATTTCGAACGTAACGTCCGCTCGAGTCTGTCCAAATCGGTATCTTTCCCGATGATGATCAGAATATCTTCCGATAAAATCATTTCATCAGCCTGAGGAGAAATCAAGACATCATCATCACGACGAATGGCAACAATGTTCACCCCATATTTCGCTCGCAAATCCAAATCAATGAGCGATTTGTTCGATAATTTGTCAGATGCTTTAATCTCGACAATCGAATGCTCATTCGATAGTTCAAGGTAATCGAGAATACTTTGGCTCATCAATCCATTGGCGATTCGAACACCCATATCCCGTTCCGGATGCACGATATTGTCCGCACCGATCCGACGAAGTACCTTTTCATGATAGTCGTTCGTCGCTTTCACAGTGATGATTTGAACACCAAGTTCCTTTAAAATGAGCGTCGTCAAAATCGAAGCTTGAATGTTCTCTCCGATTGCCACGATGACGTGTTCGAAGTTACGAATCCCTAAACTCTTAAGAACGTTCTCATCTGTCGTATCGGCAATGACTGCATGCGTAGCCAATCCCATAAACTCATTGACGCGTTCTTCATCGGAGTCGATTGCGAGGACATCATACCCGTTCGATGACAACTCACGGACGATCGACCCACCAAACCGTCCTAATCCGATGACTGCAAATTCACCTGTCATGATGCTACATCCCTTTCCTACACCTGTTCTCTTCTTGATTCTTCGTTCAGTGTAACTGATTCCTGTTAAAAACTCTATAAAAAAACAAAATGGAATCTCCTTTATATAAAGGAAATCCCATCGTTCACATTATGCTTTTCCGCTCGAGCGTTTTCCGCGTACGTAGTCATTGTCAAACAAGAACAAACGAAGCAAGAGATAGAGCGCCGGTACGAGCAAGAGTAATCCCAAGATGAATACAATGACGAGCGCCACTGCCATCGACTCGTTGACGACACTTCCATTAATGTCGATGTACGGATATAGGATATATGGTAAATGCGAATACCCGTATCCGAACCAAGCCATGAAGAATTGCCCCATGACCATCAGGAACGCAATTCCGTAATTCCGCTTCATGTATACGAAGGAAACGGCAACCACGAAGAAGAGGAAACTCATCGCGAACCACCACCAATTGCCTCCTAAGATGCTCTCATAGTGCCAAGCTGCGTGTGACTTCAAACCGAAGAAGACAAGTCCCGATGCGATGATTGTCGGCACACTCCAGAAGAGCGCCCACTTTCTCACGAGTTCGACCGCGTTTTGGTCACGAGCCTTATCTGCGTAAAACAACAGGAACATCGCACTAATGTAGAGAACGGACACGATCGCCAAACTGACCACTGTCCAAGAGTAGAAGTTCGTAAATAACTTCGCCCCGTCGAAGATGACTCCATTCTCTGTTTCAGTAATGAACCCACCTTGACTGACTGTCAGTACTGTTGACATCGATGCCGGAATCAAGAGACCCGTTGCCCCGTATAAAAACATATACAATGTGCTTTCTTTTGAACCATAGTTCGCAAACGCATAGAAGCTTCCGCGAATCGCAAGCAAGATGAGCACGACAGAGGCTGGAACGAGTAATGCCGTCCCATAATAATACGCAGTGTCCGGAAAGAATCCGACAATCCCGACAAAGAAGAAGACGAAGAAGACGTTCGTCACTTCCCATGTCGGTGACAAGTAGCGTTTAACGAGTCGATTCACTAAGTGATCCCGTTTCGTGTAGCGGCTGTAAAAAGCGAAGAATCCTGCACCGAAGTCAATCGATGCGACGATGAGATAGCCGTACAAGAACGTCCACAAGACGGCAATCCCTAATTCTTGAATTTGCATGTCATACCCTCCGATCAGACTTCATCCGCAAACATCGCTTCACCACGATGTTCGGATTGTTTTAGTTCTTTCCCTACTGGATTCTCTTTGAACAGGCGTGACAGTACAGCCACAGTAACCGTTCCGAGTATCACGTAGAGGATCGCGAAAGCGACAAGCATCCATCCGACATTTGCCGAAGTTGTAGCGGCCTCACTTGTACGCATCAACTGATAGAGTGCCCAAGGCTGACGTCCAAATTCAGCGAAGAACCATCCAAATTCGATTGCTCCCATGGCAAGCGGTCCACCCGCTGCAATCGCAAAGAGCATCGGTTTACTGAACTGGTTCAATCGTTTGATGTAACGCCCTAATACGAACAAGAACGAGATGAGCGCGAGAAGCATCCCAATCCCGACCATCGCATCAAACAGATAGTGGACAAAGAGTGGCGGTTGATCTTCTTTCGCAAATTCATCTAAGCCGGTGACCTCATAGTTCGGAACACCACCTGCAAGAATGGAGAGCGCATATGGAATCTTCAGGGCGCCTCGAACTTCATAACCACCCTCGCCATCATCTTCTAACCATCCACCGAGAATCAGTTCCGCCTCAGAGGATGTATCAAAATGCCATTCTGCTGCCGCTAATTTGTCTGGTTGATAATGAGCCAAGTATTTACCAGAGAAGTCACCAACGAGCGCTGTCGCAATCGCAAAGATTAATGCGACGGTCATCGTCAAACGGAGACCTTTCTTGTGATACTCAATCGACATCTGATCCAGTTGATTACGCCGTTGACGTAATAACTGAACGGCAGCGATAGCCGCCAAAATGAACGCTGATGTCAAAATAGCGGACGTCAGCACGTGTGCCATTTTCGTCGGCATGGCCGGACTGAACATCGCCTCAAGCGGGCTGACGTTTGCTAGACGACCATCGACGATATCAAACCCTACCGGTTGGTTCATAAAACTGTTTACTGTGGTGATAAAGAATCCAGAGAATAACGCACCGACTGCTACCGGAATACCGAGAAGCATGTGCCGCCACGGATTTTTAAACCGATCCCACGTGTACAAGTAAATCCCGAGGAAAATCGCTTCAAAGAAGAAGGCGAACGTCTCCATAAACAATGGGAGCGCAATCGTTTGACCCGCGACACGCATCAGGTTTGGCCAAAGTAACGATAATTGAAGTCCAATCGCCGTACCTGTCACAACACCGACGGCAACCGTCACGACATAGCCGCGTGACCACCGTCTAGCCATGAGTGTATATTTCGGATCATTTTTACGAATCCCTAAAAATTCTGCCAATAAGATTAAAAGTGGAACCCCGACGCCGAGTGTGGCAAAAATCACATGAAACCCTAATGTGAGTGCCGTCAATGCCCGGCTCATCAGGACAGGATCTTGAAACATCTATTGATTACCTCCTATCTCTCTCTATCGCTTCGAACCCATGTATGAAACGACAATCACAGATGAATACCCTTCGATACTTACATCATAATGATTTTATATTGCGCTGTAATGTCTCAATGCTCAAGTTCGCAAAATGTTCACATTTGAGCATTCGCCACAAAATCGTCGCTTTACATGAATAAATGTTTCCCTTTTTCTACGCCACTCACTCCTTTTTAAGCACACTAAAAGCGGTCTACGATGTGACCGCTTCGTGTTATTGAATCATGACTGTTCGGAAGTAATGGTCGAATAAATCGATGGCTACTTCAATCGCACGCTCATCTGGATTGAGTGTGGATTGATGAAGCCCTGACCCCATATCGTTTACCCCTAACCAAACCATAAATCCTGGGACTTGCTTGAGCATATATCCAAAATCCTCACCCGTCATGGCCGGGACACACGTTTTATACGAATAACCTACTTCTTCGACCGCTTCTTCGAATTGATAAAGATAGCGCTCATCGTTGACAACCTCATGATAGCGATTGCCAAACTCCAGGTCGATTTGAACGTTATACGTCATTTCAACCCCAGCGATGATTTGACGAATTCGGCTCTCGAGTACGACCATCTCTTTGTCCGATAACGCGCGAACCGTTCCGTCTAACTTAGCCGTATCGGCGATGATATTTTCTTTCGTTCCTGCAGTCACTTTCCCGATACTGACAACCGCACTTCCCATCGGATCAATATTTCGTGACACAATCGTTTGGAGTTGCATAATCAATGCAGCCTGAACGATGATCGCATCGATTCCTGCGTGTGGGAAAGCGCCATGTCCACCTTTCCCATGAATGGTAATGTGAAGTTCACGTGCGCTCGCAAATAAGACACCCGGTCTTGAAGCGACCATCCCGACCGGATACTCTGGTGCGACATGTAGACCGAACAATGCATCTGGACGGAAATGATAAAACAACTCCGACTTCGCCATCGGTTCCGCCCCACCAGGGCCCTCCTCTGCAGGTTGGAAAAAGACGACGAGATGATGGTTAAATGGAACTTCCACTGCACGCTTGATTAAGCCGAGCGCAATGGACATATGCACATCATGTCCGCATGCATGCATCATCCCTTCATGAATCGATGCGAACTCTAAACCCGTCTCTTCCGTGATCGGTAGTCCATCCATGTCCGCACGATATCCAATCGTTTTCTCTCCAACCAGACCGTCTACGCGGACGAAAAGACCCGTCCGCCAATGAGTGATATGAACTCGTGGTGAGTCGAGCGAGCGAATCAATTGCTCGAGGGTCGCTTGTGTTTTGAATTCTTCATACCCAGCCTCTGGGATTAAATGTAGCTGTCTTCTTGCTTCGATTGCCCAATTCATCATTCCGTCTCCTTTGTAACTTCTTCAACAATGTCCCAAAATGCTTGAACCTGAGCCAATTCCAACATCGATTCCGTCGAAAGCATCCACGTATCCCGTACGAGCGGCACACCGTCAGAAGATGTCAGTGGAATCTTGTTCATTTCATTCACATCTTTGATGGTCGACTCCGGCAAAATTGCGAATCCGATTCCGTGCAACGCCATTTGTTTACATGTTTCAATTTGGTCAACAACGAGTGTCGTAAGCGGCGGACTCGAAAACCGTTCCTGCCACCATTCTAATATTTCCTGGTAATACGTCGAGTCACTCTTGAATTGGATGAACGATCGCTCGTTGTTCTTCAACTGTGCCAGGTCGGTCATCTTTAAATCGACCAAATGAAGAGAATCCGAAAACAACTTCATACGCTCTCCTCGCCAATCGGGGTTTCCACGGATGATCCCGATATGGAAATTTTCTTCAAGCATGTAACGCATCATTTCGCTTGACCATCCCGTGACCAATTTGACCCGTACGGATGGATAACGTTCCACGAACGTTTTCAATACTTTCGGGAGCCAATATTGTCCCATGATGGAGGCAACGGCAATTTTCAAGGTCCCATATACCTCGCCCTGATTCGCCGTCAGTTCTCCTCTCAATTCCTGTTCTTCACTGTACATTTTTTTAGCGAACTCAATGATTTTCTCGCCATCCGGTGTCAAGGCGAGCCCGCGTGTGGAGCGTACGAAGATCTTCTTCCCCCATTGATGTTCAATGGTCACCAGTCGCTGACTGAGCGCTGGTTGCGAAACGAACAATCGCTCCGCCGCTTTCCGCATATTCAATTCTTCCGCAAGAATGATTAATACTTCCACTTCCGAAACTTGCATCACGTCACCTGTTTCTCTATCGTTTGAAAGATTGTATACTGAATAAGTATTTGTTTCAATGTATCATATCATGTTTATTCAACAATTTGACTGTTAGGAGGAAATCTGATGAAACGTCATCATTTCGCCTTTATCGTTGCGACCATCGCGACGCTCGGTAGCTTATATTTTTCTGAAATCATGCTCTTTGTGCCATGTAAATTGTGTTGGTTCCAACGCATTTTTATGTATCCACTAGCTATCTACTACTTGACCATCATGTCGACCGCTCGAGACGTCAATCGCTTGTTCGTAGGGATCATGGCCGGTGCCGGATGGAGTATCAGTCTCTATCACGTCATCTTAGAACGTATTCCGAATGGCGAAGCCTTCTGCACGAACGACTGCCTCATTCGCTGGGTGAATTACTTCGGTTTCGTCACCATCCCTCTTCTCAGTTTTATCGCTTTTACATGTATTTTGCTCATTCAGTTCGTCCCACTCAAGAAAGCGTAAGACAACAAAGGAGGAGCTGTCATCGAGACAGCTCCTCCTTTTTTTATTGCCACCACTCGTCGTAAAGTGAGGCAGGCATATGGTGTTTGTGGCGTGACCGTTTGAAAATCGTTTCGATTCGCTCTGCAATTTTCGAATCGATTGTTTTTCCTTCTAAGTAGTCATCGAGTTGGTCATACGTCATTCCGAGCGCCACTTCATCAGGAAGTCCAGGACGACCATCTTCGAGGTCCGCTGTAGGTATTTTATAAATCACTCGCTCGTGTGCTTCGAGTTCATGGAGTAAAGCCTTCCCTTGACGTTTGTTCAGTCCAGTCAACGGCGTAAGGTCACAGGCTCCGTCGCCATGTTTCGTGTAGAATCCCGTCACATATTCCGCTGCATGGTCCGTCCCGACGACGAGGGCACCGAATGTTGCCGCGATGTCGTATTGCACTTTCATCCGTTCACGTGCTTTAGTGTTCCCTTTATGGAAATCACTCAACTCAAGACCTGTTGCTGCACGAAATGCCTCGACCGATGCATCGACAGCAGACTTGATATTGACAGTGAACGATTTGTCCGGACGGATGAACTCGAGGGCGAGTTGCGCATCGTCTTCATCATGTTGATCGCCATAAGGGAGTCTTACCGCATAAAACGTATAATCGCCACCTTCTTCCGATCTCAGTTCCTCCATCGCAAGCTGACATAACTTGCCTGCTAAACTTGAATCTTGGCCACCTGAAATTCCTAAAACAAGACCTTTGGCACCTGCTCGTTTCACATAAGTTTTCAAGAAATCGATACGGCGACGAATTTCTTCTTTTGGATTGATCGTAGGTTTGACGTGTGTTGATTCGATAATGTGTTGTTGCATGGATGACCCTCCCACTATTCTCTCATTTTGCTTTATTGTCTGATAATCCGAATAACCCGTCAACTACCGGTAAAAAAAGAAAGACGGAAACGACTGTTTCCGTCAAAGAATTATTGAATTTTAAATGATGTGACTTCTCCACCGATCGGAGTCATCTCTAAGAATAATTGTTGATCTTTTGCTGGTGTTTCATCGAGTAAAATCCCAAAGGAGAATCCGCCGCCCGTCACCTCTGCAGCACCCTGGGCGTAGAGGTTGTGACCGTCAGATACAGCCCACTCAAACTCAACCTCATCCGTGAATCCACTGACTTGAATCATCGTATCATTCAAATCGATCGTTACATCACGGAATGCCCCATCTGTTTGAGGTTCTGACGCAGGTGTCTCTTCCGGCGTTTCTGAAGTGCTATCATCCGGCGTCTCTGTAGCAGGTCGTTCCACCGTGAATGTCGCCTCATCTGTCACAGCCATTTCCGGTGCCCCGTCGACTTGACCGAGTCCGACCACCTCGACTGTATATTCGCCAGCCTCTAATTCTAACGGGAAGACTTCATCGAACATTTTTTGTTCATCCGCTTCCCACTTCTCTTCAATCACAGATTCTGTAAACATATAATCACTGCCGTAATCAAATACCGTCTGGTCCCCTTGTTTGACAACCAATTGAAAACGTTGTGACGAGTTGAACGTCACATCGACTGCATTCTTGTTCGGGTTTGTCATCGTGACCGTCGCAGACAGTGTATTCGCAGACGAGTCATAAGCGACTTCCGTATCGAGCGTCAATGGAGCAGGGGGTTCGGACGAATCACTGTTCACTTGACTCGGTTTCGCCTCTTCTTTCCCACATCCCGCTACAACTAGTAAGATTGCCGTCACTACGGCGAGCAACCAGGTTTTCTTCATCGGTCCCACTCTCCTCAACAAAATAAAAAACGTCTATAGCACTAGTGTATACAAAGTGCAGACGTTTGTAATGATTTTCCTTATATTATTTACCTTTTTTACGAAACTTCGATTTTTTGCATATATTGTTGCCATCCGGTCATGAACAATGAATCTGCGATATCGAGATCGGACCGGACTTGAGCCGTGATAGAGAACGTTTCACTGTGCATCGATTCGAACGTGACGACCATCGTTTCTCCTACTACTTCTTTATAAGCTACAAGTTCAGGCGTTTCTGCAAACAATATCATAAGTATGGCTCCTTTGTTCATCTGTGATAAGCCTAGTGTACCAAGTTGAAACCAAGATATTTGTCCTATCGTTCGACAGTGAACCAGTGACGTTATACCTATTGTCGAAACGTTTACATCAAATGTTAGTCAATTGGGGAAATGTGCATGTGAATTCATGAAAAAGAGGGGCAATCCGCATGGCAGATACCCCCACTTACCTTTAATTGTAAATCAAATCGATTCAGTACATGTCGAACGATACTTTATTTCGAGCGGTTCGAAATTTGTTGCCACACCGTCCCGAGTGCTGTTTCTCCGCTCGTAATCCGCTCTTTCGCGAGTCGGGCTTGCAAAGAGACTTCAAATTCTTTGTCTTGCTCAGCGATTGATAATGCAGGAACAGCGTCTTCGTCTCCACAATCGAATAAGAATCGAGCTGCACGCCAACGAACGAGTTTATTCTTATCTTTCAACGCCTCGATCATCGATGGCTGAGATTGTGGCAACGCCCAATCTGAGACGGTATCCCCAGCGGTTCGTCTTACAATAGGCGAAGCGTCCACTAATGCCTGTTCGATATACGTGACATATTCCTCACGTCGGTCTTCAAACATCCCAATCATGACAACCGCTTGTCGACGAATCGCCATGATCGAATCCTCTAACGCACGTCGGAAATATGGCATATTCTCATGACGAATCTCGAGCTCATCCAAGAACGCCATCCGATCTTTCCAATTTTCCGATTGTAAATGGTTTGCATTCGCCTCAAAATCGGCTTCCCGTCCAAATGCACGGGCTACAATTCGTTCAATCCGTTCCTGTGGATATGCAGCCTCTAGTTCTTCTTGCGCAATGACACTGACTTCATCCAATTCACCATATCGCGGGGCTTGCTCGACCCAACGACGATCTTGAATCACATTTTTCACCTGTGCCTGAACTTCCATTGCCGCATCTACAAATCGTTTAGATAGACCGATCCGTTTTTCTTCGTCCCCTTTGACGAGTTTCAGTTGCATCGGTACGTCAAGTACAAATTGGACAGACACATGAACCGGTTCATAATCCGTATCCATCTGAACGGAATCCATTTCTTCGACCTGTTCTCCGAACGCTCGTCGAATCTCATTCATGACATCATGCCAATCATGTTTCGGATGACGTTCTACAGCAAGAAAATCAGATACCGCATAGACCGACTTTACTCCTTGTAGTGAAATGATCTCCTGAATGATTTCAGGAGCATTTGTACTTGATTTGTCATATGTGACACCTCTCCCCTCAAACGGAGGCTCCACGATAATCTTCAAGTTATTTGGACTTGGCGTCGGTTCAATTGCTACTAGTTTCATTCTCATCACCTCACTCTTCATCGTGACGAAAATGACAAAAAAACGCAAGCGAGTCGCTTGCGTCAATGATTCATCTATTTTATTAGAACAACGCGATAAATTGTTGAAGTGAATACGTTTCTCCATCCACAGTGAACGTGTCATCTTCTGCAATGGGTTCAAGGAAGAACCGTTTTTCACCATTTTCTTTCACGTAACCAAAAATATGATTGGATTGATAGAACAATTCAACAATCGTCATCCGTCCAAATGTCATGCCATCGTTCATTACCGCCCGATCCCCTAATTCGCCGCCATTGTACAGTTCGATGTAAGTTTCCATTTTGGTGTCGCTCCTCTTGTGTTTGTTTTCACAATTTCTTTCTATCAAACAACATGAGCGACTTCAAGTTATTTTTTTGCGTTACGCTTCCAAAATTCAATCCATTTACGATATTCCAATAATGTTTTATTGATTTGATTAATCGACCTCTCATCATGCAACCCGCTATCATCAATCTTTTCTTTACAATGCGTGATGAAAATTTCATTTCCCGGTAAAACATTTGCCCGATTTGTGGCAAATACTTGTCGGAGATGGATTTGGCATCTCGCGGTTCCAAGTATGCCCGGAGAGGCCCCGGCAATCATGACTGGTTTATCCCGTAGTGGCGTTCCTGGCTCGAGCGAAAGCCAGTCGATTGCATTCTTCAGGACGCCCGGGATGCTATGGTTATATTCAGGAGTGACAATCAATAACCCATCGGCTTCCCGAACAGCTTGCTTCAAAGCGGCCACAACTTCCGGTTCATCCGGATCAATCAAATCGTCATTGAACAGTGGAAGTTCGATGGAGACGACTTCAATCTCGAAATCATCTTGAGCCAGTTCAATGATTGAATGCAAAAGAGCGGTATTAAAAGATTTCTTTCGAAGACTTCCTGACATAGCGATTAATTTATACTTTTCCATGTTCCACCTCCTGCATCCATTCGTTCACGATTTTTGCTTCTTCTTCAGGGGCTTCCATCATCCCCATATGACTGAACGGAACGATTGCTTTCGTATGTCGTGACGCACCTAAAAACGCACGCTCCTCATTCATATTCGGGTCTTTTGAGCCGTAAATGAATAAGCCAGGGAGGTCAGTCGTCTCGACGGTGTCCACTTCGTCTTCACGATCCCGGATTGCCTGTTGCGCGTTCACGATTCCCTCGACCGTCATCTCATATCCGATTGCGATCGCTCGTTGAATGAGCGCTGGGTCAGAGTCGTTTGAGAAGATATTTGGAATCATTCCGTCAATAAACGGCTTGACCCCTTCTTCGATGACTTGATGGATGGCACCGTTTCGTTTTTCCCGCGCCGCTTCTGTATCAGCGGCCGCCGTCGAGTGAATCAATCCAAATCCTGAAAGTTCTCCCGTATAACGACGCACAAGATTGGTCGCTACATAGCCTCCGAACGAATGTCCGAGCACGAACGGTCGATCTAAATCACGAAGTCGGATTTCCTCAATGACCCAGTCAGCGAATTGATCCATCGTGTTCGGTCCTACTTCCATACCTGCATGACCGGGAAGCGTAAACGCGTGCACCTCCGCATCGAGCAATGGTTCTAACTGTGCGAAATATTGTGGCGAACCACATAGTCCATGTAATAAAACGAGTGATTTCATACGAATCGATGCTCCTTTTCTTCCCATTCTGATTTGAGCAACCGATACATGGTCAAATCCATGAAGCGGCCATGGCTGTATGCATAATCATGTAACAGCCCTTCCTCGATAAAACCGAGTTTTTGGACGAGGCGATTCGAGCCTTCATTCCCTGGTGCGACTAATGCAGAAATGCGGTGAAATTTAAACTCCTCGAATCCATGTTGAATAACGGCGGCCGCCGCTTCAAAAGCCACCCCTTGCCTCCAATAGTGAGGAGACACTTCAAATCCGATTTCGGCACGATAATATTGCGGAGTCCAATTATGGAATCCGATTGTTCCGATTAATTCATTCGTCGTCCGATCACAAATGGCCCATCGAATGGCTTTTCCTTGTTGAAATTGGTCTTTAAAATACGCAATGACGTTCTTGGCTTCATAGACGGCAAGCAACGGGTCTGATCCATAATAACGCATCACTTCTTCAGTGGATAAAATGGTATAAAGTGCTCTAGCATCACGCGGTTCTAGCTCTCGCAATATAAACCGGGGCGTAGCAAGCTCGGGAAAACTACGTTTTAATCCCCACATATGGAACCCGCCTTTCCTATTCGTTTCCTCAATTATACTTCTCTTTTCCCATATGTATCGAACTCAATCCTCAGGAACCGGCTGAAGATGGCAGAAACCATGTGTTTTTGCTACTATGAATGTAGTATGTCAAACTGAGGGGATACCATATGTCAAAACAACTCTTTTATTTGAAACAAGACCGAGACGTGCAACGATTCACGCTTCATGGCGTGACATTGAACGATGTGACGGATGCACTTTCGATTACAAGACCGATGATTATTTGTAGAACGGATGTAAAAGGGATGAGGCAGTCCTCGCGGTCCCGCTTCCGTTATATCGAAGCGCATGAACTCTCTTCGTTCTCGTCTAAATATTTGAATAACCAAACAACATTCACAGCAATCGACTTTCCTGATCACAATACGCTCGAAACGTTGTCCGATCATGAGATTGCAGAAATTTTGTTTTTAAGTCATATGGAGCGTGGTCTTAAAAAGCCATTTCTTGATTCGCTCGATAATGAGATTGCCTTTTTTAACGAAGCGAATGATCGACACAGCAGTCTCTATATCCGAGACTGGTCGACCATCAACCGTTTCGTTCAAAATATGTTGCAAAGTAAGCTTGACCGAGACATTCGCAATATCAGTTTTGTCCCAATTCCACTTCCTGTCATTGACGAATTACTCGATTTAGCTCCTCAAGGCCTCATCATCGACTTTGATCACACGAAACGTAATCTATTTAATCGACAAATTGTGATTTCCTTTTATGTCGCGGGTCGTTACGAAGACATGTCAGTCCTTGAAGAAGATTTTGATGCAAAAAAAGAGTCCATCGCCTTAAAGGGACAACTGTTGTATCGTCGTCGGACTTGGCAAATCGAACGATTATAAGGTCATATATGTAAGAAACACGTCAGAACCTCTTAACACGAGGTTCTTTTTTGTTATTTTCAATCCCATGATTACACGTGAATTCCCTTCATTAAGGGACATGAACGCTATTCTTAAAAATTGATAACAAATTGTCTTAATTTTTTGTTAAATTAACACTTTTCTTTTTCGAGCGAGGCGTTATACTAGGAATAACCTTCTGGAGGAATGGAAGGCAATATAGAGAAAGCGAGGTGAAAATCTATTCATCACGCGATGGATAGATACACGAAATGGAACAACTGAAAGTACAAGGAGTCTCATCGTTCACCAAGTTTGCGACGAATGGAAAAATGCTGAAACTAAAAGATGCTCACGCAGGGGAACAAAGCATCGCATTACAAGATGCGACCGACATTCAAGTCTCCCTGCTCGACGAAGACCATTCGCGCTTCACTATATTTGGTCATGCCCATCCACTTGTGGAGCTGACCCTTCCTCACAATTCTTGTGAAGTCCTCTATGCATGGTTACTACACAAGATGAAACGACAAAAAATCAAATTGGCCTCTAACGCCTAAAAAACAGGTCTCACCTCCACTTGGGGGGCGAGACCTGTTTTTATGAGAATAATGAAACGAGCCAACTGACCAGTATACCAACGATGGCGAAATCTGAGTCTCCGAATGTCGTGCTCTCAAACCCTAAGTTTCCTAACAGTGGCAACAGTAGTGCAGGTAAGAAACTGATTAAAATCCCGTTAGCGATTGAACCAAAAATTGCACCCCTGCGCCCACCGGTGGCGTTTCCAAATACTCCAGCCGTCGCTCCCGTAAAGAAGTGTGGTACAAGTCCTGGTACAATAACTGCCAATCCGAATAACGGTAACAGAAACATTGAAAATAACCCCGCTGCAAAACTTGCTAAAAATCCAATGATGACAGCATTTGGCGCAAACGGGAAAACCGTCGGGCAATCGAGTGCCGGTTTTGCGTTTGGAACCATCTTATCGGCAATCCCTTTAAAAGCAGGTACAATCTCTGCAATCAACATGCGAACCCCAGCGAGGACGATATATACACCGGCTGCAAATGTGATCGCTTGGATCACAGAGAAAACGATATAATTCGATCCATCTGATAATTCGGTTTCAATGAAAGCCGGCCCAGCAAAAATGGCGACGACCACGAAGAGTAGTGTCATCGTTAACGAGACAGCAACGGACGTATCACGTAAAAAGCCAAGTTGTTTCGGCACTTGAATCTGTTCAGTCGAATGTTCCTTATTTCCAACATATTTTCCGATTGTTCCCGAAATAAAATATCCAAATGATCCGAAGTGTCCAACTGCAAAATCATCAGAGCCCGTAATTTGACGAACGAATGGTTGAAGCATTGCAGGGAATAAAACCATGCAAAGTCCAAGCAAGACGGACCCAATAATCACTAATAATGTGCCTTCTAATCCTGATACAGAAAGAATCGCCGCTAACAAACTCGCCATGAATAGCGTGTGATGACCGGTCAGAAAAATGTACTTAAACGGCGTAATTCGAGCAAGTACAATGTTCATGACCATCCCAAACACCATAATCATCGCTGTTTCGACGCCAAACGCATCCTGCGCAACGGCGACAATCGCTTCGTTGTTTGGAATGACTCCTCGAATGCTAAACGCCTCGTCAAACATTTGTCCGAAAATATCAAGCGCTGCAATAATTACTCCCGCACCAGCACCAATAATGACAAATCCCATAATGGTTTTTAGTGTACCCGATACAATCGATGCGATATCTTTTTTCTGCAAGATAAGCCCGATCAATGCGAATAGTCCGACTAATATGGCAGGCGTCCCCAGTATATCTCGCATAATCAAATCAAGCATACGCGTTCCCCCTTAAACGATTTATTCTATTTATACTTTTCCTTCAAGTTTTGATTTAATTTCCTCGATATTCATCACGTTCTCAAGTGCAACTATTTCTTTCGCCCCATCGTCTAACGTTCCGATAATATCTTGCGCACCGAGGTAAATGTCAGCAGGTTCCGTCCGTGCTGTCGCGATATCTGTGTGAGAGACATCTGCCTCTTTCCCCATTTGTTCGAGTGCTTTCTTAACATTCAATTCCATAATAAAGCTCGAGCCCAATCCGTTACCACATACTACTAAAATCTTTTTCATCATTTTTCCTCCTCTGAATATCGATCGAGTACTTTCATAATTTCATCTACTGTACCTGCCTCTAAGACAAGAGTTAGGTCCTGTTCATTCCCTAAAAGCTCCGTCAACTGTGCGAGTGCTTTTAAATGGGTTGTTTGATCAATTGCCGCGAGTACAAAAAATGCTCGTACCGGTTTATCCCCAGGGAATAAGACCGGTTCGTTCAATTTCATCACACTCATTCCCAGTTGGTTCACACCGTCTTCCGGTCGTGCGTGAGGAATGGCGATATGCGGCATAAGAACGATATACGGACCATGTTCGATTACGTTTTCAATCATCGTTTCAATATAACGGGCTTCAATTGACCCATTATTTAATAGTGGTTCGGCCGCGAGACGAATGGACTCCTGCCAATTCGAAACGTGATGTTGAAGTTGAATTTCTTTTTCTGTTACGAGTTGATTTAGCATGGGTTGTCCCCCTTTCCATTCATCTTTCGTAAAATCATCTTTTAAAAGATGGTTCAGTTCTTTTCTCAATTGCGACTCTTGGTGAATCGTCGCATATTTTTTTACTACTTCTAGAATGTCGTTCACTCCCATCCGTGCGAACGACCCGTTTGCGATAAATCGTTGATGAATTTGACGCTTCAAGGCAAGTTGTTCTAGTCTTGTCGGAAGTGTCGGAACAAGCGTCACATGTGCTTGTTGTTGAACTTTTAAAGGCAATGGTACTGTTGTAAAAATCAAATCGACGAGCGGCGCGAACTCTAATACATCGCGTTGCGAGATTGGTGGAAGAAATACAAAGTCCGGAAATTGATTTTTTAAAATGTGGTCTAACATATGCGAAACGCTAATCCCGCTTGGACATACGACAATCGCTTTCATCTTCTCATCTAGACGCTGACCTTGCTGATGAAGGTGAGCCGCAAAGTGCAAAGTGAAATACATGATTTCCGATTCAGGTATAACTGCTTGGATTTGCTCTCGCATCGGATCAAGTGAACGATTGACAATCACATTTAATACACGATGTTCTTTCATGACATATCGCTTTAATTCTTCAGGTGGCAATACTTCGGTATGGACCCGTTTGATTGTCGCTTTTGCATGAAGAACTAACTTCTCGCACAATGCCTCTCGCTCGATGACGCGTGTACAACTTAAAACTTCAAAGCGTTCAATCACCTGAGCCATCGTGGAAGCCAATTTTCTTTGAACCGTTTCATCCATTTCTTCCGATACTTTCTGACCACTTTGAATAAGCATGATAAGCGTGTCCCATAATTGAGGAATATCCTCAAAATGCTTCCGAACAGACTGTTCCACTTGATCGACTACCCAAGTTTTCTCGTCTTGAACGTATGCACTCGGTGCCAGTCTAGAACCAATCATGATAAAATACGCCATTCTCTCACGATGACTTTCAACAAATTGAAACTGTTTAAGACTTTCAAATTGCTCAATTTGTAGAATTCTTTTTACAAAATCGTCCTGCCAATCTTCAAAACACAGATCAAGTATTTGAGAAAATGTTGACTTATCAAGCAATTCCTCAATTGCGCGGTAAAGATATAGCGTGATTGTTTGAAAATGCCCATTAAATCGATAGCCATCTTTTCTCGTATAGGAAAAATCAATTCCAAATTTCGCAGCTTTTCTCTTAACTGCATTTAAACTTTCTTGAGCGGTATATTTAGATACACCTAGCAAGTGTTGAAAATGGAAACTCGAAAGAAATTCATCTCGAGTCATCCCATAAATGGCGATAACTAATTCTCGTTCTTCATCTGACCAAACTAATTCAGCACGCTCAACTTGATCAATCAATACTTCCGTCACAGTCAATGTAATTTTAGTTCCGTCTATCGTCATGTTCGATAAACCTTGATCGACGAGCCATTCCTGTATCCGCTCCAATTCGTACTCAACTGTCCGCCGAGAATAAGGGAGCATCATAGTCAATGTATCCAGCGTCATCTGCTTTTCATGCAGAATGACATTCAGAATTCGTTTACTTTTTTCATTCAGTTGCATAGTAGAGGCCTCCTACATCTGTAGTATAAAACGAAATCGAACAATAAATGTAAGCGGTTACGACTGACTTTTCGGATAGACTTATACAAACTTCAGTCTCAAGTCTAACGGCAAAAAAAAGAGACGAGTGAATCGAATCATTCTTCGTCTCTTCGTACATTATGAAGTCGGTGCAACTGGATTTTTTCGATAAATCGTGATTCCACCGTGTTTAGCTTCTCCTACGACCTCAAATAGCCAACCTTTTTCGATGAGTAACGTTCGAACGGACAGAAAATCCTCTCGTGGCACCTTTACCTCATCCATTTGACCATCTAACAATTGTTGAAACATATTTTCCCAATCCGTCATCTTAATTCCCCTTACTTTTTGCTTCTTCGTTCATCCATTCAAATAGACGGAGTCCTGATTGTAAACGGTCAGTCGGATCCAACAAGTCATTTGGGACGACACGGGATGCTTTAATTTTTCCATCCCCAGCAAATAGAACAGGTTCATGCATCGTTTGTTCGATATAGTCGATGGCAAACGCTACAATCGACTCTTCCGTTTGATGTCCACTTTCTCGTAATGCGATATCGAACGACTCATCCCGTTGATTGTTGATGACTAACGTACGTCCTCCGTTAAGTAAAGCCATCGGCGGTACCGCATCGACATGAAATACTTCATACGCACGGTAACCGGATTCCTCACATGACAAGAGAGGAACAAACTGTTGTTGGCTCGTCCACTTTTTTAGTTGAAATAGAATTCTCATCGAAGTAAACCATGTTGCGCCTTCGATGTCTTTTTCCACTAAAATTGTAGGTACGGGCGCTTCATCAGCCTCTTTCTTTTGGACGAATAACCATTTCTCTACGTCTACGACGACAATCAATTCATTTTCCTCCTTATGATCCATTCAGAGAGCGCGATGACAGTCAAGGCGACAAGCCATCCTCCAATGACGTCACTGAAATAATGTACGTTTAAGATGACTCGACTGAGTGATACCGCAAGGACAAGACATACGAGCACGATGATAGCGAGTTTCGACTCTCGTCTTTTATAAAGCACGTAAGCCATCAACCCATATAACGCAAGTGAACCTGAAGAATGACCACTTGGGAAGCTATAGGTCGTCGCATCAAGAGATGCATCGATTAGTGGCCGGTCGATTCCATAGACGAGCTTTAAAACTTGTGTCAACAAAAGGGTCCCGACTCCGACAAGTACGAGTCGCCACGCTTCCACGCGTTCGCCTCGCCACAACCAAAACAGTAAACCTAAAACAGAAAGTCCGACAATGACCTGTGCACTCCCGAGTTCGGTCACGTACGCAAAGACTCGATCCGGCAAGGGCTGTAACCATTCATACACGAGTGTATTCATGGGATCAACTGCGCCCATAACGACAAACACCGACACGATCACATACGCGACCATCCCGGTGAGAACCACCTTCTGCGGTGTCCAGTTCATCAATACAATCCTTTTCTTTCTCGCATTTCTTCTTCACCAAAATCAATCATATCGCGGAGACGATGCGCCAATCGACCTGAAGCGTTCGCAGCAATGGCACCGACGAGGTCGTCCATGAACGTATGCACTTGACCATCATCCATCTTCGTGTCGAGTTGTTTGATGATGCCGATTTTTGCCTTGTCTAAGTATCCGAAAGTCGTCACGGCAATCGAACCATATGTGTTAACGGCCCCGATTGCAATCGTCTCATCCACACCAAACAACCCTTCATCGGATGCGATAATCGATAGGAGCGGTTCAGATAGCTGACCTTTTTCAGCTAGCATATCGAGTTCTGAGCCTACAAGAATCGCATGTTGCAACTCTCGCTTGTCAAGAACCGCCTCGACAGAATCTTTGCAATCTTTTAATGAGAGGTGCGGCGAATATGGGGCCTGCATCTGATAGACGATTTCCGCAATTGATTCAATCGTGACACCGCGCTCGAGCAAGCGAGCTCGAGCCGCTTCCCGGACGTCTCTTGAGTGTGGTACATGTTTCATCGTTGGCGCAGGATCGAAATCCCGCTTCACATCCCTTCGTTCTGAGAGTCAACCTCTCTCTATGATATAACCATTATACTGAAAAATCGAAAAAAGACGAACCCTGCTTTGACTTCCCACATTAAATCGTTCATCATAAATATGTAGGTTAAACGATTAAAGGGGGAAGAGGAATGAAGATCGGGGTAGTCTTATTTCCGTCAAAACAAGTGCAAGATTTTGCGAACTCTTATCGAAAACGGTACGACACAAAATATGCGTTAATTTCACCTCACGTGACAATCAAAGAGCGGACCGAGGTGTCAGAAGATGACTTGCCGAAAATACTTGAGTATTTACAACAAGTCGCGGATTCGACAAAACCGATTCAGTTAAAAGTCGATGGCGTGCGGTCTTTCGCACCGACAAACAATGTCTTGTATTTGAAGGTGTTGCCGACACGCGAGTTGTCCACTCTTCAACAACGTCTTCACGAAGACGTACTCAGTCAATCATCAAAGTATGAATTTTTACCACACATCACAATCGGCCAAGATTTGACCGATGCCGAGCTGTTCGATGTTCTCGAACGCTTACGTATGGAACAGGTTCACTTTGAGGAGACGATTACACGAATGGCCGTCATGTACGAACTTGAAAATGAAACATGGAACGTCTATGAGACGTTCCGTTTCAAAGGTTAATCTTATATGCTCCGGTCGACATAGCGACCGGGGTTTTTTTCTTGCTCTTCTTCTAACCATTCTTCCCGTCGAGGTCGGATTCGTTGGACACGTTTGATTCGTGTCACTGGTTCGATACTCGCCCGACCGGATGGCTGAACTTGTCTGTTAACATACTGAACGACGGTAAAATCAATCTGATAAGGACCCATGATCTGACCTCCTTCATAAGTCCTTACCCGATTTTTTCATGCGATAATACAAAAATGGCGCATCGCTGCGCCATTCCCCAAACTTATAAAATATGGAACCCGCTATCGACGTGAATGACTTCTCCGGTCACGCCACTTCCCATCCCTGAGAGAAGGAAGAGTCCTGTGGAAGCGACTTCCTCAGCAGAAACGTTTCGGCGTAAAGGTGCTTTCTGTTCGAGTTCAGAAAGGATACTGTTAAAGTCACCGACACCTTTTGCCGACAATGTGCGAATCGGTCCTGCTGAAATCGCGTTGACTCGAATACCGTGTGGTCCGTACTCGTTCGCCAAGTATTTGACGCTCGAATCAAGGGCCGCTTTGGCGACACCCATCAAGTTATAGTTCGGAACGACGCGTTCTCCACCAAGATATGTGAGCGTGATGACCGAGGCATCCGATGCAAAATATGGTTTCGCCGCTTTCACAACCGCTGTCAAACTATAGGCGGAGATATCTAATGCTTGCGCAAATTGTCCACGCGTCATTTCTGAGAACTCACCGCGCAACGCTTCTTTATCTGCGAACGCAATCGAGTGTGCGATCCCTTGAATTTCCCCTGCTTGGTCATGGATCGAACGGAACGTTGTATCAATCGCCTCGTCGTTCGTCACGTCGCACTCAAGTAAAATCGCTTCCTGTTTCAATTCGCTCGCAAGTGATTCAAGTCCTGATTTGAATCGTTCTGCCGCATACGTCAATACGAGTTTCGCACCGGCTTCATCAAGTGTTTTTGCGATGGCCCATGCAATCGATCGTTTGTTCGCGATTCCCATGACGACATACGTCTTATTCGTTAATGTTGGAAAAATTGACATCTTAAGCTCCCCTTTTTAGTACCTGGTAATAATATCTGTCCTCAGATTACAGAAAGGTTTCTGTTTTGTCAACTGACTCATAACGTATTGCGATTTTTTTAAGTTACGGTAAGATAAAATACGTATAGAAAGGGTGACACGACTCCATTATGAATCGCATTCAATCATATTTTAAAAGTTTAGATACGACGTTACTGACGATTGTGTTTATGCTGATGATCATTAGTCTCGGTGCCATCTACACGGCACAACCGATGTTACCGACACGACTTCAGCACATAAACTTCGCTCTTGAACAAGGTATCCGTTATGTGATCGGCTTTTTTGCCATGTTCGCCATCATGACGATCGAATATGAGCAACTCCGAAAAATTCATTGGTACTTATATGCTTTCGGTTTGCTACTGCTTGTCGGTCTCATCCCACTTCGCGATACGTCGCTCGTTCCGAATATTAACGGAGCGTACGGATGGTATAACGTTCCGGGGTTCAGCTTTCAGCCGGCAGAGTTCATGAAACTATTTTTACTCATTTCGATGTCGACGATTGTGTATGAGCACAATAAACGATACGGCTCTTCTCAACTCGATACGTGGCTCCTCGTAAAATTAGTATTAGTCGCCATTCCTCCACTCGGACTGATTGTGACGCAACCTGACTTAGGGACAGGACTCGTCTTGATGACGATGCTCGGCGCCATCATCATTGTCTCAGGAATTGGGTGGAAGTGGTTGCTTGGTCTTTTCAGTGCCGCAGCATTGACGATTGGTACCTTTATGTATCTGTTTTTCACTCATTTCGAGATTCTTCAAGCTGTCGTACCAGGACATGCACTAAACCGATTCCAGGCTTGGATTTATCCATACGAGTACTCGGATGACCTGGCGTTCCAATTGATTAAATCATTACAGGCAATCGGTTCTGGTCAAATGTTTGGGGCAGGATACGGTCAAGGACTCGTCTATTTGCCAGAATCTCAAACCGACTTCATTTTTGCAGTTATTGCCGAACACTATGGTTTTATCGGTGCCGCCCTTGTCATTATCGTCTTCTTCTTGTTTCTCTATCGCATGATTCATATCGCGTTAGAGTCAAGTAGTGCGTTCGGAAGTTACATCGTTACCGGCGTCATTGCCATGTTCACATTCCAAGTGTTCCAAAATATCGGCATGACCATCGGTGTGTTGCCGATCACTGGACTCACCCTTCCATTCGTCAGTTACGGAGGAACCGGAATCATTATGAACATGATTGCCATTGGTCTCGTCATGAACGTAGCTTCTAAATCAAAAACTTACATGTTTGATGATGATTGATTAGACTAACGATGCAAAGGATCAAAGCACAGTTGCTTTGATCCTTTTTAGTAAGCGTCACTCCGCTTTATACTGCGACGCCCTTTTTCGTCCTGTATCCTTGTCATCTCCAAGCTTTTTAGAATCGTAGCATACATCCTCCTCCTCACTTTTCATTTCTCGAATATTCACCGAACAACATGATTTAGCCGCTGGTTTCGTAAGTCGTTTTTTTAAGAAGTTCAACATCTCTCTCACCTCCTTAAGACATCACATTCATACGAGATAAAATATGATTCCTGATATCATCGACATCGACAGAACAGACAATACGAATGCGATAATAAGTTGTTTCTTAAAAATGGCTTTCATCAAGATGATTTCCGGTAAACTGGCTCCAGCCGAACTGATCATCATGGCCATCACAGGACCGAGCGCCATGCCTTTCATAATCAATACTTGAGAAATCGGGATCATGCTTGATAAACGAATATATAAAGGGATTCCAATGACTGCGGCAATGGGAATCAGCCACCAGGCATCGTGCCCGAACCACCGCACCACCCATTCAGTCGGCACAACACCGTGAATCAGGGAACCGATCGCAGCCCCCATAATCAAATAAGGGTACACATTTTTAATCAGTTGCCAGGTTTCATTCCAAGCATCTAACCAATTGAACGTATGGCTAGATGGATTGAAACCTGTCATCGTGACGCGTTTGACATACTTCTCAAAACCGAAACGGTCCAAGGTGAAGCCGATGAATATTGAACAAATCGCCGTGATCAACGTGTAGAGAACCGTGATTTCCCATCCCATCACGACTCCCATCACCGTCATGATTGTCGGATCAAGTACGGGTGAGGCAAATAGAAAAACCATCACGATAGAAAATGGAATTTTATTCTTTAATAAATTCACGACGATGGGGATTGTCGTACAAGAGCAAAAAGGAGTGATGAAAGCAAAGACAAGCGCAATCATGCTCGCTGCCATCCGGTTGTTCCCACTCAGTTTCTTTTCAATCGTTCCGTATGGGATGTACGCTTGTAATACTTGAATCACAAAGGAAATAGCGACAAATAAAACGGTCAATTCAAGTGCAATGATGCTAAAACTTTTGAGTAGTTCTATCATTTTGCTTCCCTCCAATTCCATGAGATGAATTCACATTCGACCAATTGAACGCAATTAAATCAAATTATATTGATTTATAAATCAAAAAAAATTGATGTATAAATCATTGGATAGACCTAACAAACATCGTTAGGTCTGAACAAACAACATAATTCTGGAGACAGGAGGTGATTGACTTCCTGTTCGTTGATTTGATAATAACTCCATGTACCTTTCGTTTCTTTCGTGATCAAGTTCGCCGTCAGCAAAACTTTTAAGTGGTACGACAATTTGGATTGTGGCATATCAAAGATTTCTGACAAATCAACCACGTTGATTGGGCCGGCACACAATTGATTCAATATGAGCAGTCGTTTTTGATCGGCCAACGCTTTGAATTTCGCTTCGTAGTGGGCAAACGTATCCTCTAATGGCAAATCATTAAATGCTTTGGTTGAATCGTTCATACCCTCACCTCTTTCATCAACTTTTATTGATTAATAAAATCGTACTTCACCCTGCTAAGAAAAGCAATCTTTTATATCAAAAAAAATTGATTTATCATTCATACATGTGCCTTTATAAAAAAATGTCGAGCAGGTGCCAAATTGCATTGGTCACACCCGCTCGAACATCCGCGTTAGTTAATTGTTGGTCACGTTGAAGAAGTCTTCCGGAATCGGTGCCTCAATCTGAACCTCTTCCCCTGTCATCGGATGAATGAATCGCGCAGACGCACTGTGAAGGGCGTGACGGTCCATACGAGTTGCCCCCCCATACATGGAGTCTCCAATCAGTGGATGACCGATATGGCGCAAATGCACGCGAATCTGATGGGTTCGCCCCGTCTCGAGTCGAATCGTCAATAATGAGCCGCTCCCAAATGGCTGGCATGAGAGGATATGTGTGATGGCGCGTTGTCCCTCAGTTGTCACGACTCGCTCCATAATCGAGTTCTCGGCACGCCCGATCGGTGCATCTATCGTTTGTGGCGTCACTTCTTCTTCAATTAACGCTTTATACGTACGCATCAATCCATTCGCTTTCTGAAGTTCGCTCAATCGATGGTGAATGTAGCCGTACTTGGCAAATAAGACGACACCGCTCGTATCGCGATCGAGCCGATTAACGACATGGATTGCAGATGATAGACCAATTTTTTGATAATAACCGAGTACAGCGTTCGCAAGCGTATCGGTCGGATGTAGACGTGATGGAATCGTGGCAATCCCAGCCGGTTTATCGACCGCCAACAGCGTATCGTCCTCATACAGAATTCGAATGGGCCGCTCTGAAACGACCATATCTAGTGATGGGACTTCGGGTGGAAATCGCACCACCACTTCATCTCCAGGTACAAGTTCATGACGTACGGTGCGGTGCATACCATTCACTTCAATATCCCCTTCATGCTTCACGAGCGTAAGCATCTTTCGAGAAATACCCATATCTTGCATTAAAAAGTCGCGAAGTGGGATGGCTTTCTCCACAACGCGACGAATCGTAAACCCTTGCATTCGTTACTTTCCTTCCTCGATGAACGATTCGCGAACCCGGCGCCAAAATGGGAATGGCCGGAAACGAGCGAACGTCACTTTTTCTTTTGCGACCGCACACCGAATGGAGACGACATCTGACCAAGACAGCGCTTCTTGATGATCAAACGCCAATTCAAACTCAGTTTTCGTATGCGGTTGGATCTTCACTTGATGATGTTTCGGCAAAAGGAGCGGTGCCCCAATCGTCCGATACACCAGGTTGTTGATCGATGCCATCTCGGTCACTTGAATGGCTTCGATCGATGGATGAACAATCGCCCCTCCAAGTGCCTTGTTGTAGGCGGTCGATCCAGATGGGGTCGAAATGCATAGTCCATCTCCACGGAACGTTTCAAAGTAATCATCTCGAATCGATAAATCGCAGACGAGCGTTCGCTTGTAATTCTTAATCGTACAGTCATTCATCGCCAACTGACGGTCCGTCTTTCCGTTCTCATAATCAATGAGCACTTCGACGAGCGGATACGATACTGGTTCAAATGATTCACTCGTGATCATCTCCGTCAGCTCATCCAACTCATCCGGTTGCCAATCGGCATAAAAGCCGAGGTGTCCGGTATGAATTCCGACAAGAAGGGTTTCATCCAGACGGTCAATGTATTTATGAAACGCCTGCAACATCGTCCCATCCCCTCCGACCGAAACCACAATGCGTGGTTCCTCAGAAAGCGTATGCCCCGCCGCTTCAAGTTTTTCAGTCAGTTCTTGGGTAATCTCCGCTGATCGCGCATCTCCCCTCGATACAATCGCAAACTGCATACCGGTTCCCCCTAGTTCTCGTCTGTTTTCACGTTCATTTCTTTATCTCGAAACACTTGCTGCGCGTCTTGAATCTCGACACGGAGTTGACTCATCTCGGCATCAAGGAGAAAGGCCGCCTCCGCTGCACGTCTTAATCGTTCTTGTACTTCAAGAGGCATGTCGCCATCATATTTATAATTTAAAGAATGTTCGATTGTCGCCCAAAAGTTCATTGCGAGCGTGCGGATTTGTACTTCGACAAGCGTCGGAATCTCGCCATGAATCGTCTGGACCGGATATTTGATAATCACATGATACGATCGATAGCCCGAATCTTTCTGATGGGTAATATAATTTCGTTCTTCCACTATTTTAAAATCTGTTCTCCGATGAAGCAAATCCAAAACGTGAACGATATCATCGACAAACTGACACATGATTCGTAATCCCGCAATATCCTGCATGTCGGTCGCCAGTTCATGCTCGGCAATATTCTTTCGCTTTGCTTTCTCGAGGATGCTACCGACCGGTTTCACTCGACCTGTGACAAACTCAATCGGAGAATGGTCATTTTGCGACTTAAATTGCTTCCGAACGGCTTTTAATTTGACTTTTAACTCGTCTACCGCAATTTGATACGGTACTAAAAACTGATCCCAGTTCACTGATTGCATACGCTGTCACCACTTTCGTTCTTTTCCGGAAAAAACGTGTCCTTTCCGTATGTATCCGTTTGTATGGTATCATAAACGAACAATTGTTCATAGAATGGAGCGATGATTCATGACCCAAGAAGTGGAAATTGAATTTAAATCAATGTTGACGAAAGAAGAATACGAGACGCTTCTTCAAGCCTATCAACTTAAAGACCAAGTTCGTTGGCAAGCAAATGACTATTTCGACACACCATCTTTTCAGTTAAAGGAAAACGGGGCAGCGCTTCGAATCCGCGAAAAGAAACAAGGCCAAGTGTTAACATTAAAACAGCCGAACGAGGTCGGGCTACTTGAGACACACGCCATGATCACCGAAGAAGAGGCAGAAGATTTATTTAAATATGGGATTATCCATGACGTTCAAATGAAACAAGCACTTGCTCCGTTTCAACTGAATGCACCACTTGAACATCTTGGGCGACTCGAGACGAACCGGGCAGAGCTTCAGACAGAAGACGGTCTCCTCGTATTGGACGAAAGCCATTATTTGGAGACAACTGACTATGAAATAGAATTTGAAGTGACAAATGAGGAAGCCGGTCAACGCGCGTTTGAACAACTCCTAGCGGAACACAAATTACCTTATCGTCCTGCAAAAAATAAAATTGTTCGATTCATGGAATTAAAAATGAGTCGTTCTGAAGGTTGAGCAGATACATTGCCAACCTTTTTTTTAGGTTGCTACAATGAGTTTACAACGTTAAATGATTTTTTTGACGAGAGGAGGCGACACAAATGGAACTTGAACAATGTAATGGGTCATCCTGTTCATTGGAAGAAACTCCTATTCAAGTAACGTATAAACCATTGGAGTTATTCTATTTCATGGACATCTCGAGTCCTGAGAATTTCCACGTGATGACACTGATTAAAAAATTGGAGATTGAATACGGACATGTGATTCGATTCCGCATGGTCTCTACGGTTCCTAGCTGTGTTGGCGGATGTCAGGAAGAAGTTCGCCTTCTCACCATGATTAAAGCACTGGAATTGCAAGGGAAACGACATGCGATGCGCTTCTTGCGTCATTTACATGTAAATGATTTATTCTCTTCGAAACAACCCGACCCGATTGATTTATGGGAAATCGCACGCTCTTTTGAAGAGTACGGTCTTGATTTAAGTGAACTCGAAGCCGATCTTCAATCGAATCAGCTCTTGAACGCACTAGCTGTCGACCATCAAGTGTTGAAAGATTGGGAGATTGATTCATTGCCTGCACTAACGTTCGTAACTCGCGATGAGGCATTGAAGATTGAAGGGGTTTACCCTTACGACGTTTATCAATCGGTCATGACAGAATTGCTAGGATATAGTCCTATCCGTTCGACCGACTGGGACGTAGCGAAAGTATTGGCACGATACGATGCCTCCACGATCACAGAACTTTCGTATATTCTTGACTTGGACAAAACGGTGATTGAACGTGAACTGAAAAAGCTTTCCCTACAGCAACGCTGCCGTCCTGTACCAGGATGTAGCGGTGAGGCGTGGGCTCAAACAAAATAAAAAGAACCCCACGGCCGGGGAGCCGTGGGGTTTTTGACGTCTCAAGCGGGGACAAGAGTCGTCGAACCTTGTGGCCCGGGGAAGGCCTACAAGATGGGAGAAAGTTTACGGTCAATAAAGGGGTTTGTGATTGATTTCACACTTATAATATACCTAGTGTGCAATCATCTGACAACTACTTTGTGTACATTGTCACATATTGTTCACGAGAACAATAATGATTCCATTTCATCGAGAACCGCTTCGAACTGATCGAGTGCTTTCAGTACCGGTTCTTTCGTCGTCATGTCGACGCCAGCTGCTTTTAATACTTCAATCGGATAGTCACTAGAACCCGCCTTCAAGAAGTTATCGATGTAACGACGAACGGCTGGCTCCCCTTCTTCTAAAATCTGTTGCGACAACGCGGCAGATGCTGAGATCCCTGTCGCATATTGATAGACATAGTAGTTGTAATAGAAGTGTGGGATTCGTGCCCATTCGTATGAAATTTCTTCATCGACGACAATCTCATCTCCGAAATAGCGTTTATTCAACTCGAGGTAAGTTTCATTTAAGTACTCCGGGGTGAGCGATACGCCTTCTTGAGCAGCTTGATGAATCATGTGTTCAAATTCAGCGAACATCGTTTGACGGAACAATGTCCCACGGAACGTTTCAAGCTGATTGTTCAGCAAGTAGAGACGCTCCTCTTTCGCTGTTCTTGTTTTCAAGAGATGGTCGTTCAACAACGCTTCGTTCGTCGTCGATGCGACTTCTGCCACAAAGATTGAGTAGTCCCCGTACGGATATGGTTGTGATGTACGTGTGTAATGGCTGTGGACAGAGTGCCCGAACTCGTGTGCGAGCGTGAAGAGGTTATTGACGTTATCCTGCCAGTTCATAAGAATGAACGGCTGTGTATCATATGCCCCTGACGAGTAAGCGCCGCTACGCTTGCCGCGCGTTTCTCGAACGTCGACCCAACGTGAGGAAAGACCGTCTTTTATGATTTGGACGTACTCCTCACCAAGTGGTGCCAAGCCATCCACCATCCATTGTTTCGCTTCCTCATACGATACTTTCATCTCGACATCTTTGACGAGCGGTGTGTAGAGGTCATACATATGAAGCTCATCTAATCCGAGCGCACGCTTCCGTAGCGCGACATAGCGATGTAGCAAGTCAAGTCGTTCGTTCACCGCTTCCACGAGGCCGTCGTATACAGACTCTGGAATCGCATTCTGATGGAGTGCTGACTGTCTCGCACTTTCAAACTTGCGCACAGTCGCATAGAAGTTATCTTTCTTCACACTTCCTGACAATGTTGAGGCGAACGTGTTCAAATATTGCGCATACGTTCCATACATTGCTTTAAATGCGCCTTCACGAACGCTACGGTCCGCCGATTCGAGGAACGTGATATATCGACCGTGCGTCAACTCGACCTCTTCGCCTTTTTCATTTTTCACTTTCGGGAATTTCAAATCTGCATTGTTGAGCATACCGAACGTCGAACTCGATTGACCGAGCACATCTCCCGCTTGTGCAAGAATCGCTTCCTCTGCTTCCGTCAATACGTGCGGACGTTCTTGCGCCAACTCGTCGAATGCATGACGGTATACACGAAGTGCGTCATTCTGTTCCATAAAGGCTTCGATTTGCGCTTCTTCGATGGATAAAAGTTCAGGCGTCATGAATGCGAGTTGGGCTGAGATTTGTGATGCGAGTGACCCAGCACGATCATTCAGTGCCTGATAGTGGCTGTTCGCCGTATCTTCGTCATAACGCATATGTGCATACGTGTATAGCTTATGTAGCATGCGAGAAAGTTCGTCCCGAAGCTGTAACGCATCGTATAGCGTCTCCGCCGACTCACCAAGTTTTCCTTTAAATCCGATTAACGCCGGTACTTTCTCTTTGAGTGCTTGAAAATCCGATTCCCAAGCTTCATCGTTGCTATAGATCGTCTCTAGGTTCCACGTTTCTTCCACTGGAACTTGTTGTCTAGTCAATACGTCTGACATACGTACACTCCCCTTGTGCTAGTTAAGTCGATTGATCAATCAATCGCTGAAGTCCTTGAAACATGCGTGTATCTTGATATCTCGCTTCTTCATATGAATGTGGAAGCGGCCATGACCTGACGTCACAAGATAGACGACATGCATTCAAGAGTTGTTTCCATTGTACATGAAACGACTGGGAAAAGTCGCTTGTCGGTGTCACTCCAAACTGACGACATGTCTTTTCAATACTCCATTCGACTGAATCCTTTGGTGACTCGTACCGATTCAAATACAGGACGGTCTGAAACGCGATCGGATGAATCCGAACTCCCCATAGCGATGTGAGCGGGAGATAACAGCCAGATGGTAAAAGTGATGGAAGTAGACCGAGTGTATAGAGTCGATTTAAGATCAGATTCCGATTCTGAGGAGAAGGATAGAGTGGCGTCATCCGGTTACGACGAATCATCTCCATCCACTCGTGCGCGTGAAATCGATAGTATGCCTCAAATGGCATCGTCTCCACAGAAGAGGTGACATTCCAATTCCCTTGTCCATATTTAATCGAAGTGGGGAAACCATTAAAACGTACTAACGAACCATTGTTTACAGTCAGAAGCATGTGCCTTCTTGAGAGTTCAAGGCGCATCCACGGTTGAAAAGATTGATTCATTTTCAAATCCATTCCGCTTGCGAGCCAAATCACGTCTAGCCCCGCGCGTCTATAATCAATCGTTCGTTCGTTATACTCTTCCGGTCGTAATGGGGACGCCTGAATCTCAAATACGGTGGTCTTCCCATCTATCGTGGTGATAACGTCTGCTCGACGATTCCCAATCGTCACCTCTTGCTCGACAGGATACCCCCTCTCTTGAAGCCACTGGCATACTGCCCATTTATCCTGATGATGCGGGACGGATTCAGCTCTTCCGCAAGTGTGAAGATGCGCAAAATGTAGCCGTCGCTTTGCTCCTTGCTTCACAATCAACATTTCCTGACAAGTCGGACATCGAAAAGGAGCAAGTTGCTCTGCTCGCATCCGATTTAATGTAAAGGAATCAATGATATCCCCTTCCCGATCGATTGCAAACCGCAACTTGCTCCCCCCTCACAATAGTGGTGAAAACATTCTAGCCAATGATTCTACGAGTTTGATAAAGAATGAACGCTTCGCGAATTCGTCTAAGACGAGTTCGTGAGACCCTTCAAAATCATGATATAAGTCTTGTTTCAACTGATGAACGGAATTCGTATTATAAAGAAGTGCATTGACCTCAAAGTTCAAATGGAAGCTCCGGAAGTCCATGTTTGCCGTCCCGATTGTAGCCAATCCATCGTCGACGACGATGACTTTTGAATGCATGAATCCTTTCTCGTAGAGATAGATTTTCACCCCAGCGAGTAACAGCTCTTCGTAATAGGATCGACTCGCGTAGAAAACAATCTTATGATCCGGATAGCTCGGCAAGACGATGCGGACATCAATTCCTGATAATGACGCCGTCTTTAAGGCACTCATGATGTCTTCATCTGGAATCAAATAAGGCGACGAAATATAGACGGACTTTTTCGCAGCATTGATGAGCGAAAAGTATATGGATTTCATCGTCTCATATGGTTCATCCGGTCCACTCGCTACGATTTGAACACCTCCGCTCGCGCTTCGTACCGTTTCAAGCGGTTCTAAATAAAACGGAGTGAACAGGCGTTCTCCCGTCATGTAGTACCAATCTTGCAAGAAGATCAATTGTAGCTCAGACACCCCTTCTCCTCTGACGTAAAGGTGGGTATCTCGCCAAAAACCAAACTTAGAGTGTTCGCCTAAATATTCATCTCCGACGTTCAAGCCACCCGTGAATGCCTCCGTGCCATCAATCACGACGATCTTACGATGATTTCGATAGTTCGTCTTACTCGACACGAGCGGAAGGACGACCGGAAAGAACGCCTTCACTTGAACTCCTGCCTGCTTCATCTCTTCAAAGAAAGAACCGCTCGTGTGAATCGAACCGACCGCATCATATAAAAATCGGACCTCGACCCCGGACTTCGCTTTTTCAATTAAGATTTGCTGAATTTCCCGAGAAATACGATCTTCTCGAAAGATATAATATTCAAGATGGATATGACGCGATGCTCCTTTTAAAGCAGGGATTAGCTTCGAAAACTTCTCTCGGCCGTTCGTTAATATCTGCGTATACGTATTGGACGAGACAGGTAGCTGGTTCAAGGAAGACGTGAGATGCAGCAACTTCTCATAGTCGTCATGTGCGAACATGAGTGAAGGAGACAATGTCATCGCCTTTTGGCGATAGGCCAAGTACGTCTCTTCATCGAGCATCGCTTTTTCTTTAAACATTCGCTTCCGGCGATAATTCTGACCGAATACGAAATAGGCGAATAATCCGATGACGGGAAATCCAATCATGACGATTGCCCAAATGAGCGTTCGCTGTGGATTCCGATTTTCAAGTAAAATCACCAACAAAATGCTGAACGTAGTCAAAAAGACGAGAATCGAGAAGAGCCCGATCACTTGTGAGCTCCAGTAATACGATAATATCGCAATGAGTCCTGCGAGCAAAATAAGGGAAAAGAGTACTTGTATGCGTCGCAACATATTATAACCTGACCTCGTTTCTGTCATGTATTATCATTAATTATACATCGTAACGCCAATTTTTTGAGGGGAGCGAATGAATTATGGGGACTTTTCTAATCACAGGTGCGACAAGCGGGATTGGACGCGCCGTCGCCTTGCAGTTATCCGAGAAAGGACATCATGTCTTTGGAATCGGTCGTGATGAGGCTCGAGGTGCAGCACTCGAGGCTGATTCAAATGGACAAGCGACGTTCGTTCGATGTGATCTCACATCATCAGAAGACATCGAACGTCTCTTTATCCATTTAAAAGAGCAAGGCGTGACGTTGAACGGATTGTTCAACAATGCCGCCACGTTTGGTAGACCGGGCACTCCCGAACGGCTGACTCAAGAAAGTTATACGGAAGTATTTGACGTCAACCTTTACGCCCTTAACACGGTCACACAGCGCGCCATCCCTTTGTTTGACCACGGTGCAAGCGTCGTCAACAACGCCGCCATCGTGGGACATGTTAAATTCCCACCGATGCTCGCTCATTATGCCGCTTCTAAGGCAGCTGTCATCGCACTGACTAAAACGTTCGCACATCGTATGAAAGGAAAAGTTCGATTCAACGCCGTTTGTTTCGGTCCGGTCGATACACCGCTCAGTCACAAGCTCTACGGGGGCGAAGCAAAATTCAAGGAAGCCATGAATCATCATTTCCGGGGACATGCCGCTCTTCCTGAAGAGGTCGCACCCGTCGTTGAATTTTTATTGACCGATGCCTCCACCTATATTAACGGACAAGCCATTACCGTCGATGGCGGATACACCCTCTCTTGAATAGAGACCACCTCTTCTTCATTGAAAAGGTGGTCTCTATTTATGCCTTCAATTGTTTTGCTCGATTCATCTTATTTTGTAAATAGCGCTTTTCTTTCGAGTGTAAATCATCCCACGCGATCACATCTTCAAAATAATCAATCATCTCATTGAATGTTGAATCTAATGTTTCATGTGCTTTTAGACGGGCCATTCGGATCGCCTCGAACACAGCTCCCATCACGAAGATATCTCGACTCGCATATGTCTGCATAGGTGACAAGGATTCAAACAGAATCGTTTCAAGCGCTTTACGTTTCACATGCCAATCTGACGTCCCGTTTGAATAGAGAAAATCGCCATCCGGCAATTCACAAAGTTCCCGCAAAATGTCGCCGATGTAATGAATGGCATGAATCGCTGTATTCGGATCATTAATTCCAGGTGAAATTCCTCGTAGTGCGATCTCACTTAATTTTTCAATCGCGAAAGACGGATCTTGCATCGAAGAGCGGACTTCCCCAATCTCAAACAGTTCAATATCCGGCGCGTCTTCGCCTTTCCAATATCCGAGCAAATCACCTTTGGCGACGAAATCTCCGACAGCTACGATGGATTCGAAGTCCGTTTCACAGTCGCCTTGCTTTTCTCGCAAGAACAAGCGGACATACCCTGTCTGAGGAGCCATAAGTGCTTTTCCTTCGAACGAATGAACCGTTCGAGGTAATACGAGATGAACGTCATCTGACTCGATGGCATCTTTTTGCTCGCTAATCACCGATAAGGCCTCTTTATGTAATGTTGATAACAGACGTTCCGCCTGAATTGATATACTGATCGTCTGGATAAATTTCACGAATGCCCAAATGGAACCGATGACCAAGAGTACGCTGATTCCCGAAGACAAGACGACCCCTTCATCAGCCGTACGAACAAGAAATAAATTGGAGATTCCATATACCGTCGTCATGATAAAAAGACCAAGCGTGTGCTTAGCGGCTGTGTTTGTTAAAAAATTATTGATGGTTCTCGGAGAAAATTGGGAAGAATACGTCGTCAAGACGACTAAGATTGTAGAAAAACTGAACGTCATCATCGTCATGAGACTTGTGAACGTAGAAGATAATACAGATGCAGCGGAATCTAAATCTAGATAAATAAAGTCCGGTAGCAAATCACGGAAGAAATCACCGAATAATTGCGTCAAAGCTGTAAGCACGATTCCCCCTGCACCATATAGGAACGGAACAAACCATGCACTCTCATCAAGTAATAATCGAATTCGTCTCACCATACCAACACCTCTTTACCCTTCGTTTTTGAAAAAATCGCCTGTCCGATTGAACAGGCGATGAATCATTAGAAATAGTGACGCACTTTCGCAAACACGTCGCCATCGAGAATGAGTTTCCCATACTCTTCAAGCATTGGTTGCGTCTGTGTACTAAACGATAAATATTCTGCCAAGAGACTAAGTGCGTTCTCCTCGTCTTCAGGTTCCATTTCGTCCGGGAACTCCACCCACAAGTAATAACGGTCTTGATAATGATATAGTTTCAAATCCAAATCACTGTACGTGTCACCTGCACGTTTGCTCAGTGAAATGATTGCTTCAAAATCATTTGTTTCCATTGCGAGTGGTGCCCAAGCGTCCGCTTCCGCTTCGAGTTCGTCTAGTTCGCTCAATTGGTCGAGTACTGATTGTTGATCCCGTGCTTCATCAATCGCTGAGCGAAGAAGCGAACCGAGTTCAGAATCATCTTCATTATCCATCACATTTTTCGCAATAGTAACGGTTACTTCTAAACCTTTTTCAAAAGCTTGGACTTGAATCCATAGTGGACCATCAAACGAGATATCTTCACGTTCGTGAGCCTCGTCCATCATTTGCCAGAACAGTTGCTCGCCACGTTCTCGGTTGTACCATATTTCATCACGTGCGAAACCACGTTTTTCGATATCTACATACGTAATGAAAAATTTGACGGTATTGTCATTGATGCGCTCAATTTTCACGATTGTCCACTCCCTTCTCACCTCGCTCCCAATTCACATAAGGAGGAGAGGGGAAAATGTCTTGTTATCTTAGTACCCTTTTTGAAATCGTTCAATCTAAAGGAAGGGTTATATCTTTATTTTATAGGAAATAATCGATAATAAAAAGCACACTGCTTAGACAGTATGCTTTCATTCATTCACAAGTCGCTGTGCTTCTTGTAATTGGAATGTCCGAACTTTGCGTGGTAAGAATCGACGAATCTCATCTTCGTTATATCCAACTTGTAACCGTTTCTCATCAATAAGAATCGGACGGCGTAAAAGACCTGGATATTCTTGAATCAAATCATACAATTGTTGAAGTGAAAGAGCATCAACTGACACATCGATTTTAGAAAAGACTTTAGAACGAGTCGAAATAATCTCATCCGTTCCATCTTCTGTCATACGTAAGATTTGCTTAATCTCATTTAATGAGAGCGGTTCTGAAAATATGTTTCGTTCTGTAAACGGGATATCATGTTCTTCGAGCCAAGCTCGAGCCTTTCGGCAAGATGTGCAGCTTGGAGACGTATAAAGTGTGACCATTTTTCTTCCTCCCTGACCGAGTATGCGTCCATCTTTTTAGTGACTCTATTTGTATACCCAAAATCGCATCCACTTAATTATAATAATTCTTAATTATTGAAACTTCAATGATATTCTTTATCAATCGGATAAGAAAAGAGGACGCATTCTTCGTTGAATGCGACCTTGAACGACCTAACTTAAGACGCAGGGATTCGAGAAACCGGTTGAGACACCGTCTCTTTCCCTGGCTTAACTTGTAAGTCTTTCAACTTTTTCTTCAACACTTCTTTTAAAAGTCTCTTCTTCTCTCGTAGAACCTTATCACGTTCTTTCATGGCCTCTCACCCCCATAAAGCGTAAAGAACCACCCGAGCATTACCGATTCTGAAAATCTTGAAGTTGCACTATATCTACAACTAAATTATAGCACATCCGTTTGTGAAATGTGAATCATTCTTACATGTACTTTTTTCATTTTCACATATATCATTTGCAATGATTCAAAAAAAACTGTATAGTTTATAGAAATAACCTTTTTATTTTTAAGGAGGAGAGCGATGATGAGAATCACATTAGAAACCATTATGAAACACCCAGTAACCCAAAAATATTTGACTCGATCTGGCTTAAAGCATGCAGTCGATGTATGTGAACGCGCTCTCGAAATGGCAACGAAACGTGGTCTCGATACGGATTTAGCGACGAAAGCTGCGCTACTTCATGATATTGGCCACTATGAATGGTATACAGAAGGTAAATGGAATTATGATTTGTATCGCCAAAACGATATCCATGCAATTAAAGGTGCGGAACGGGCACATAAATTACTCATTCGTCTCGGGGAAGACCCTGCTCGTGCCAAAGAGATTTCTGTCATGATTCTCTTGCATACTGATTCGTATCTACCACCAAGCCGAATTCAACGGACGCCACTTCAACAACTCGTTCACGATGCGGATACGTATGTTGAACAACCAGGTGGATTGCATCACTATGAAACAATGGAGATTGAAGATGCTTTGGCTCGTGTTCGTCAAATCGATGCCATTGTCGAACGACTCTCGAACTTGCCACGTATTTCGAACGCTTAATTCGTCACCTATTACACTAGGTGATTTTTTTGTACAAAAAATCCTGACCCAGTTATGGGATCAGGATTTTTTACGTTTATACGAGTTGTGCTTTATACGCTTCGTACTCTTCGTCCGTGAGCGAAACAAAATGTCCTGGCTCGACTTCGCGAAGTGGCGGAATGCTTGAATCTTCATCTGAACGTCCAACTGGACCTTTCGAAGTAGATTCATATACAATCCGTTTACGTGTACGTTCATGCTCCGGGTCTGGAAGCGGAATCGCTGAAAGAAGCGATTTCGTATACGCATGAATCGGGTTTTCGTAAAGACGATCTGCTGTCGCAAGCTCAACAAGGTGACCTTGATACATTACACCGATACGGTCAGAGATGTATTTAACCATCGACAAGTCATGGGCGATGAACAAATACGTCAAATCGCGATCACGTTGTAATTCTTTCATCAAGTTGACGACCTGTGCTTGAATCGAGACATCAAGTGCCGAGATTGGCTCATCGGCGATGATGAAGTCCGGTTCAACCGCAAGGGCACGGGCAATCCCGATACGCTGACGTTGACCACCTGAGAATTCGTGTGGGTAACGGCTAGCGTGCTCTTTCGTCAAACCGACAGTTTCAAGAAGGTCGTATACGCGGTTCATGCGATCTTCTTTCGTTTTCGCAAGACCATGAATATCGATTCCTTCAGCGATGATATCGGCAACCGTCATACGCGGGTTAAGCGATGCGTATGGGTCTTGGAAGATCATTTGCATAGCACGATTGAATTTCAACTTGTCTGCTTTCGACTTTTTGTCGTGTACGTTTTCGCCTTTGAACACGACATCGCCATCAGTCGCATCGTAAAGACCGATGATGGTACGTCCTGTCGTCGACTTCCCACAACCAGACTCACCTACAAGTCCGAGCACTTCACCTTTGTAAATATCAAATGTGATTCCGTCTACCGCTTTGACGACACGGCCACGGCCAATTTTAAAGTGCTGCTTCAGGTTTTTTACCTCGAGTAATTTCTCGCGTTCCATTATTCAGCACCACCTTTCGTAAACGATTTAGCGAACGCACTGTCCGGACGATATTTGAGAGCGAGTTCACGAATCGCACGTGGCGGATTCACTACTGGTGCTTGCGGGTGCAATAACCAACTTGAAGCAAAGTGTGTATCACTTACCTGGAACATCGGTGGCTCCTTCTCAAAATCAATCTTCATCGCGTAAGGGTTACGCGGTGCAAACGCATCTCCTTTCGGAGGGTCAAGCAAGTTTGGAGGCGTACCCGGGATTGCCGGTAACGCTTCATTGCGGTCATCTGTCGGACGCGGCATCGATCCGAGGAGTCCCCATGTATACGGATGACGTGGCTCATAGAAAATCTCATCTACCGTCCCTTTTTCAACAAGACGCCCAGCATACATAACTGCAACACGGTCAGCCATGTTCGCAACAACACCAAGGTCATGCGTGATGAAGATAATCGCTGTACCCGTCTTTTGTTGAATGTCTTTCAACAATTCAAGAATCTGCGCTTGAATCGTAACATCAAGTGCCGTTGTCGGTTCATCGGCAATCAATACTTTTGGATTACACGCAAGTGCAATCGCGATAACGATCCGTTGACGCATCCCACCAGAAAGTTGGTGTGGATATTGTTTTAAACGCGCTTCTGGGTTTGGAATCCCTACAAGCGTGAGAAGTTCGAGCGTACGTTTCTTCGCATCTTCACCAGTCAATCCTTGGTGCTGTTTCAACCCTTCTGCGATTTGTTTATAAATCGTCATCGTTGGGTTAAGTGATGTCATTGGATCTTGGAAGATCATTGCGATATCGCGACCACGAATTTTTAACATTTCTTTTTCCGAAAGCTTCGCCAAGTCTTTTCCTTCGAACATGATTTCTCCGTTCGTGATTTCACCTGGAGGGTTCGGAATGAGACGCATGATTGCCTTCGACGTAACGGATTTACCTGAACCCGATTCTCCTACGATGGCAAGCGTCTCGCCTTTTTTTAAATCAAACGAAACACCGCGGACGGCTTGAACCGTTCCGGCATATGTGTGGAACGAGACCTCTAAGTCTCGGACTGATAAAATCGTTTCCATGCACGAGTCCCCCTCTGTTTATATTATTTACGCATTTTCGGATCGAACGCATCACGCAAGCCATCGGCAAGCAAGTTGAAGCTGACCATGAGCAAGACGATGATGACCGATGGGATGACAAGAAGGAACGGGAATGTCCGTAGTTCTTTGTATCCATCGTTAATCAACGTACCAAGTGATGCCTGTGGCGGTTGAAGCCCGATCCCGATAAAGCTGAGGAATGCCTCGAAGAAGATGGCAGATGGAATCGTGAACATAAGTGTGATGATGATGGCACCTAATGTGTTTGGAATCAAGTGCTTGAAAATCAAACGCATGCTTGAAGCACCGAGTGTACGTGCAGCCAAAACGAATTCTTGGTTTTTGAGTTTCAAAATCTGACCACGAACGAGTCGGCTCATCCCAATCCACCCTGTGATGGCCATCGCCAAGATGATCGTAAAGACACCTGGGTCAAAGATCAAGATGAAGAGAATGATGAGAATCAAGTTTGGTACACCCGTTAAAATCTCAACAATCCGTTGCATGATGTTATCTGTACGACCACCGAAGTAAGCCGAGATTCCACCATATGCGACCCCAATCAATGTATCGATGATCGCAGCCATTAACCCGATGAAGAGTGAAATACGTGTCCCTTCCCAAATACGTGACCAAAGATCACGACCGAGATAGTCAGTACCGAACCAGAAGTTTTCTTCTACACTTTTCTGTTCGTAAAAATCGATCTCTTTTCCACCGAGTGTTGCCATTCCGTCAAATCCAGCCCATTCGAGACCTGTGACTTTAGGCGGAAGTTTTGCTTGTGAAATATTTTGTTCGTATGCGTCACGTCCCGAGAGCATAGGTCCAAAGAGCGAGAGCAATACGAGAATTAAAATAATCGAAAGCGAGACGATCGCTGCTTTGTTTTTCTTTAAGCGCAACCATGCATCTTGCCAAAAGTTTAAGCTTTTTCCTGCAATGCGTTCGCCAAGCTGTTCATTCATTTTTACAGGTGTGAACATGTCTTGGTCAAACTGTTCGAAATTCTTTTTGTTTTCAATCATCAGTTATTCCCCCCAAGACGAATACGTGGGTCAACAACGCCGTATAGCAAGTCGACTAGTAAGATAATCAAGATGAAGACAGCCGAGAAGAAGAGTGTCGTACCCATGATCACGGTATAGTCATTCAATGTAATTGACGTGACAAACAATTCTCCGAGGCCCGGTACGGCAAAGATTTTCTCGATGACGAATGTACCTGTCAAAAGAGCGGCCGTCAACGGTCCTAAGATCGTGATTGCCGGAATCATCGCGTTACGCACCATGTGCTTCCATACGATTGCGTTTCCACTAAGTCCTTTTGCCTTGGCCAAAGTCACGTAGTCTTGTCCGGTAACCTCAAGCATCTCAGTACGTACAAAACGGGCAATCGATGCGGTTACACCGAGAGAAAGCGAGATTGTCGGTAAAATGGTATGTGCTGGTGAATCCCAGAATGCTACCGGGAGCAACTGTAATTTGACACCTACATAGTACTGTAGAAGGGCTGCAAATACGAACGATGGGACAGAAATCCCGATTACAGATACGAACATCGCACCATAGTCAACGGCTGTATTGTGACGAATCGCTGCCACAACACCCAACAATACACCTAATAGCGTTCCAAGAACTAATGCCTGGAGCCCTAATTGTGCCGATGGACCAATACGTTCCAAAATCAAATCAGTTACTGGACGGTTCGCAGTACGGAATGACACTCCAAGGTCACCTTGTAGCATGTTTCCGATGTACGTGGCATAACGGACCGGAAGCGGATCATTGAGTCCGTAACGGTCATTCAATAATTGAATTTGTGATTCTGTCAGTTTTTCCTGGTTTTGATATGGCGAACCTGGGAGCAGGTCCATCAGGAAGAACGTGAACGTGGCAATCAAGAAGAACGTGATGAGGCCGTAAGTCAGCCGTTGTAGGATATAACGTCCCATGAATAAAAACCCCCTGTTTTTTGTCTAATTCTTTCTACTACTTGCACCAACAGCTTTACTATGACATATGACCTATTTTTCAAATTCACAAAATGAAAGGAATTTTCTGAAAGATAAAGATATACGTCATCTCAAGGCTCTTAGTACAGCGGCTGAAAACAAAGAATATTCTTTTCAAAGATTATTCTGAATTTTCACTGTTACTACATTATACTTTACCAACAAAACATTTGAACAGTACTTTCTCTTACTTCTAGAGAATTTTTTAGAAAATTGGGGACATGCAGTTCGCATGCCCCCTCATTCCATTACTTGATATCAACGTATTTGTACTGGTAATCAGCACCGAACAATTGACGGTTAAAGTTTTCGATGTTTGGACGGATCAAGTACGCCACACCAGCCTGGTAGATTGGCATGATTGCTTGATCTTGTTCAATCAAGAGAGATTCTGCTTCTTTGAACTTGTCGTAACGTGCATCTACGTTCGTTTCAGCAGATGCTTCGTCAATCAACTTGTCATAAGCATCTGATTTGTAGTTAATATCGTTTTGACCATTGTTTGACGTGAAGATCCCGAGGTTTGTAAGCGGATCTTGGTAGTCAGGTCCCCAAAGTGCGAATGACATTTGGTAGTCACCTTTTGCTTCGCGATCAAGTTTGTTGTTGAAAGGTTGTTGAGCGATTTCGACCGTTACGTTCGGCAAGTTCGACTCAATTTGTCCTTTCATGTACTCAGAGATTTGTTTCGATACTTCACTATCAAATGAGAGAAGTTCGATTGTTGTCGCTTTACCACCTGTTGCTTTTTCCCAAAGTGAAGAAGCTTCAGCAGCATCAGTTTTGAAATATTCAGCGCCTTCAGTGTAATCCGTTCCGTCTTCATACTTGATGAATTCTTTCGGGATGAATGAAGTCGTTGCTACAGAACCGTTGTTCAAGAGTTGGTCGATGATCCCTGATGGGTCAACCGCACGAGCGATTGCTTTACGAGCATCAACATTTTTGAAGATTTCATCTTCGTGGTTGAACTTGAAGTATCCGATTGCAGAACGAAGTCCTGTGTTATAGTCCTCGTCTTCTTGGAAGGCTGCAACTTGTTCTGACGCGAGACCTGCGTAATCTACGTCTCCTGCTTCGTACAAGTTAACGACTGTCGATGTTTCTTTTACAACTTTCACATCAACTGAATCGAGGGCAACATTTTCAGCATCCCAATAAGATTCGTTCTTTGTTAAGACATAACCTTGTTCACGATCCCATTTAGTCCATGTGAACGGACCGTTGTAGAGAAGATTTTCAGGACCTGTCGTGAAGTCTTCCCCTTTTTCCGTAGCGAATGCTTCATTGATCGGTGTGAATGTACCGAATGAAGTAAGTGAAAGGAATGATGGGTCTGGACGCTCAAGCGTTACTTCAAGTGTCTTTTCATCAACCGCTTTTACACCAAGCTCTTCTTTCGGTGTATCACCTGTGTTGATGGCTTCAGCGTTTTTAATTGTGTTCATGATGTATGCATACTGTGATCCCGTCGCAGGATCGACTGCACGTTGCCAAGCGTAAACGAAGTCGTTCGCTGTTACTGGTTCACCGTTCGACCATTCAGCATCACGAAGTGTGAACGTATAAACCGTTTCATCTTCGTTTACTTCTGGTTCGCCTTCAGCGAGAGCCGGTACGGCATTCCCATCTTTATCAAGACGGTAAAGACCTTCCATTGTGTTGGCGATCAAGTTGAATGCGACCGCATCTGTAGCGAGTGCCGGATCGGCTGTTGTGATGTCTGACGTATCTGTCAAGCGAAGAACTTTTTCTCCGTTTGAAGAACCGCCGCCATCAGAGTCTCCGCCTGTCGAACAAGCCGCGAGAATTGAACCGAGTGCCAAGATGATTGTCATCATGAGCAAAATCGATTTTTTCTTCATTGCGATTTCCCCTTTCGTATTGAAAAGCTAGCCGATCGTCGAATGAACATCTTACTTTTTCTTTAATTTTCTGAATATTTCATAAAGTATTCGACGAAAGAACGTTAGGGCTATTGTAAGAAATTTTTAATCAAATTGTCAACTGCTGAATAAAACGCTATCATTCATCCACATTTCTTACTCGCTTTCTCCCCTAGCTTCCTAGTATCATAGAAGAAACACGGGATGGTAAACCATTCCTTCTCAAAGTTCGAAAGGAGATTACACCGTTGAAAAAGTTTCGAAATATATTAATTGTTTGGGGGATTGTTACCCTTCTTTATACCGTTTGGTCGATTTTTTCGTATTACCGAAGCGAGACCGTCCTGTTTCATTTAAGCGGCGGCTTATTTGTTTCAGGTATCCTGACCTTTGCGATTGGAATGTTTTCGCATATGAGTGCGACGGGTTTATTTGATGGAATCATGTATGGATTTAAGCGAAGTCGACGAGCGCGTTTAAAAGAAATCGATGCAGATTACGAAGAAGACGAAGAGGAAGATCCGGAAGATCGTCAACACCGAAAGAAAGAGGCATGGAATTGGGTGTATGTCGGAACTGGGAGTGTCATTCTTTCCTTTCTCGTCGCATTGATTTAATCTTTTCGTGATTCAAAACCTATGCTAAACTAGATTCAGAATAAGAACACAATGAAGAAGACAAGTAGTTCGATATCCCTTTTCCCCAGAGAGTCTACGGTGCTGCGAGTAGATGATAAGGTCTTGAACGAATGGACTTCGGAGTGGCTCGCTTGAACAGTAGTATGGCGAGACGGTTCACGCCCGTTATAGCGTTCAAGTGGCATAGTTTATGCAAATTTGGGTGGCACCGCGGTTATTCGTCCCGATTTTTTTCGGGAGGACGACTGCGGTTTTTTTATATTTTTCGGAGGTGTATACACATGGCAACGATTTTTTCTGGTATCAAACCGACCGGCGTCGTGACGCTCGGTAACTATCTTGGCGCGATGAAACAATTCGTCGACTTGCAAGACGACAACAATGCCTATTACTGTATCGTCGATTTACATTCAATTACCGTTCAACTCGATCGAGTTGAGCTCATGAACAACACACGAAAATTAGCGGCACTCTATCTTGCTTCTGGCCTCGATCCTAAAAAAGCAACAATCTTCGTTCAATCTGAAGTAAAAGCGCACGCTCAACTCGGCTGGATGTTGACTTGTATCGCTGGAATGGGCGAACTCGGCCGCATGACGCAATATAAGGACAAGTCTCAAGGGAGTGAGAACGTTGGCGCAGGGCTGTTCGTTTACCCGACGCTCATGGCCTCCGATATTTTGTTATACAATACAGAACTCGTTCCAGTCGGGGACGACCAAAAGCAACATATCGAGTTGACTCGTGATTTGGCGGAACGTTTCAATAAACGATATTATGAGACATTCACGATGCCAGAGCCACTCATTCAAAAAGAAGGCGCACGGATCATGTCGCTCACCAATCCAGTGAAAAAGATGTCGAAATCGGATTCGAACGCCAAAGGATATATCTCGATGCTCGATGAGCCGGATGTCATCCGTAAGAAAATCAAGAGTGCCGTCACGGACTCGAGCGGCATCATCACGTTCGATCGTGATAACAAACCAGGCATCTCGAACTTATTGGAAATTTACTCTCTCTCTACCGGGACATCGATTGACGACCTCGTCAAACAGTATGAGAACTCAAACTACGGAATGTTCAAACAAGATGTCGCAGAAGCGGTCGTTGCGTTGCTCGAACCGATTCAAACTCGCTATCACGAATTGATCGATTCACCAGAACTAGATGAAATCCTCGATGCTGGCCGTGAAAAGGCAGAGGCCGTGGCGAATAAAAATCTCGCCAAAATTGAAAAAGCGATGGGACTCAGTCGCAAGCGTGCCAAAGTGAAAAAGTAATGTTTTCAAGAGAACTCTCCACGTGAGAGTTCTTTTTTCACACAAAAAAGAGAGACAGGCGTCCCTGTCTCTCTTTTTGAAAACTAAATGGATTATTGTTTGCCTTCGATGTAAGCCCACTTGTAAGAGTAGTCCGCACCGAATGCGTGCTCAACGATTCCTTTAACATATGGCTTCGTGAGGCGAGCTGAACCACGTTGGTAAACTGGTGAGATCGCGTTCTCATCAAGAACGATTTTCTCTGCATCTTGCATTTGCTTCCAACGCTCAGCTGGGTCTGTGCTTGCTTTCGCATCAGCAATGAGTTTATCGAACTCTTCGTTCGACCATTTACCACGGTTGTATGGTCCGTCTGTGACGAAGAGGTCAACGAATGTCATTGGATCTTGATAGTCAGGACCCCAACCAGCGAACGTAAACTCGAAGTCCCCTTTGTTTTCAAGGTCAAGTTTGTTGTTGAACGGTTGTTGCTTGATTGAAACGCTCATACCTGGAAGGTTCTTCTCAAGTTCACCTTTGATGAACTCACCGATTTGCTTCGCAGACTCTGAGTCGTAGTTGAGAAGTTCAAGTTCAACTTTGTCTGTTCCGAGCTCTTTGAGCCCTTCTTCCCAAAGTTTTTGTGCTTCTTCTACGTTGTAGCCACCGATGTCGCCATTGCCTTCACGGAAGTCTTTTCCGTCTGGACCTGTAGCGAAATCTTTTGGTACGAAGAAGTTTGCAGGGATTGAACCGTTCGCAAGAAGTGTTTCTGCGATCGCTGTTTTGTCATAAGCGCGGTCAATCGCGTTACGGATTTTTTGGTTGTCGAGTTCTTTCACTTTCGTGTTGAACTGGAGGTAGAAGATTGTTGGTTCAACTACAGTTGAGAAGTCTTCGTTGTCTTGGTATTGAGCAACGAGTTCAGAAGTCAAGCCTGTACGGTCCACGTCACCGTTTTCATACAAGTTAACACCTGTTGATACTTCTTTAACGACTTTGACGTTGATTTCGTCAAGTTTGACTGCATCCGCATCCCAATAGTCGTCGTTCTTAACCATCTTCCAGCCTTGCTCGCGCTCCCAGCTTTCGAGTTTGAACGGTCCGTTGTAGAGAGTTGTCTCTGCAGATGTACCGAAGTTCTCGCCTTGCTCTGTATCGAATGATTCAAGTTTAGGCATGAAGACACCAAAGCTTGTCAATCCGAGGAAGTAGTCAGCAGGTGCTGTCAATTTAACTTCAAGAGTCTGATCGTCGATTGCTTTAACGCCTACAGCATCGCGCTCGCCTTCGCCAGTGTTGTACGCTTCTGCGCCTTCAATGACTGACATAACGTATGCATATTGTGAAGCGTTGTCTGGGTTGAGTACTTCTTTCCAAGCGTATTCGAAGTCGTTCGCTGTGACAGGCTCCCCGTTTGACCAAGTCGCACCTTCACGGATTTTGAACGTGTATGTTTTCCCGTCTTCAGAAACTTCGTGAGACTCAGCGACACCAGGAGTTGGCTCGTCGTTCTCATCCATACGGTAAAGACCTTCGTTTACGTTGTTCAAAACGTTGAACGAAACGGCATCCGTTGCGAGTGTTGGGTTAAGTGAAGGAATATCTGAGCTGTCGAGCAAGTTGAGGACTTGCTCTTCATCTGCATTACCTTGATTCGAGTCTGTTGATGCGTTTTCGTCGTCCCCTGTCGAACATGCAGCTAGGAATGCACTTGATAGAAGTGTAACCGAAGTTGCTAAAGCAAAACCTTTTTTCTTATTCATTGCGATGACCCCCTGATTTTTTCGTTTTAACGAAGTGAATGATGGTAGAAAATTCAGTCATTTCTTCTGACAGTATTTGTTACCAAAATCCCGTTGATGCAATAATACAATATTCTGATAATTTTGCAAAGTGTTTATTTTGATTTTTCTAAAAAATTTTATCTATAGTCTAAAAGCCCACCTACAGCGGTGGGCTTTTAGCTCAATTTTCGTATTTTTTTAAAAAGGTTAGGACGTACGAAGGACCAATGACCGGATAACCGATTTCGTCATAGCTTTTTTCAATCAAATAGGATCGGCCTGCTTGATAGATTGGCATAACAACCGCCTCTTCTAACAGCTGTGCTTCCGCTTTTCGCAAGATTTCATTTCGCTCTTCTAACCGATCCGTTGCACGAGCCTGATTCATCAATTTGTCATATGATTCACTCGCATATCGACTTGAATTCAGCACATCGTTTGTTTCAAATTGAGTTAAATAGGCGGACAACATCGGATAATCGGGTTGCCAACCTGATAAAGAGAAAACATAGTCTCCTGAGACTTCTTTCCTAACTTTTTCTCCGAGAGGTAGTTCGAGGACCTTGACGGTCAAACCATCCAACTGTTCCAAATTCTTCTTTAAATTTGTGGAGATTTGACGCGCTTCATCATCAACAAAGCTAAGAAGTTCGATTTCGATTTCGTCTTTCTTCAGACGTTTCTTCACTGATTCAAACAATTGGTCAGCGTCCCCTTCTAATTGTGCAACCGTATCTTTTTGATCGATGACGAGTAACCGTTCGGTTGGTTGTTCTGCTCGGGCAAGGGAATCTTCGATTGCTGATCGTTCAAGCGTCAACGCGAGTGCTTGACGAAACGCCATGTCATTAAACGGTGCTTTTTCAACATTCGGTTTTAAATAAAAGACGCCACTTCGCGGACTGTCTTTTACTAACATGACTTCTTCATCAACAGATGAGACATCAAAATCATATGGGACGGGTTGCATCCCTTTTGGCTCCGTCAAGTTCGGTTCATTCTTGATCGTAATCGTTTCAAGCGTAACCTTCTCAGCTTCACGATACGTTTCGTTTTTATGTAACGAGACTTTCGTATCACCGATTGTTCCCATTTTAAATGGACCGTTTGTTTCTAATTCTTCCCATGGCTTCACCGAAGACTGCGGTAAAAATGCTGGCATTGCTAGAACCTGTTCGAATCCTTCCATCGGTCGAATCAGTGTCAATTCAAGCGTTTGATCATCAATTGCTTTGACACCTAACGATTCCGGTTCCTCTTGACCGAGTCCAATTTCTTTTGCGGCTTTGACATCGGCGAGCAAGAAGCTGAACGGAGAATTGGTTTCATCATCGACAAGTTTACGGAAATGGTCAACAAACGTTTGGGCAGTAATCGCATTCCCTTTCGTCGTTACACTCTCTTTTAACGTAAACGTGTAAACCGTCCCGTCTTCGGAACGTTCAAGTTTCTCGACAAGCGCCGGTTCAATCGAACCGTTTTTACTGAATCGATAAAGTCCTTCATATAGATGGGACAACACAGTTTGTGAAGCTGGATCGATTGCCAACATGACATCCGGTTGTGTCGGAAGTGTCTCCCCGTAGATGGTGATGGTTTGTTCTTCTGGTGGTAATAGTTTGCGCGACTGCTCTCGTTGTTCGTTCCAAATAAATAAAAAAAGGATAAGGACTGAACCTAACAAGGCGGCCACGATGAATGATTTCTTTTTCATTCGTTGCGCTCCTTTCTGTTAGACCAACCCTTATACCCTAACCTTTTTTGAATGATTTTTCTACCGTCAGTTCGTCACTTTCGCAAATGCAAGCGTCGCATTGTGGCCCCCGAAGCCGAGTGAGTTACTGAGTGCATACTGAATGTCAAGTTCCCGATTTCCTTCACGAACATAATCTAAATCACAATCTTCCGCTGGTGACTCACAGTTGATTGTCGGATGAATCTTTCCTTCATGAATCGAAAGTGCCGTGATGACAGCTTCAACTCCCCCGGCTCCTCCGAGAAGGTGACCGATCATCGATTTCGATGAGTTGACGGCAAGCTTGTCGGCATGTTCCCCGAACACACGACGAATCGCTTTCGTCTCGAGCATATCATTGAGTGGTGTGCTCGTTCCATGTGCGTTGATATATTGAACATCTTCCGGCGTGATTCCGGCATCCCGAATCGCTTCATGCATCGCTTTTGAACCGCCTTCCGCTTCTGGTGACGGTGCCGTGATATGGTAAGCATCCGAACTCATCCCATACCCAACCACTTCAGCGTACATTTTCGCACCGCGTGCTTTCGCATGTTCATACTCCTCTAAGACGAGTACCCCGGCTCCTTCACCCATGACAAACCCGTCACGGTTTTCATCGAACGGACGGCACGCCGTGTTCGGGTCCGGATTGGTCGAAAGGGCTTTGTTTGAGCAGAATCCCGCGAATGAAAGTGGTGTGATTGGTGCTTCCGCTCCACCGGCGAACATCGCGATGGCATCGCCTCGTTGAATGACTCGGAATGCTTCTCCGATGGAGTTCGTCCCTGACGCACAAGCTGTCACAGAACAGTTGCTCGGTCCTTTTGCTCCGAGATAAATAGAAACTTGTCCACTTGCCATGTTCGGAATCATCATGGGAATAAAGAACGGACTGACGCGACGTGGCCCACGTTCATGGAGAACAACGGATTGTTTGTCGATTGTCTCGACCCCACCAATCCCGCTCCCAATCCATGTTCCGACTTTGTCGGCGATTGCTTTTACATCAAGACCACTATCTTTGTGCGCAGCATCTGCGGCAAGAAGTGAGTATTGAATGAACGAGTCCATCTTGCGTGCTTCCTTAGGCTCGACCAAATGTTCGATACTCCACTCCTTCACTTCCGCCCCGACTTTGGCCGGGTATTGGCTGATGTCAATTTTCGTCAACGTATCGATGGCGTTATCCCCTTTTAACAGGCGATCCCACATTGTTGAAACATCGTTCCCTAATGGCGATACGACTCCTAATCCTGTCACTACTACTCGTTTCATAAATGATTCCCCTCCGTAATGGTTGCGTGATTCCATGTCAGACAGCTAGCCCCCCAAGTGAGCCCGGCACCAAACCCTGCGATGACGACCGTTTGTCCATCTTGGATTTTGCCAGACTTGACCGCTTCGGCCAAAGCCAGTGGAATGGATGCTGCTGATGTATTCGCATGGTCTTGAATGGTCATGACCACTTTCTCTTCTTCTAAGTGTAAACGTTCCATTGCGGCATCGATGATTCGACGGTTCGCCTGGTGTGGAACGAGGACGTCAAGGTCTTCCAACGTCTTATCGGCTTTGTCTAACGCCTCAAGCACGATTTCCGGCATTTTTCGAACCGCGAACTTGAAAACTTCGCGCCCGTTCATGACAATTTTACCTTCATCATTTTCATACAAATGTTTTCCACCCGTTCCGTCACTTCCGAGTACGAACGAGTCAAGCGATGCGATGTCATCTTCCCCAAGTACGACAGCTCCTGCCCCGTCTCCGAAGAGGACGGCCGTCGACCGGTCCTCCCAATCAATCAGGCTGCCCATCTTCTCAGCTCCAATGACAAGCGTCTTCTTGAACCCTTTTGAATCCATTAAACTCTTGGCAGTGTCCATCGCGAAGATAAACCCGCTACATGCAGCGCTCACATCAAAGGCGACAGCGGCTTTCGCACCCAGATTCGCTTGAACCACACATGCGGTTGCCGGGAAGGCCGGCGCCGTAGCTGTTGCACAGACAATCGCTTCAATCTCATCGATTGTGACGCCCGCGCTCAGTAAAGCCCGTTCTGCGGCACGTGTCGCCATATCTGCGACGGTTACATCACCTTCAGCCAAATGACGTGCCTCGATGCCCGTACGTGTACGAATCCATTCATCGCTCGTATCCATTCGTTTTTCTAAATCGATATTTGTCACCCGATTGTCCGGTAAGAACGATCCGATGCCGATGATTCCAATATTCATATCGTCGACCCCTATTCTTAGTATCTGGTACTAATATAAGGGAATAAAAAGAGGATGTCAATGCATCCTCCTCGGTATGACTTGGTCAAGATTGTTCTAAACGCTTTGTGACGGCCATGACCATCTTCGCAGAATTAATCGAGGCCGTCTCTAAGAACTCATCAAACGATAAGTTCGCTTCTTCATCCGCACTGTCTGAAATCGAACGGGTGACAACGAATGGGACGCCAAATTGATAGCACGTTTGGGCGATCGGTGCAGCCTCCATTTCAACTGCAGCGACACCATCAAAATGCCCAAGAATTTCGGACACGCGTCTCGAATCGTTAATGAATGAATCACCTGTCACAATCAATCCTTGGTGAACGTTCACATCCGGTAGATTTTCAATCACGTCTTTACAGACACTGATTAGTTTTGCATCCGCCTCATAGGCAGGTGGCATGCCTGGTACTTGACCATATTCATATCCGAACGCCGTCACATCGACGTCGTGGTGGCGAACTTCTGTCGAGACGACGACGTCCCCGACTTTCATTCCTTTTTTGAACCCACCTGCAGAACCGGTATTGATGACTACATCCGGCTTAAATTTATCGATCAACAATGTCGTCCCGATGGCGGCATTGACTTTGCCGATGCCTGACTTCAAGATGACGACTTGCATGTTGCCCAGGTACCCTTCATAAAAGTGATAGTTAGCGATCTCTGTGTCTACCCGTTCTGTCAACTCGTTCCGAAGCAAGTTCACTTCTTCTTCCATCGCACCGATAATTCCAACCTTCATTCCGATTCCTCCTCAGAAAGAGAGCGACTTCCAAAAAGGAAATCGCTCTTCGCATTATTTGATTTCTTTGATTTCGACAATCATGTCGCCGCCCGGTGTTTGTACCGTGACGACATCTCCGATCGTACGTCCAAGAAGCGCCTTCGCGATTGGTGATTCGTTCGAAATTTTCCCTGTGAACGGATCGGCCTCTGCGCCACCGACGATTGTGTACGTTTCATCTTCATTGTCCTCTTGAATGAAGAATGTGACCGTTTTCCCGATTGAGACAATCGAGTTGTCGCCTGCATCATCTTGGATGATGACCGCATTGCGGAGCATTTCTTCTAATTGAGCGATTCGTCCTTCGACCATCGCTTGTTCTTCTTTCGCCGCGTCATATTCTGCGTTTTCTGACAAGTCACCGAAATCACGAGCAATCTTAATATTTTCCACGACTTCTTTACGGCGTACCGTCTTCAGTTCGTTTAATTCATTCTCGATTTTCGCTTTTCCGTCTAACGTCATATAGTGTTGTTTTTCAGCCATTTCTGTCACTCCTTCATTGTCTCCTAGTATATTACAGCTAGGGTTGAATTGAAAACGATTTATTTCCTCACGCGCGATTGCGCTCAGTGAGCACCCAACGGATTTTTGTCACAAGTAGGTCAATGGCAACAAAGTTCTCTCCGCCTTCAGGAACGATGATGTCTGCATAACGCTTCGTCGGTTCGCAGAACTGCAAATGCATCGGGCGGACGACATTCGTGTACTGCGCCACGACCGAGTCGATTGAACGTCCACGTTCATTGATATCACGCTGCATGCGTCGTAAAATTCGAACGTCAGCATCGGTATCCACGAACACTTTAATATCCATCAATTCACGCAAACGGGCATCTTCGAGTGCCAAAATCCCCTCTACGATGACGACATCGACCGGTTCGATCAAAATCGTCTCATCTGACCGTGTATGGGCGGCATAATCATATACCGGCTTTTCGACAGCTTGATGCTGTTGTAATTGTTGGATATGTTCAATTAGCAAATCGTTATCAAAGGCGAAGGGGTGGTCGTAATTCGTTTTGTACCGTTCCTCCATCGTCATCTCTGATTGATCTTTATAATACGCGTCTTGTTCGATCATGACGACCGATTGACCTTGAAACGCATCAACGAGCGCGCGGGCCACGGTCGTTTTTCCTGATCCGGTACCCCCGGCCACGCCAATAATGACGGGTTTATGTTGCATCAAAGTTAAGTCCTCCTCATCGTAATTTACGACTGATTGCTAGGCCATCACCAAGGGGCAAAATTGCAGTATGATAATCGGTCCGTGCCATCAATTGCTCAGTAAACTGTTTTACGAGACGAACGAGCCTGCGTCGGCGTCGGTCAAGTACTGACACATCCTCAAGCAAGACGTCCCCTCGTAAAAACAAATTATCGCTGTAAATCGTACCACCAATTGGTACTAAAGCGCCATACCCATCAAAAAATTTTTGATATTGTCCTTTTGCCGCATCAATAAATACGGCATCGAACTCACCTTCAATCGTTCCAATCAGCTCGACGGCATCGCCATGGATAAGCGTAATCCGATCGTGTACATCCGATCGACCGATGAACCCAGTCGCCTCTTCGAATCGTCGCGCATTTCGTTCAATCGTGACGATTTCCGCCTCTGGTAACAACTCCGCCATGCGAATGGCACTATAACCGATAGCCGTCCCCACTTCAAGGATACGGGCCGGCCGTTGCATCGCCAATAAGGAGAGCAACACTTCCGATCCGGTCAAATCCATGATTGGAACATGATGAACACGTGCGAACGCCTCCATCTCCATCAACAGCGGGGAGCGGTCATTGATCAATTGTTCTACATATCCTTCATAGGATGCATGGTCCACTCGTTCCACCTCTTAATTCTCTTCATTCAAACGACCGGAAGCATCCGCTTCCGGTCGTCCCATCAATTACTGTTTGCTTCTTCAAACGCTTCCCATTCGGAACGGTATTTATTGACGTTTTGTTGGTGAGCCTCATAATCGACTTCGAACAAGACTTCCCCATTCGGGAACCCTTCACGTGGAGGGCGTGCGTAGAAGTAGATGTTCTCTGTATCATTTGGGTTCAACACAGCCTCGAACGCGTCACGGCTAACAGCCGCGATTGGCCCGATTGGAATACCTTCATAACGATACGTATTGTATAGCGAGTCGTTCTCAAGGTCAGCAAATGAAGTGAAAATCGATGACTCCCCAGTACCGTACCAAACGGTCGGGTCAGATTGTAATTTCATCCCGTCGTTCAAGCGATTCTCGAATACACCTGCAATTTCTTTTCGGTCTTCCGTCGACACGGCCTCTTTCTCGACAACAGATGCGAGCGAGAGTGTTTCATGGAACGTGCGTCCGGAATCGGCTAGACGATCTTTGTATTCTTGGTACATACTTTCTGTCGGTTTCAACATCTCATCGATAATCTCGTTGAGTGTGACCCCTTTATTAAACTCATAGGTGGCTGGGAACAGGTATCCTTCAAGCGGATGATAAATCCCGTCCTGCAATACTTCATCCGTCAACATCTCATGCTCATTCACGAGAGACTGAATGTATTCACGGTCGCTCAACTGCTCAGAAATCTCTTCTTTCGGGATTTCGGCAACCTTAGCGAGTCGCGTGATCACCTGATCGATTGTGAATCCTTCCGGAATGACGAGCTTGATATCTGGGACCACTATGACTTTACCTGTTTGCAACGTTTCAATCAATTCATCGATTGATTGTGACGGAGACAACGTATACGTCCCCGCCTGGAACGATGATTCGTTCTTAAAGCGTGTGTAGAAACGGAAAATCGTGCTATTCCTTACAAGCCCGTTCTCTTCAAGTAATTCACCAATATATCCCGAACCGGCACCGAGCGGGATTTCGACCTCGACCGTTTCAGTTGAAGTGGGGTCAATCGGTTCGACAGAGCGCTTCACAAAGACGTAAGCGAGCGCCGACCCTGTGGCGATGACGAGAAGGAAGATGGCAAGGATGACAACCGTAATGCGACGGACGATCCGGTTGCGGGCACGTTTCTCATCTGACATAGATGGATGATTCATGCATTTCTCCCCTGTTCTTTTTATAAAGAGAGGCGACGAGGGATGTTCCCTAGCCGCCCGTCCCCTATTTAGTCTAGACCGACTTCGTCATTGACGATATCGAATGCTTCCATCACTTCGTCAAAGTCTTCATCGTCTTCGACGAGCTTCAAGATGAATTCGCCATCTTCAAGTTCTTCAATTTCAAATGCATACACTTCAATTGTATCTTCATCTTCTGTTTCTGGAGCGCCGACCGGCTCGAGGACAACGAATGTCTTCTTCGTACGGTCACTTGTCATACGGAAAATTTCTGCAAATAAATGTTCGTCTCCATTTTCGTCTGGAATACGGTACATTTCTTCTTCACGACGGATTTCTGCCATGAGAGATTCCTCCTTATTTCCCGGAACGATCCAGGTAGTTTTGTAAAATCATCACGGCCGCCATTTTGTCGATGACCGCTTTTCTCTTTTTGCGGCTGACATCTGCTGAAATGAGCATCCGTTCCGCTTGCATCGTCGTCAATCGTTCATCCACCAACACGCACGGTAACCCTGTCTGTTCCGTAAAGGCCTCGGCAAACGCCTCGGACGCCTCACCACGCGGACCGACCGTCCCATTCATGTTTTTCGGGTGACCGACGACAACTTCTTTCACATCGTACTGCTCGATGAACGGACGAAGGAGACGGACAGCTTCGTCAAAGTCGGGTTCAGTCCAGTAGACCGTCTCCACACCTTGTGCTGTCCATCCCATCAGGTCACTTACCGCGACACCAATCGTCTTCGAACCGACATCGAGTCCCATGACTCGCTTCATATTAATCCTCTCTACGATCGTTCAAATACGATTTGACCAACTCTTCGAGAAGTTCATCCCGCTCAATTTTGCGAATCAAGTTTCGCGCATCATTATGACGTGGGATGTAGGCGGGGTCACCTGACAATAAGTATCCCACGATTTGATTGATCGGTTGATAACCTTTTTCCTCGAGTGCTTGATATACCGTAATCAGCGTCTCACGTGTGTTGGCACGTTGATCATCTTCTGGAAAATTGAATTGCATCGTGCGATCCATTTGGCTCACAAGAATCCACCTCTTTCCGTTTGCACTTCACAGTCTATTATGCCAGTGATTCGACGTAATGTGAAGCAAACTTCAATGCTTCGTCCAGTTTTGTTGCGTCACGGCCACCTGCTTGTGCCATGTCTGGACGACCGCCACCGCCACCACCGCAGCGTGTCGCGACTTCTTTAATGAGTTTTCCGGCATGGAAGCCACGGTCGTTCAAGTCTTTCGTCACACCTGCGACGAGGTTGACCTTCTCCCCATTTGCCGAACCGAGGATAATCACGGCAGAACCGAGTTTCCCTTTCAAATCATCGACCATGCTACGGAGGGCATCCATGTCTTGTCCATCGACGCGTTTTGCAATCAATTGAACGCCAGCGATTGTTTCGATTGAATCCGTCAATGAAGAGGCTTCGATATTAGCAAGCTTCGCTTTGAGCGACTCTGAAGCACGTTCGACTTCTTTGATTTCAGCTTGAAGTGCTTGCACGCGTGCAGGAACTTCAAGTGGTTTCGTCTTCAACAACTTTGCTGTCGCTTCAAGCGTTTCGATTTGCTGGTTCATCACTTCATATGCGCCAGCTCCCGTGACCGCTTCAATTCGACGCGTCCCAGCGCCAATCCCTGATTCAGACAAGATTTTAAAGAGTCCGATTTCAGCCGTGTTGGAGACGTGAATCCCACCACAAAGCTCAACTGAGTAATCCCCTGCTGATACGACACGAACGACATCCCCATACTTCTCACCAAAGAGTGCCATCGCTCCTTTTGCTTTCGCATCCGCAATGTTCATCTCTTCGATGTCGACACCGATCGAGGCCCAAATCTTCTCATTCACTTGACGCTCAATGGATTGAAGCTCTTCAGGTGTCACTTGACCAAAGTGAGAGAAGTCAAAACGAAGACGGTCTGGCGTCACGAGTGACCCGGCCTGGTTGACGTGCTCACCAAGCGTATCTTTCAGTGCGCGGTGCAAGAGGTGCGTCGCCGTGTGGTTCTTGACGATGGCTTGACGCGATGCTTGGTCGACAGTAGCCGTAACGGCTACTTCCGCTTTCGCCACACCTGACTCGACTGTGACCGTGTGCAAGTTCTGTCCGTTCGGTGCTTTCGACACATCTTTCACGCGAAGAAGGAAGTCTTCTCCGACGATTTGTCCTTTATCACCGATTTGACCGCCGCTCTCTGCGTAGAAAGGCGTCTGATCAAGAATCACTTGTGCTTCTTCTCCAGCAGCGACGACGTCAGCAAGTTCGCCGTTGTGAATCAAGCTGATGATTTTTGCGTTCGTTTCAAGGTTGTTGTATCCGAGGAATGTCGATGGCATCGTGATGTCCGCGAGTACACCTGACTGAATCTGCATCGATTCCACGTCAGCACGCGCTTGACGTGCACGTTCACGTTGTTCATTCATCGCTTCTTTGAAGCCGTCCTCGTCGACCGTCATCTGATGGTCTTCTGCGTATTCGATTGTCAATTCGAGTGGGAAACCGTACGTGTCATAGAGACGGAATGCATCTTGACCGCTGATGATGTTTGACCCAGCTGCTTTTTGTGCTTTCGCCACTTCGTTCAAAATCGCGAGTCCGTCGTTCAACGTCTCATGGAAACGCTCTTCCTCGTTCTTGATGACTTTCTTGATGAAGTCTTTCTTCTCGTTCACTTGTGGGTAGAAGTCGACCATGATGTCACCAACGACGTCGACGAGCTCATACATGAACGGACGTTCGATGCCGAGCATCTTCGCATAACGGACAGCACGACGGAGAAGACGACGGAGGACATAGCCACGTCCTTCGTTCGACGGGAGTGCCCCGTCACCGATTGCGAACGATACGGTACGGATGTGGTCCGCGATGACTTTGAAGGCAACGTCTTTGCTGCTGTCTTGACGGTATACGTCGCCACTGATTTTTTCAGTTTCACGAATGATCGGCATGAAGAGGTCGGTATCGAAGTTTGTCGGTACGTCTTGAAGGACGCTCGCCATCCGTTCGAGTCCCATCCCTGTATCAATGTTTTTACGTGGAAGTTCTGTATAGTTCCCGTGCCCGTCATGGTTATATTGGCTGAACACGATGTTCCAGATTTCAAGGTAACGCTCGTTCTCCCCACCCGGATAAAGTTCAGGGTCTGTCGGGTCGTCCCCGAATGCTGGACCACGGTCAAAGAAGATTTCCGTGTTTGGACCAGATGGACCTTCACCGATTTCCCAGAAGTTATCTTCTAGCGGGATGATGCGGTCAGCTGGCATGCCGAGGTTCAACCAAATTTGTTTTGATTCTTCATCGTCCGGGTGAATCGTGACGGAGAGACGGTCCGGGTCGAGTCCGTACCATTCGTCGCTCGTCAACAGTTCCCAGCCCCATGTGATCGCTTCTTCACGGAAGTATTCACCGACGGAGAAGTTCCCGAGCATTTCGAAGAACGTATGGTGACGTGCTGTCTTCCCGACATTCTCGATATCGTTCGTCCGAATCGATTTTTGTGCGTTGACGATCCGCGGATTCGCAGGGATGACACGTCCATCAAAGTATTTTTTCAATGTCGCGACCCCAGAGTTGATCCACAACAAAGTCGGATCTTCAACCGGTACGAGTGAAGCACTCGGCTCCACGCTGTGCCCTTTTGATTTGAAGAAATCTAAGTACATTTGGCGAATCTGTGCGCCAGTCAATGATTTGAGCGGTTTCATGAACAATTCCTCCTTATTTCTGAACGAAACGAAAAAAAGCGATGCCTGCCCCTGTGGAAAGGGACGAAAGCATCGCTTCGTGGTACCACCCTCGTTCGCACGGTAAACACCGTGCCTCGAACATCCGTTAACGTGGATGAGGCGCCCAGGTTGAGTGGGGACTCCAGAATAGCTTCGGTCGGCCGACCTCCATCTTCTCGCAGCCTAGGAAGATGTCTCTGTAGAGGTGGTGACGACGTACTCATTTCCTTCATCGTCTGTATCGTTTCAGTTGTCTATTCGTCATTATCACACGCGTTCGGAAAGACGTCAAGACTTCCCGCCTAACCGTTCTACCAATTTCGTCCGTCGTACGGGTTCCTCTTCACGTGTCGCCGCCTCGAGTGCCCGTACGTCCCCGAACAACAGTAAACTTTTCTTCGCCCGGGTCACGGCTGTATAAATCAAGTTACGCGACGACCGGAAGCCACCGTTAAAGAAGACCGGCATGAGCACGATCGGAAACTCGGATCCTTGTGACTTATGGATTGTAATGGCGTATGCGTGGGTGAACTGGTCCCAATCACTACGGTTGTACTCGACCTCTGTCTGGTCGAATCGGATATAAATCTTGTCGACTTTATCGACGTTTTCCTTCGCGTAGAAGATGTTCGTGATTTCCCCGATGTCCCCGTTATAGACGTTCTCCTCGGCGTTGTTGACGAGCTGAAGCACTTTATCGCCATTTCGGTAAATGCGTGTCCCATGCTTCACTTCACGGGCACTCGATTTTGGATTGAATACGTTTTGGAGTGCTTCATTCAGTCCGTCAATTCCACACACCCCTCGATATGTCGGTGCGAGCACTTGGATATCAAATGGTGAATACCCTTTCCGAAGGGCCGCTCCCGCCATCTGACAAATCGCTTGAAGCGCCGTCTCTTGGTTCGCCGTATAGAAACGTCGGTCCGGTAGCGCCGCCAACAAATCGTCTGGCATTTTCTTCGCGTTCAAGGAATGGGCGAGACGAAGGATGCTCGACTCCGACGCCTGACGGTGGACGACGTCAAGGCGGACGACCGGAATCCCTTCCGTCGCCATCAAATCGGCAAGTACTTGCCCCGGTCCGACAGACGGGAGCTGATCGCGGTCTCCAACGAACAAAATCTTCATGCCGTTTGGTACTGCTTTGAGCAAACTTCGGAACAAGAAGATGTCAATCATCGACGCCTCATCGACGATGAGCACTTTCCCGACAAGCGGATTCGTCTCATCGACTTGGAACGAACTTCCGTCGAACTTCAACAGACGGTGGATTGTCGAGGCCGGTAACCCTGTCGACTCACTGAGGCGTTTCGCTGCTCGCCCCGTTGGTGCGGCCAAGACGAACGGGAACGGCTGGTTCGGAACGGGGTCTAATTTCCAATCAAAGACGTCACTGAGTGCATGAATGATGCCTCGGACGACCGTCGTCTTCCCGGTACCCGGCCCTCCAGTCAGAACCATGAGTGGTGATTTGAGCGCGAGTTCGATGGCTTCTCGTTGTTGAGTCGCATATTCAATCGAGAACATCTCCTCGACACGTCCAATCGCGTCAAAGATGGTCGTCATGTCCACGTCTTCAGTCGTCGACGTCGCCATGATGCGTGCCAATTCCTCTGCCGCCTTCCGCTCAGCATGGAACACACGAGGGTGATAGACGACCCCGTCATCGATGACGACCCGTTCTTCTTTGGCGAGCGACTCTAATGCCGTGACGAGCGCATCACCCGGATCGGCCCCGATGATTCGAGGCATCTCCGCTTCAAGTTGCTCCGCCGTCACATAAAGATGACCGTTCCCTTGTTCAAGTTCTAATACGTAAAGCACCGCTGCCGCAATGCGTTCGGGATGAATGCCTTGAATTCCGAAGTGCGCCGCAATCGCATCCGCCGTCTTGAAGCCGATTCCCTGTACATCGTACATGAGCGCATACGGATTTTTCTCAATCGTCTCCATCGCCCGTCCTTCGTACTCTTTATGGATTTTTGAGGCAAGACGTGGTGTCACGTCGAACGGAGCGAGAAATAAAAGCAACTGATCGACCCCGTATAAGACGTTCAGGCGCTCGGTGATGACACGCGCCTGCTTTTCTTTCAATCCGTCGACTTCGGACAGGATGCTCGGATGTCTCACGATTTGATCGATACAATCGTCGCCGAGTGAATCCGCAATCTTCTGTGCCGTCTTTTGACCGATTCCAGGGAAAGACCCGTTCGTCAAAAAGCGGACGGCAGCTCGTTTCGTCATCGGGACGACACGGCGAATCCAATCCGCCTTCATCTGTTTCCCGAATCGAGGATGATCAACGAGACGACCGTGCGCCTTATACGTCTCGCCTTTCTCGATGCCAACCCCGACGCCTGCGATGACCATCTCGGTCTCGTCCGTCTCAAAATTCTTTTCTTTTATACGTACGAGCGCAATCGTATGCGCCTCTTCTTCTGATTGAAACAGGACTCGAATGACTTTTCCAGTCAACTCATAAGGTGCTGCCATCATATCCGACACCTCCAGCTATTTTTCCACCATCCATTATAGCCCGAGATGAATCGATTGAACAAATACCCTAGTCGAACAGACTCAAGATTTGCTCGATTCGGTCGAGATCGACGACTTCCAAAATACGAATGAGTTGTTCAAGGTCTACTCGGTCCAAGATGCGTTCGACTTGTTCTAGGTCCACTTCTTCCATTAAACGCTGAATCCTATCCAAGTCCCCAGACGCCTGATATGCCTCGAGTTTTGTGAAAAGCTCGGTCTTTTCAATGCGAATCGAGTCCTCAAGCATCCCCCTCGCCCCAAACAAGACGAGTCCGATGACCATTAGTTGAATCAACCAGTTCGTCACGACTTTCCAAAATGGGACGGTCTGATGGATGAATGGGATGAGCGGGATGAACGTCAATTGTAAAAGTAACATCCCGACTTGGACGTATACGTTCGGAATAAGGAATCCGAGTACTGCAAGAATCAATGGAACGACCCACCCCACACCGACATGTTCAGACGTATCCTGCCAAGACTTCTGTTCACTGTACACATAATGAACAATCCATCCGACAATGAGGAGCGCCACAAACAAAAGGAGTAATAACGTTAAGAGTCCTCGTGGTTCAACGACCACTTGATATAAAATCGTGTTCGTCCATTTCCCGTTCGCTAATCGTTCATTTACCGATTCAAATAATTGATTCAACCACACAAATTCGACAATAAAAAATAGGATCACACTGACCATGCTGAATTTTCGCAAGCCACTCGACCTCCTTCTATAGGTTGTCATTCCCCCCCTTTAACACAGCTAGTCGCGTTTTTGATTTAATGAAACGGGGAACTGTTCGAATGACACATTGAAGGAGGAATCATCTATGGGCAATCGAATTCCAGTCAGCGGATTATGCGAACTCGTGTTAGAAGTGACAGACATGAACGAAGCCGTAGCCTTTTGGCATGGAAAATTAGGTCTTCCTGTCGTCGAACAATGGGTCGGAGACGATGCCGAACCGAGCGAGTCACAAGAACAGGCGAACGAACCGTGGGCAACGTGGCTCTATATTGGAGGTAATACACGACTAGGGCTTTGGTTAAAACGGAACTTCACAGAAGAAGAGGATGCGAACCGGAAACAAGACGTGACGGAATGGGACACGCTCTACGATGAAGGTGGCGTCCATGTTCACTGCGCATTTTTCGTTCCGATGGAGTCGTTTGAACAGGCACTCGAAATTCTAGATGAAACGGATGTCCCTGTAAAACTTCGGACGTGGGACGAGGATGAGACGAAGAACGGAAAAGAACGCTCGGCGTACTTTAAAGACCCGAGTCGTAACATCATCGAACTGTATACGAAAAATATGGACGAGGCATACGGCGAGTTTGCCGGAGAACCCGTTAAAATCACGACGAAACAACTTTGATTTCGATCCCTAAAAAAGTGCCATCGCTCTATTGCGATGGCACTTTCGTCTTCATACGTTTCAGTTTCCAAGCAGTGCATCCATCTTCGCGATGGCGTCACGTGCGAGTTCATGGTCTGGTTGCATCTCAAGGACGCGTTGTAGCTCGGAATACGTCCGTTCCTGGTCACCCAAGAAAGCATACGCGATTGCCAAGTTGTAACGAGCATCCGTATGACTCGCATCGAGGTCGAGTGTCTCTTCTAACGCGACGACCGCCTCTTCGAGCTGTTCACTTTGTGCGAGGGCAAGTCCGTATTGGAACGTGATTTCCACGTCTTCCGGCGATTGCTTCTTCGCTTCACGTAGGCGTGGCATCGCGCGGACGAAGTCACCCATCGCCTTGTACGTCAAACCGAGCATGAAATGAAGATCGGCATCGTCCATCCCTGAAAGAAGCGCTTGGCGAAGCGACGCCTCTGCTGACTCCAATTGCTCAAGTTCATAGGCAAGGGCACCTTTCGCATAGTGCGCGGCACCGAACGATCCATCGAGTTCAATCGCTTTGTCATAGAAGATGACGGCACGATCGTAATCGTTGATCGCCTGAAGCAACGTCCCCATGTTGACGAAACCAGTCGGGTCCGTCGGGTTCGCTTCAATCGCCTCGTTGAAATGTTTGGCTGCCTGTTCGAATTCACCTTGCTGCATCGCTTGGATGCCTTGTTCGTTTGCGTTCATATCAATCACCTCATCCGATATAGTCGAGTCGTTTTCCGTTTCGGTACGCTTCGTCAATCGTTGCCCCACCGAGACAGACGTCGCCGTCATAGAAGACGACCGCTTGTCCTGGCGTGATGGCACGTTGTGGCTCATCGAACTTGACGAGGACTTCGCCATTTTCGAGCGGAGCGACCGTGACCGGGACATCTTGTTGACGATAACGGAACTTCGCCGTTGCCCGGAACTCTCCTGCAGGAGCAGCTCCCGTCCATGAAAGTTTCGAAGCGAGGAGCGCATCTGAATAGAGCGCATCGTGATGGAAGCCTTGTCCAACGAACAAGACATTGTTCTCGACATCTTTCCCGACGACGAACCAAGGGTCCCCGTCGCCACCGATGCCGAGACCATGACGTTGTCCGAGCGTGTAATACATCAACCCGTCATGACGTCCTTTGACGACACCGTCGAGCGTCCGCATTTCACCAGGTTGTGACGGAAGGTATTCCGACAGGAACTCTTTAAAGTTCCGCTCACCGATAAAGCAGATTCCCGTCGAATCTTTTTTCTTCGCTGTCGCGAGTCCTGCTTCTTCAGCAATGACACGTACATCTTTCTTGTCCATATGACCGATCGGGAACATCGTCCGCGCGAGTTGATCTTGCGACAACTGATTCAAGAAATACGTTTGGTCTTTGTTGTCGTCTTTCCCGCGCAACAAGCGGTGTTCGCCATCGACGTATTCCACTTGTGCATAGTGTCCGGTTGCGACAAAGTCGGCACCGAGTCGAAGCGCATGGTCAAGGAACGCCTTGAATTTAATTTCTTTGTTACACATGACGTCCGGGTTCGGTGTACGACCGAGACGATATTCTGCCAAGAAATATTCAAAGACACGGTCCCAATATTCTTTTTCAAAGTTGACCGCGTAATACGGAATCCCGATTTGGTTCGCGACGGCGATGACGTCTTCATAGTCCTCTGTCGCCGTACACACACCGTTCTCGTCCGTGTCGTCCCAGTTTTTCATAAAAATCCCGATGACGTTATACCCTTGCTCTTTTAACACATGGGCCGTCACCGATGAATCGACGCCACCTGACATGCCGACGACGACCGTCGTCTCTTCAGGGGCTTTCGTGCGTAAATTCATCTATCTCACTCCGTTCATAAATGTCGAGACGACTTCTTGAAGTCGCTCCGCGAGCCGTTTCGCGTCCTCGACCGAGTTGCCGTGGCCAAAACTGATTCGAACAGACTGACGTGTCCGCTCAGAATCCCCGTACATCGCCGACAATACGTGGGACGGTTCGACCGACCCTGCCGTGCAGGCACTTCCGCTTGAAATCGCCATGCCCCGCATATCCATCATGATGAGGAAGGGTTCAAGGTCAATTCCAGGAAGGTATAAGTTCACGATGTGAGGTAAACGATTTGATCCATTCACCTCATAAGTGACGCCTAGTTCGTCAAGGCGTTGACGCAGTGCGAGATCGAGCGACTCATAGAGAGCCACTCGGTCTTCACGCTCTGTCATGACGAGTTCAGCTGCTTTTTGGAATCCGACGGCACCCGGAACATTTTCCGTGCCGGCTCGACGTTTACGTTCTTGTTGTCCACCAAAAGAACGTGACGCTAATTTTACACCTGTTTTCATGAAAAGAAAACCGATACCTTTTGGTCCATTCACTTTATGTGCGGACGCCGACAATAAATCGACATGAATCGCCTTCACATCAATTTCTTCTGTACCGAGCGCTTGTACCGCATCGGTATGGAAGAGAGCCTGATGGTCTTGTAACAACTCCCCGATTTCTTGAATCGGCTGGCGTGTCCCGACCTCATTGTTTCCGTACATAATCGATACGAGAATCGTGTCATCTCGTAACGCGGCCCGGAACGCTTCTATATCGACCGCTCCTGAGGCATCGACATCAAGATATGTGACGTCGAAACCTTCACGCTCGAGCTGTTCCATTGCATGAAGGACGGCATGGTGCTCGACTTTTGTCGTGATGATGTGTGTGCCCTTTTCTTTGTGGGCATATGCCGCACCGAATAAGGCATAGTTATCCGACTCCGTCCCACCTGATGTGAAGACGATTTCGTTCGGTGAAGCACCAATCCATTTGGCAAGGACGCGACGAGACGAATCGAGTGCCGCCCGAGCGTTACGCCCGATTCCGTGGATGCTCGATGCGTTCCCGTATGTTTCTAAAAAGTACGGTGTCATCGCTTCGAGGACTTCCGGTCGCATCGGCGTCGTCGCAGCGTGATCAAAATAGTTCATCTAAGGTCACCTCGTTCTTAAATATAAAACATGTAGCCATCTGACTCTTCTTCAGCGAGATCCGCAAGTGTCGTTTCGTCAAGGACGGTATCGATGGCATCTTTGATTTTATCCCATAGCTTTCGTTTCACCGCATCATCTGCTTCAGAATCTTCGACGATGGCTAAAGGTCCCTCGAGCAACCGAATGATTTCACCCGCCGTCACATCTTCTGCCGGTTTGACGAGCTGATAGCCGCCGTACGCACCGCGTACACTCTTGACGAGTCCCCCATTACGGAGAGGGCCGATCAACTGCTCCAAATAATGCTCCGGCAACTCATGGCGTGCCGCAATCTTCTTTAAGCTGAGCGGCTTGTTGTCTGTCTCACGCGCCAATGCAATCATGATCGTTAAGCCATAGCGGCCCTTTGTAGATATTTTCATCTTCAAGTCTCCTTCTGTTATACTAATCGAACAAACGTTTGTCGAAAGGAATGGTTACGTATGCCTGATTTGTTTCATCAATCGAATGGCGGACCGCTCGCCAACCGCATGCGCCCCGAAACGTTAGATGACGTCATCGGTCAGCGCCATATCATCGGCGAGGGCAAGCTGCTTCGCCGTGCCATCGAAGCCGACCGACTCGGTACGATTATCTTATATGGTCCACCGGGCACCGGGAAGACGACACTCGCCCGTGTCATTTCGAATTACACGAAAGCGACATTCGTCCAATTGAACGCCGTCACGGCCAAACTCGATGAATTGCGGAACGTCATTCGTGAAGCGGAGTCCCGGTATGATTATGAGGACGAACGGACGATTCTCTTTTTAGATGAGATTCACCGGTTCAATAAGCTCCAGCAGGATGCGCTCCTCCCGGCCCTTGAGTCCGGCAAGCTCGTCCTCATCGGAGCGACGACCGAAAACCCGAGTTTTGAAGTGAACGCCGCTCTCTTATCACGGGCGACCGTATTTCGACTTGAGCCACCAGGTGCTGAGGAGTTACGTATCGTCCTTGAGCGGGCGCTACACGACTCACGTGGTCTCGGAAATTATCCCGTCAAGATGGATGAAGCTGCTGCAGACCATTATATCAAAATGGCGGATGGTGACTACCGTGTCCTATTGAACGCACTCGAACTCGCCGTCTTGACCACGCCAGAAATGGAAGGACAGATTCACATCACACTTGAGGTAGCGGAAGAGTCGATTCAACAGAAGTCGATCAAATACGATAAGACGGGTGACCGACACTATGACGTCATCTCGGCGTTCATCAAATCGATTCGTGGGTCTGACCCGGATGCGGCGCTTTACTGGCTCGCCGTCATGATCGAGGCTGGCGAATCGCCACGCTTCATCATGCGTCGCCTTTACGTCCATGCCGCCGAAGATATCGGAATGAGCGATCCGAACGCGCTACTCATCGTCGATGCGGCGGCTCGTGCGAGCGAATATATCGGTTTCCCGGAAGCCCGCATCCCGATCGCAGAAGCTGTTCTCTATTTGGCGACCGCACCGAAATCGAACGCGGTTATCACCGCGATTGACAAGGCGCTCCATCACGTCCGGACAGTTGAGGGTGGACCTGTACCCGTACACCTGCGTGACGCCCATAGTCCAGGAGCACGTGAACTTGGAAACGGGGTCGGATACAAATATCCACATGACGAAAAAGACGGGTTCGTTCCTCAAAACTACTGGCCAGAGAATTTGGCTAGAAAACGACCAAATTACTATAAACCGACGCCACGTGGATTTGAGCAACAAATTCAAAAGCGGCTCGACTATTGGGAAAAACGACGCGACTCGAAATGAGCCCGCGTCGTTTTATTTTTGGATGCGATTGATTTCGACGCCAGCTTTTTCAAGCAAGTCGTTAATGACATAGCCGGCAGCGACAAGCCCTGCAACCGATGGAACGAACGCGTTCGAGCTCGGTGGCATCTTCGCTTTGCGGATCGGCGCGTCTTTCTTCCCGACGACTTCGTTTACGTCTTCGCGCGTCACGATTGGAGACTCATCTGAAAAGACGACGGGGACGCCTTTGTAGATTTTTTCTTTACGTAGACGGGTACGGACCATCTTCGCGATTGGGTCATATGACGTATCCTTAATGTCGACGACTTTAATACGTGTCGGGTCCATTTTGTTTGCCATCCCCATACTCGAGATGACCGGGATACCGCGACGCTTACACTCTACGATTAAATGAATCTTATAAATGATCGTGTCTGATGCATCGATGACGTAGTCGATGTTTTGTGCGAAGAACTCTTCGTATGTCTCTTCTGTATAAAACATTTTCAATTGGACGAGGTCTAAGTCCGGGTTGATGTCGAGGAGACGCTTGCCCATCGCTTCGACTTTCGGTTGACCGACCGTCGACAACAGTGCATGGATTTGACGGTTGACGTTCGTGATATCGATGTCATCCTTGTCGACGAGGACGATGCGTCCGACACCGCTACGTGCAAGTGCCTCTGCCGCGAACGAGCCGACGCCACCGATTCCTAAAATCGCGACCGTTTTATTCTTTAAAGCATCAAGGCCTTCAGAGCCGATGGCCAATTCATTACGTGAAAACTGGTGTAACATATTTCTTCCTCCAACTAATCCTATTTTCTCATACTATTTTACTCGGAATTATATTCAAAAAAAAGACGTCTCGCGACGTATTTACAAAAAAATCGATGGGGCCCGGAGTGCCGTGACGATGCCTTGCTTTTGAACCTGCGTATGCAGGTGGGTGACCTAGCGTTTCCTTCACAAGTCCTCCTGCACGTGATGAGGCAGTTGATCCGGTTAGCAGTTCGGTCTCCCGTATTCAAAGTGTTGGCTCAAAATAACGAAGGCGGCTCTCGTACACCTCAGGTATCCCATCTGTTGATTTAACTATAGCGCTTCTGTAAAAAGAAGTCAATGAGAAACGCCGACTTCTCGTGACAGTTTGGTCACAACCATTTGTTACGAAACGCACGGTCCGGATCATACGTGAACTGTTGACGCTCGATGTTGAAACGGCGGTCCCTTGAGTCGTTTCCGACACCCGCTTGGTACGCCCAATTCCCCCAATTGCTCGCCACGTCGTAATCGATCAATTTTGATTCAAAGTAGGAAGCCCCGTAGCGCCAGTCTTGTTTCAACTCCTTTGCTAAATAGTTGGCCACGATTTGTCGTCCCCGATTGGACATCCATCCCGTCGCATTCAGTTCGCGCATGAACGCATCGACGAAATCGACGCCCGTCTCTCCTCGTCGCCATGTTTCTACGACATCCGGATCGACTCGCCAGTCTTTTCGTTTCGACCGAATGCCTTGTGACCGAAACAATTTTTTCCCTTGTTCGAGCGCGACCCATTGGAAAAATTCACGCCATAATAGTTCAAAGTACAACCAGTACGTCGATTCATTTACTCCATGTGTTCGTTCATGCGCTTCGAGTTCAAAAAACACCCGTCGTGGGGATAACGACCCGTTCGCTAAATACGCTGATAGCTTCGTCGAGTCATCGACCCCAAACCCATTTCTCGTCTCCTTATACGTTCGAATCGGCACGGACAAATAGTCATTTAATCGACGCTTCGCTGCCAGTTCGCCACCTTTAAATGGAAATGCTGTCCTTGGATCTTTCTCAACTTCTTGAATCGGAAACGAAAACGGCACCTCGCGCGTGGCAGCCGTCGCCTTCCGGGAGATCAGTTCGCGAGGACGGACATCATATTCGACCGCTTTTCGGAACTCTGTGAAGAGAAACGGCATCTTCTCGAACGGGATGTATTCTTCATCAAATAATGTGAAGCCTTCAAACGTTTTGTACTCCCCCTTCCACTTTTTCATTACCTCCTCTTCACGTCGGCGCTCATTGTATCCGATGGCCCGTTGAAACAAGAGACGATCTGTCGGTTCGAGCGTCTCGAGCGGATGACCGACATGCACGTGAAATGGGATTCCGAGCGCATCGAGTGAACCGGCCACATCCTCTAATGATTCTTTCAGGAAATGGAGTCGTTCGTTCCCGAGCGGAATGACACCATAACGATTTTCAATGAACTGATTCGGACTGATGAAAAAATGACCTTCAATCGGGTCGTCATGGCGAAGTGCTTCCTCAAGCGGCAAATGATCGTCGACACGTAAATCGTTTTGGTACCAAATGATTGTCTTCATCAATAGACCTCCTCCACTCCTTAGTATGATGCGTTATGATTCCATTCATGAGGTTGGAATGTGCTCGAGATATGTTTTTAAAATCAAATTGTGTGGAATATATTGTTTTAGAAGAGAAAGGGGTGCAACATTATGGCTAAGAAAGGCAAAATGGGAACATTAATCAAAATCGCGACGGCGGTCGCACCGTTCGTCTACGATTACTATAAAAAGAACAAAGCAAAGAAATCACCTAAGAAATAAATCCAGCGTCTCAGCCAACAAGCTGAGACGTTTTTTTCATGTTTTTCCATCGCCTATGCTAAGATAAATCAATCATTCTTTTGAAACGAGGCGATGTTCGTGCACGTTCGATCCATCCACTTTTTACGTATTCTCTTCAAATGGGGTCTTTTCATGACCGGGTTGTTCTTACTCGCACTTGGGTCATCCATCATGATTACAGCAGATCTCGGTGTGTCCACGTGGGACGTCCTCCATATCGGGATTGCCCACCATCTCCCGATTTCAATCGGAACTGTCATCTTATGCGTCGGACTTCTACTCGTCCTATTCAAATACATACTCGATCGCGTCCGTCCTCAGTTCGGCACGCTCGTCAACGCGGTGTTTGTCGGGGTATTTATGAACCTGATTTTAAACGAGCAATGGCTCCCTGTTTTTGAAGGGATGATGGTGAATATCATTTGGCTCACGTTCGGTATATTTGTCATGGGAATGGGGGCCGGGCTATATGTTGCTGTCGGATACGGGGCTGGTCCACGCGACGGATTGACGCTCGCCTTAGCAGATCGTTTCAACACGTCTGTCCGTGCCATGCGGACATGGATGGAACTGACTGCTTGCCTCATCGGTTGGGCACTCGGAGGACCACTTTTCTTCGGTACCGTCTTGTCGATCTTCCTCATCGGTCCATTCTTCCAGTTCTGGTTAGAGCGATTCCGTCTGTTTATCGCCTACGTCGATCGTCTCAAAGTAAAATTCGCATGAAAAAGAGAGGGATTGCTCCCCTCTCTTTTTATGTGTTCGGAATCAGGACAATCTTTCCGAACTTGCCCGATTGTTTAAAATACGTCTGCGCCTCACGTGCCTCTTCGAGCGTGAAGGTCCGGTCAATGACCGGTTTGAGCTTCCCATCTGCGATCGACCGCAACATCTCCGCGAACTCATGTCGAGTCCCGAGCACAGACCCGTACATGGCGATATGCTTCAAATAGAGTGTCCGAAAATCGAGATGGGTCGTCTGTCCTCCAGCAGAACCGGAAATACAGAACTTCCCACCCTTCTTCAAGACTTGAAGAGACACATCAAACAATGCATCCCCAACGACATCAAGCACCGCATCGACCGGTCCACCATTTGCAGCGATGATGTCATCAGCGAGCGTCTCAGAACGATAAGAGAACACTTCGGTCGCCCCGAACGCTTTCAACGCTTGCTCATTTTTCAAATCACCGACGATGGCGAACACCTTCGCACCAAAAACGTTCGCCGCAATTTGAACGTTGAGTGAGCCGACCCCACCGCTCGCACCCGTGACGACAATCGTCTCACCGGAACGAATGTGTAACTGTTCGTTCATATGCCACGCTGTGAGCCCGCTCACGGAAAAGACCGCACTTTCGACGAAATCATCAAGTGGCATATCAAAACAAAGGTCAGCCGGCCAGGCGACATATTCTGCATACCCTCCGTCATACTCTGATCCAATAAAGGACATATCGTCCGACAAATGTTCTTTCCGCTCAGGTCCACTCGAAGTGAACGGGAACAAGACGACATGTCGACCCATCATTCCTTGGTCGATCCCATCTCCGAGCTCGACGACCTCACCTGTGATGTCTGAACCGGGAATGCGTGGGAACTGGACGCCTTCCGGACGCCAACCTGACTTCTCGCCAGTTCCATACGCCCCTTCTCGCATCCAAATTTCTGTATTGTTAATCGCGCAGGCGCGTACCTTGATCAGCACTTCTCCCGCTTTTAGTGTCGGTTTTGGGATATCGACGACTTGGAGTTGATCGACATCCCCATATCCTACGACTTGTACAGCTTTCATGGTGTATCTTCCTCCTTCTCTTTCGCTCATCCATATGTATTTACCCACGAAATGCTGTTATCACGCCAAAAAGGGCCACCCTCTACCAGGCAGCCCTTGATTTATAGTTGTTGACGTTGTAACAAGTTCGTGAAGACGCCGCCTTTTTGGCTAAGTTCTTCATGCGTTCCGTCTTCTACGATTCCTTCCGCCGTCACAACGAGAATCCGATCGGCATTCTTTACTGTCGCTAAACGGTGGGCGATGATGAGCGTCGTTCGATTCGCTGCCAGTTCATTTAATGAATCTTGAATGATCGCCTCGGTCTCCGTATCGAGCGCCGAGGTCGCCTCATCGAGAATTAAAATCGGTGGATTCTTCAAGAACATGCGCGCAATGGCGATGCGTTGTTTTTGACCACCCGAAAGCTTCAATCCACGTTCCCCGATCTGTGTGTCGAGGCCGTGCTCGAGTTCTTCGACTAGCGTCCCGAGATGTGCTTTCTCGACCGCATGCATGATGTCGGTATCGGTCGCATCGAGCTTTCCGTACGCAATATTTTCCCGTAGCGTTCCCGCAAACAAGAAGACGTCTTGTTGCACGATTCCGATTTGGCGACGTAAGCTCTCTTTCGTCATGTCCCGGATGTCCAACCCGTCAATCGAGATGGCACCCTTCGTGACATCGTAAAAGCGAGGAATGAGTGAACAGATGGTCGTCTTCCCTGCCCCGCTCGTTCCGACCAAGGCCACGGTTGTCCCTGCCTTGATCGACAAGTCAATATCCGTCAACACTTGGCGGTAGTCCGAGTAGCCAAACGAGACGTCGTCAAAGACGATATCGCCCTTCAACATCTCGACTTCAATCGCATTCGCACTGTTCTCGATGTCTGGCTCTTCATCGAGCAACTGCGTGAAACGTTTGAACCCGGCCATCCCTTTCGGATACATCTCGAGAAGCGCCGTGATCTTTTCGATCGGCTTAATGAGTAAGTTCATGTACAAGATGAACCCGACGAGTTGTCCGTACGATAATTGTCCTTCGTACGTTAAGTACGCCCCGTAGACGAGGACGAGCAACGTCATGAGACGCGTCGTGATATAGATACCTGCGAGTGACGTACTCATGACGCGATACGCTTCAATCTTTGAGCCGCGATAGAAGTTGTTGTCTTTTTGGAAACGTCCAATCTCGAACGCCTCGTTCGTAAACGATTGGACAACGCGTGCCCCGGACACACTGTCCTCGACGCGCGCGTTCACTTCCCCGATGTTCGTGTACATCTTTTGCCACGCCTTGTTCATGTTCTTATTCGCATACGTGATCATGATGATCAGGAACGGTACCGCGACAACGGTGACGAGTGCGAGTTCCGGGTCAATCGAGAACATGATCCCGAACGCCCCGAGCAACGTCATGATGGCGATAAAGAAGTCTTCGGGTCCGTGGTGCGCCACTTCCCCGATATCGAACAAGTCGTTCGTGACCCGGCTCATCAAATGTCCGGTCTTATGATTATCAAAGAAGCGGAACGACTGTTTATGGATATGCGTGAACAACTCTTCCCGCATGTCCGTCTCGATGTTGATCCCGAGCTTATGTCCCCAGTAGTTGACGACGTACTGCATCATCATGGCCAGTATGTATAGAATCAATAGACCAATGCTGACGATGATAATCCAGTTCCATTCCCCACCCGGCAACAAGTCGTCGATGAACCATTGAACGGCGAGCGGAAATCCGAGTTCAAGCAATCCGACGAGAATTGCGAATGAAAAATCGAGGATAAATAGCTTTTTATGTGGCCGATAATAACTAAAAAAACGTGAAATCATTCTCTTTCCCCCTTCTCAACACTCTAAGTGTACGCTTTTTTCCGAAAGGTGGAAAACAGGATGCATCCCTTTTTCATTCTTTTTTCAATCGGCGTATAATGAAGATAAGGAGTGATACACATGCATGTACACATTACAGAACGCGCGCTCGAACGAATCGAGTCATTGAAAGGCGAACGAAAGGGACAGATGCACCTTTTCTATGAGACGGAAGGTTGCGGCTGTGGGAACAGTGGAATCTTTGAAATTCGATACGTCACAGAGACGACTCCAGAAGACGTCGAAATCGACTCGAATCTTGGGCCAATCTTAATCAAAAACTGGACGAAAGTGTTTTTAGACGAACAGATGAAAATCGACTTCCTCGAAGACCGTCGTACGCTCGTCTTGAAAAGTGACGGGCAAGTGTTCAATTCGAATCTTCTCGTGACGGACGGCACGGGTTGCCAGTTGAACGTCCCGAGCCGATGAAACAGACGTTGAAACAACATCCGAGACTGCTCATTCTCTTCTTATTGAGTTTCGGTCTTGGACTGTTCGGAATCTATCTGGCATTCATCGATTCGGTCTATTCGATGTCCGCCGTCATCGCCTCGCTGTTTGCCTTCGGATTTGCGTTGCAGCGGACAGCAAAATATATGCAACGAGAAGAGGATAAACGTTAATAAGTGGATGTGTTCCAATTAAATTTCTACCATCGTGTTGAATCCAAAATCCGTTTCACACATACAAAAAACGAGGATTGCCATGGCAACCCTCGTTTTTTTGTGCTTATTTCTTCTCTTTTACTGCCGTACGAATCGATAACTCTTCAAGTTGTGCGTCCGCGACCGGGCTCGGTGCTTGCGTGAGCAAGTCGCTTGCCGAAGCCGTTTTCGGGAAGGCAATCGTGTCACGAAGGTTCGAACGACCTGCAAGAATCATGACGAGACGGTCGAGACCGAGTGCGATTCCCGCGTGCGGTGGTGTACCGTATTCGAACGCTTCGAGTAAGAATCCGAACTGTTCAACTGCTTCTTCTTGCGTGAAGCCGAGCAATTTGAACATACGCTCCTGGATGTCACGCTCGTAAATACGCTGTGAACCGCCACCGAGCTCGTAACCGTTCAAGACGAGGTCATACGCGATGGCGCGTACGCTTGCCGGGTCTGTTTCGAGCAGGTGAAGGTCTTCACGGTTTGGCATCGTGAAGGGGTGGTGGTTCGCATAGAAGCGACCATCTTCTTCTTCAAACGTCACGAGTGGGAAGTCTGTCACCCATAGGAAGTTGAACTTCGTCTCATCGATGAGACCAAGTTCGTGTCCGAGTTTGACGCGGAGTGCGCCAAGGCTGTCGGCGACGACAGTTGGTTTTGATGCGACGAAGAGGAGAAGGTCACCTGCTTCTGCATTCGTTGCTTCGATCAACTTCTGTGCGTACGTTTCGTCGAAGAATTTCGCGATTGGACCGTTCAAGCCTTCCGCTGTCACTTTGAGCCATGCGAGACCTTTCGCACCGTAAACCGCTGTGAATTCTTGAAGCTTATCGATGTCTTTACGTGAGAAGTTGTCCGCCTCACCTTTAACGTTGATCGCTTTGACTTGTCCGTTTGATTCGAGTGCGGCGTCAAACACTTTGAATCCGGCTCCTTTCACAGCATCAGCCACGTCGATGAGTTCGAGGCCGAAACGCGTGTCCGGTTTATCTGAACCGAAACGACGCATCGCTTCCGCGTGTGTCATACGCTCGAATTTCGCTGGTGTGTCCGTACGACCGAGCGTCGATTCCATGACTTGTCCCATCATCGATTCCATCATCGCCATCAAGTCTTCGATGTCCATGAAGCTCGTCTCGATGTCGACTTGCGTGAATTCAGGTTGACGGTCTGCACGAAGGTCTTCGTCACGGAAGCAGCGCGCGATTTGGAAGTAACGGTCAAATCCTGCGACCATGAGCAACTGTTTGAAGAGCTGTGGTGATTGCGGAAGTGCGTAGAACTCACCACCATGAACACGGCTCGGGACGAGATAGTCACGTGCGCCTTCTGGTGTAGACTTTGTCAAAATCGGTGTTTCGACTTCGAGGAACTCCTGCTCCGTCAAGAAGTTACGGATTGTGTTTGACGTCTTCGAGCGGAGACGGAACGTCTCTTGAAGCGCTGGACGACGAAGGTCGAGGTAACGGTACTTGAGGCGAAGGTCTTCTGAGACGTTTTCCGCTTCATCACCAATCGGGATTGGTGTCATCTTCGCCGCGTTCAAGATGTTGATTTCTGAAGCGATAACTTCGATGTTTCCTGTCGGCATGTTCGGGTTCTTGTTCTCACGCTCGAGAACCGTTCCTTTCACGTCGAGGACATACTCGCTACGAATCGTTTCTGCGAGTTGGTGGACTGCTTCATTTTCTGGGCGAACGACGACTTGGACGATCCCAGTGCGGTCACGAAGGTCGATGAAGATGAGTCCCCCGAGGTCACGACGTTTTTGTACCCATCCTTTTAATTGTACTTCTTGGCCGATGAGTGACTCTGTCACACGACCGTTCATATGTGTGCGTCCGATCATTGTCCTGCTCCTTCCGATAGTTCACGAATTTTGTCTGCGACGGCCGAGAGTGGCACATCGACTTGTTCACCAGTCGTCATATCTTTCAAGGCGGCTGCCCCACGTTCGACTTCGTCATCCCCCAAGATGACTGTGAATTTGGCTTTCAGGCGGTCCGCCTGTTTGAATTGTCCTTTGAACTTGCGTCCTTGGTAATCACGATCAGCCTTGAACCCTTCCATGCGAAGGAGTTGCAAGAGGCGTGTCGCCGTCAATTCGACTTCTTTCTCGCCTTGCGCGACGATGAAGACATCAAGTCCTGTCTCGAGTTCAGGTAAGACTCCTTCATTCTCCAATGCGAGGATGAGGCGCTCCAACCCGATCCCAAAACCGATTCCCGGCATGTCCGGTCCACCGATATCCTGTACGAGACCGTTGTAGCGTCCACCGCCACAAAGTGTCGTGATGGCTCCGAACCCTTCTGCCTCGGACATGATTTCAAACGCCGTGTGCGTATAGTAATCGAGTCCACGAACGAGTGTCGGATCGACTTCGTAGGCGACGCCGAGTGCATCGAGTTGTGCGAGCACTTGGTCGAAGTAGGCTTTCGACTCTTCGTTCAAATATTCAAGGATCGACGGCGCTGTCTTCATCGACGGGTGATCGCGGTCGACCTTACAATCCAAGATGCGAAGCGGGTTCTTGTAAAGACGTGATTGGCAATCTTGGCAAAGTTCGCCTGCCACCGGCTCGAAGTGACGGATGAGCGCATCGCGGTGGGCGTTGCGGCTTTCCGCGTCCCCAAGCGAGTTGACGACGACTTTGATTTTCTGAAGTCCAAACGACTTGTAGATCGAGTAGGCGAGGCTGATGACCTCAGCGTCAACGGCCGGGTCGCTACTGCCGATCGCTTCGACACCGTATTGGTGAAGCTGACGGAAGCGGCCTTTTTGTGGGCGCTCGTAGCGGAACATCGGTCCCATATAGTAGAGCTTCGTCGGTTGGTCCGGATTTCCGAACAGTTTGTTCGTCACGAACGCACGAACGACAGATGCCGTCCCTTCTGGGCGAAGCGTGTACTCGTCTTTCCCTTTCTTCACGAGCGTGAACATCTCTTTTTGTACGATGTCTGTCGTTTCCCCGACACTGCGTGTGAACAGGTTCGTCGTTTCAAAGATTGGTGTGCGGATCTCTTTATAGTTGTAACGGGCGCTCATGTCGCGAAGTTTTTCTTCGACATATTGCCACGTCTCGACCGTGCCCGGAAGCAGGTCTTGTGTACCGCGTGGTGCTTTCATCATCACATTTCCCTCCTTAAAATACAAAAAGACCCTCGTCCGCAAAGGGACGAGAGCCTGTGTAAGTTTCCCGTGGTACCACCCTCGTTGCAGAGCCATTACTTGAAACTCTGCCACTCGAAATCGGTTAACGCCCGATGAGACGGCTCCCCCTACTCATTTTCAAGGGAGCACCTCCAAAGTGTCGTTCGGGTCATCATCCAGTCGATGCTTTCAGCCAAGGCATCGCTCTCTTTGCTGGTGGGTTGACCGTACTCTTCTTTATCATAGGTGTTTGACTATATGCTTCATGATGCCGAATCAAGCCGGCATCTGTCAAGCGTTTTTTTCGAGCATGAGCGTGACCGGTCCGTCATTGACGAGAGCGACGTCCATCATCGCACCGAAGCGCCCCGTCTCGACGACGAGTCCATTCGACCGCAACCGCTCGTTGAATTTTTCATAGAGCGTCTCGGCCATGTCCGGTTTTGCGGCCTTTGTGAAAGCGGGTCGCCGTCCTTTCATCGTATCTCCATACAATGTGAATTGCGAGACCGACAAGATTTGACCAGACACATCTTGAATCGATAAGTTCATCTTTTCTTGATCGTCCTCGAAGACGCGAAGCCCGGTCACCTTGTCGGCGAGCCAGTTCACTTCCTCTTCTGTGTCTTCATGTGTCACACCGACGAGAAGCAAGTATCCGGCGTTGATTGCCCCGACGACTTCTTCCTCGACTGTGACTGATGCTTTTTTCACTCGTTGCAATAATACACGCACGTTCCTCTTCCTTTCGTCACGTCATCATGACTCGGCTGACCGAATACACGTCTGAGATTTGTTTGATGCGCTCGACGACTTTCTGTAAGTGATTCACGTTCGGAATCGAGATCGTCATCGAGATGCGAGCTTGTTTGTTTTGGTCGCCCCGACCACTGACGGCCACGATATTCGTATTCGTCGCCGATACCGCTTGAAGGACGTCGTTCAAGAGACCTGAACGATCATATCCCGTAATCTCGATATCGACGTTATAGTTCTTCTCTTTCGCCTGTCCAACTTCCCATTCGACATCAAGAAGACGCTCCGGGTGTTGTTCGTTGACGATGTTCAAGCAGTCTTTCCGGTGAATCGAGACGCCACGTCCACGGGTGATATACCCGACGATTTCGTCTCCCGGGACCGGGTTACAGCAACGGCTCATGCGAACGAGCATATTGTCGATCCCTTTGACCGTCACACCCGCTTCCGTCGTTTTCTTCTTCGGTGCCTGACTGACTTTTAATTCGCTGATGGCTTCAGACAGTTCGAGCTTCGGTTCTTTCCGCTGCTTCTCCGTCAATTTATGTGCGACTTGAGCGGCTGTGATACCTTGGTAACCGACAGCGGCATACATCTCTTCCTCGTTCCCGAAGTTGAACTTCTCGACGACGATACTGAGTGCCGGCTCATCGATAATCTCTTTCGGTTCGAAACCTAGTTTCTTGATTTCTGCCTCGACGAGATCTTTCCCTTTCTCGACGTTCTCTTCACGCTGTTGACGTTTGAACCATTGACGAATCTTGTTCTTCGCCTGACTCGAAACAGCGAGTTTCAACCAGTCCTTGCTCGGACCATAACTGTGCTTCGACGTAATGATTTCAATGATGTCACCCGTCTCGAGTTTGTAGTCGAGCGGCACCATTCGACCGTTCACTTTTGCCCCCGTCATCCGATGGCCGATCTCCGTATGGATCCGGTACGCGTAATCGATCGGGACAGAGCCTTTCGGCAATTCGAATACGTCCCCTTTTGGTGTGAACACATACAACATGTCGCTAAAGAAATCGACTTTAAGCGACTCCATGAATTCCTCGGCATCGGTCGTATCTTTTTGAAGTTCAAGGATTTCGCGAAGATGAGCGATTTTCTCGTCAAATCCGTTCGTCGAAACGTTCTTCCCTTCTTTATACGCCCAGTGTGCCGCGATCCCGAATTCGGCGATGAAATGCATGTCTTTCGTTCGAATCTGGACTTCGAGCGGTTCACCTTTCGGACCGATCACGGTCGTATGGAGCGACTGGTACATGTTCGGTTTCGGCATAGCGATATAATCTTTGAAGCGTCCTGGCATCGGCTTGTATTGCGTGTGGATGATGCCAAGCACCGCATAACAATCACGAATCGAGTCGACGATAATGCGGACCGCCATCAAATCGTAAATTTCATTGAATTCTTTTTTATGCTTCACCATCTTGTTGTAGATGGAATAGATATGTTTCGGTCGGCCGTTCACATCGGCATCGATATGCACATCTTCGAGCACTTCGTTCACTTCCGTGATGACAGAGGTAACGAGTGCTTCCCGTTCCGTTCGTTTCTGTTTCATCATCGAGACGATTTTGTAGTATTGCTGCGGGTTGATATAACGTAATGAAATATCTTCGAGCTCCCACTTAATCGTCGAAATCCCCATCCGGTGTGCAAGTGGGGCGAAGATTTCAAGCGTTTCTTCTGCCTTTTGAACTTGCTTCTCTTTCGGCATATGCTGAAGGGTCCGCATGTTATGGAGGCGGTCAGCGAGTTTAATCAAGATGACGCGCACATCTTCCGCCATGGCGATAATCATCTTCCGATGATTCTCGGCGAGTTCTTCTTTTTTCGATTTATATTTGATCTTACCAAGTTTCGTAACCCCATCGACGAGCATGGCCACTTCCGGACCAAAGTCTTCCGTCAATTGCTGTAACGAAATATCCGTATCTTCGACAACGTCATGTAAGAGCGCTCCGATAATCGTCGTGGCATCTAAGCCGATGTCAACGAGAATGCCGGCCACTTGGACCGGATGGAGGATATAGGGCTCGCCCGAACGTCGGAACTGACCGGTATGATGAAGTTTTGCGTATTCGTAAGCGCGTTTCACTTCGGCAATATCGTCGTCACCCATATACTCCCCGAGCGCGTCGAGAAGATCCTCAATACTTACGATTTGTTTTTTGGTCATAACATTCGACACCCTTTTTCTTACCGCTCCAATCGACTCAGATTCGTCGCAGCATGGTAGTAGTTTATGTTCAAGATTCTCTAATTTTTATAACCATTATCGAAAAAATCTGACGACCTGTCAAAGGTTGTCGGTTATTTTCCTTAAAAACTATTCAAAAACGGGAAGCATGTCGCTTCCCGTTCGAAAATCAGTCTTCGTATCGGATGAGTGAGAACACGTCATATCCTTCGAGACGTTCACGTCCGCCGAGTCCGTCGAGTTCGATCAAGAACCCGATTCCTGCCACAACTCCGCCGAGTTGCTCAATCATTTTGATGGTCGCTTCAATCGTACCACCTGTCGCGAGCAAATCATCTAAGATGACGACTTGTTGGCCAGGTTGGATTGAATCTTTGTGCATCGTTAAGATGTCCGTTCCGTACTCGAGACCATATGATACACGAACTGTCTCACGTGGTAACTTTCCTTCTTTACGTACAGGCACAAATCCGAGTTCGAGTGCGTACGCTGCCGGACAACCGACGACGAATCCGCGCGCTTCCGGTCCAGCGATTAACTCTGCTCCACGCTCACGTGCGTAAGCGACGAGCTCATCTACCGACTTCTTGTAGACTTCGCCATTTTGCATAAGTGACGTGATGTCCTTGAAGCTAATGCCTTCCTTCGGATAATCTGCTACTTCTTTAATATGCTGTTTGAAATCCATTTTATGTGTATGCCTCCTGCATCTTGTTCGATCGCAACGATTGTAACCGCTCTTTGAGCTCCGCCAATGACGCGTATACGAAACGCTCTTCGAGTTGTTGGCGCCCAATCCGGCGTTGATAGCACGGCGCTTCGGTCAAATCGCGTTTCGGTGCTTCTGGATTGACTCCAGGCAGTCCGTCTTCCATTGTAACAAGAAATTCGAGTTCAGAGAATACTTGATGCATAAATTGAATCGTATTTTTTGACCATTTTCGCTCTTTCGATAGACGAATCAAGTTCTCACGTAGATTTTTCCGTTCGCATGTCGCCATATGGACATAATACGTTCGGAAATCCTCACGAGACGGGAGACGTTCAAAGAATGAGTCTCCTTGTCCGAAAGCGCAATAAATTCGCTCGATTCCTTCATGAAGTTTTTCCGCAAGCACTTCTTCATCGTCAGGCAAATCGAGCAAGACGACAAATCGGTTGAGCGGTTCATCCCCTTCATGTAGCGGGAACTCCTCATCTGTCCCTTGGAACGATAAGAACGACGTCTGTTCTTTTGGCAAATCTTTCAGCTCTTGTAGCGACTTTTTCTTTCCTCGATAGTCGAATACTTGGAAATCATCGACGCGTAAATCTTGAATCATAAGCTGGGGCTTACGCATCCCGTTCCATTCATTCACTTGGAGACTCCCCATCACTGAGATGTGGGCCATCTGTGAGATTTCTGAGACGACATGTCCGAACCCGAACCCAATGCCGTCGAGTTCACGCTTGTCTCCGGCGAGCTGTACTTTCAAATGTGTCGCATCCCGTCCGATTTGACGAATGTCACGCAGTTTCGCATCAGCGACGACGACACGTGGAGACGGGTTGCCCATTCCGAACGGTGCCAGTTTCGCGATTTCAGAAATCAGGTCGAGTGAAACGTCATTGACCGAGAGTTTTAAGTCGACGTTGACCCGGGGCACGAATACGTCATCTGGAATCACTTCCGCTTGGCGATTCAGTCGTTCACGCAATTCGGCGACATTCTCGGACTGGAGCGTCATCCCGGCAGCGGCCGGATGCCCTCCGAAGTGCGGCAAGATGTCTTCATTTTTTGAGAGTTCTTTAAATAAGTCAAACCCATCAATCGAGCGACCCGACCCCTTCGCCTTGCCCGTCTCCGGGTCGTGGCAAAGGAGAATGACCGGACGATAATACGCTTCGACGAGACGAGAGGCAACAATTCCAACGACACCCGGGTTCCATTTCTCACTTGCGACGACGAGTACACGATCCTCTGTCATCGATGCTTCAACGAGTTCTTTCGCTTCAGCCGTAATCGTTTTGACGATATCTTGTCGTTCCTTATTTTGCTTATCGAGCTGTTTCGCAAGTTCGAGTGCTTCCTCGACGTGTTCAGCAAGGAGCATCTGAAGGGCTGGCATCGCCGAATCGAGACGACCCGCCGCATTGATGCGTGGACCGAACGCGAAACCGACCGATTCTTCGTTCAACACGCTGTCACTAAGACCACACACTTCACGTAACGCTAAAATACCCGGTCGCTTCGACGCTTCGAGCGCAGCGATCCCTTTCTTCGCGAGCAACCGGTTTTCGCCGTCTAACGGGACGAGGTCAGCGATTGTTCCGAGTACTGCCAAATCAAGGAGTTCTTCTGGCATTCTTCCTAAAACGGCGTGTGCCACTTTGAGGGCGACCCCCGCACCGGCGAGTTTATCGTATGGATATCTCGGGTCGATGTGCGGGTGAATGATCGCATACGCGTCCGGCAATGTTTCTTTCGGCTCGTGGTGGTCGGTGATGATCAAATCGACACCGAGGTCTTTTAAGAGTGTCGCTTCTTCAATCCCTGAAATCCCACAGTCCACTGTGATGACCAAGGTGAACCCTTCGTTCGCCGCCCATTGGAACGCTTCCTTGTTCGGTCCATATCCTTCCGTGAAGCGGTTCGGGATATAACACTCGGCCATGACACCGATTTCGGTTAACGCATGCCACATGACGGATGAGGCACTGACCCCATCGACATCGTAGTCGCCATAGATGAGCACCATCTCACCCTCGTCTGCCGCCTGCTTGATGCGGGATACGACTGTTTCCATCTGTTCAAACAAATACGGGTCATGAAAGACGAGTTCTTCCTCGGCATATAAAAATGCCTTGGCCGCTTCTACATCTTGATGTCCACGCTGTACGAGCAACGTCGCGAGTTGTGCTGATATATTTAATTCGTTTTGTAAACGTGTGACGTCGTCCGGATTTGTTTCCGGATAGAGCCACTGTTTCTTCGAATGGTACATGTCCTTCACTCCAATCAATTGTAGATTATAGCAGACCGCGTGAAAGATGTGCCGTCTTGACATTTGAAAAGGTCTCCCGTTTGAAGGGAGACCCACTCGTTACGCCTCTGTGACCGGCGTATCTTTTTTCTTGTTGATGGTCGTGCGTTTGATGAGGAGCCACAAGTACGATGCGATGAAGATCGAAGAGTACATCCCCATAAAGAGTCCCACGATGAGTGCAATCGAGAAGCTACGAATCGATTCGGCACCGAAGACGTACAAGGCGATGGCTGTCACGAGTACCGTGATGACGGTGTTGACCGACCGCACAATCGTCTCTTGAATCGATTTGTTGATAATCGACTCGTAGACGTCCATCGACTTGATTTTCCGTTCCTTTTCATACGACGTGATGTTCTCGCGGACCCGGTCGAACGTTACGATCGTATCGTTGACTGAGTAACCGATGATGGTCAAGACCGCGGCGATGAAGTACAAGTTGACCTCTATCCCAAAGAGCGAGAACGCGACAATCATGAAGAAGGCATCGTGGAGCATGGCAACCACGGTCGCGACCGCATAGGAGAATTGGAAACGGACCGTGATGTAGAGAATGATCCCGATTGAGGCGACGGCTACCGCATACAAAGCATTTTTCGCCAAGTCACGACCAACTTGAGCCGAGACGGTGCTGATATTCGGGTCGTTCCCGAACTGTTCGGTGAACGCCGTCTTGACGTTCGCAACTTCTTCTTGCCCTAGTTGACCGACGAACGTCACGTATGCTAAGCGACCTTCATCTGCATATTGGACGTTCGAGATTTCTTGATCGACCCCAGCGTCATTGAACGCTTTCGTGAACTCTTCTTGAGAGACACGTTCTTCGGTTTGAACCTCTACGCGTGTACCTGAAGCGAAGTCGATCCCGAGGTTCAATCCTCGGAAGAACAAGAGACCGATTCCGAGAACGACGATGGCCGTTGAAATCAAGAACATCGTACGCATATGTTTGACGTAATTCCATTCAGTAAGCTTAAAGTTCACGGATTTCACTCTCCTTCACACCAAACCATCCTTTACGTTTGTCGAACAGGCGACTTGAAACGAGGAGGTGCATCAAATAACGTGAGATGAATACGTTCGAAATGAACGTCATCCCGATTGAGATCATGAGCATGATGGCGAACCCTTTGACTGAGCTTTGTCCAAAATAGAACAAGACTGCAGCTGAAATGAGCGTCGTCAAGTTGGCATCAATGATCGTACTGAGCGAGCGACGGTTACCGGCACGGAACGCGGATAATACCGACTTTCCAGATCGTAACTCGTCCTTGATCCGTTCAGCGGTAATGATGTTCGCATCGACCGCCATACCGACCCCGAGAACAAGTGCCGCGATTCCCGGTAGTGTCAAGACCGCATTGATTCCATTGAAGAACAACATGATCAAGTTGATGTACAGAATGAGCGTGATGATCGATACGAGTCCTGGTAAACGGTAGAAGAACAACATGAAGAGGAATACAGCGATAATCCCAATTGTTGCGGCAAATACCGTTTCTTCAAGTGCATCTTGACCGAACTGTGCCGATACCGACGTCGAGTAAATCTCATCGAGTTTAACCGGGAGCGCCCCTGCGTTTAGGATATCCGCGAGACGTTGCCCGCTCTCCGCGTCGATTCCACCACCAGAAATGATCGCTTTATCAGATAAAATCGGTCCATTTACAGAAGCATCTGACACGATTTTCGAGTTTTCTTTTTGAATCTCTTCTTCGTAAGTGTCACCTTCTTCGTAATCGAGCCAGATGACGAGACGATTTTCAGGAGCTGGACGCTGTGAAATTTCAGACGTCACTTCCCCGAACTGATCGGCTGACTGAAGCGTCAACTCTACGACAGGTTGTCCTTGTTGGTTGTAACTGAGAGACGCGCCACGAGGAGCTAAGTCTTTCCCATCGAGCAGGACGTTGTCATTCACGTCACGGAACGTCAATTGTGCCGTAGACGAGATGACTTCGCGCGCTTCGTTTTGGTTCGACACGCCTGCAAGTTGCACGCGAATGCGATTGTTTTCTTCGATTCGAACGTCCGGTTCTGATACCCCAAGGACGTTGATTCGGTTGTTGATGGCGCGAACGGTTGCATTCATCGCCGACTCGTCGATGACGTCGCCGTCTTCGAGCGGTTGTACTTCATACAAAACTTCGAATCCACCTTTTAAGTCGAGTCCGAGGTTCGTGTTCTTGACGACCCAAGGTGTCGTGAACACAGCGAGCAGGATTGTCGCAATCATGATAATCGCGAAAATCGCAATATTGCCTTTTTTGTACATACGACTATTTCCTTTCTAAACCACTGTTCTTTATAAAAACTTCTCTCGTTAACATTACAAATTTTCTAAACATTTATCAATCATTTTCCTAAAATTGTAACGACCATTCGTGGATATCTAGACTTATTTTGCATGCAAGACTAAAAGTTGCGCTAGGGCAAAACCTGATGTATGATGTAGCTAACATTAAAAACTCAAAGGAGTCTAACGATATGGACAGCACGATTATGTATGCGTTTCTTCTTACCTTGTTCGCAGGACTCGCGACAGGGATCGGAAGCATGATCGCATTTTTCGCAAAACGAACGAATACAGCCTTTCTATCCATCTCACTCGGTTTTTCTGGTGGTGTCATGATTTACGTATCATTCATCGAGATTTTTCCGAAAGCACTCGATGAACTCGTCAGTGCGCATGGGGAATATACGGGAACGATTTATACCGTCTTCGCTTTCTTCGGTGGTATGTTCTTGATCGGCTTGATTGACAAGTTCATCCCGAAAATGGAGAACCCACATGAGGTCAAGTTCGTTGAATCGATGCAAAACGACCCGACCTCAAAAGAATTGGCGATGGCATCCACACATGAGGCGACAACGATCAGTCATCCCGAGACACAAAACCGCTTAAAGAAAATGGGGATCTTCATGGCACTCGCCATTGGCATTCACAACTTTCCAGAAGGACTCGCCACCTTTGTCTCGGCATTAGATGATCCGACTGTAGGTTTAGCGATTGCCATCGCCATCGCCCTTCACAATATTCCGGAAGGGATTGCCGTATCAGTTCCGATTTATTATGCGACCGGTTCACGCAAAAAAGCATTCAAGCTCTCATTATTATCAGGTCTCGCTGAGCCGGCAGGTGCCGCTATCGGATTTTTACTCCTTATGCCGTTCTTAAGTGACACGGTCTTCGGACTTTTGTTCGCGGCAGTCGGGGGAATCATGGTCTTCATCTCGCTTGACGAGTTGCTCCCTGCTGCTCGAGAGTATGGTCGTGCCCATCATTCGATGTATGGGATGGTCGCAGGTATGATCGTCATGGCGACAAGTTTGATTTTATTAATGTAACGAGCAATGCCCTGACGCACGCGTCAGGGCATTTATTATGTGGTCTTAAACACATGGACGACATCTTTTAATTCAGAGGACATGTGACTCATCGTTTCAGCAATTCCATTGATTTCTTGAATGGCCGCAAGCTGTTCTTCAACGTTCGCTCCCGCCTCTTCGACGCTACGCTGTGTCGAGACAGCATTCGTCGACATGTCTTCGACCGATACGGCAACTTCTGTCGTGTTGGCACTGACTTCTTCTGTTGCTGCCGCAATCTCACTCATCTGACGCGACGTCTCTTCAATGACCGATACAATCTCTCGGAACGCCTCGGCCACTTCTCCCATTTGCGATACTCCATTTTCAACATGGACGCTCGACTCTTCAAACGCTGACTCGACTTGCTTCGTATCACGCTGAATGTCACGTACGACGGTTTGGATTTGAATGGCTGACTGTTTGGACTCCTCGGCAAGTTTTCGCACTTCTGCCGCGACGACCGCAAACCCTTTTCCATGTTCACCTGCGCGCGCCGCCTCGATGGCTGCATTAAGGGCAAGCAGGTTCGTCTGTTCTGTGATGGCCGTGATCGAACGAGTGATTTTTTCAATCTCTAGTGATTGATTCGAGAGACGTGTCACCATTTGTTCTGTGAGTTCATTGGCACGACGAATTTCTTGCATGCGCTCCTCAGCCAATTGAATCGTTTCGAGTCCGCCGTTTGCCGCTTCAAGAGTGTGAATCGTCTGTTCATTCACACCTTGTGACGCTGCGGCGATTTGGTTCAATCCGACCACCGCTTGATTGACCCCAATTGTTCCTTCTTCCGCACGTTTCGACGATCCTTGTGCCGCCACATTCATCTCTTCAAATAGACGGGATACCCCTTGGGTCGTCGTCGCCACATGATCTGTACTCGCATAAAGTTCTTCCGAATACGCCGTCACTTTGTCCGACGCCTCTCCAACCCGACGAATCAAGCCGACCAGATTGCGTTTCATCTCGTTAAATGCCGTGACAAGGTCTCCGAGCTCGTCGTTTGAGGCGACCTCGATATCTTCGCCGGTCAAATCCCCTTCCGCCATAATGCGAGCTTGACGACCAAGACGATTAATTGGTTTCAAGAACAGGCGCTGCAAGGCAAGTAACGAAAGAATCCCAATCACGACACCACCAACGCTGATGATGAGCATCCAAAGGATTGAACTCTCCGCGTCTGCTTGCACCGCTTTCGTCTCGGAAGCAAGGAGCTCCCCTTTATATTCGACAAGGTCCGTCACGGTCATGCGCACGCGGTCCGTCGTCGGTGTCACACTCGTGTTGAGCACGGTTTTATATCCGATTTCGTCTTGCTGCTGTCGAAGTTCAATGGCACGATTCATCTCACGGTCTAATAGCTCATTGAATTTTTCCAAGTCGCCTAACCAAGATAAGATTTTATCGTCCGTTGACGAAGCTTTCAATTCCCCCATTAACTCGTCACGTTGTTCCTGTGTACTCTGTAAACTGATCAATGTCTTCGGATTAGCGACGAGCATATAATAGTTCAAATAACGTTCGGCATCTGTCACCGCAAGAGATAAATTTTCTGCAAGAAGCATCTCCTGCATTCCATCACTAAGAACTCGGTCATAAGCGGCAGTCGATTGTCTTAGTTGATAAGAGCCGAGTGCCCCAACCATAACAAGGGCAACGATCGTTGGAATCAGAGCAATCGACATACGTCGTCTCAAGGAAGATCGTCCTTTTTTCCTCTTCCCAGATCGTTTCCGTGTCCATCCTTTCCAATTTTTGAATGGGTTTAATCGTTTCACGTCCATTTTATTCGTTCTCCTTCATCTCGGATTTCATCTCACTTTGACATTAATGCAAACGTTTTCACGATTCAAATCGTTTTTTCGAAATAAGGGGGATGGATCATCAAATTGACATACTTTGTCAAAAATCAGACGTTTTTCATAAAAAAAAGCATCTGACCGTTTTGGTCAGATGCTTAACTGGCTTATTCCTCGAACGAGGCATTCGCTTTTTTCACGACTTCCGCAACCGCGCTACGGTTGAAGCGGAGAAGCGATTGATCGCATTTCAACACGACATGTGTGTCTTCGATTTGATGAACGACGCCGTGTAAACCACCGATTGTGACAACGCTGTCGCCACGCTCGAGGGCGTTTTGCATCGATTGAACTTCTTTTTGGCGTTTCGTCTGTGGACGAATCAAAAGGAAGTAAAATACGACGAAAATCAGGATCATTGGTAATAACGCAACGAGAGTATCCATGTGTAACATTCACCCTTTCATTCAATATCAGGTTCATTATACCGTGAAATTGAATAGATGTCACACAATGTCCTGTACGTTTTCTTAGAAATTCTTAGCGTTCGGCTTGTTGTAGCCGTATTCTTCGAAGAATTCTTCCTTGAAGTCGAGCAAACGGTCTTCGCGAATCGCTTGACGAACCTGTTCCATCAACTTCACGAGGAAATGAAGGTTGTGTGTCGTACATAAGTGAAGACCGAACATCTCATCCGCACGAATCAAGTGGTGGACGTACGCACGCGAGTAGTTCTTACACGTGTTACAGTCACACTTCTCATCGATTGGACCGAAGTCTGTCTTATATTTCGCTTGCTTGATCGTGACGCGACCTTTCGACGTCATGAGTGTCCCGTTTCGTGCGATGCGTGTCGGAAGAACGCAGTCGAACATATCGATTCCACGAATCGACCCTTCGATTAACGCATCCGGTGAGCCGACACCCATCAAATAACGCGGTTTGTTTTCCGGCATGAGTGGTGTCGTGAATTCGAGCGCACGATACATGACGTCTTTCGGTTCACCGACCGAGAGACCTCCGACCGCATATCCCGGGAAATCAAGCGACACGAGGTCAGCGGCGCTTTGACGACGAAGATCTTCATATTCTCCACCTTGGATGATCCCAAAGAGCGCTTGGTCTTCTGGACGTTCGTGTGCCTCGAGGCAACGTTCCGCCCAGCGGCTCGTACGCTCAACTGATTTCTTCATGTATTCATGCGTCGCCGGATAAGGCGGACACTCATCGAATGCCATCATGATGTCAGACCCGAGCGCGTTCTGAATCTCCATCGCCTTTTCCGGTGACAAGAACAATTTGTCGCCGTTCAAATGGTTACGGAAGTGAACGCCTTCCTCTTGGATGTTTCGGAGGTCAGCAAGTGAGAACACCTGGAAACCACCCGAGTCCGTGAGGATTGCCCCGTCCCAGTTCATGAACTTATGAAGGCCACCCGCTTGTTTGATGACCTCATGACCTGGACGAACCCAAAGATGATACGTGTTCGACAAGATAATATTCGCGCCCATCGCCTTGACCTGTTCCGGTGCCATCGTCTTGACGCTCGCTTGCGTCCCGACTGGCATGAAGACCGGGGTCTCGAACGACCCGTGCGGCGTATGGACGATTCCGTGCCGCGCTCCGGTCTGTTTACATGTGTGGATGTGTTCGTATGTGACTGCATGTTTTGTCATTTTGTTACTTCCTTCCTCGTGATGAGCATCGCGTCTCCAAAGCTGAAGAAGCGGTATCGTTCTGCGACCGCAGTCCGATAAGCATGTAAGATGATGTCGCGCGTCGCGAATGCCGAGACGAGCATGACGAGCGTTGATTTAGGCAAGTGGAAGTTCGTGATCAATCCATCGATCGCCTTCAACTCGACACCAGGGTAAATAAAGATGTCCGTCCAGCCCGATGACTCGACGAAGTCCCCATGGTCTCGCATGATTGTTTCGAGCGTCCGTGTCGATGTCGTCCCGACCGCAAAGATTCGACCGCCGTTCGCTCGAATCTCTCGAAGCGCAGCTGCCGAATCAGCCGACAACTCGAAATACTCACTGTGCATCGTATGTTCTTCAATCGAATCAGCTGTCACCGGACGGAACGTACCAAGCCCGACGTGAAGTGTGAGCGGAATCAATCGAACCCCTTTCGCCTTCGCCGCTTCAAGTAGTTCCTCGGTGAAATGAAGACCGGCTGTCGGAGCGGCCGCACTACCACGCTCACGAGCATAGACCGTCTGATAGCGGTCCTGGTCATCGAGTTGTTCGCGGATGTACGGTGGGAGCGGCATCGTTCCGAGTTCGTCTAAAATCTCATAGAAGATGCCGTCATAGTCAAACTTGAAGCGACGTCCTCCTTCCGGAAGTTCCTCGACGCATTCGGCGCGGAGAAGACCGTCCCCGAACTCGACGATGGAACCGACCCGAACTTTTTTCGCCGGTTTGACGAGCGCTTCCCATACGTCATCTTCCGTCTGTTTCAACAAGAGCAGTTCGACTTTCCCGCCTGTTTCTTGTTTCGCCCCAAAGAGACGTGCCGGTAAGACGCGTGAGTCGTTGACGACGAGCGCATCCCCTTCGTTCAAGTAATCGAGCACGTCACGGAAATGACGATGCTCGATGTCCCCTGTCTCACGATCCAATACGAGTAGGCGTGAGCTCGTCCGATCGAGCAATGGGACTTGGGCGATCAACTCTTCTGGTAACTCAAAATCATAATCGTTTACGTTTAATTGAATGTCTTGCATACCTTACTCCTCTTCCTCTTCATAACCAAAATGCGACTTGGCAAACTGTGTAATCATCCGTCCTCGCGGCGTACGCTGCAAGAATCCTTGTTGCAATAAATAGGGCTCATAGACATCCTCGATCGTCTGAGCATCCTCACCGATGGTTGCGGCAAGCGTCTCAAGCCCGACCGGTCCACCTCCGAACCGCTCCACCATGGCCCGAAGCAATCGATGATCGACTTCATCGAGTCCGAGTGCATCGACGTGTAGCCGGTCGAGCGCATCAGACGCGAGCACCGGATCGATTTCTTTCGTACCAGCCACTTGCGCGAAATCACGGACTCGTCGCAAGAGACGGTTCGCGATTCGCGGCGTCCCTCGTGAGCGTTTCGCAATCGCGCCACTCGCCTCAGGTGAGATCGAGAGACGGAACAGCTGGGCCGTCCGACTGACGATGGCCGCTAACTCATGTGCTTCGTAATATTCGAGTTTCAACGTGACGCCGAAACGGTCACGTAAAGGCGCCGAGAGCATCCCGGCCCGTGTCGTCGCCCCGACGAGCGTGAACGGTGGTAGGTCGATGCGGACGCTTCGTGCCATCTCCCCTTGCCCATAGACGATGTCGAGACAGTAATCTTCCATGGCCGGATAGAGAATTTCTTCAATCGTCCGGCTCAATCGATGGATCTCATCGATGAACAAGACATCCCCCGGCTCGAGGGTCGAGAGGATCGCAGCCAAATCGCCCGGTCGTTCAATCGCGGGCCCGGCGGTCGTCTTGATCCCGACGCCCATCTCGTTGGCGATGATTTGGGCGAGCGTCGTCTTCCCGAGTCCCGGTGGTCCATATAACAGGACGTGATCGAGCGTCTCGCTGCGAAGTTTGGCGGCCTGAATGAAGACGGACAAATTGCCTTTCGCCTTTTCTTGCCCGATGTATTGCTCGAAGCGTTGCGGACGTAAGCTCCACTCTTCAGAGTCTTCATATTGCTGATGAGATTGTGACAACAATCGTTCGTCCATAGCTTCCTCCTTATTTCAATAACAGCTGTAGCGCGCGTTTTATGTACGCGTCGGTCGTCAAGATTTCCCCGCTCAATGCTTTGCGGACTTTTGCAATCTCTCGTTCAGAGTAGCCGAGCGCGACGAGCGCCTCACACGCCTCGTCGAGTTCTGATGCACCTTGTGCGAACAATCCTTCGTTCGGCACGTAATCCGGTGCGAGCTCGGATAACTTCCCTTTCAAGTCGAGTGCCATCTGTTTGGCTGTCTTCTTCCCGACTCCCGGGAATTTCGTTAAATATTTCTCATTCTCGGTTTCAATCGCATCGATCAATGCGTCGATATCGCCGGACGCGACGATAGCAAGCGCACCCTTTGGACCGATGCCGCTTACGCTAAGGAGTTTATTAAACAGCTCACGCTCGCGTCGTGACCGGAAACCGTATAGCGTCTGTTGGTCTTCACGCACGTAATGATGCGTAAACACGATTACATGTTCGTCTTGTTCACGATAAAAAAACGGGTTAGGCACATGTACTTTGTAGCCGACGCCCGAGACATCTAACGTTATATATTCCGCACACACATAGGCGACGGGTCCTTTTACGAATTCAATCACGGTGTACTCTCCTTTTCGGTCGGAAAAACTGCATTTATTGTACCATAATGGGCGACACGAAAAAAGGACAGGCGTTTACCTGTCCTCAGCTTGTTGACAAATAACATGTTCGAACTCGTCCTTCCGGCTCCCACGCTTTCCGCAGGCAATCCCGGAGCCGCATCGCGACCTAGGTCGCTGCTGGGTCTCCGTCGGATTGCTTTCCTGTCGGAGTCGGGGCGCCGTCGGGCGAGCAACGCAAACGGTCGTCATCTGGCGGTCGTTTGTCTTCTTCCAAGGCCACGACGGACGAAGAAAAAGCTCGGTATTTACTTTGAATCGATGTTTTAGGGGAAAGGGAAGGTAAACGCCGAGATCATCCTCCTCGGGCCGCTGTTCAACATCCGTTCCGTTCGTCAGACCGTGATTGATGGATGGTGTCGACTTGTTGATCATCAGATCCGCCCCTGTGTGTTCTTCTCCCACCATTATATGGGATGAAGGACAAAAGGTGACCAAGAACGGGCAGGCGAGACTCCTGAGGGAATAGCAAGCAAAGGGAGACCCAGCAGTGACGCAGTCGCGATGCGGCTCCCTGCTTGCCCCTAGGAAAGCGAGCCGTGTCCGGATTGGGCATAAGACCTATACTTTGTCTACAGTCTGAGGACAGGCGTTTGCCTGTCCTGAAGCGATTATCGTGCGAGCATTCGTTCGAGCGCACGTTTCGAATATTCTGTCGTGTCCGCATCGACCCGAATCACATTCACAGGGTCCGTCTCGAGCGACTCGAGCGCCCAAAGTAGATGGGATAAGTCGATTCGGTTCATCGTGAGGCACGGACACATGAACGGGTTCAATGAAACGATATCGAGATGTGGGTACGTCGCCGCTAGACGGTTGACGAGGTTCATCTCCGTTCCGACCGCCCATTTCGTCCCCGGTGCGCTCCCGTCAATCTTGTCGATGATATATGACGTCGATCCCGCCTCGTCCGCTGCCTGGACGACGTCAAACGTACACTCCGGATGGACAATGATGCGACGATCCGGCTCACGCTCACGAAACGCCTGGATTTGCGAGACCGTAAACTTCTCATGGACAGAACAGTGTCCCTTCCACAAGATGACTTTTACTTGTTCGTCGTCCTCTGCGACCAATTCTTCACGGAGTGGATCCCAAACGGCCATCGCCTCGAGCGGAACGCCGAGATCGAACGCCGTGTTCCGCCCGAGGTGCTGGTCAGGAAGGAACAAAATACGCTCGCCTGTCTCAAGCGCCCACCGAACAATCTCATGGGCGTTCGACGATGTGACGGTCGCCCCGCCGTGACGCCCAACGAACGCTTTAATTGCCGCTGTTGAATTGACGTATGTAATCGGGATGATGTCCTCTCCAAATCGTTCCGTCAGTTCTTCCCAAGCAATCTCCGTTTGATCGATATCGGCCATATCTGCCATCGAACAACCGGCACGCATATCAGGTAAGACGACAACCTGGTCGTCTCGTGTCAGCATGTCTGCCGTCTCTGCCATGAAGTGAACGCCACAAAAGACGATGAATTCGGCTTCGCTCATCTGTTCTGCGAGTCGTGCGAGCTGGAGCGAATCTCCTGTCGCGTCCGCGAATTGAACGACCTCGTCTTTTTGATAGTGGTGAGCCGGCAAGAACAGGCGTTTCCCGAGCCGGTCTTTGACCGCCTGAATTCGCGTCTCCATCTCCTCTACAGAAAGATTAGCGTACGTTGATGGAAGTGTCCCGAGTAATTGCATCTTTCATTCCTCCTTGTAAATTCAAACTGCAATCGAATGCTCGTACCGAATGGGTCAATTGCCCGAGCGAGATGACATCGATGCGAATGCCTCGATAATTGTCAATCGTGTCGAGCGTGATGCCACCAGACACTTCAATTTTGATGTGCGTCGGTATATGCCGAACCCATTCTCGTAGTTCATCTGGCGTCCGATTATCAAGCATCACGATATCTGGATCGGCTTGAACCGCCTCCATCAGTTGTTCGAACGACTCGACCTCGACTTCAATCGGGGTCGTATGCCCGACACGACCACGCGCGACTTGAATCGCATTCGTTACGCCACCAAGTGCGACGATATGATTATCTTTGATCATGACGGCATCATCGAGTCTTAGACGATGATTGTATCCCCCTCCGACACGTACGGCATACTTCTCAATCATCCGCAGTCCCGGGGTCGTCTTACGCGTATCGGTCACGTGAATTGCGTCATCTCGTAGCGCCTCCACGCACTGACGCGTCATCGTCGCGATCCCACTCGCGTGTTGAATGACATTCAACAGCACACGCTCCGTCTCTAAAATCCTGCGCGTCTTTCCTCTCAAGACGACGAGTTCGTCTCCAGGGACAACTCCTCTCCCGTCTTCTTGGCAAGAGACCAATTCAAGCCGCTGCATGGTTGCCAGTTCTTCTACAATGGGCTTCCCACAGAAAATGCCCTGTTCTTTGGCGACGATTGTTGCGACCGACTCGTCTTGTCCATCAATCAGCTCGCTGGATACATCACCATATCCGATATCCTCAATCAAGAACTGTCGCAGCTGTTCGCGTAGATAAATCGTGTTCATCATACCTCTCCATTTCAAGGATGCTTTGCGCGATGAGTCGCGCCGCATCAATTTGTAAAGTTTGTTCACTTAATTGTCTTGTCACGTGTTTCGTCACGGTCAACGATTGGGTATTTTGTAAGAAACCTTTCAATTCATCAAGACTTGGTGAAATCGTCAACCATCTTCCGATTTGAGCACGTAACGCTTGAAAAGCCACAGGTGAGATGTCGTACACCAACATCTCCTTCGTCGCCGTGCCCGTCTGATTCAATCGCATCGCTCGCGCGACTCGTTTTCCAAACACCCAACATTCCAAAAGTGAGTTCGAGGCCAAACGATTCATTCCATGTATGCCCGCATCCGCCACTTCACCGACGGCATATAATCCGTCAACGTCTGTCCGTCCAATATCATCCACTTCGATGCCACCCATATGAAAATGGAGACCTGGACGTACCGGGATGCGGCGAAGATCAATCCCGAGCTTGTCACATGTCAACGCAAGCTTCGGAAACCGTTCACGAAGTCGTGTCACGTTTGTCGTATCGAGATAGACCGGTCCCGTTCGTTCCGTCAGAACCTTCGCCACGTCATCACGAGGCGCGAGACTCCCGAGCGGATGATCGGCCATCACGTGGTTTCCTTCGTCATCAACGAGCGTCGCCCCGGCGCCTCTAAGCGCCTCGGTCACAAGATGAGGCTCGTTGGTCGCCAGTAAAGTGGGATGAAATTGAATGCGCTGTAAGTGAGTCAGCTTGGCCCCACATCGATTTGCCAAAACGAGACCATCGCCAGTCACGGTACGCGCGTTCGAAGTCCAATCGATCAGTCCACCGATGCCACCTGTCGCCAATACGACACCCCCGGCCTCGATCTGAATGGGCACTTCATCACGAAATGCCATCGCACCGACGACTTTGCCGTCTCTCGTGATGAGATCGTGCACGAGCACTCGTTCCAACACGTTCACGTTATCGGGTAACGACTGACGCAATTGCCTCATGACATGACGTCCCGTCTCGTCGCCACCGACATGAAAGATTCGATTCAATCGATGCGCGCCTTCACGTCCGAGGGCATAGCCGCCCTCTTCGCGGTCAAAGCGGACACCGAATCGTTCCATTTCTTCAATCGCTTGACGACCTTCTTCGACGAGAATGTCGACGCGCTCAGCGCACGATGTTTTTTTAGAAGCGAGCATCGTGTCTTCTTTATGATTCGCACTCGATTTCTCAAGATACGCGCTCGCAATCCCCCCTTGTGCCAAATCGGAGTTGCCCTCTGTCATCTCGCCTTTTGAGACGAGGAGAACGGAGAATGATTTTTGTAGATGCAAGGCCGTCGCGACAGCGGCAAGTCCCGTACCGATAATCAAAATGTCAGTTTTCTCTATGTGTAAAGACACCTGTATATCACCTGTTTTTCATATGTAATGTTGACTTGTAAACTAGTTTCGCATAATTTTGTGTAGAAGACAACATGAGAAAAGGGGAGTCCATCATGAACCGCTACTTCGACTACGCCGCTACACACCCGATGACACATGCAGCATTAGACCATTACGTGGCGATGGCCAAAAACGTTTATGGGAACCCATCATCACTCCATACCCAAGGTTATATGGCAGAAGATTATTTAACGGAGGCCCGTCGTCTATTTAAACAAGCTCTCGGGGTCGACGTTTTTAAAGGGAAATTATTATTCACAGGTAGTGGTTCTGAAAGCAACTATATTGCGTTGACGAGTTTACGGAAACGAATGAAAGGAAAAGAAGTGATTACAACTTGGCATGAACATGACTCGGTCGCTCTCTTACTTGAGGAATGGGAGCGTGAAGGTGTGATCGTCCATCGGTTAAAGCTGAAAGATGGTAAATTTGATATAGAGGCGTTCACCCATTTATTAGATCGTGATATCGGACTCGTCACTTTCCAACATGTCAATTCCGACACAGGTTGGGTGCTACCGCTTCACCATATTCAATGCCTGATCAAATATAAAAAGATTCTCTTCCATGTGGACGGGGTACAGGCGCTCGGCAAAATCCCGATTTCTGTCGAAGGAATTGACGCCTATTCATTCAGCGCCCATAAGGTCGGTGGACCGAAAGGGGTCGGTGCGCTTTACATGGATCGATTGATTCCTCCACCTTATTACCCGGGTCATCATCAATATGGGATTCGTCCAGGAACAATTGATGTGCCTGGGATCAGTGCTTTCGTGAAAGCTCTCGGAGAGCGTCAAGAACAACTGACACGTTTTCAGAGAAATTTCATGGCATTTCGTGCTATCTTGAAAGAGAAGACGTCAGCGTATGTCAAATGGCTCGAGTTTGACGAACAAAGTCCCGCCATTTTTTCCTTCGTATCCCATCAGCGCGATGGACAATGGTGGATGACGGAGCTCGATGACCTCGGATTCCAAGTATCGGCCGGGTCGGCCTGTCGTGCCGGACAAAATGGACCAAACCGCATGCTTGAAGCACTTGGCTATGAAACGAGTGCCTGCCACGGACTCGTCCGCATTTCTTTCGGCGCGCAAACGACCATCGAAGACACATCGGCCCTCGCCGATGCCATCGTCACTTTAGCAAGGAGAGTCGAACATCATGAACAAACGTTTAGCCGGTGAAGAACGTCGCCGTACTTTACTTCACCTCATCGAATCGAGTAATGAACCAATCACCGGATCTGAACTGGCACGACACGTCTCTGTCAGCCGTCAGGTCATCGTCCAAGATTTGTCGCTATTAAAGGCGAAAGGTCATCAAATCGTCGCGACCGCTCGAGGGTATGTCTATTTGCAAGGAGACCTCAGTCCCTCTACTTATTCCAAGAAGGTAGCTTGTCGTCATACGGCTGATGAAATGGAAGCGGAAATGAACGCCGTCGTTGACGAAGGCGTGACCATTAAAGACGTCATCATCGACCATCCGGTATACGGCTCCATCACTGGACAACTGATGGTGAAGAGCCGTCGGGACGTCCGCGCTTTCCTCGAACGGGTGAAGACTCACGGAGCAGCGCCACTCTCTCAATTGACGGGTGGCCTTCATATCCATACGCTTGAATCGGATCATAAAGAGGCGATTGATGCGGCAGTCAAAGAACTGGACCGACTCGGCATTCTCGTATCCGAATTAGATTGAAGAGACGTCACGAATATGTGACATCTCTTCTTTTTCTTTTAGATGATGTCCGTTATACTGAGGGATGGAACAACTTTCCTGAAATCTAGTTGAAAGGAGGACTCGTCATGAATGTCCTCGAGCATTTGCTCGCCGCATGCGGGGTCTTTAGCATTCCCATCGGTATTTTGGTTCAATTCATCCCGAACGAACTCGTTCTCGCATATGGTGGCTTCCTCGTTGACTCGCATGATGCGCCTTTTTTTCTCATGTTCCTACTCGCGTGGGTTTCCTTCACGCTCAGTCAGATTGGACTTTACTGGATCGGACGCTTTGGGGGGCGCCCTGTTGCCTTGAAACTCTATCGCTATTTTAGAATTCGGCAAGAGAAACAACTTCGCGCCGAGCGTTGGTTTGAGAAGTATGGCGCATGGATTGTCTGCCTCAGTCTGTTTTGGCGACAACTCTTTGCTGTCAGCGCCGGTGTGATGCGCCTTTCCTTCCGTAAATTCTTGACGGTCACGACACTCATTTTTGCGGTTTGGTCATTCCTCTTCATCCATTTAGGAATGATGTTCGGAAGCAACTGGCGGATGATCGGTCATGTGACAAATGATCTCCTTCCCTTCCTAGCTCTCGGAGTCGGCATCGTACTCGTCGTTCGCCACCTTCGTCATCAACCAAAACGTGTGAAAGAATCAGCTTAACTGACGCTGATTCTTTTTTTGTTGGAAAGGGAAACGCTCTCATCTGTCGAATAAGTACGATGTAAGCGAATCGCGGTCACATAAAAGATACCGCACAACGAAAAAGGAGGAATCACCATGTTCCATCGCCGTAAAACGTATACGATTCGACCTGAACGCCTGCAAGAATTCACCGACTTCTTCCATACATACATCTACCCCATTCAAGCGTCCCACGGCGCTCGTCTCGTCGGACGTTGGGTGACCGAAGACCAGTCTGAGGTCATGGCCTTATGGGAATATCGGGACCGGGAACACTATGAACAAGTAGAGCGGGATTACCGTGGTAGCACGTTACGACGAGAAGCGATGAAAAAGCGGGCCCGCCTCGGAAAAGACTTGTACATCAGATCGAGCGAAGAGTTCATGGTACCAACAGGGCACTACACACCACCCCGGACGATTGTATCCGTGACGGCTTACATCACGAACGAATCAGGTGAAGTCCTCCTCGTCAAGAATATGCATCGGAACGACTCATTCGAAATGCCTGGGGGACAGGTCGAAGAGCATGAGTCCATCGCAGACGCCATTCATCGCGAAGTGCTCGAAGAGACAGGAGCCGAGATCAAAGTCGAAGGCATCACCGGAATTTATCAAAACGTCTCATCCCGCGTCCTCTGTGTCACGTTCCGCGCCAAATATGTATCCGGCGACCTCAAACCACAAGCAGGAGAAACACAAGAAGTCGGATTCTATAAAGTTGACGCGAGTAACGTCGATGACTACATCAAACGAGAGCATTTCCAAATGCGCTTCCTCGACGCCATTGACCCGACCTATTTGCCATATGCCATTTACAAAGTACGTCCATACGAATTGATGGAGCGCATCGAGCGACAATCCGTCTAACGCAAAAAAGGGATGATCCGCTATGAGCGAATCATCCCTTCTCTTTATGCTTCCTGCATATCATCTTGCTGCGATTGTCCAGTCTCCACTAACAGTTTCCGGACACGGCGTTTCTCCACGTGGAGAACGGTGAACGTCATGTCTTGATATGTGACTTGTGCACCTTTCTCCGGGATATCACCGAGCAATTCTACGAACCAACCGCCCATCGTGTTCGAATCGACGTCTGGTTCTGCAATCCCCATCTCTTCGGCGAATTCATCGACGTCCATGTCAGCCATACACTCGTAGACCCCTTCACGGAGACGTCTGAGGTAGACGACGGATTCGTCGTGCTCATCCCAGATATCGCCGACGAGTTCTTCGAGCATGTCTTCTAACGTGACGAGACCCGCCGTGCCCCCGAACTCATCGAGGACGACAGCCATGTGAGATTGTTTCTGCTGGAGAATCGGAAGTAGTTCAATCAATTTTGTCTGCGGTGACACGAAAGTGAGTGGACGAATGAGCGAACGAATATCGGTCACTTCATCTCCCATCATCGAACGTAAGAAGTCACGTTCCGACAAGACACCGATGACGTTATCGATCGAGTCTTTATACACCGGTAAACGGGAATGACCTCCACTGAAAATCGTATCTTTGATTTCATCGAGCGAGTCGTCGATGTCGACGGCCAGAATATCGATTCGTGGCGTCAACACATCATCGACCGTGATATCGTTGAAGGCGAAGGCGCTGTGGACGAGCTCTGCTTCCGTCTCTCCGAGCACGCCCTCCTCTTCTCCCATATCGACGAGTACTTTCAACTCTTCTTCCGTGACAGATGGTTCCTTGTCTTTCATCCCGATCATTCGGAGCGTCAACTTCTTCAATCCGGTAAAAATCAACGTCACCGGTTTGAGGACTTTGACGAGGAACACGAGAATCCCACTGATGAGTAGCGAATACTTCTCCGCAAACTCTTTCGCGAGCGATTTCGGCAAAATCTCACCGAAGATCAAGATGATGACCGTCGTTGCGAATGTCGACACAAGAAGTCCGGTACCGCCACTAAAAATCGATGTGGCGATGGCGGTCGACACCGTTGCAGAACCGATATTGACGATGTTGTTCCCGACGAGGATCGTCGAGAGCGTATCATCAAAACGGTCGACGAGACTAAGGACACGTTTTGCGGCTTTGTCACCATCTTCTGCCATCCGAATCATCCGGACCCGGTTCACACTCGAGAGCGCCGTTTCGGCTGATGAGAAAAACGCTGACAACATGACGAGAACTACATATAGAATTAAACTTGACGAGGGCACAGGGTCCACGTTAGCTTCACACTCCGTTTCTTCTTAACAAATAATTTTTTTATTCCACAAACTCGAATTCGAAGTCGAGAATCGCGACGACACTGCCGTCCTCGGCACCGAGCTTACGAAGATCGTCATCGACGCCCATCTGACGCATTTGACGAGCGAATCGTTTGATTGACTCATCATGGTCAAAGTTCGTCATCTTGAAGAGCTTCTCGATACGAGGGCCCGTGATCACGAAGCGATCGTATTCATCGATGTGGATTTGATAGCCTTTCTCTTCCTTCTCATAACGATACACGACACGAGGCGTCGCTGTCTTCTCTTCGAGCTCATCGAGTGGAAATTCAGGTGTTGTATCGACAAAGTTCGCCACTTCGATTAACAAGTTACGAAGACCATCTTGTGCGAGTGCTGAGATCGGGAAGACTTTGACATCGTCCCCTACCTTCTTCTTGAACTCTTCGAGATGTTCCTCCGCGTCCGGCATATCCATTTTGTTCGCCACGACAACTTGTGGGCGTTCGAGAAGACGTAAATTGTACGACTCGAGCTCACGGTTGATCGTCGTGTAGTCTTCGAACGGGTCGCGTCCTTCCATGCCACTCATATCGATCATGTGAACGATCACTTTCGTCCGTTCGATATGACGAAGGAACTGGTGACCGAGACCGACGCCTTGGCTCGCCCCTTCGATTAGACCTGGAAGGTCGGCCATGACGAAGCTGCGGTCGTCCGCTGTCTTGACGACACCGAGGTTCGGTGTGATCGTCGTGAAGTGGTACGCACCGATTTTCGGACGTGCCGACGAGACGACCGAGAGAAGCGTTGATTTCCCGACAGACGGGAATCCGACGAGACCGACGTCTGCGAGGAGTTTCAACTCGAGACGGAGTTCACGTTCTTGACCTGGTTCCCCGTTCTCTGCGATTTCCGGAGCCGGGTTGGCAGGTGTCGCAAAACGACAGTTCCCACGTCCACCACGACCACCTTTTGCGATCGTCGCTTGTTGACCATGTTCCGTCAAGTCCGCGATGACAGTATCTGTCTCCGCATCGAAGACGATGGTACCAGGTGGCACTTTGACGATGAGCGGCTTCGCTTTTCGTCCGTGCATCCCTTTCGACATTCCTTTTTCCCCATCATGGGCAATAAACTTTTTCGAATAACGGAAATCAACGAGCGTCCGTAATCCTTCTTCTACTTCGAAGACGACATCCCCACCGTGACCACCGTCACCACCTGCAGGACCACCGTCTGGAACGTATTTTTCGCGACGGAAAGCGACCATTCCTTTTCCGCCGTCTCCAGCTTTTACAAAAATATTAACCTGATCGACAAACATTTATTTCCCCTCCTTTATGTGAAACGTAGTGGTATCTACGTTCTGTTCGTACACATCGGCTGACGCGATCACGTCGTCCGGGACAGCGCCCGTGACGCGAACCATCAGTCCGTCCGTGAACGTCACATGAATCGGCTCGTCCGTATATTCTAACAAGCGGACAAGCATCTCTGCCACTCGCGCGTCATCGATGACGAGTTGGTCGGTCAAAATCGTATACGTCATCCGACCTTCCCAATTCGCTTGAATCACGACTAGGCTCGTCTGTGGCATGTTCAGACGAACGAGCGCACTCTCCTCGTCGGCCTGTTTCCGATAGCGTTCGTAAAGTTCCTCGAGCTTAGTCGGATCGAGAGCCGCATAAAGCGAGATCAATTGAAGCCGATTCATCCATTCGTGACGGACGGTCGATAAGAGCTCGAGTGTCTGTTCTGAATCCATTTGATCCTCTCCTAGAAAAAAAGACTCTAACCAAATAAGTGGCTAGAGTCTTCTGCGTCGTTCAACTTACGCGACTGGGTAAACGCTCACTTGTTTCTTGTCGCGACCAAGACGCTCATAGCGTACTACGCCGTCAACTTTCGCAAACAAAGTGTCGTCGCCACCACGGCCAACGTTTTCACCTGGGTGAATCTTTGTACCGCGTTGGCGGTAAAGGATTGATCCAGCTGAAACTGTTTGTCCGTCAGCGCGTTTTGCACCGAGACGTTTCGAAATTGAGTCACGACCGTTTTTAGTCGAACCAACTCCCTTTTTCGAAGCGAAGAACTGAAGGTTCAATTGTAACATGAGGTCCACCTCCTATTGTTCAATTTGGATATATTCACCGTAGCTTTGGGCGATCGTGTCTAACTGCACGAGCATCCCTTCTAATAACAGTTGGGTGCGTTCCATATCCTGCGGTGATAAGTCAGGATACGTCTCGACATAAAAGTAACCACCCTCTGTTTGATCTGCCATTTCTACAAGAAGCGATTGACCCGCAAGCGTTTCGACGGCGTTATAGGCACCAAAGATGATGGCTGAAACACCGGCGCACACCAAGTCAGAACCAGGTTCTGCAAAATTGGCATGACCAGTCACTTCGACGGAGCGAATCGACTTCGCCTCGTCTCGTCTTACCTTGACCCGAATCATAGCTTACGCTTCGATTTTCTCGATGCGAACTTTCGTGTAAGGCTGACGGTGACCTTGCTTACGACGGTAGTTTTTCTTAGCTTTCATTTTGAAGACAGTGATCTTCTTAGCGCGGCCGTGTTTTACCACTGTACCGACAACTTTAGCGCCTTCTACGAGTGGAGCGCCGACTTTAACATCGTCACCACCAACGAAAAGAACCTCACCGAATTCTACAGTACCTTCGACATCAGCATCGAGTTTTTCGATGTAGATCTCTTGACCTGCTTCAACTTTGATTTGCTTACCACCAGTTTTGATGATTGCGTACATATACGTGCACCTCCTTGTTAAACTCAGACTCGCCATCCTGGGCAGGGCAAATACCTTTAAAACCCGTTCTGTGCGGTTGTAGCCATTTGGGTGCTTCCAAACGAACTAACGTTATAGATAATACCATTCTCAAATATTCATTGTCAACGCCGAGATAAGAAATTCTGACATTCCTCAGACGTTCCGTAAAAGGCGAACTCCGGCTCTCCTTCGACGAGATATACGTCGATGTCAAATTCATGCCACGAAGCTCCGTGCCACTTCTTAGGAAGGGAGAGGACGACCGCCTCATACTGTCCGATCAAATCCAGGAGCGCTCGTTCGAGCTGCGAGAAAATCGCAAGTTTCGAAGGCTTCCCATCATAAATCATACGGTCTTGAATTGAGCGACCGGTCCGTTCACGTGATAACTCGAATAAACCCATGCGCGTAAAGCCATACACTTCGACCCGTCGTGGGTCACGTGCCCCGAGTTCTTTCATCTTTTTGAGGAGACGCGTCTGTCCTTCCTTTGAACCTCGTAAGAAATCGATGACGATCATGCCGCCGATATTTCGCAGACGCAACTGCTCCATGATTGAATAGAGAGCGGCTTCATTGATGGTATCGGCCGCACGCCCCTTATCTTTGACGGCGACATTCTTTCCGCTATTCACGTCGATGACGGTCATCGTCTCGACTTGTTCAATCAAGACGAACGCCCCACCATCCAACCAGACGGCACGGCTCTCGAGCTTCTCAATCGTGCTGTCGAGACGTTTTGCCTCGGGCATCCGCCCTTTCCCGATATGACGTTGTACCGGGACTTCCAATCGCTCTAGTCTCGCTTGCCCTTCCTTGTCGTTCAGGAGGACGGACTCGACCGCATGACGTCGCACGAAATGTTCACACAATAACTCATCTTGTCCGTAGCGTTGTTCGATCACCGTCTTGGAACGGTCACGCAAAAGATGAAGTTCTTCCTGTAACGCCTCTGGTGACACTTGTCCGGCTTCCGTGCGAAACAGGACTCCTTCCTCTTCCGTAAGGTCGAGCGCTTTGGAGAGGCGGTCCTGCGTGACGAGGTCGAGCTTCCGGCTGAACAGTTGCCGACGGCCAAACGGGAAATACACAAGATATCGTCCACCGAAGCGGATGTTCTCTGTCACTTTATGATGCTTGCCGTTGATGCCTTCTTTCGTCACTTGGACGAGTCGCTTCTCCCCGACGACTGCCGCTTGCCCGATGGCCGGTACTTCCGGATACGAGGCGAGCGCACGGAGCGTCTCCGCGATCGGGAGAAAGAACGTCGTCTCCCCGTCTGTTAAAAACGCCGCTCCGAGCGACGGATGGATCCGTTCGATTGCGGCTTCCACAATGGTCCCGACCGACAGTTGGTCGACGAACCGTTCTTCGACTTCAAGCAATCGTTCTCCATCCACGAGCATCGCCCGTTCGATGGACGGGGTTCGTTCATAGATTAACTTCATGTGCATCACTCCTTCCGACAGAAAAAGGCAACTTTCGTTGCCTTTACGCTTTTTTCATTCCAAATTTCATCATGAGTCGTGCCCAGAAGCCGACCGGTGTCGTATCTGTCTGAATCGACATCAGTGGAACGGATTCACCGAGAATACGACGCGTGATGTTTCGATACGCCTGTCCGGCATAGTTATCCGGGTTCATCGTGACCGGAACCCCGCGGTTCGCAGCCGCGATGACTTCCTCATCATCGATCACGACGCCGAGTAAGTCGATCGACAAGATGCGCATGATGTCATCGATGTCGAGCATGTCGCCCGATTCGACGAGATGGTTCTTGACTCGGTTGACAATCAGTTTCGGCGCCTCGATATGTTCCGCTTGCTCGAGCATCCCGATGATTCGGTCTGCATCTTGAACAGCTGCCTTTTCAGGTGTCGTGACGACGATCGCCTCATCCGCACCAGCGATGGCGTTCATAAATCCTTGCTCGATTCCAGCAGGACAGTCGATCAAAACGAAATCATATTCCGTCTTCAACTGGTCGACGATTTCTTTCACTTGTTCAGGATTGACCGACGTCTTGTCTTTTGACTGTGCGGCCGGAAGTAAGTACATCTCCTCGAACCGTTTGTCGCGAACGAGCGCTTGATTCAACTTACATTGTCCCGTGATGACATCGACGAGGTTATAAATGCTCCGGTTGTCGAGACCGAGAATGATATCGAGGTTACGCAATCCGATATCTGTATCGACGAGACAGACCGAGTGTCCAGACAAAGCGAGCCCCGTCCCGATGTTAGCGGTCGTCGTTGTCTTGCCGACGCCCCCTTTTCCTGATGTCACGACGATGGCTCTGCCGTTTTTCACTACTTTTTCTGTATGTACAGGCTCTACTACTTGTTCCATTCCACTCACCCTCTCTGTAATTCCATTGCATATGCGTCTTTCAGACCCGTCATGACGTGACGGAGACGTGTCATCTCAATCCCGTCATTTGTCTGATACGCACAACCCATCTCAATCTCAGGAAGTTCTTCCTCGTCACCGGCTGTGAGAACATGGTCACCGATTGCCAAAAACTTTGGATGGAGCAGGCTCGCGGTAATGACCGCTTCTTCCCATCCTTCGACACCCGCGCGCACATTTCCTCGTATCGTCCCTAAACAATAAATACTTCCTGTCGTTCGAACTTCCGCACCGGGATTGATGTCCCCGATCACGAGCACCGAACCGTCAAACGTCAAGACCTGACCGCTACGGATTGTTCCACTATGATAATGGAACGTCTTTCTGCCGTAAGTTGCTTTCGCCTCTTCCGTCAACATGACATCGCTCGACAAGTCTTCAATATAAAAAACGCCATGACGAGCGACGACCTCACGAATTTGACGTGACAGCTCCTCGTCAATATAACGAGTACCCGCGTGCAACTTCAGGGCAATCTTTCCGGACGGCGGCTCCATTTCTTGTAATGTCGCTTCTAAGTCCGTAAGCACCTCGTCGATGCCACTCTTCGGATTGAAGTGAATGGCAATGCCGTTGCGATGTCCTTTAATCGTAATGTGTCGTTTACGCTCCATCATGGCTACCCTCTTTTCGCAACAGGGCGTGTCGTCACATAGCGCGTCATCGGATAATAAAGAATCACGATGGCGATGGCATTGACGAGCATCGTCCCTGGAATCTGTTCAACTAATAGTGTTTGAATCGTCATCAATGTCCCACCAATCGCCGCCATAATCCCGTAAATGGAAAAGGTGAAAACGAGAATCATAAACGTGAACGTGATGGTGACAGAGAAGAAGTTCTCACCTATATATTTTAACACGAAGCTGGCTAAGAGAGGAATGAGTGAAAAAGTAAATACGTAAATTCCAATCAGGTCGGTGTAGACGATATCATACAGTAATCCGAATACAAGACCGAATCCGAGTGCCGTCTCCCATCGACCGTACAGACTGACAAACATCAGTCCGATCAGTGTCAACAAAAGATATGGTGTGGCATAGTGCCAAGAAAAAATCGATGCCCACGTTCCTTCAATAAGAAAAAGGAGGAACAGGGCGATGAACACTTTCATGTTACTCACCCGCTGCTCCTCCTTCCTCGGGACCCGTTAAAAACGGTTCGTCTAGTGTCCGATCAATCACGTACATTTGTGAGAACTCATTGAAGTCGGCCTCCGGTTTAATCCGGGCGACTTGTGAGACGCCGTATTCATCCGTCTCGATCGACTCGATCGTACCGATGACGAGCCCGGCCGGATATCGTCCACCGAGTCCGGACGTCGATACAATTTCTCCTTCTTTCAACTTGACGCTATTCGATACTTTCGTGAAGAACAATTCGTTCGTCTCCGTGTCGAATCCGTCAACTGTCCCGTACGTCGGTTTGCCGTCCGCATCTTTGACGACAGCCGAGACGTTGTTCGTCCGGTTGTTGTCACTGAGCAGTTGGACTTGCGACGTATAGGCACTTGTCTGAATGACACGACCGACCATCCCGCTCGCCGCGGTCACGGCCATGCCCTTCTCAACGCCGCGTTCTGAACCGACGTTGATGGTGACGTAGCGTTGCCAATCGTTCGGTGTCCGACCGATGACTTCCGCGGGAATGAGGTCAAAGTCGCGTAACGACTTATCTTTCGCTTCGACCATCTTTCGAAGCTCCTCATTCTCACGACGTAAATCATCCGCTTCAACCGATACCTCGGCGTACTTCGCCAAATGTTCTTTCAGCTGGCGGTTCTCTTCGTAGATATCGCGGACGTCTGAGATGGATGAGACCGTTGAGTCCATCCATCCGATCGGTACCGCGAACACTCGCTGGAACGTGCCGACCACATCACGCGTGACATCTTGGTACCAGGCTGATTCCGATCGTCCTCGAATCGAAACCCCTAAAATGACGAAAAACAAGATCAGTACAATTAGCGTGATGATGAGCTTTTTATTACGTACGAATCGGCTCATCGTGTCTCACCTCTCATCGACGTGACGAGATGCCTGATTTCGAACGGAGGACGTCCATCATTTCAAGAGATTTCCCTGTACCGACCGCTACGCAGTCGAGTGGCTCATCCGCAACGAGTGTCGGGATGTGCGTCTCGTCTGAGATCACATCGTCCAAGTTTTTGAGGAGCGCGCCGCCGCCTGTCAAGACGATTCCGCGGTCCATGACGTCAGCCGCAAGTTCAGGTGGCGTTTGCTCAAGCGTTTGCTTGACCCCTGCCAAAATCGCTTCAACTGTATCCGAAAGAGCTTCACACACTTCTGCAGACGTGACTTCGATTTGTTTTGGGAGTCCTGTTACGAGGTCGCGACCACGGATTTCCATCTTCTCTGCTTCGTTCGATGCGTCGATGCGCGCCGAACCGACTTCCATTTTGAGCGTCTCGGCCGTACGTTCCCCGATCATGAGGTTGTACTTGTTCTTGATGTAACGAATAATGGCATCATCCATTTCGTCACCACCGACACGAATCGATTGGCTTGTCACGATGCCGCCGAGTGAGATCACTGCGACTTCGGTCGTACCGCCACCGATATCGACGACCATCGAGCCAGTCGGTTCCCAAACCGGGAGACCTGCACCGATTGCTGCCGCGAACGGTTCTTCAATTGTGTATGCTTCACGAGCGCCCGCTTGTTTCGCAGCATCTTCCACGGCACGTTTTTCAACAGACGTGATACCGCTTGGGACACAAATCATGACGTTCGTCTTCGATGAGAACAAACCGCCTTTTGATTTTTGAGCTTGCTCCATGAAGTATTTGATCATCGTTGCTGTCGTTTCAAAGTCAGCAATGACGCCATCTTTCATCGGACGACGTGCAGAGACGTTACCTGGAGTACGTCCAATCATATCTTTGGCCTGGTTACCAACGGCCTCAATTCTACCTGTATCTGTGCGGAACGCCACGACGGACGGCTCACGTACAACAATTCCTTGACCTTTTACATAAACGAGCGTATTAGCTGTTCCAAGGTCGATTCCGATTTCTCGGTTAAAACTACGAAACATAGGTGTTGCTCCTCTCTTCGTTACACTATTTTTTATTATAACGGAAAAATCATGTTTGAAAACGTTCATTCGATTACAGGTTATTTACAATAACCGCATCTCAGTCCTGTCTCACCGTCTATTAGTTTGCCTTCTTTTCGGCAAAAAGGCAAATCAAAAAAGCAGACGCAAGTGAGCGTCTGCCTAGGAAGAGAACGGTTACAATCCTGGTTGAAGTGGAAGCAGTAACAACGCTCCGTAGAAAAATACCGAGAAAATCAACACCGGGCGAAAGAAGCGGGACGGTTTCACGCGCGTCGCTCCAGATAAAAAGCTTGAAGTCGTCACGACGAAAAGATAGATGCCGACATACATCAGGAGTAAGCGGACGAGCACCGTCCAAATGCCAAGTTGGTCGAGTTCATTGAAAGAGAGCACAAGCAGACCAATATAAGCGATGAGCGAGAGAACCCCTATGCCAACACCAACGAGCGGTGAAACGCGATTGAGCCAATGGTCCTCTTGAAACCGAAGGAATAGCGCTGTGCTCACAAATACAAATAGCATGAACACAACAATCGAGAAGATGGTAGGTTCTAAATGTATGTAACTCACAAATAGCGATACTATGACCATCAGAATCCAAATTATTTTTTCCATAAAATCACCTCGTTTGATTTTAAATCAAATTTCATATCCCAATTAGGAAAGTATGTTGTATTTATAACATCACAACTTTTTCAGTATGACGAGAATAGATTGTTGGATCAGGTCATGCCGCTGCTCTTCGTTTAAACGGACATATAGACTCTTCAAGAATGTTTTCACATTATGGACGACGTACCAATATTTTTCCTCATCAAGATGTTGCTTACGTTCCTCTAAGAGATGTGGAAGTTGCTCTACATGGCGAAGAATGACTTCGGAATCCATCCCTCGTTCGAGTAAACGCAGGAGCGGATTGATGAGACGTTCATCTTCATCATGCGCCAATATGTCGGTACGCATGACTTGTACGATGATGATATTGAAAAGTTCCGGAAATGACTTCGGATTTAGTTTGGGATTTGCAATCAGCTCGTCCAACGCGTCTGCCGCGTGGGCAATCGAATGGGCCCACCCCTTACCATTCACATAACCTCTTGCATCTCTCTCGAGCTGAAGATATCGAATCAAACCATCTGCTGCCTGCCGGAATTGGTCTTCTGTCAAAAAGTTCGTTTCTACATCTCGATGCAGAATCAAAGCCATCAATAAAGTTGTGAAAGCTCTCGTGAAGACAGCATCTGACTGTGTTTCCTCAATTCTATGAAACAAGAGAGCATGCAAGGACGTCTCAAGGAGTTCACTCATCTTGTCGAAATCGAGGTCTTTTTGTTCAATGATAAGGCGATAGAACATCGTGTATATAAGGCGATCACGGAGTTCGCCGTCCGTTGACCCGATATGCTGAACCATACTTGTGAGAATGGCTTCTTTGTTTTTTTCGTAATACGTCAAATCTCCATCTTTCATCACCTGGAGGACTTCTTTTAATTCATTTTCCGATAATACATTCATATGCGTACACCGCTCTTCTCAATTTGATTCTTTATCTACTCTTTAGCCAAAGGACAGTCTAGATAGCGCTGTTCATTCAGACCTTTCATTCGGATGTTGTGACGACTTTTCTTCTCCGGAATAAATCATCCATAAACTCAACATCAAACAAATCAATCCGCCCAGCCCAGTCGTGATCAAGGACAATTGCTCATCAAAAAATGCTTTACTGACTGCTAAGAAAAGGAGAAACAGCCAACCGATCACATTCCATATCGTGATTCGCGACATTCGGTAACCTCCTATGTACAAACTCATGCATCATTATTTCTACTCTCTTCAAATTTTACACTTCCATTTATCATTTTCCAACTATATCCAAAATTTAATGAGGTGCCAGTGCTCTCGTAAACACAAAAAAGCAGACATCACGATGCCTGCTCTCTACTCCTTACCCATTCATATATCCCCGCTGCTTCATGCTGACGTAATGGTCTTCCCCGATGATGACGTGGTCGAGACAGGCGATGCCGACGATATTGCCTGCTTCGACCAAGCGTTCGGACACCTCGATGTCTTCCCGACTCGGGGTCGCGTCCCCGCTCGGATGATTGTGCACGGCGATAAAGCATGCCGCCGACAACTTGAGCGCCTCACGAAACACATCGCGCGGGTGGACGATTGACGAGTTGAGCCCTCCGACAAAGAGCGTCTTCCGAGCAATTAGTTGGTTCTTCGTATTCAAATACAAACATATAAACTAGATATAAAAACAAAATAGAGTCTTCAGTTTGCTTCAATATATTCAAGGACCGATTGATCTTTTTTTAGTAGATTAATCTGTCCTTTATACTTCGAGTCCAAACTACCTAAAACAACTAAATGGTACTCTTTTTCTGGATCAACTATATCAAGTTTGTTATGTCTATATACAGTAGCTCTGTTAATCCATTTCTCATCTTTCTTAACTTTTATGAATAATATATGATAAGTGAAGTCTTTTTTCGATATTTTGGTTTTTACTTCGAGCCTCACTTTTCCATAGAAAACATAAATTGAGTCGCTATCCCTTTGTTGATTAAATTCATTAGTTAACAACTTTCTTGGTAACCTTTTTGTTCGCGTTCCAGAATTGGTTTTCGTTTTTATAATGTAAGGGTTGGTTGCAAGCGTTGAAGGTGAAAGAGTAGATTTTTCGTTATTTTTAGAGTCAATATGTTTCTTTATTTCTTGAACTAATATTGAATGAAGAAATGATTCTATTTTTTTAGAATCTTTCATTTCTTTATAGACACCTATAAATTCTTTTTTTGTAGCGTCATCATATTTCAATGTACAGTTAGGATCATGTGAATTATTATCATAAGCATTAAGATACGAAGAGTTTCCCGAATTTCTTTGAGTGAAATTCAATTTAGCCTCTCGACATTCTCCACAATACATCTCACCTCTATAATAGGTAAACGATTTATCTCGATACTTCGTATAATCCACTATTACTTGTAGTGGTAAAAGTCTATCCTCTGTTTTAAAATAAAACTCTTGAAATTTGTTATTTTCAGTCATAACATCCCTCCTACAAATCACATCGGTTATGAATCAATTATCTTTAGTATTGATAGTTGATATAACTTTCGGGATTCGTTTTTCTCACAGAGTATATTCATAATTCATACATGTGACAATTCCTCCCCAACCTCATATGCTCTTATTGAGGTGATAATTATGAAAGTAATGAATCGACGTTTCATGCTTTACGAAGACACCTATCAGTTCATACATACTAATCTCATAAGAGCTTCTTTGGATCCGCTAGTAACTTTTCGTGTGCTCGAGGTAAATCCAAGGAGGATGGGTTACTTAGTTGAGGTAACTAGTAATGAAGAAACATGGTGGCAATGGATTTATGAGGGTCGAAGACTCGGTCCTAAAATGCATACTAAACCAGGACGCAAAAAGCCCCCTACCCGATGAGGGCAGGGGGCGCTTGTCTCTATACCTTTGTCTTTCCATCTCTTTGTTTCCCTACCTCATAAAGTCCGGTTGATGCTAACCCTGCAATAGCTCCCGACCAAATCCGGACATACATATCAACTGTTGTAAAAGGTGTTGCGGCAATTCCTACTAATACACCAATCACTAACGCGACAAGCGGAATCAAATTCTTTGGGATGCTGACGGTCTGTTTTGCAACTTCACTCAACCCCACAATTACAGGTGTAATCAATGTGACGAGTAACAATAATTCTGATGGATACGTCATTTCATTTCTCCTCCACTTCAATTTTTTGCGGACTATCTTTTAATGCGTCGGAAATAGCTCGAAGGATGCTGTCTTCTTCTTTGAATGCACCAACCTGCTTTCCGTTGACGAGCACACGTCGAATAGAACCTTCATTTTTTATAGCCTGTTCTTTTTTAGTAGCAATAAAAGTGAAATTCTTTCCGTAACTGCTTGGAATGTACTCACCTCCATACAAGCGATACCAACCGTTTTCAATCTCGTAAATATTTCTTTTAGCTCCCTTTTTAATGACGATAGGGACTTGAGTGCCGAACTCAGGACGGGCATACGTTTGAACATCCCGCAACATAATCGCTTCGCCCACTTTCGTTTGTTTGCCGGATGGTTGGATGACATAAGGTGTTTCTTTTTCGGTTTTGTACGTCACGCCGTAGTACTCACATACAGCCATCGCCAATTCTCTCGCACACTCTTGCTGGAACGATTTATCAATCATCAATAGCGCCTCACGGCTGTGGTCCATGAAACCAAGCTCGAATAAGACTGCAGGCATCTTCGTATATGCCGTGACATAAAGTTGTTGCTTCACGACACCCCGGTTCTTCTGTACCGTACCTTTGGTGAGATGCCCTAACGCAATCTTGGCGAACTTCTCCGATTTGCCGCCACTTGGATCGATATGGGCACTAAACCCTTCCGGATTGCGACCCTCGAACGTTCCATCAAATGCATTGTAATGAATCGAAATGAATAGATCCGCACGGGCTTTGTTTGCCGTGTTTACTCGAGTTGATAACGGCGTGTCGAAATCTGTTGGTGCCGTTTCAACCGTGTTGAATCCATTTCGCTTCAACTCTTTTATCAAGTAAGCTGCTACCGCTTTGTTAAATTCATTCTCCGGAATAAATCGACCGATGGATTGAATGAAAGGTGTTCGTTTCCCTGGTGTTAGTGGCGCCAGCCCATGACCATCATCAATAGCAATTAAATAATTCGATGCTTCAGTCATCATTCTTCCTCCTTTGATAATCGCAAATAAATAACGCCACCTATTTCAAATAGATGACGCTTGTCTATTTCATTCTCGTTTTTCATCTTTCGCGGCTGCTGCAGTCTCTTTTTGCGACGTATCTGATTCGATTGATACTTCACGACTTACCGGTTGAACTTTTTCATCATCTGAAACCACTTCTTCTGCTATTCGATCAACTGTAGGAGCTTGCTTCTCTTCTTGAAGTTGAGCAAGGACGTCTACAAGTTTCTTGGGTAATCGGACATCAAGAAGTGCACAATTCTCAGCAAAACTTAACATCTCACGGGCAATATAATAGTAAATCACTAAAGTCCGTAGAATCGGTTGAGAATTGTTCAACAATTGATCAGCAAAAACAGCGACGATGATTACGCAAAAGACGATACCCTTTCGGATGCCGCCCCAATACATAACATCGCTATTCAGTTTCTTGTGTTTAAGCGCCGCTAAAAACCCAGTCACATAATCGATTAAAATAAGTGTGATGAGAAGTTTAATCGACACGTCCCATCCGCCAAATGCTGAAGTTGCAGCCGTGGCAGTCGCGGCAATTATTCCTTCTATAATAGTGTGGGGTCGCATCCAGTCTCTCCTTTCTATAGAAACACATGCTATTTCTCCTTTATGAAATTTATTGATCAACCCTTTGAGCTCAGATTCATATGTTTTCTAGTACCTGTATTCGATTCGTTAATTCCTCAACGCTCATTCTCAAAGCCAAATTCTCGGATGCGAGTTGTTGAATCGCTTTCCATGCCATTGTCGTCATGGCGTATCCGTCAATCGCTTCGCCTGTGGCATCTACGATTTCTGACGGTGCCCCTTCTTCGATTACTACACCAAGTTTCCTCTCACCCAATGGGGCGCTTTTTAAGTTGTATGTTCTAACTCGAGTTCCCACAATCTTAGCAAGTGCATCTTCTGCATAGTCCTGAATATTCTCCTTGAACTTAATTGAAGAACTGGTCGCAAAATTTCCGGCCTGTATAGTCGTGGAGGCTGAAGACCCTCCCATGGTTCTCGATATAAAAACGAAGCGATTGGTGTCAGAAGCACCAGAGAAATATAATTCTCCGCGCTGATAAGTTCCTGAATGTGAAGAGGATGAGTTGTATGGTTTAACGTACATATAACCAGAATTGTGAACAAATCGTCCTTCAACATTATGCCAATCCCCGTTATAGTTTCCACCAACATTGACATCTCCAGTCACCTCGAAGTTTCCTATTACCTTCAAATCCTGGAGTGATTGATTGTCGGTATGCCCAACTCGAAATTTAGTCGTAAAACCAACAGCTAAGTGAAGGGAAGAATCAATTGCATCGACATAAGTGGTTTTGATTGGTTGTTTGAAAACGCTCGGCATGTTGACCGTCAATTTATCTGTCGTCGAAACCTCTCCAAATGAAATTCCTTTTCCGCTCGCATTGTAGTCCATCAAGACAAAAGCTGTATTGAGATTGACAACCTTTTCGGACGAAGAGTATGCATCTTTTGCAACAAGTCGAACCTCGTATGCCAAGTTGACGTCTGCCGGAACGATAACGCGTAATGTTGGATTGGATGAGTTGCTATCGACTGTAGCGCTTGTCCAATCAGTCATTCCGACAGCTCGATATTCTAGGGTAGTTAAAAGCACGTTCGTTGATTGGATTGAGGCATAATTTACTGTTCCGACAAGCTGCATGTAAGCACCTTGGGGGTTCTCGTCCCCGGTCGGATCACATCGTACCGCGGTCAAACTGACCACTTGCGGATTATGATAGCTTTCGACTGTAAAGGTCGATGTTACCGTTTTTTTACGTCCGCGCGTATCCGTCACGGTCGTCTCGATTGTATTTGTCCCGGACGATGTTAAAACATCTGTCGTAAAGCTATTTGTTGTATAAGTCGCACCGTTAATTTTCGTGGAGCGGTTCGTAATAGTCGCACCATACAAACTCGCAGCGCTCAGTGTGATGCTCACCTTCGAGCGGTCCTGCACATAATAACCGTTAAACAAATCGACCCCTGTTTTCGTAATCGTAAGTGCTGGAAGGATATCTTCAGGTACATACAGTTTGAGTGTTTTCGTCTCGGTACCAATCAAAGAGTTACCATTATACGTTTTGCAGTAGATCGTACACGTGGCGTTCGTTCCGTCCGTAATCTCGTTGGCGAGAATAATTGAAGGTGTCCACACATGTGAAGTCGTGACATTTGTTGCAATCGTTCCTGTCGAATCACCGATTTTGTATGTCAGTGTATGCGTAAAACTACTTGATGCTCGGTTGGTATAGATTGTGACTGATTCATCACGTAACCAAACATAGTAATCATTCAATGTCGGTTTCGACGTTCGCGGAATCGTCGGGAGTGTATAACTTTTTTTAGTAAGGGCAATTGTCCCATAGTAAGTTCCATTCAATGAAACATTCGCATCAAAGTACCCGTCCAAATCAAAGTTGGCCGTCCCATCTGAATCGTGATAGACATAAAAAGTTTTTGAATGAATCAACTTCTTTTGATTACCGCTCAATGAGGCCATGTTGCTTGCAGTTTTTCGGTCCCATGAACCGTTATTATATTGAATACCGGCTGTTTTGCTTGCTGACGAGTATACGACATATCCACTTGAGAGTGACATCCAGTACAGGCGTGCCGTGATGGTGCTTCGATTGCTCGTTACCGACTGATGATCAAGTTCCCATTCCATCTGAAGTCGGAATCCGGTTTCAACCGTTGCATAAAATGTGCCTGAACTTGCCATTTACATCACCTTCCCGAAACTTAAATTGCCGTTTGAACGTGGAGTGAATTGAAAATCTCCAATGCGAATCGAATTCAGAAATCGTCCATCTTTAACATACAGGTTATTGTCCTCGAACCATGCGACTGAGACACCATTTTGTTTAAACGTGATTGCGTCGTTTTCGATGACAAGCTGCAACGGGTTTCCTGACTCACCTAACTCGATATTGCCGTTGACGAAGCGAATATAACGCTGAATCTCTTGAAATTCAGATTGCGTCTCACCTTCTAAATTACTCACGACCTGCTCCAACTCGTTGAACTGAAACGTGAAATCTTCGCTTGTTTGAGTGAGAGATGTCGAAACTTCCGTTTTGTATGTTTCAAAATCCGTCTTTGCCGTATAGGTTGATGCCACGTTTGTTTGAATTTCTTCTGCTGTCTGCTCGATACTTGATGAGATTGATTCGACCGAGGAACGCACTTCGTTAAGTTTCTCATTGGTCACATAGTCGGACTTGATAGTCTGTATAGCTGCATCCGAAGAAAGTTTTTGGCCGATGAAAGTCTGATACGAGGTTCCGATGGTAATTGTGTTGTTTTCGGGTTTCTCAAGGTTTAGCGTCATCTTTTTGATCAGGTAGGAATCGTTGATTTCATGCGGGAGACTGATCACTGTCACATATTCGAAGATACGTAAATCATCGATGGAAACATCCTGCATATTGCGATCAAGTGCATTTAATTCTAGATTCATGTTCGTCTGAATAGCTTCAGCAAGCGCCTCTCGTCCTTTCGTCAATAAATTATCGGGCACTGTGACGTCGTTGAACTCGACCACTTTGAATATCCATCCGTACGCCTCTACCGCGTCTTGATCATAGATATAGTCAACCCCCGCATTGACACTTTTGACATCAAGTCGTCTCTCGTCCCCTTCCTCCTCTGAAATTTTCGATCCGATCGGAATGATGGCGGTCGCGATATCCTCCCCTTTTTGATCTCGTATGACATCGAGCAGGTTACTTCCGAGTTCAATCGTTTGCAGTGTGGTATAAGGTGAATCTTCGAGATAGTCAAGATAGTTGATATCGTTCTCTCGACGGATAACCAAGTAACCTCCCAATAAATTGAGAAGTTTGCTGTTCAACACTTCCCAAGTGGTTGGATAGGATGCGTCTGAGCGAACGATGTAATTATTGTCGTCCGTCACGGTGACGGTACCAAGTACGAACTGCTTGTTTGATTCTACCTGTGCATTATGCTCCGTCAACAGCACCGTCAGATAATCTTCGATGCTACCCGCATGCTCATATGGACGTTGGATTGAGTCGTTAAAATAAGCAAGGTCTCCCTCACAGATAACTTTCTTTTGGTTAAAAAGTGCGCTCTCATCGTTTAGCACACGACCGCGAAAAACGAGATGCGTACGTTGATACACCTCGATAATTGATTTCATTCGATAGATTTGCCCGTAAAGGGGATGACTCGGATAAATCATAAAGTCGAACGCTCCCGCCTTGTTGACTTCGAGTGATATTTGCGGTTCATGGAGGGTCAACGCTTCGACTCGTGGATCATAGAGTAATTTTCCATCGCAATAGACCGTATACATCATAGCGCCCCCTCTCTGTACTCAATTTTAATCGTCGTTCCTTCCGCCGCAACGAGTGTGACAACGTTATCCCCTTCGCTGAGTATGAGGTTCGTCAACTGGTGCTCGCCCACACCGAGGGAGAGTGACGTGTCTTGGAATTCGATATTGAGCGCATCGCTCGTCGTGAACACCGGTACGACACGTTGTCGCGAATTAGGAAGCGTGATCGTCTGTGTCCCTGTCTCATCAATCACGATGTGATAGACCGTCTTTATTTTTTTGTAAAGGTATGGCTCACAGACCGCCGAAACACTCAATCGCAAAATCATTCCATCTCGCTCAAACGACGTGCGACAGCGTCCAATCAGATAGTGCTCTGGGAGTTCGATCACTTCAATAGTTCGTCGTTTACCATGCAGATGAGCGCGAATTTTCCGTTTCAGTGGTTCCCATTCGCTTTGAGGACCACCGAACGCAAACGTCGCTTCGAATGAACGATTCTTATATGACACTTCACCCGTAAGTGCCTCCGTCAAATCGAGTGCCCCGTCGCCGAAAGGAATATCAACATAACTCTCCTTAGGTTCTGGTTCCTCGATATTAAATGAAGTGCAAATCATGCCCCATTCCGAATAGGATGAAACTTCATCAAAAGTCACTTGATTCATGCGCGTCCACGTCCTTTCAAGCCTGATTCATGACCAAGTTGACGATCAATTTCTTTTCGGAGCGCCCCGACGAGCGCACCGTTTTGCATGACGATTTGATAATCTTGGTCACGCAATAAGTCTGCGATGGTATCGAGTTTATTAATCATACTCTGCATGCTCATGTTCCGCGCGATGCCGTCCCCGATACCACCTAACGTTGACTTGTTGAGAGGCAAAATTGCCTCGGGTCCGGCTTCTCCTACCCCATGCAAGCCACCAGGCGTGTTGAAGAGTGTCGGACGGTCAAAAATACCACCTTTCGCGTGCCACGCGACACTAAATTTCGGATAGGGGATGGAAATCCCACCGACCTTTTTCGATCCCATCGAAACGTTGACGTTCGGGAGTTTTGGTTTCGGGATGGAGATGCGCATGTTGCTAAAGGCACCTTTGATGGCACCGATGATTCCAAGCACGGTTGACTTAGCCGACTGAATCGGGTTTGTTATGGCAGAGCGCAATCCGCTGAACACGCGCGAGACGACCGAACGGATACCATTGACGGCACTCGAGATCGCAGAACGCATCGAGTTGAATACCGAGACGCTCGCTGCTCTCAAACCTTGTAGAATATTGACGACACTCGAACGAATGGATGACCAAATTTTAACGAAAATCGCCCAGATTCCATTCAGAACCGATGAGACAATCGCTTTGTATGAAGACATCATTCCTTTGATGATCGAGCCAATGTTTCTTAGAGTGCTCGAGAGGAAGGCGCGAATCGTATCCCAGATATTTTTGAATGTCGAAACAATCGTGTTCCATGCGCCTCTCCAGTCTCCACGGAAGATGGCCAAGAATGTTTTTACGATTCCGAGCACGAGTGACGTCCCAACCTTTATGACCGTTTTTATGATATTCCATGCGATTTTGACTGCGCCGACGATGACCATAAACTGCCCTTTAAACACTGTGACCATAATATTCAGCGCCACACGTACAATTGTTTGAATGATACTCCAAGTCGCACGAACGATTCCCATGATTTGTGCACCGTTTTGCTTCCAGAAGGTAGATAAGACTGCAAGTTGTTGCCTTACGAAGCTGACGACAATGCCTACTGCAGACAACACGAACGATTTAATAAAACCAAAGACCTGATTCGTTTTTTCACGGAATCCGTCCATATTCATATAAAGCGCTACCCCGATTGCGATAAGTGCCGCAATGGCAGCGATGACCAAACCAATCGGGTTCGCCAGGAGTGCTGCATTCAGTCCACTCTGTGCGAGTGTAGTCGCAAACGTCGTTGTTTTCCACGCAGTCATAAGCAATTTCATTTTTGATATCGCACTTGCGATACCTGTAATGATTTTAAATGCAGCGATTGCTCCGACAAGACCCGCGAGGACAGGGATTAACACGTTCGCACGTTCTTGTAAGTACTGGATCGATTCCTTCATCTTGTCGATGGCCAATTTCGCACCATCAATCGCCGCTTTTGTCTTTTCTTTAATCAATGGCATATTCGCGATAATCCAGTCCAAAAACTGTTGCAGTTTCGGGATGACGGCCGCACCGATTTTGGTGACGAATCCACCGAGCGTCCGCTTGAGCGTGTCCATCGTGTCGGTAAATTTGACCCCTGCATTGACCGAGTCGTCGCTGAGGACCATTCCCATCTCATGTGCTTTCTTCTTCGCGTCTTCGAGCGATAGTGATCCGTCTTGCAACGTCGGAAGCAGGTCACGACCCAGCTTCGTACCGAACAACTCACTCGCAAGGGCTGCTTTCTCCTGCTCGTTCTCCATCTCTGATAGTGTTTTGATGGACTGCGCGAACGCGTCTTCGGTCGAGAGTGTTCCGTTCTTGACACCCTCCATGTCGATTCCAACCGCTTGGAGCGCTTCTGCATACTTTTCGTTTCCTTCTGCCGCAAGACCCATCCTTTGATTTAATCGCCCGACCCCTTTTTCAAGCTGATCCTGCGCCAACCCATTCTGACTCGCCCAGTACTCTAGTTCCTGGTAACCTTTCATACTGACGCCCATCCGCTGCGAACCTTTGTGAATGGCATCTGCAGTCGCGGCAGATTTTTGCGCCATGCCGACGAGCGCTGTTGCGCCGGCTGCTACACCAACCGCGACGACTTTACCAACCTTTTTCGCCGCATCGCCCATTTTTGAGAACATGCGAGAGGATTCACGCGCGCGCTTGTCGGATTCTTTGAGTTTGTTGATGGCGTCTTGATTGTCAATCATGACCGAACCGAATAAGCGAAACAATTCCATGGTTTACCCCCTCTCCCCGAAGTCTTGTACGAGCAATTCGGTCATGATTTCGTCTTTCGGACGTTGGTCGAGGCTGATTGGCTTCGGTTGTACCTTTTCATAAAACTCGTCGAACGACTCATAGTCGTCTTTGGTGTACATCGGGTAGCGAGCGAGCCACCACTGGTAGTACTGAGCGCGTTTTTCTTCCTCTAATCCATGAGCGATGAGTTTCATTGCACGTGAGAGGGGCATTTTCAGCACATATTCGATGTTTCCGTACCGTTTGAGTAGAAAATCCTCTATTCTTTCCCGATGGAGATGCCGGCATCCGCTAAAAAATCAGCAAATCCTTCGCGTTCCACGAGTTCCTTGAAAAAATCCTTCAATTCTTTCGGACGTAGTTTTCCGACTTCGGATTCTTTCATGCCTGTCATGTTTGCGACGAACTGCTTCACTTCTCTTCGTGCCTTGTGCAGACGACGAACAACTTTCGCCCCTAGATCCGGCAGTACTTTCATCATCAATTCACGACCGACCTGCTCCTCTGTCTTCCCTTCGAAGTTGGTCATGTCGAGCGCGTTCTCGACGTCCAATCGCAAGTCCATCTTGTCGATGATTTCGCTCATCAAAAACACGTCATCCAAATCAAAGTCTTTTTTAATCATGTACAATCCCTCCAAATTTTATATATTAAAAAAGAGAGCCGTTATTTCAGCTCTCTTACAGTCCAAATGCGACGTTCCAAGGCGGCGTGTCGCGTGTCGTTTCGTCGTAGTGTGCGGTAAACCCAATAGATGGTACCACTTCATTCTTGTCTTCGAGTTTCCACTCGAGATTATCCAAGTTCATTGCATTTTCAACCGTGATGACGACCGGCTTCCCGTCTTTCGTCTTCCCAGTCCATGTCACTTCGTTATAGTCCCCTTCAACAATCGTCAACGTACTCGTCATGATATCATCTACGTCAGTCGTGACCGAGATACCCGGATAGTACTTGCTCATGTCCGATGCGCTAAATGGCTCCAAAGCATTGACTGTCAACTTCGCGACTTCTGTGTCGATTACCTGACGCCCTTTCACTGGTCCTCGATCTCCGTCTGCCTCGATGCTTCGAATTTCACGTTCGACATCAAATTGCGAACCGCCACGCGTCAGACCGATTGGCGTGCCGGCTATGGCGACGACGCCATAGCCAAGCAAAATCTTTTCTGTTGCCATGTATAAAAACCTCCCTAGTTAAAATAAACACGCACGTCATAACGTAAGTTGACCGCCTGCACCCCACCGATTTCTAGGCTCGGGATGTGCTGCCGTTGCTCACGCTTGAAATGCGCGTTCAGTTCGTTCGTTTGTATAATCAATTGGTTCAATCCGGATGGGGATAAGCCGTCCCCGTCGCCATCAATCAAGTCGGCAAGATTCTCGAGCGCACGCACACTTACGTTCGCGTCGTCGTACACATCGACATGCACGTACAAATCATCGCTCGGAGACATGTCGAGTACGTTCTCGACGCGATAGATGATAAATGGATACGTCGGAGACTGCGGCGCCTTGTTGCGATAGACCTGAGTATACTTCGTTCGTAAGACGTCGTAGAGCGCGTCCGCAAATGCGTTCATGTTCATCGCGTCACTCCTTCCGAATCTCGTCTAATGCGGCGCCGATCAGTTGTTGAATGGCATTCGCGTTTTTGATGACGACGGGTTTGATCGGGTCAGCCTCTTGTCCGGTCATCATCGGACCGACGATGCCGGGAATCGACATCTTGAATCCGATTTGAATATCCTTCTCTTGTTTCCGCGCCCAATAGCCGAGCGACTTTTTCAAGATGCCACGCCGTTGATGAAACTGACTGTTGAGTGTCGTGCTTTTGATTTCACGCGTCAAGTTACGACCGATTTCATTCATGACCTTTTGTGGTTTTTCCTCGACACGTTGAATGACCTTCTCTAAATTCGATTCAAGTGTGAATTGTTTTTTAGCCATTGCTTGCACCTACTTTCGCGGTACAGACGAGTTCTCGTAAACCTCCGCGCTTAGCTGCACGAACGATGGAGTATTCGTTTCCGTCATGTCGTACGTATTCCTCGTTCGAATATTCAAAGTCATGAATCGCGAATGTGATCTCAGGTCGAAGTCCAGCACGCGAGGCCTGGTAAAATTCTGAACGTGAATCATCAAGCCGTTTCGCGAGGCGATGGGTCCATTTCATCGACTTCATCACTTCTCCGTACTCGATCACCTCGACCAAATCACCAAGTTCAATCTCTTCCTCAAACATTCGGACCACCTCCCTTGAGCATCAAATTGTGTAGACGCCACTGGAGATGACGAGGGAGCGTCGGGTTATCACGATTGTTATAACGGTACTCTGCGTAATCGATGACAAACATGAGATGTACCGTATTTGTTTCGTCTAGTGTGATGCCTTGAATACTCGTCAGCTCTTCTTCAATCCCTTGCAAGATTGCAAGTAGATACTCGTCACGTACGGTCGAAGTGATACCGAGTTTCGATTTAAAGATCGGGAGTGCCTGTGTGAACATCATGTATCACCTGTCTTTTTGATGAGCGCCTTGCGTTGACGATTATTCTTCGTACTCAGTGCTTCGAGACGTTCGTCCGAGATTTTCTTTTTCGTTGCCGGGTACTCGTCCCCGGGAGCGTAAAGACGCCCCTCAGGAAACGACTTACTTTTATCCTTTAAGTCCCGGAATGGATGAATCACGATGTACTCCACACCTCATTCCTCCTCTTATGCTCCGACGTCAGCCGTGTACGTCACGTAAAATCCTGCAGCTGAATCGGTTGCCTCTGCATCAAAACGTACGAAGCCGGCAAGCAATTGACCATACACATCGTTATCAACCCATTTAACTGTCGCTCGTTTGCGATCAAATAACGTCATGAAGGATTTTGCGTCTCCGATGAAGCCGACCAAATCACCAGTTGCCACTCCAATCATCTCATCATCTAACACGATGACCTCTTTACCGAGCAACTTCTTGCCTGATTCAACTGTAATATCATCTGACAAGAGGTATCGGCCATTCGCATCTTTCGTTGTGTCGAGTTCGTTGAAAAGAGAAGCCGAGAGGAATGCTTTTGGCATATACACTTTTTTCAAATCGACGTTGAACACACGTTTCAAGCCATCAATCCCTGTCACCGCTTTTGCTGGTGCCGTTTTGAGAACGGAAGCGATGGCTGCGTTTTTCGTGTTCAATTCTTGGTTCTGAATTTCCTTCGTAATCAAATCAAGTACATCGTAATCCGCATCATCAATAACTTCTTGTGACACCGGAATGTAACCGCGGTATGTGTCGATATCATACGCAACTTCATCAATTGATGGTTTTGCTAACTCTGGGTTGGCCGCGAGCTCGGCGACCGAGACCATCTTGTTCCCTGATTTCTTGATGACCGGGTACTTTCCAGATCCGCTGTTCACTTTCGCGATGTTGACGTACTTTGAAAGATCAACCTCTTCCTCAGGTACTTCTTGTGGTTTGAGTAATTCTTCTGGAATCAACGCACCGCCTTCGACCGACGTGAATCCGGCACGTTCCTGCCCTTTCGATCGTACATATGCAACGATGCCGTCACGTGCTTCAGTTTGTTGTAGGTTCATTCTACGTCCCGCTCCTTTTTGTTGCGCGCCCTGTGGCGCTTTGTCGTTGAGTGCTTCAAGTTCCGTTTCAAGTGCGGCAATCTCTTCTTCAAGTTGCGTCTTTTCATTGTTCTTCGATTCGAGCTCCGCCTGAATTGCTTCTACTTCTTGTTCGACTGGAGCAAGGTCTTCCTCGTTCTCCACGTCATCAATCGCTTTCAACACTTCATCTTCACGCAATTTGATCTTGCTTAATTCCGATTTGATACCTTCAAGCGCACTTCGCTTGAGTTTAAGTTTCGAGCCGATAATGATTGCTTTAGCCATGCTGTAATCGCTCCTTTAGTTGACGCTTACGCGTCTGTAGTTTTTCGCGTTTGAACGCGTCTAAATCTTGCTGTCGTGCTGAAATTTCTGTTTGGGGATATGCCGGAAACACGCAAGGGCTCACTTCGAACAAATCAATTTCACGTAAAATGAATTTGTCACCTCCCGCAGCTCTTGATTCATGCTCTTCTTTGATTGGATAGAATCCAAAGGAGCAACCCGTCACATCTCCGCGTTGAATCCGGTGATACGCATCCATCGCCTGCTGGTCCTTTTGGTTGATTTCGACGCGACCCCAAAGACCGACTTCATCCGCTCGAAGTTCAAGAGTCTTGTTGCCACTCCGACCGAGCACTAAATTCGTGTCGTGGTTGAATAGACTGCGCACGTCATTGCTTTTCAAACTCTTCGTGATTGCCTCTGGCGCTACTTCCTCATAAAATTCAGGAAACAATTCGGTTTCTGAGTTGAATTTGATAAAGTATCCCTCTATATAGAGCTTGTCTTCTTCCTGTTCCGCCCGAAACTCGGTCGTCAGATAAGAGGCTCGTTTATGCATTCGTATCACCTCCTTTCAAGTCACTCGAGTCATTCGAGAGCTTGTTCTGCTTATCTACATCTTCTTGCTTTATAAAGTTTTCGAGCACGAGCAACTCTTCCATCTCGGGATCTGGGTCAAGCCCGACCCAGTTGCGTAGCTCGTTCCGTCGCATTGCATTGATTTTGGCCATGCTACTTCCTGCGTTGACGAGTTCGGTCAAGTTATAGCTGTACAGGCTTCGTGGATTGAGTTTGAAATACCACTGCTCTTTGTAGACAAGATCTTTCGTCAGTGTCTGTGCAATGATGCTACCGATACTCATAACTGTCGTATTAATAAAGTTATTGTATTCATCTTTGTTAAATGTTCCGACACCCAACAAAAAAGCAGGCACTCCAAGGAGTCCTGCAACGGTCTTCTTATCAATTTCTACTGATTCGTTAATGGCGATGTCATTCAACGACAAGGGTTTGACTTGTTGCACGTCAATGAGTTCTGCCGGTATGACCCAAGGCTTACCTGCGCTTGAGTCGGTGATGTACTTGCTTAAAATCTTGTCTCGACCTTCTTCAGTCGTAAATTCTTCGGTGAGTCCGTCCGCTTTGATGATCAGGTTCGGCATATACTTGCCCGACATAAACGTACTCTTCGTTTGTGTGGCCTGTTGTAAGTTTTTGACGATATCTTTCAAGACAAGTCGATACCCTGTACCAACATACGGCACGTTCGGACTCGGATTTCGTACAAAGTGAATGAGTTCATCCGGGTCATAATTCTTTTCGTGATAGAGCACGCTGTATCCGTCTTTTGCATCGCAAAAACTGACAAGCGACATGTCGAAGGGGGTCAAATTCTCGATGAGCCCTGTCTTTCGATCAACCGAGATATGACAAATTGAGTTGCCGTCACCATATAGCAATAAGTCAGACACAATCTTATACACCCACGCTTTACGCGTCATGTGTCGATGCGGTTCAATATCGATTTTCCGAGATAGTCCGTTCTTGATTCGTTCATCGCCCATATCTGTATTTTGCATAAGTTGAATCGTCATGTTGCTGACGAGATCTGCGACCCGATCGACCGCAATTCGGACATCCGGATTGTCGGACAGTTTCGTGTAACTTCCATCAAGCATCTTCTCAAAATACTCACCAGGAGAAGCTACGACTTGTAATGCTCTTTTCTTCGGTCTCCAAAAATTCCAAAATCCCATTCGTTCACCTCCTTCAAACTTTAACTATTGAGCCACTGGCTTGCTGTCGATTGACGACTTAAATCTTCTAGCATTTGTACAGCACCAAAGACACCGGCATCGAACAAATCGATTCGAGCGCTACCACCATCGCCATCGATTTTCTCGTACTGAATCATGTCGTCCGTCTTTTCGATAGCTCGTACATTCTGGACGCAATATTCAAATGCTTGATTGCCCACGTAGTACAGTTCTTTGTTCTTCGCTTTGACCTCGATGCGTCGGAAGCCTTCTGACTTTTTATAAAAGTACTGTGGTTGGTCCACGATCTTAAATCCAGCTTTTTTCATCCCTAAGAAAAACTCACGCCCGAACTTCTTGTCGAATCCAATGAGTTTGATTTTAAATCCTTTGGACCGCATCGACTTGAACCAATTGATGACGTCATCGTAACTGACGGTTGGTGTGTTACTCATCGTGAGCACACCATCATCTTGCCATCCGAATAGAGGGATATTGTCCTCGTCCGCTTTTTGGTATGCGGTCGTAATCGGGAAAAATGCATGAGTGATGACGATATCGATTTCTCTGCCCTTATATGTGGTACGTCCGTACAACGCAGTAGCCGTTAAGTCATGCAGTTTTGACAAGTCTGCCCCGCCGTACCACTGAATATTGAGTTTTGCCAAATCTTCAAGCGTCCAATCGAACTGTCGATCACTTGCCCGAAACTCTTCTATGTTGAAGTAAGCACGTAAGGCGCTTGTGTAGATGTTGAGCGACTTGGCAAAAAAGTCTTTTCGTTGTTGCGGGTCATTCTGTGCCTGTAATGCATCGTTCATGATGTCATCTGGTCGGATGGTGATACCGTAGTTCGGATTCGCTTTCTCGTGTTGCTCTGCGCTCGTATAATCGACGTTTCCATTCTCGTCCTCATCCGCCTTTGCGATAAAGACAAAATACGCTTCATCGGTCACCGTCTTATCTAATATCTTTTGACAGTATTTTAATCGGTTGTAGCAAAACGAGTTCATATTGTCACCGGCAGTCGTGATACCAATCATAAGTTTATTCGTGTATGCCTTCATCGCTTCCTTGATGATGTTGTATTGTTTCGCTGTCCGATAGGCATGCAACTCATCGGCAATTGCAATGTTACAGTTTAAGGAGTCTTGTTTGTCCGGATTGGCAGCGAGTGCTTCGATGTGCAAAAAACCGTCACCTAAGTCACCTGAGATTGAGTGTTCCGCGTTGTTGTCGAGCACCTTGAAGTTATCCGCTTCGCCCATCTCTCGAAGATTGAAGTTGATGTAATCAAAACTCTGAACTGCTTGTCGAAGAGCCGCTGCCACAATGTAGATTGTCGAGCCGCTCCGTCGTTCGAGTAAAGAGAGTGCCCATGAGAGCGCTGCAACGAAGCGCGTTTTTCCGTTCTTACGTGGAAGAAAGATGAATGCTTCTTTGTAGCGACGTATCTTCGTCCCTGTTAAAAAGAACGCGAGCAAGTTGTAAATGATAAACTTCTGCCACGGTTCCAACAAAAAAGGCGCACCGCGCAATGGTGTGCCGTCTAAGCGTTCGCCTTTGTCATGGACGAACGTCTTCTCGATGATTTGAATGACAAACTCAGCATCTTTCGGCTTGAAGTCATACTCCGGTCGTTCCAAGTCCTCTTTGAATCGTTTCGCCGCCTGCACGATTTCTTTTGAGGCGAGTTTCTCACCACTGATGACCGCGTCAGCATAATCGAGGACCATTTGCAGGTTTACATGTTGCGTGTTCATGTCAGATCACGAAGCACCGCTGCCAACCCTGAACTCTTCTGCTTCTCAGATGTCACGTTTTCGAGTGATTTCGGGTTCAAGCACAGACGGTCGGAATAGGCGAGAATATCTTTTCGTAGATTTTCGAGGGTGGCGACGATTGCCGATTTTTTTGACCCTCCTGCAGCAGTCTCGGTCTCATACTGTCTACCGGATACTTCGAAATCCTGCAGTGCTTCGTTGTATTGATGGACCAAATCAGCATAAATTGAAATGAGTCGATTGTACTCCGGTCGATGTGTCCCGAGCGCCTTCATATCAACGATTGTCGCTCGTTTGATAGTCTCCTTACTTGGTAACTTCGGCACGTCTTCACCTCCTCAAAAAAAGTTTTTGAAACTTCGCGCACTTGGAAGAAGTTCCCCCCGCCGGCCCTGATTATCAATAAAATTCGTTCAATCAGAGGGGGGGATCTCCGCATAGAACCTTTCGAATTCTTTCCTTCGCTTTTGTTGCCATTCCAACCCTCTTCCAATCACAGTATCATTGTTTCTATCATGGAATGTATTGTGTATTTTATTGGTCAGTGGTATCAAGTTCCAGTCCTCATATGCAAGCTCTGGGTATTGCTCAAGCGGATAGATATGATGTAACACCTGTGCCCCCTCTGATTTACCGTAACGTTTGCTCTCAGCACATAAGTAATCGTGCTGTTTAAAGATAAATTTGCGCTTACTCAGCCATCGATTTGTTTTGTAAAATGCTAGACCTCTATTCGTATTTCCACGTATCGTTTGATTGTTAACACTGTAAGTCAAATCGTAATACCCCTCCTTAATTTGTAACCATAAAACCACTTCCTAAGAAACGACAGGAACAAGAGGAGAATTGTTCATCATCAGAAACCATTTTAAGGTATCAAAAAAGACGCCTAAGGCGCCAAAACTATAATATATAAATCATTCATTGTCGGATATTGTGTCTATAGAGGAGAAGAAAATAATAAATCGTTTACCAAATGGAGTTAATTCGTAATCAAGTAAACTAAATGATTTTGGGATATTGTCAAAAGGAGACTTAGTCGGTTCACCATAGCTCTTTCTGTAATCATCATTCTTTTCAGTAACTAAACCCAATCGCTCTAATTTGTTTACTAAATACCTTTCTACATCCTTTCTTTCCGCTCTTCTTTCCTGTAACTCCCTTCTTTCTGATTGACTAAGACCATACATTTCCGCTGGGTCTTCCAATCTAATATTTAATGTAGCCTTCGAATAATCAATAGGTTTATAGTTTTTTATCAAGAATACAATGTCAGCGAGCCTCAATTCCTCTAAAACATCGTAGTAGTGAAAAATCGTATCAAGATCAGTAATATTTTTATCAACTAAATGTTCGAAACCATCAATAATAACTTTAATTTTTTCTTCTTGAGGTTCATTCAATATCTTACTGACAATCACCGGGAAGATTTCTTCTTTAAACAGTTCAGTTTCTTCGCTATTTTCAATTTTTGAAGCTATTTTTTCAAGTTTAGGACCCATTTCTTTAAAGGCACGGTCTATTTTTCTATGTTGATACTGATGGTAGTATTTACCCAAAACAGGGGCTAGAGTAGCGGTTCCATCCACCAATATGCGTACAGGTTCTTGCGCTTTTTCCGGTAGTTCACTGTACATTTGATCTACAAATTCCTCAAACTTCAAGGTTAACAACTCCTTTACCAATTATTAATGATAGTAACAAGAGTTCACTTGCATTGTGTGAGACTACTAATACTATCAATTATAAACTCAAATTATTATAAACTTATCCTGATTTCATCCTGTTATCTTCCTGTTTTTTTCCTGACTTATTTATACCATAGTCTGAAAATATCAGCTATCTGTCCACGAAGTCCATCTAACGCATTGTAGAACCTGTCATTCCCCCAACCGAGTTCATCTCGCACGTAAATATCTTTACGTCGACGCCGTTTATACTTGTGATCCCAAACACTCAACTCGTCCGCAGCCAAATAAGTTCGAATCCAGTTCATTTTGTTGAGTTCATTTTTAAGTACAATAAGTTCTCGTTCAGCTTCAACAATCATCTGATCGTAGTGCTGTTGCTCCTTCAATCGGTGCGGATGACTCATCGACTCACTGGCAGCATAGTTGACAGTCAGAGAGGACCGAAGACTTATCTCCGGTCCACCATTGATGATTTCCTCTGCCTGTTGGATTAGCAAAGGGAGTTTGAAATATCGATGAAGCAATTCATCTACTTGTCTGCGTAATCGCTTGTCGTCTTTGACCCGTGTTTCAATCCATTTGAGTTGGTTCAATATCATGCACTCCTTCTCAATAATTTTTATTTTGTTTTCTTAAAACATTATTTTTTGTACAATGGAATAAAAATACAAGGAGATGATACATTTGCCAGAAAATCCACTTCTTACAGTTGTGCCAAAGATTTTAGAAAATGCTCTTTCTGATCCTGCCAAAGAAGTAGGAAGGTTTGTCAGTAATATTTTTTACGTGGTTTTCAGTCCGATTAATTTTCCTACTGAAAAATATAGACTTAGACAAGAAAAAAACTTAGAGGCCTATTCTAAATCACTAGATACAGAAATTTCAAAAATTCCTGAAAGTAATTTAATTGATCCACCATTAAATATTGTCGGACCAGCACTTGAAGCATCAAAGTACTATATTGAAGATGAACCAATTAGAAATATGTTTGCGAAACTAATAGCTTCATCAATGAATAGTGAAACTACCTCAAATGCTCACCCTTCTTTTATAGAAATGATAAAGCAAATGACTCCTTTGGATGCTCAGAACCTCAGTCTCATAGGGGTTAATGACACTGGGCTTCCAATTGCAAATTGCTTGGTTCTAGCAGATATCAATAGTGGTGAACTCCCTATTCTCCGTGATTTATTTTTAAATAATGACAATTGTAAAGACCATTATTTAAATGCTGCTTCTTTGAAAAATTTAGAAAGATTAGGACTTATCGAATTAGATTATCTATTTCATTTCAAAAATGATGATTTGTATGAACCATTCCAAAAAACTGAAGAATATTTAAAAATAGTTGAACTTAGTAATAAAAAAGGCTATGAGGTATCTTTACAAAAAGGACGTGCGCAAGTCACTACTTTTGGAAACCAATTCTATAATGTTTGTATTGAATGACATGAATATTATCTAAATGAGAAATAAGCAATAGGTATACCTTATCTCTCATTTAGATATTTTTTTAATTTATCCTGAACTGTCCGGGCAATGAACCCCAGACAGATGATGATTCCGGCTACCGCAAACTCCGTTACTGAATCACTCATCTCTCAAGCTCCTGTATATGTTCGTATGACCAAACGACAATCGTGAGAAGTGAAGCGCAGGGACTGCGATGATAGCAATCGCTACCATGATTCCAAACCCCGTCATGCAGCTCGATCCTCTTCTAATTTCTTCAGCAGTTCGTCAAATCGACGCTCTGCCTCTGCAATCTTCTCTGGGTCCGTTTCAATCACGGGCTTATAAGCCCAACAATTGCCTTCCTCTGTATATTCAAATAGGTCCATATCTATCTCTCCTTTACCACGCCAATTTTTCTTTGCGACGATGACTCGCTCCCACCATCGAATATCGCTTCAAGTCGTCAACCATCCTGTCATAGTTGCGACCTCCGATTTTCTCTTCCAGCATTTCTGCATCGAGGTTTGTCGTGTAGATGGTCCGCTTCCCTTGGCGGCCGTCTAAGATTAAGAAAAGCTTGTCCTGACACCACGCTTCGCGACCGCTCTCCGCCCCGATGTCATCGAGCACTAGTAGCTCTACGCTATTGATAAGCCCGATTAGTCCATCTTCGGTGATTTTAGAATCCCGATTGTAAGTCTCCTTGATTTTGCTGAACAGTTTCGGGACGCTGATGAAGAGCGCGGTATGACCGTTGTTGATGGCTAATTTCGTGGCACTGATGGCCAAGTGGCTTTTGCCGGTGCCGTACGACCCGTAAAGGAGCACGTTTCCTGGTAGCCACTCACTCACATATCTCCGGACCGAGCGAGCAACCTCTCGGAAGTCCTCGTCGGTAGTAATAAAATTGCTGAACGTGGCGTCTTTGATTTTCTCGTTCACGAGCGAGTTCTCGTTGAATGTCTTCAAGTGTCTCTGCATTTTTTTGGTTTTTGCTTCTTTCTGACGTTCTTGCATATAGTCCAGCACCTCACATCCGCAAGGTGTCCACGATTCTACTCGTTCTTGTGTTCGTGGGTCATAGAATTTAGTAAAGTGATATTCTGATCTGCAGCGCAGGCAACAGGACTGATTCGAATTCTCGAACTTGAATTGACCCACCAAACCGGTTGAAATTCTGCTAACATGCTCCATCCATCAGTCCCCCTTAATCGAAAGTTGGTTTGAATGTCTTAGGCGACCTATCTGTTTTTGATTGTTTGTTTTTACGTTCTAGTTCAAAAGCATTCAATTTTTGTATTGAGTCAATGCCGTTATTACTCCAATTACGATGGATGCCCTGGATATATTTCCAATTTCGATTATTTGTTTCACTCGCGATTCGTATGGAGCGCTCGACCAACTCAAATCCAAATTCTTGAATAGCTGCCTCTAGTTCTTTTGCAAATCCTGATGGGAAAATTCCGATGAAGGATTCATAGACTTGAATCATATGACCGACATGATCGACCGACTCATTTTTTAACTGTTCGTCTGTCTGTTGGTTATTCTGTTGGTTATGGTTATTATGTTGGTTATCTGTTGGTTCTGGTTGCGATATCGTCTGTATAGGGTATCCGTACTGTATGCATAGTGTGATTACATCTTCTTTGAACTCATTTGTCTTGATTTCCATCAACTGTTTGTCTATCAGTTGCGCAACCTTCGGTGAACGGGCTGAGTTATATTTTAGCCAGTTCATGATAATTAACTCGGAATTCTCCTCGTTATATTTGATGCGACCGTATCCGACAAAACGTTCAATCATCTTGTCGACAGTTGTTTTATCCCAACCTAAATCGAATGCCATCACTCGTTTATTGATGCGATAGACACCGCTCTGAGTTGTCTTGTTGTTTGTCATCAAATACAAGAAGAAATATTTATCTTCAGGTGTGAAATCTGCGACCATTTCATCCTGCCAAAAATCAATATGAATCTGTCTGTAAATTGCCACTATTATTCCTCCTCATTTGCAAATGGATCATCGTCTTTCTCTGCTTTTGGTTGTACCTCTTCAAAAGTATATTCTGTACCGTTATCTACGAATGACGTGTCAATCACGGCTTGACTGGTCGCAGCTGACTGACGTACACGTGATACGCTATTGTCCGCATGAATAAGCTCTCCTAGATGCTGTACTTCTCCATTCTCTCGTTCGATAGACAATGGAGCCGTCTTAAGTAATCGAATGATGACTGTCTTCTTCGCCATTTCGACAAAGTGATCTTTCCAAGGTCCGACAATCGAACCGTTATACTTTGATTTGGTAAATCGGTCACGGTGACCCTCTATCTGCTCTCGTGTCATGACCACAAAGTCATTCCCACCATCTTTGAGATGGTAGACTGCATAGACGTGGGTGACCTTGTCCGGGTCTGACTCTCCGCATGGCACATGGTGCAGGTCTTTGTTTAACCCATACGCATACTCGAACTCGTCACCCTCATATACCTCATGGGCATACAACTGCTTCAGTTCACCGGAGCGACGAGCCAAGTCAATCGCCCCCTTATAGCCAAGCTGAAATTGTGCCTCCATTTGCTTCGTCTTCCCGTTGTAGAAAGGTAGGATATAGGCGTGTCCAATTAGGTTCGGTTCGACTCCGAGCGCCGCGCAGTTGACGATTGCACCGACAAGTGTCATTTCGTCACATTCGAATAGTTTCGGGTTTCGAGTGGCAGCACTAATTGTCAGACGTGCCAATCGTTCTGGCGTCACATGTTTGGGTACCAGTGACTGGATCGCCTTGTAGTTGTTGTTGATGAGGGACTTGAGCCGACGCTCATTGTCTCCTGCTTGCGCCGGTGGTTGTGCACTTCGATTAGCCAATTGATTCTTCACGTCCGCTGTTTTTGCCATGGTTACTTCGCCTCCTTGATTGCAAATCGTCTTGTCGGTTTACCTACCTTGATGCATTGTGTATAAATTTCCGGATGCTCGAGTTTCAGTTTTTTTGAATCAATTGTTTCGCGCGCTTTAACCGTCTTCCATTCGACAAAATGATTCTGAGCGATACCAATTTCCGCTTCACCAATCAACGCCTTGAGTTTGTTTTCCGCTTCTGTCTTTTGAACTTTCAACTCATCCAACTGTTCGCTCGTCTTCTTGTATTGCTCAATCCACTTTTCCGCGTCGTCCGGAAGCTCTGCCTCTGAACCTTGTTCTGCCGTCGGAAACATCCGACCAAGTAGATCACTCGACGCTTTTGAACCATCATAAGCAGGTGGCACTCTCTTGAGGACATGGTTGTTCCAAAAATCAGACGCAATTCCGATGATGTACTGAATCATTTCTTCGTCTCGTTCGATACGCTTGTAAATAAATTTTTGACCGCCGACAAGGGTTGCAATCCATGCTGCCTCGTATCCAGTGACCGCGAGGTAATGCATGACTTGGAGGATGTACTCAGCCGGAATCTCGTCCTCCTCCCATTCCTTTAGGCGGTACGCAGAAGACGTCTTGCACTCGAGAATTTCTTTTTTACCAATCAGGACCCGGTCGAGGTTCGCAATCATGAACGAATGATCTGGATGAGCGAGCATTCGATTGTCACGACGTACCTTGAAATCCGTCTGTGATTGAAACTCTCTTGCGACAACATCTTCAAGGACATTGCCCCAATATGCAGCCTCTCCAGTGGTATCTTCGATTTTGGTTTCACCAACTTTATCTAAATAAACACTCATCGCTGATTTGTATTTGTTCAATCCGGCGATGGCCGAGATATCCGATCCACCAATCCCATTACGACGCATTTTCAACCATTCTTCACGGCTCATCCCGCTCACGTTCGCTAATGCAATAACGTTGCTCATTTTTTATCCTCCTCTGTTGCTCGAATGTATATTTGTTCCTGAGTTGAATGATTTTCTGGAACTCTAAATAGTTTTCTTATTTTCAAGAGATAAAGGCCCTCTGATTGTCTTTTCGTGATGGCCAGTGTAACAAGTGCATATTCGACGGCTGCCAACCAATCCACAAATTCGTATTTTTTATTGAACTCAACGTCAGATAGCGTTATTGCATCCGCGCAAAACACTTCCTCGTTTTTCAGTTCAGTCATGCACGTGGTATACTGTCTCCATAAAATGTAGTGATGCGCCTGTTCTTCATCGAGGACGATTAGACTGACCAAATGGTCCAGTCCTTTGCGCCCTTGAGCTAGACGTTCTTCTACGATGCTACGTAGGATGCTCTCTAAAAGTTCATTCACAAATAATCACTACTTTCTGGACCGGCTCCGCATGGCCGGTCTTTTTTTGATGTTTACGATTCCTGTAGTTCACCTCACGTGATATCCTATTATTGGAAGGAGGTGAACATGATGAAACGTGATGGATTTGATGAGTTTTCTCAACGCTTGAACGAAATTGCTGATCATGCCAGTGAGATTCATGGGAAGCAATCAGTACCACTTGAAGACTTGATGACAGACTCATTCATTCGTGAACACACTACATACTTTAATTTTGATTCGTGGTTCGAAGCTGGGGGCTTCTCTGCTGAGTCAACTGAAGAGTTTGAAGCGATTGATGAATCAGTACTTGATCAGTACGTTGCGAGCACCACAAAGTTCAATGATTGGCAAGATATGTTGCATAAAGCAGCAGGCACTTGGGGATTAAATCAGATTCTTGGAAATTGAATCATGACAGTTTAGTTTGAAGTTGCTCTATCTCTTTGAGCGTCATACTTAACTCCTCAAGTTGCTCTCCAGCGATTTGAAGGAGTTTTTTTTAATTCTTGCAAGTCTTTGTGCTCCGAAAAATCGATAGTTACATGCAACTGATTTGAAGTGATTCTTTGAGAAGCTATGACCTTCTCTCCTTTCTCGAGTTATTGTTTGACTTTCTTTTCTTCCTCTTCGCGCATCTTAGCTGCAGCTAAGCGTGGTGCAGATGTCTTTTTAAAGAACTGAACCATTGCTTTCGCTGTCTGCGGTGAAATCCCAAAGTCTGCTGGACTTTTTTTGAGTTTTTCCTCCATCTTTAAAGCTCCTTTCAGCTAAATACCTATTTCACCTTTAAACGGTGATTGATGTTAAAAAAATATCATCATATTCTCCATCTTCTACACAAGGAAGCTCAATTAAATCTTCAGGAAAGTTATATAGTTGCGATGCTTTTCGTAACGAATGACCAGGAATAGCAGTTATGCCATTCTCATAATTTCGAAGAGTTTTAGTAGAGATACCAAGCGCTTTGGCTGCTGTTCTCTGATCAATCCGCGCATTAATTCTTGCCGCTTTTAAGGAAATTCTAATCACTTGATTTCACCTCCTAGTTATCTGTTAAGATAAATTTATCACCTTTAAAAGATAATAACAACTATTTTTTATTACTCTTTTACCTTTTTGAGAAAATACCGTTTCTTTTTTCACCTTTTTTGTTTATAGTCAATTTTATAAGGAGGTGGAAGGAATGAGTGAGAATTTGAAAGCAATATTTGCCGACAACTTAAAATTCTATCTAAGTAAAAAAAGACTTCGAACTAGTGATTTAGCAAAGGAATTAAACATTCCTTATATGACAATTGCAAATTGGGTAAACGCAAAAACTTATCCAAGACCAGACAAAATTCAATTAATGGCTGATTTTTTTGGAATTCCTAGATCATATTTAACGGAAAAAAGGGAAGCGATCATTAGAGAAGATGAAAGTGAATACTCGACTCTCCCACCCGAAGCCATTACCCGAATCACTGCATCGAATTATAAAATCCCGGTGTACGGTAGCATATCGGCCGGCATCCCTCTCGAAGCAATTGAGAACCTAACAGAAACCTCTGTTCCTGATCATGTCATTCTTAAATACGGTGAAGAGAATTTATTTGGATTATTGGTCAGAGGCGATTCTATGAATAAAATCGTACATGATGGTCATTACGCTATTCTATGTAAAACAGATCAGGTTGATTCTGGAGAAGTGGCTGCGGTTATTGTGAATGGGTACGACGCGACTTTGAAGCGCATTATCTTGTTGGACCGTGGAATATTATTAGAACCTTCTAGCTTCAATCCTGATCATGCTCCTAAAATGTATCTTGATCAAGAAGCTAAGGATATAAAAGTAATCGGAAGATTGGTGGCCGTTATGTCGCCGCCAGATTTTAAATTTTAAATATTTTATAAATAATAACGAATTACAAAAGTATTTTTTATCCCATGTACGAGACATAAATGCTTTTTGATTTCGTTACGCTTAATCTCTCTAAAGCGAAAGTACTGGAATGAAGGCTCCTTTTGGTGCCTTTTTTGTTTTCGACAAATTGTAATACACCATTGTCGAATTATTGTTTTTACAACTCATTAAATGACAAAAGACCCGCGATCTCTAGAATCGCAGGTCTTCTTTACTTCACATCTTTTTCTTTAGAGAACACTAACTTCACACCGATAATTATTAAAGCCCCTAGCAAAATAAAAAATGGAATCGGGAGACCTGCTCCCCAATCTACCGTCCCATTATTAGTCGCAATATAAGCCCCAGTTTGTGCAATTGTATCAGAAAGACTTTCCAGTTGGATAAGCAACATTCCGAACAATACTGTTTGAACGATAATTGCGATTCCTATAAGCTTCTTCAAAAAAATTCCCCTAGTCGCTTAAGTATTAAGAAACTAAATTACGATTTTATCTTTGGCACTATTGAATAGATGTATATGTAAAAGGTAATTAGTTTCCATTTTCTATTCTAGCAAATGATTTGAATAATTTCATTGAAGATTATCTGAATTGGATATTTCAATGTACCATTTTTTATAATAAGCAAACTCAGATACAGAGTATAAAAAAGATTGCACATTTCTACACATTCTTTGTGGAATATATTAATACCCCTATATTATAATAAGTAAACATCAAACCTTTACTAAAGGAGGATCGTGACGTATGAATGGAATTGCTAAATGTCCCACCAAGAAATTTTCTGAAAACCTCGCTGTACCATTCAATCAGCTGTTTTCAGAAGATTTTTTGACGACTTTTTCATCTACCTACTCTTTCGAGACATGGCTCAAAGAAGGAAACATATCGAAGGAATTTCTACATAACTCCGAGGCCTTCAAATGCATTAAATTGAACGATTACGTGTCTAGCTCAACTACATTCAGTAATTGGTCTGAAATGCTAAATACGTCTATTAAGCAGTGGGTTTCTAACCAAATGATTGAATCTGAAGATTCCGTTAACGTATCAGACTGATCGAACATCTGCTTAACTCTTCATATTAAAAAGAAACTCATCAAATGTTTGATGAGTTTCTTTTTAATTTAACTGTTGGCATGATTAGTTTTTTTTCCAGTACCATAAAGAACCATTGACACACTAATAATCACGCAAATCAATCCTCCAAGTCCTGTTGTAATAATTGAAAGCTGATCATCAAAGAACATTTTACTAATTGTTAAGAAGATTAAAAACAACCATCCTATAACGTTTATCTTTAATTTTTTAGACAATGGGAGTCCCCCTTCTATACTTGAACGAAAGTTATTGTTAGTATCTCACTAATGTAATATATGCAGCAGGATAATTTGATTTCGTATTTGGCTTAACTGTCAATTTAACTCCAGTAATTGATTTTTTAAGAATCAGAATAGCCGAATCTTTCCACCATGCAGTTTGGCGATTAGCTAAGTCACCAGCTGACCATAGAGTGGCTGTAGCCCCCAGCGTTATAAAGTTCGGTATTCTTTGAATAACTTTAATAGCAGCAAGAACACTAGGACTCTTAGCAATTAGATAATCAGTCCCTGGGTTAGAAAGTACTCTTGGCCAATCTCTTGAATTATCAAATTTATTAATGATTTTAATGATATCGTTTCTAGTCATATATCTAACATAGCCCTTAGTAGTACCACCATCAGGTGGTTGAACCACGGCCATTGGGGAAATGCTAGACCTTGATAAAGAGGCAGCTAATTTTGTAGGAGCAGTTAGATCCTCTTCTGATCCCACACTTTTTTTAATTTCTGAATTTCTAAATGCAGGGTCTTCAAGTTTAGCCTGATACTCCACTACGTGTTCTTTCGGAACTTCAGACATGATTACTTTCGTCTCGTCCGAATATAGTACAACTTGAACTGTTTCCTTCAGTGTTCCTTCTAAATCAGATTCTGCAGATGCTTTTTGAAACGGAATTAATGATCCCGTCACCAGCATCATAGCACAAAAAATCCCGATTAACTTCTTCATTTCATTTCCTCCTGTACTACTGTTTTAATTACCAACAAAAAGGTAACTTATGTTTAAATAATATTCCAATTTACTATTATTTTCAACTTAGGAATTATTTTTACAAGGTTTAATCTACATCACTATAGTTTTTCCTTAACGGATATTTATTTATTGCTATTAGTGCAAACAAAAACCACCTAGAGCAGGTGGTTTTTTCGTTGAGAAGATTAATTCAACTGTCGACTTTACGATCTTTGTGTTTATCATTAATTCCATAAAAAACTAAAGACAAACCAATAATCATGCAAATTAGACCGCCAAGTCCCGTTGTTATTATTGAAGACTGTTCAGGATAAAATTCTTTACTGAGAGTCAGGAGTATAAAAAATATCCATCCTACAAGATTAATCTTATATTTTTTTGACAACTATACTCCTCCTCGCAACGTATCATTTTTTACTTTTTTAAATGATTAACACATTATAAGCAGTAAACGTTCCTATATAAAAACCTGAGCCCGATGGAGACTCGGACTCAGGTACTAAAGATCGTCTTACCGTACTATTCAACTGTTCCAATTTTGATTCAGTTCATATTGAGATAGCTCTTTGAAAAAAACTTGTTCACCTGTATTTTCAATTAATAAAACGCTCTGCGAACAGAATTACAATTGGAACAACAATCGCAATGTAAACTGCCCATTTTGTATGCTTTAAGCTAGAAGCATTTCGAATTTCTTCAGATATAACGACTTTTACGTCATTCTCGGTCAAAGATTTATCTTTAATTTCATTGAGTTTATTCATAGTTGATGCTTGAGATTCATGCAATTTATTATTAATTTGAGATTCCATGTCTTTAATGGCGCCTAATACCTGGTTTATCGAAATATCAATTTTAGATTCGAGTCGTTCTTCAATGCCTTTTAATTTTAAATCTGTTACTTCTTTATGCTTGTCAAATTCGTATTCTAATCGATCTATACGCTTATCTACCATGTTTTGATCACTTCCTTCTCTAAAAGGATGATAGATTTCATTTGGCTTATCCTGTTCAATTTCCGTGGTCGAATTAAACCACCGAGAATTTAATAAAAGACTATGTAAATTTATTGTACCATTTGTTGTTACTGAAGCAAATTCTGACTCACCAGAAAAGAGTTCTTCACTTTCTTTCACTTCAATTACTTGTTCTTGATTATCCAAATAACCCGCTTCACTTTGCCAATTTCCAATGTAATAAAGATTGTTTTTCTTCACACCCATTTAATCTTCCTCCACAATCACTAACATCCTAGCTGCGATTGTGCTAAATATTAGACTTTTTTCAATAGGTTTTTCATTTTTATTTAGTTTTTCATTAACCATATTAATTAGTTCTTCGTCGTTGAAAATAGCTTCTACTCTCAATGTAAGTTTAGTATTTTCTTCGAAATTTAAATCGGCTATTTCTGCCATCATCTCAAATCCTCTACCAATTTTAGAAATATTTTCTTCAGGGATTGAAGAAGCAAAAATACGTCTTAATGTAGGATCTTTAGCGTTTGAGGTAGACAGGCTGAACTTGATATCATCTGCTGATTTCAAAAGTTCTCCGGTTACACCTACAGAAAAAGTCAGTTTAAAATTTTTATTAGCATGCTGAATCGTTTTTGCTTGAGGTACAATATAACTAACTTCTTTTTCGTCATTTTTCATTTCTATAATTGGCAAAGTTGAAAACATACCATGCATGACTTCGAATTTAGAAACTCCATATTTCTTTTCCAATGCTTCTTTTATGATTTGCGGTCTACTCATTTTCTTTTCCCCTTTAATACAAACTAAAATGTTTCTAGTATACACGGATTTTGAAATCACTGAACAAACCATTCAGTATATAATTATTGGTCATTCCAAAGAAATGATTTTATCATTATCAAACTGCAAATCACCATATCGATTTTTTAAATTATCTAATGCTATTTCAAATGCATGTTCATCAATAATCTTATTTTCTTTAAGTTGAATTAATGAGTGAAATAACCTCACAGGATATGGTTCTGTTAAATCATCAGTATGATAATCCGTAACATCGTCATCTATCTCATCTACCAATGAATAATACTTTTTCTTTAACATTGAGTAAAAATTATTTTCTTTCAATGATTCTAATTCATCAATTGTAAATCCTAGAATAATCCGCTCATTGTTGTATGCAATTGCTAACTTCCGCCTTTTACCTTCTGCATGCACCCAAGGATTTTTATTTCTCCCCCTGCTAAAAGTCTTTGACGCAGTAAAAAGACCCATTTTTGCCTTTTTAGACCGTAGTAGTTCAACTAAGTCTGCAACTTCTCTTACACTAACAGCTTTTTTATGATTTTTTGACTCTCCTATCATACGAGTTCCTATACATTCAGAAACAAAATCTGGTGATATCCCATCAATAAATCGGATTACGTGATCGATTTGATTATCACCTTTCCTCAAATTTTCTTCAACAAACGCTATTTGAAATCTGTTATAGACGTATGTCATTAAATTCTCCAAAGCATCACCTTTTTGCTTTTTACTACCCTTTTCTAAGGTTATTCTGACCTCATCAATTAGTTCTTGATAATAATCATGTTCTTCTTCTGTTATCGGAGTCCAAAATTCATTATCTTTTTTTCTGGCTATGATTTCTTTAGCAGAAACTGAATCATACCTCATACTTTATACCTTAAAGAAGTTTGATTAGGTTCTATTTTATCTACCTTTACGAAAATTGCTCTTATGTCTTGTGTATCTAAATGTGCATTACAATAAGAACATAAGAACTTTTGAGAACTAATAAAGTCTCTTACCTTTTTCATACTTTTGAATTCAAAAGTATGAATTAAATCAGGATCTTCATTTGTACAATAAACTATATACCTAATTTCTATAAATAGTTCTTCAGATAATGCGTAAAGGAAATCAATCAAATCGTTGTAACGTATACGTGTAACACGAGAAAGGTATCTTGGAGAAACCGTAGTTTCATGCCTTAGCATCGTCAATTCGTCGCTCAAAATCATCAGATTCTCCGTAGGAATAGATAGATTCAATTTCATGTTTATATTCATTAAGCTTTCGTAAAACATCATCTATTACCTCCTTTTCAGTACCTGAAGTTGTATATTTTTTAAGCGAAAAATATTTTTCTGATTTCTTTACGATATAAGGAAACTGTTTATCTTCAACAAAATGTACAATTCCAATGTTAAAAAGTTCAGCATGTTCGGACATCTTTTGAATAATATCTTTTGATTCAGCATAACTAAATGTTTTCCCTCTAGAATTTGCCTTATATTGCGTCGCTCCTCTATCTGATTGTTGAAGGAATACATGAAACTTAATATTTGTCTCAATACGATTATGAATGTCGACTAATTCACTCTCATATATATTCTTTATACCCGATTTAATCCTTAATAAAGAATCTTCTTTTTTAACATCAGCATCAAAAAATGAAACTGTTTCAATTATTTCATCCATACAATTATCTAGAAAACTATTTACCTTTAAATCAATTAAAGGGTTGTTATGAGCAAAATATTCTGAAGAAATTTGAGAAAGAGCTTCGTGTAACCACTCAGGATTTTTATATGTAAACTTTAAAATGTTATCAGTAAAATATTTCATAAAAAGCCATGCCAATTCGTCTAATTCTCTCTTTTTAGGAATTGTACATATCGAATAAAGACCTGATGTAGGATGCAAGTACAGATTGACTGTCTTCATATCAAAGTCTACAACTATATATGCAAGATATATATGTTTTTTAAATTCTAAAGAATTTTGGTTCTTTTTATTATGAATTATTGCTGGTGCAGCAAACGAAAGTAATAATTGCTCTGTACTTGAAATTTTCTTTACGTTCACTAAAGTTATTTCATTCAATGTATTTGGATTTAACTCATAAATAGGTACTACATTCTGTTGATTAGCCTCGTATAATTCATCGATAGTAATGTTACTCAAAAAATCATTCTCTTCAGCTTCATAAATAAAAACTGAATTATTTCCTTCTAGCTCCACATGGCATAACCATTCTATAAAAAAATCGAATGGAATAGCACCAAACATTACCCCATGAAGAATTTCCTTTCTAGATTCCTCTGACTTTCTTTTTTTGCTGATGTTAAATTCAGATTGTAAAATTTTCATCCATGAGTTATCGGCTCTTTTCAAAATATAATCAATGTTTAACAAATATTCATCTGGTAACGAAAAGTATCCCATATCTAAATTACACACTCCTTTTTTCTACCAATCATCCATTAAAAATTACTTCGTTTTAGCTCCTTCATGTTATTTTATCCCATTACAAGGCTTAGGTATATTAACAAATAAAAATTTGTGATTTTTACTATCGGCAAGAACTATTGTTCTTATCTTTTATTTGAATATACTTAAATCAGGAGGCGATCTATATGATTCAAAAGCGAGTAGGACTTTACATAAGAGTTTCTACCGAAGAACAAGCAATTGAAGGCTACTCAATCTCTGGCCAACGCGAGAGACTAAAAGCATTTTGTGTCGCTCAGAGCTGGGAGACAATTAAGTTTTATGTAGACGAAGGTATCTCTGGACGATCTACTGAGAGACCAGCATTAAAGAAAATGATGAAAGATATCGAAGATGGATTAATAGATGTGCTATTGGTTTATCGACTGGACCGACTTACTCGAAGTGTAAGAGACTTGCACGACATCCTAGACTTTCTTGAAAAACACAATTGTCAGTTCCGATCAGCAACAGAAGTTTATGACACATCGACAGCTATGGGCCGTATGTTCATCACAATCGTAGCAGCCATTGCGGAATGGGAATCAGCAAACTTAGGAGAACGCGTACGACTCGGCCAGATTGAAAAAGCGCGACAAGGTGAATGGTCCGCACCTGCCCCTTATGGATTTAGGAAAAACGATCAAAAACGCCTAGAAGTAAATCCAGACGAGATTGAGGCCGTAAAACTAATGGTACGTAAGGTTAAAGAAGGTTACAGTTTCCGTCAGTTATCCATGTACATGCAGAACACCTCTTATAAGCCACGCAGAGGCTATAAATGGCATATCGCTTCATTACTAGATCTCTTGCATAATCCGGTGCTCTACGGTGCCATGCAATGGAATGATGAAATCTATGAGGGCACCCATGAAGGAATCATGACGAAAGACGAGTTCATACAGCTTCAAAATATCATTCAATCACGAAAGATCCAAAAGAAGCGTGAGACAAACTATAATTTTATTTATCAAACTAAAATTATTTGTCCATCTTGCGGAAACAGACTGAGTTCAGAGTGTTCACGATGGAAAAATAAAAATGGCTTAGAACAAAAAGCGAACCGTTATCGCTGCCAATCCTGTGCTCTGGATGGTCGGACCCCTGTGAGTATTTCTGAATATAAGCTCACGCTTCAACTCATACACCACATGAACACCCTTGTATTCAGTGATAGTGATCACGATGAAATTAAAGCTGAAAAAGAGAATCTTCAGCAAATAGAAAACGAGATGCGCCGGATTGAGAGAGAACGTGAGAAATATCAACGTGCATGGGCCTCAGACTTAATCTCTGACACCGAATTCAAAAATCGAATGGATGACACTAGAAAACGCTACTCGGACTTAGAACGTCAATTAAATGCTTCTCAGGAAGAAACGACTTTCGGAAATATGAACCCTGAGTATATTAAACAACTCTCTAATGAGTTTAATCAAAACTACGAATACCTCACGAATGAGGAGAAGCAAGCGTTTGTCCAACAATTCATCGAATCCATTGAGCTTATTGAAGGTGCTAGCCCGACTGGAAAGAAAGTATACGATGTCAAAATGGTGAGATTTTTTTAGTATTTATGTCTACTTAGAACAGACGAAATGCTCCTGATTCAACAGTCTCAATTCATCCCGCAACAACTCATAGGCGTCTTGCGGCGAACGAATCGTCGGCATACTTACTTTCGGTTCCTCAACGTACCGAATCCCGATCGTGAATGCGGCGAGAAGTTGCTCTGCCTTCTTCTTCGTCATCCCTTCGATTTTGCATAAATCACTGACGGACGCTTGCGACAGCGCCCGTAACGTCGGGTAGACGTCCGAGATACGACGGGCCGTCTTCATCGGGTCAGGTCCCCGTCCTCCGATTTGAAGCAATCTGGCGATGGCGGTCTCTACACTACGGTCAAGAACCATGGTCATTCCTTCACCTACTTTCAAGTTCACAGGAAGCGAGGCGTCACCCCATGCCGGTCGAGTGTCTTGACGAGCGGATGGATCGGTAATCCGACGACATTATAAAAATCCCCTTCGATTCCTTCGACGAAGAGACCACCCGACCCTTGAATCCCATACGCACCCGCCTTATCGTAGGGCTCTGTGGAATCCAGATAATCCGCTAGCCAGGTTTCAGGAATCTCAGTGAACGTCACATGCGTCGTCGTGACGAACAAATCTTGGGTCGTACCGATGATACTCACACCCGTCAGCACTTCATGGGTCGAACCGGATAACCGTTCAAGCATCCGTTTCGCATCCTCACGGTCTGTCGGTTTCTCTAATATGACCCCATTCAAGACGACGACCGTGTCAGCGCCGATGACGATGGCATCACGGTGTTGCCTTGCCACATCCATCGCTTTCTCCCTGGCCAGACGAGCGACATAATCACTCGGTGTCTCCCGACCGTCCGTCCCTTCCGTCACGGTCGATGGGATGACCTCATGCTTGATTCCAGCTTTCGTCAATAGCTCGGTACGTCGTGGTGACATCGAGGCGAGAATGACACGCTTCTGTGTTGAATTCATTGTATCGACTCCTTCTCTTCTTCCAAAACGGCGTTCCTTCCCGTTTCAGTCTTCACTGTTGATTGTAGGCAACGTGCCTCATGAACACAATCACCTGAGACGAAAAACACGTCCCTTCAATTGCGAAGGGACGTGCCGACTCATGGTGTCGTATAGTCGTATACCGGGATATCCTTTTGCTCGAAGGCCGGTTCCGGAATGTAACGGTCCGGGACGAGTTGGTCGAGATCCGGACGATAGAAGGCATCAAGCTCGACTGTAAACTCGAGCGACTGCACTTCTTCGACCGTATTTGGTCCCGTCTCAGCAGGTCCCGTGAATTGAACTGTCCGCAATACGTGAATCCGGTTCATCGATTCGATCGACTCCAAGAACGAGACGAGCGCTTCATACGTCTCTGCTTGAAGATTGACCGTCGAACGAACCGTCGAGGCATTGACGGGTGCGACATCCGTCGGTTCAGCCGGTTCATTCGTTGCGCTCACATCAGCCGGATTGAACGGCTCCACCGTTTCCGGAACTTCTGACTCGGCCAACACACCATCTGCAAATGCGATGCTTGTCACATTGACACCCGCAAGAAGACTTGCCTGTGACAACGCCTCGACGACCGTGTCGAGGGCAGGCGCTGTCGGAACGCGTGTCTGAAGCGTCTGAGAGTCCGCTACATCAACAGCTTTCCCTTCCTGACGTAATAATTCTAATTTTGTCTGTTCAAGTGAGAGGTCACGCTCAAGCGCTTTGACTTCTCCTTGTTTGACGTAATACGTATATCCAAAGTATGCCGGAGCAATGATTGCGGCAAGGAGGCAAATTGCAAATAACGCATAAATTGTCGAACGTTTCATTGACTCACCACCTCCGCATCAGCTTGCTCTTCTTCTGTTACTTCATCTTCGACGTCCTGGAACATGAATGTGAACTCGCCGATGTATCGTGGAAGTGGGTCCTCTTCAAACGAGTTCTCTTCTTCTGAATCCACATCCGCTTTCAACTCCGTCGTCACACCGAGAAGTTTGACGTCAAGGAACCGTTCGTCGGTCATGAGCGAGCGTTGGAAGGCGTTCAAATCTTCTAACGTCTCGAACTGGGTCCGGACGCTCATGATGGAGCCGTCCGCATAGTTATACGTCAAAACGTAACCTGTCGGCGGCAATTGTTCAGTCAATGCGCGCAATGCCGGTACCGCGTCTTTTTCCATATCCGTCAATGCCGTCACGGTTTGGTCGAGCGAGAGCACTTGTTGCGCTTTCGAATTCACTTGTTCCGTTTGATAAATTTGTACGAGCTGTAACTCTTCTTCAATTTGGGACTGTTCTGCTTCAAGTTGACCGACCTCATAGTACAAATATCCGGCCGCCCCACCTCCGAGAAGAAGGGCGACGAGACCTGTCACGATTGGCCAACGGAGCGTCACGTCTGTCGAGTTGATGAAGTTCGTGTCCCGATCGCGTTGAAGCATCGCCATCCCGAGAAGTGGCAACATTTGATGCGATAGCGGTGTTCCGTGAGCGATGGCGAGGGGTTGTTCGACTCGTGTCACAGAAACAATCGATTCGGACTCAATCATACGGACGAGATCATCCACCTCCGGGACAGTACCCGAAACGTATAACTCATCGATGGCTCGACCATCCGTACGCAGTGAATAGCGATAGAAGTCAAGGAACCGGGCGAGTTCGTTCAACCAGTCATCTAACTGATTGGCCTTCATCGCGTCTGTCCCATCATATGTATAGGTGACGACCCCATCCTCTGTTCTAACTTGATATGGGAGGTCCACTTCGATGGAACGAATGAAACGGATTTGCCCTTCTTCTAACACAAGCAATTGATGCGAGAACGGCGTGATATGCCAGAGGAGCGTCGACTGAAGCGGGTCGATGTCTGATAATCGCATGACCCCATTGGCGACCGCGACAGAACGTGGCGTGATCTTCTTCAAGGCGAGACCACGTTTTTTCATATAAGTACGAAGTGACTTCGTCAATTCAATCGAAACGGCATGCAACATGACGTCCGTTTTGACCCCGTCTTCTCCTAACACTTCATAGTCGAACGACACGTCATCGAACGGCAAGATAATGGAGCTCCCGATTTCCATGAAGAGATAGCCGCGAATCTCATCCTTCGGAATCGAAGATGGAATCTCGACTTTTCGTGACAACACTTCGGTCTCGTCCAATGCGACCGCACATGTCATCCCACGACGAACTTTCAACTTGCGACAGAGTTCATCAAACGCGAGCGTAAATGACGTCTCATCGAGAATCTTTCCTTCTCCATATGCATCTTTTGCTAATTGAACCGAGGCGCTTCGCTTGAACACCCCTTGTTTGATGACGGCCCCGTGGATGCTGAGCGCATCAAACGAAAAATACGTGACCGTCCCTTTCTCTATCCCACGACTCATGATCGTTTCCCCCTACATCAACTCAAAATACCAATCAAAAAAGCTTTCACTAAACCAAAACGTCAACATCGTCCCTAGCGCAATCGACGGGACGAACGGTATCGGTTGCTTTCGTCCGATTTTCTTTGTCATCATCAACCCGATCCCGACGATCGCCCCAATCAAGCTCGATAAAAACAAGGCGACGAGCACGTCACGCGGACCGAGCACAAGACCAATCATAGTAAACAATTTGACGTCTCCTGCCCCAAGTCCCCCTTTTGACACGAAAAAGACGGTCGCGAGGAGCGAAAATCCGAGCAACGCCCCTACAAGCGGGTTCCACCAAGATGCTCCTGTGAGATAGGTGAGGAGAAGTAATACCGGTGCCGTGAATTTCAAGATGACATTCGGCACGAGCATCGTCGATAAATCAGACATCGCCAAAGCGAGTAAGGTCGACAAGAAAGCGAACGCGAGTAGCGTCGTCACACTGAATCCGTAAAGTGAAAAGCTGTAGCCATATCCAATGGCTCCAAGTAATTCAAAGATTGGATACGTCGGCGCGATCCGCTCGCCACATCCGTGACATCTGCCTCTTAAGGCGAGATAGCCGAAAATCGGGATGAGTTCCCACGGTGACAATTCGTGACCGCAAGACGGACAGTGTGAGCGTGGTGTCACGATGGATTGTTGACGTGGCACGCGGAGCCCGACGACGTTGGTGAACGACGTGATGACCGCCCCGAGGACGATGCTATATAAGAATCCAATCAATTCAATCAAGGAAGGATCCTCCTTTTGTCAGTATATGCCAAAAACAGAAAACCGGCTAGGCTGAGCGAGTGCCCAGCGCCAGCCGGATTCGTTTACTTTTTAGTAGTAGATTCCAATGTATCTTTAGTAATCATTTTTTCAGGAGTGTCTTCGAAATAATACTCAGTTCCAGCACTGCCTTTAAGAGTTACTGCATAACTCATTTTTCCAGCAGCTTCAGAAATCGTGACTTTAGCAGCTGTATAATCACTATCACCGAATGGATCTTTAAGATCTGAAATATAATCGTATCCTTTACCTTTTGATGCTGGTGTCGTTCCAGCTGCTGGCGTGATAAATGTTAATTCTGAAGCTTCAGGGTTAGATGCAGTATGTAACTTCGCCGCACTGACCATCTGTTTTGCATCGGCTACCATTGCATCTTTCTTCGAGTTCTCGATGATTCCACCAATCGCAACGACTGCGATGGCTGCGATAATCCCTAAAATAACAACGACGACGAGTAACTCGACGAGTGTGAGTCCACGCTCATCTTTTAACTGTTTGGCATCTTGCCAAATCATTTTCAACTTTTCTACCATAATCCATTCTCCCCTTTTGCGTAATGTGCTGTGTGTAAACTAGATAAATTACTTTAGACCCAATATAGAAGTAGAACAATTTTACTATACCTTCAAAATATAGTATTGAAAAGGTATATTTTCAAAACCTTGCATATTCCTCCTACTGATTTTGAATGTCACCATATATTTGGAACATCGGAACGACAATCGAGATGACGATGACACCGACGACACTCGCCAATACGACGATAAGAAGTGGCTCAATAATCGACTTCAATCGGTCGGTTGTTGTCTCGACTTCCGTTTCATAAAACTCAGCGACTTCATTCAACATCGAGTCCAAATCTCCACTCTCTTCCCCGACGGCAATCATTTGCGTCATGAGCGCCGGGAAGTTTGAGTTCCGCATGAGTGGCTCGTGGAGGGGTACCCCCTGCGCCATCATTTCACGCGCTTCGGTCAATCCTTTTCGGATGACGCGGTTCGATACGATTCTTTCCGTAATCTCAATCGCCGTCAAAATTGGGACGGCCGCCTGCAGAAGGACCGCTAAACTTCGAGTTAACAATGCAATCTGAGACTTCATCACAATCGTTCCGAAAATCGGCATTTTTAGTAGCAAACCATCGATGACGAACCGTTCCCGGTCACGCTTCAACATCCAGATGAAGGTGAGAACTCCGAGAATCGCGAGTCCGAGTAACAACCACCAAAAAGCTGCAATGAAATCGGAGACTGCGACGACCATCCGCGTGATCAGTGGAAGCTCCCCCCCTAGTTGACCGAATATGCTCGCAAACGTCGGGACGACGTTCACCATCAAAAAGGCGACCACACCGACGGCAACGATGGAGACGACCAACGGATACGTGAGGGCAGAGATGACTTTCCGCTTCACATCATATTGCTTTTGGAGTTGAAGCCCGATTTGGTCGAGCGCCTCCTCCAAGTTCCCACTCGTTTCACCTGCAAGCGCCATCGAACTGAAGAAGTTCGAAAACACACGCGGATGTTTCTTGATTGCCTCGGAGTAGGCAATTCCTTCTTTCAAATCATCTTCGACCTGACTTAATGCTTTCTTCAATACTTTTGATTCGGTTTGCACACGTAAGATTGAAGTCGCTCGAACGATTGGGACGCCGGCACGGATGAGCGTCGCGAACTGTCGGGTGTACATGATCAAATGTTCGATTTTGACCCGTTCCGGTAACAAGTTGACTTCTTTATTCAGTCCAGTCGATTCGAGTTCAGACAAGTCTGTCACAAGAATCGATTCTTGACGCAGTTTATCTTTCGCCTCCCGAAGTGAGACGGCTGTGATGCGTCCTTTCTTACGTTTACCATTCAGGAGCTTTCCTTCATACTGAAAGATTGCCATCACTCATCACCTCATTTCTTCTGTCGGGACGGCGTTCGGATTGATAATTCCCTGCCGAACGAGTTGTTCAATCGCCGAATCCATCGACTGCATGCCATGCTGGCGACTTGTTTGAATGACGGTCGGCAACTGGAACTCTTTCTCGTTCCGAATCAAGTTGGCGACAGCCGGATTGCCTAACATAATTTCCATGGCGGCGACGCGCCCTTTCGGCACATCAATCCTCGGAAATAGTCGTTGACTCACAACGCCAAGTAGGACGTTGGCGAGTTGCGTCCGAATTTGGTCTTGTTGCTCGGCCGGGAACGCATCGATAATCCGGCTCACCGTCGACATCGCACTCGACGTATGGAGTGTCGCCATGACGAGATGCCCCGTCTCTGCCGCTGTCATCGCCGTCGAAATGGTCTCTAAGTCACGCATCTCCCCAAGCAAAATGACGTCAGGATCCTGTCGTAACGCAGCCCGTAGACCACTTACGAACTTCATGACATCCGAGCCAATTTCTCGTTGGTCGACGATACTTTGATCATGGGAATGCAAATACTCAATCGGATCTTCTAACGTGATGATCCGCTTTCGTTGCGTGCGGTTAATCTCATGAATCATCGCGGCAAGCGTCGTCGATTTTCCTGACCCCGTTGGCCCCGTGACCAAGATGAGACCATGCGGCTTCTCAATCAATCGCTTCAACACCGTCGGGAGATTGAGCTCGTTCAATGTCGGGATTTCCCCGGAAATGGAACGGAATGCGATGGCAATCGTACCTCGTTGATAGTAGGCGTTGACCCGAAAACGGGAAACGCGTGGGACACCGAACGAGAAATCGAGATCCCGATCATGCTCAAGACGTTCGCGCATGTCTTCGGTCATGATTTCTTTTAAAAATCCCTCGAGATGGTGAGGCAATACCTTCTCCTCGCCCATCGTGATGAGGCTTCCATCTACTCGTATAATCGGTGGAGAACCTGCCGTCAAATGAATATCTGAGGCACGTTTCTCGACTGCATTCGTCAAAATGACTTCAATCGATTCATTAATCATAAGCATTCTCCGTAATGACCGTTCGTAATATTTCTTCTGTCGTTGTCAGACCGGCGGCGACTTTTTCTAATCCGTCCGAAAGGAGGAACGTCGCCCCTTGTGACTTGGCATACTCGACCATTTCAGACTCGGTCGCCTGATTCATAATCATCCGACGTAACCCTTCATCAATCGGAATGACCTCATGAATAGCAAGACGTCCGCGATACCCTGTAGCATTACAAGAAGTGCAACCTTTCCCACGCACAATCCGGTCGATGTGAACACCTTCCGCCTCAAATAGGCTACGTTCACTCTTCGAAACCGGTTCGACTTGTCCACAGTCACGACAGACGCGACGAACGAGACGTTGAGCGACGAGTCCAGTCGTCGAGGCGGCGACGAGGAATGGTTCGACACCCATGTCGACGAGACGCGTGATAGAGCTGATGGCTGAATTCGTATGTAGCGTTGACAAGACAAGATGACCCGTGAGTGAGGCACGAATGGCAATCTCAGCCGTCTCCGTGTCCCGGATTTCTCCGACCATAACGATGTTCGGGTCTTGTCGTAAGATTGAGCGGAGTCCTGATGCGAACGTCAAGCCGACTTTCGAGTTGACCTGAACTTGGTTGATGCCGTCAAGTTGATACTCGACCGGGTCTTCCACCGTGATGATATTTTTCGTCTCATCACTTAGCTCCTTCAATGAAGCGTATAGTGTCGAAGACTTCCCTGAACCGGTCGGACCGGTGATCAGGATAATCCCATTCGGGCGTTTCAACATCTCCCGATACGCCTGCTCGTTTCGTTCACCGAATCCGAGTTTCGTCAAATCGGTCAGCCCCTGCGATGAATCGAGGACCCGAATAACGATTTTCTCTCCATACATCGTCGGAAGCGTCGATACCCGAAAATCATAAGCTCGATTGCGTAGTGTATATTTGATTCGTCCATCCTGTGGCAACCGGCTCTCGGTGATGTCGAGGTTACTCATGACTTTGAGACGCGTCAGCATCACACTTTGAATCTTCTTCGGGTAAACGGTTTCTGTGCGCAAATCACCATCAATCCGAAAGCGGACGTGTAGGTGTTTCTCATGCGGATCGAAGTGAATATCCGAAGCGCGTTGGTCGATGGCACTTAAGAACAGCTGGTTCACGAGTCGAATAATCGGTGCATCGTCTCGACTGACAGATTCCTGCCGCTCGATCTCCGGGGCATCCTCTTTTAAAATTTCGATGAGCGAGTGATCCATCTCATAATATCGACTGATCGTCTTTCGAATCTGCTCCCTTGTCGCAATCCCGATTTCGATGTTCATTCCCGTCTGCAGACGGACGTCATCGATGGCAATCAAATCGAGTGGGTCGGCTGTCGCCACATGTAACGTATTGCCGTTCAACTCAAACGGCATGATGTCATGTTTTTGCGCCAACGCTTTCGGAACGAGTTTCGTGACCGTCACATTGATATCATAGGAGTACAACTCGATGATCGGCACATGCAACTGTTCATGAATCATTTGAATCAATTGTGTTTCGGTAATATGGTTCAGGCGAATTAACGCGTCTCCGAGTTTCTCGCCCGGACGTTTTTGTTCAAGCGCTTCATCAAGTTGTTCGTTCGTAATGAGTCTCGCTTCAATGAGCATCTCACCTAATCGTCTTTTCGTACGTCTCACGTTACTTCACCATCCTTTGAGGAGCCTCCATTTGCTTGTCCTTGTCAACACGTTCTTCGACGAAGACGCTCGCAACTACCCCTCCAATCAACAATACAACGAGAACAAGCCAAGCCCACCACGTTTGTACGAGCGATTCCTCTACCATCACGTAGATGGCGCCAGATAAGAGTGCCGTCCAAAGACTGATGATGATTTTTGTTTCTCGTTTTTGCATCATCGGAACGGACAAGGCAAACAATGTCAGTGTGGCGAGCACCCAAAAGCCTAGTAAAATCAAATAGCCAATCATCCGACAGCCTCCTCCTCTGTAGGGACTTCTTCTAATACCGGTGGTTCGGATTCGAACGGACTATCGTTCGAGTCATTGGTTGACGGTTCCTCTTCCACATCCTCATCCGGGAATGTCGGAATGATCGGTTCGACCGGGTCCGGCGGCGGAAGCGGCACGGAACTCTTCGTCACAATCTCTGGTGTCGGTTCATAAAAGTCAAATCCAAGCAACTCTAACGTTTCACCATTTTCCGTCACCGTGACACGATACAGCTTACCTGACTGTCCATCTTGACCGGATTGCGTGACCGATGAGCTGCCAGATGGGAGCGATGAGGAGAATCGGACGACTTTTTGATGAGGCACCGTTTTCACTTCTTCCACTCTTGCTTCAAAAGCGGCTTCAAACGGTTGCCCGAGTAACTGAACGGTCACTGAATCCCCTTCATTCAAGACGAGAATCGCATAAGAGGAATCCTCACGGTTTTGAACAGCAAAATTCGACCGCTCATCGATTTTTGTGTCATATCCTAACTCCACACCGGGTGGGAGCGTCTCATGTGGCACCCGTTCGAGAATAGCAAACGGTGTCGCCGCAAACAGGCGATAGAACGAAGAACCGAGCGTCGTGAGCGCCTCGTAGTCTTCCCCGAACGCTTTAAGACTGAAGATGTCGCCCGCAGCCATCTCAAAACCGTTCATTCGATCAAGTGCTAATTGCATGGCCGGTGTCGGGCTAACGGTGAATGAAGCGACGACCTCGCTTTCCGCCGCGACTTGCTCTAGCGTCACGTTCGATTCAAGGTTTGACGCCGCATCCATCAACGCGGGTGCAATCATCGTCAACGTCACAGGCTGCCCTTCAAGATAAGGCTCGACTTTCGACTCGTCTATCGTTGTCAGAAGAGGATATGCGCCCGCATCCTTGATCGACTCAAGCGTATTCGAGACATCGAACGTCACGACCTCTTTGCCGATTTCCATGACCGTTCCATCCATCAAATTGATTGTAAAGGGGATTGTATTAAAATCTTTAATCGCATTGTCAAGACGAACGTTCGCTTCTTCCTTCGTCATCCCTGACACGTCGATACCTGCGACCGTCGTATCTGTATATGTAGCACTCGACTCAGCGGACGCGTCTAAATAATTGACGAGACCGATTGTCGGTAATGTCACGAGTACGACGAGTCCAATCAAAATGAAAAGATGCATCCCATACCGCTTCATGTAAAATTCCCCCCGTGTATAATCCGACTTCTATTCTATGTATCCGTTTAGTGTGTAACTTTAGTATAATATGTATTGTACAAAAAATAACATTTAATTCAGTATTTCATACGTTATTTACCGATTGTTTTACTTTTTTTGAATAGGAGGTCAATGTCTTGTCGCATTCTGAAAAAGGGTTCACGCTCGTTGAAGTACTCGTCTCGATCGTTGTTCTTTCCATTGTCTCATTTTCTCTACTTACCATTTTCAGTCAGAGCTTGAAGACGACCCACGACAGTCTCAATCAGACGATTGCAAACCAAGTGGCACAAAACACGCTACATACATTAAATCGACGAGCCGCCTCCGTCGAAAAACCGCTGGAATTACGGCAATTGTTAAATCGGGACGGAATCAGCCCGACATGCGACTTTTGCGAAGATACCCGAATTCATGGGGACATGTATATCGCAACCATTCAATCGCTGTCCACCTTACCTGGGCATACCATTGAAGTTGAAATCTCGGTGACGACCGACCGTTTGCAAACCCCCGTCACCTTGAAAGGAGTCATATCGAATGCGACATTGCGCGAACCGTTCCCTGAAACGGCTGTCCCGACAACTGACTGAGATGAAGAAACGAGAAGATGGGTTCACGCTCGTCGAGTTGCTCGTCACGGTCGTCGTCGCTTCGATTTTAAGCGGCGTCATCATTACAGCCTTCATCACAGGAACACTCGGATTCCAGATGACGAATGAGACGAGTGAACTTCGAAGCGAGGCCGACTATTTAATTGCTTCCGTGCTCTCTGACGTGAACCGTACCGAATTCGATGCCGTGACGGAAGTGGACGGCACGTTTCAATTTTATCGGTTGTCCACGCCTGCCATCTCGGATGCCGGCATGATTTACCGAGAAGCGGGTTACGTTCCGGCGGAGTTAGTTCTCTCATCCGATTCGTTCATTCCGTCGAACCCACAGATCACGGTCGAGCGAATGACCATTGAAGTCAAAGATCCCGTGTATGACCCTAGACGTCCTGGTTATATGACAGGAGGTTTGATTGAAATCGAGATGGATCTAGCTCAAACAAACGCCTCTGATTCTGTCACTACATTTGAAAGTTCCATTCCATTTTAACGAAAGGAGGCACCTTGATGCGAAAACGTGAAGAGGGATATGTCCTCGTACTCGTGCTCGTGACGATGGCGGCGCTCGCCGTTCTGTCACTCGCGGCCATGCAAGTCAACTTGGCGACGAATAAACTGACGGTCATCCGAACAGAAGATACTCAACTGAATGAAGATGCGAAAAGTGCACTTCGTCTGATCGCTGACCAAGTTCGCACTGAGTTTCCCCTCCATGGCAAAACAGAAGTTCCGGCGCATATGGAGTCAGAAGCAGCATTTCAAACCGCAGTACAATCCCTACTTGTCAGTGACGAACCATTTACGGATTTGACGACAGACAGTGAGGTCCGCTACTCCATCGACTTGAAGAAAGATCCGCTGGATACCACGATTCAAACGGCACCGTTCACGACGATTCTCCAAGTGAACGTCACGGCGTCCCGACAAGTGAACCCGGAACAACCGGAGCTCACCGTTGAATACACGCAAGATTTGTACTTGACGGCTCTCCCGTCCTTCCTATACTACGTCCTCGGGTCCGATCAACAATTGAATGTGAACGGTATGCCGACAATTCAGGGAAATATTTATTCAGGTGGCCCTCTCGCTTTCAAACGCGAAGCTAACTTCCAGCTTGATGGTCAAGCCAAAACCATTGCGAACTTGAACTCCAGTTGGTTACATCTCGATGGGCGAATCGATTTATCAGAAGTTGCAACGTGTACCACTTGTCAGCAAGAAAATTACTTTACAGTTGGTACAGAGCGTGCTGGTGAAAAAGCGGATGTCGGGGTGTCTCCGAGTAGCTTCTCGCCGTTCCAATATGACTATTCCATCATCGAGTTCTTGAATCGTCGTCTTGACACACCACTCGCCTACACCAACAATGTCGACTCAAAAATCTTTGAAGAAGGATTAATTCCTTCCAGCGATCAAGTATTCGAGCTCGAGCGAGTCCTATCGGAAGACGGATCCTCCATTGTCGAACGCCCAACCTCCTATCTTCGGGCGGATGCTTATAACGCACTCACCGACCCGACCATCTTGACGTTACCGGATACCATTTCCGATCGTGCTATGTACGTCACCGAGTCGATTACCGAATCAACGTCTCCACTCCTGTTTGACGGAGATGTCGTCATTGAATCGCTCGATAAACTGATGATCTCGCGACCGTTGATTGTACGTGGCGACTTGACGATTAAAGGGAACGTATCCTTCAGTTCAACGGTCTACACGTTAGGCGATACGTTCATCGATCGTGCGAATATCCTTCCGATTGATGCAGACAAAGGGAACTCGCTCATCCTCTTATCCAAAGGAAAGATCCTGTTGAACCGAATCAACGAGTTTGACGATACGCCGACGACGCTCCAGGCATTCATGTATAGTGACTCGAACGAACCGACCTATGTGTATGCGGTCGGCTCTATCCTCGAAGTCAATGGGGGGCTCTACAGTAAGGGACCACTCGAAGTGAATGTCTTCAGAGGGGAATTTACTGGGGGCAACGGCTTGAGCCCAGCTGAAAACTTTGACCGTCAAGTTCCAGCTCACGATGCCGAAAAGTCTCGATTGAAACTGACGTATAACGATTCCGTGTTCAATCAATTGGAAACACTCCCTGTCACGAATCAACTGCAATTCTTCGTCAGTCATCCCGTTCAATTGAAATGAATTCAAAAAATCGGCTTCCTCTCTGATTGAGAAGAAGCCGATTTTTTTAGTTCCTCATCTTTAGAATGAGGTCCGAGTTGTAGTCTTTGGCCGTTTGTTCCATTTCCTTCGTCCATTGCGCGCCGTGATCAAGAAGCAGTTGCGTCAACTCGACCTGATTGTGACGGACCGGTTGCAACAGAATCGATTCAGGATCTTGAATCGTATAGCCTTGCCCGAGAAGTTCTTTGACCGCCTCGAAATTCAACGAGTCGACCGCAATGCCAAGTAGTCTTTCATCTTCAACGTAACGCATCGCTAGTTTCCATTGATCCGGACTACCGTTCGCACTGAACAACGGTGTGATGACGGGCATCCCTTCCACTGCTTCAAATGAGTCAATCCCTTGCTCGAAGTATGCTTCAATCACGTCTAGAGGTGCGAGCGTCACTGCTGTGGCGAATTGCTCGGCTGTCGGCACAACTTTTTGATCTTCTAGAACAAGTCGGACGGCCTCCCATTCCTCCCTTTCCTGTAAATCTGTCAATTCTTCTTCTGTCACCGAAGAGCGTTGACTCACTTCTTTTACTAAATCGTCACCGGATAACTGCGAGAGCTCGGGTTGGGATTGACTCCAGTACAGGAGCCCTCCCAATCCGATCACGAGAATCAATCCGGTGATGCCAATCATCATTCGCTTGCGATTCATCATTCGCCAACTTTCTGCCATTCACTTAATAACGGTCATCATCCTGTCCTGAGGCATTCGTTTGGATGATGCGTACATAAAACGAGTCCTTCACGGCTTCAAACGGTTTTCCAGCCGGAAGCGTCGTGTAGACTTCCACTTTCGCCACACCCGGTTTCACTGGAATCAACTCTTTTCCTGATCCACTCACTTGAACATATTCTTCGCCGGATACAATCTCCATGCGATAGTCACGCCAAGTCGAAGTCGTTGGCCAGTACTCAAGGAGCGGTGGTCGTGGTGCCGTCCCTTCCCCGATATTGATTGTCATGTCTTTTGACATCAATTGGTTCGGGTATTCGTTGACGCGGACAACCGACGTGTTGGAACGAATGTTTCGTAACGCATTGTCATCGAATGTCGTCTGAATCGGAATGTCTGTCACGACTCCATTATTTCCGTAGCCATGGTTGGCACGTAATTCATATCCTGTCGCACTCTGTGTCACCGTCAGAGCGGATGGGATGGACCCGATTCGTTCAAACGGTATGGATACGGTTGGTGTTGAGGTCACTTGAATCGAGGCGACTTCGTTCACACGTTTTTCTTCGTCCAAACTATCCCATACCCAAAGGTCGAGTTGGTTCGGCGTTTGGCTCAAGGATGGTGCCTTGACTTGGATGGTAAAGACGGTGCTCGGAGTAGCGATATTCAAGCCACCGAAGAGGTCACCGACATCCACTGTCGCCTTAAACTGAGTCGTACCAGGTTTCAGTCCAATGATGTTCAAGTTGTTTCCAACTTGTTCAAACTTCACACTATCCCCGGATTCGACGACATAGCGAACCGACTTGTATTGAGCCGTTTCAGGCATGACTTTTGGTGTGACGGTAGTCGTTTGACCGACATATAGCTCTGTCGACGGGATAGTAAGTTGCTCAGGCGGACTGATGACATTGACTTTCGACTCTGCTACGACAAGGGGTTTCTTATCGCCCGGATCGATTGTCAATCGTAGTTTCGCTGTTCCTGTTTTCAAACCGGTCACAATCGCATTGTTTCCTTGGGTGACGAGTCTCGCGACACCGTTCGCATCAACGATTTCCCACTTCAAGCTACTCCATTTCGGGTTCGTAAAGGTGTTGCCTTTCGCATCCGTGATGGTCGGACTCACAATCTGCTGTGCCCCGATTTGTAAGGTGACGTCAGGAATTTTCGCTTCGTACGCGTACGGCGCCCCGATATTGATCAGCAAGTCTGCGAATGACGATTGAACCTCTAGTTCCTTATCCCAGTCGTTGTGCTTATCTAAAATGTGATCTTGCTTCTTCGAATACTCAATCAACGTCGTCAATTGGTTATCCGCTTTTTTCAATTGGATGAGTGAAGCAGAAGGCTCGATGGCTCGAATGACTACTTCAAACTTCACGGTTCGATTTCCACTATCGTTCGGGAGGAAAATGTTCGTGTTCCCGTTTCGTTCATAGTACAAGTCTGGTTTCAACTGTAACTTGATTTCATTCGGGTTCGTGACAGGGTATTCGTTTCCGTTCGCATCACGCATCGCCACCACTTCGAATTGGCTTGGTAGTTTTTCTGTGAAGGTCGTTAAATCCACTCGTAGAAACTTATCGCCCAATTGATTCGGTAATCGGTCGAAACGTTCCGGATATTGAACTTGATAGTGAATCGTTCCCGTTTCGTATAAGTTGATCGTCGACGGATCAATCGAACGGGACACTTGAATCAAGTCGGAAACATTTTCCGCACGTTTGACGTTGATGGTGAACGTATCGATCACCTTCGCATTCCGTTGATCGGACGTCTCGATTTTCACTTCAATCGGTCGGTCTGCCACAACATCCGCTGCCGGAATCGTAAACTCTTTGACTTCGTAGTTACGTAAGTTTTCGAATGCGACTTGTTTCCCGTTATACGTGATTGTTGAGTTGAGGAACAAGTCTTGGAAGTCATAGTCGCTCGGTCGCCACATTAATTTAACGTCTTGTCCAGCAGTCACTTCAACAGTCCCGGCTTTTAAATCAGCAGAGGTATAGGACTGGTTTGAATCACTGACGGACTCAATCACGTTGTAAGGTTTATGATTCGCCCCGATAAAGGCGCGATACATCGTATTGATGAAGATTTTCTTCTCATCTTCTACCGAGAACTTGTTCGTGTGCCCTGCACCGGAGTAGGTGAAGTTGTTTTTTGTATACGTGTAGTAATGATTGCTTGCATCTCCATATACACGATTTCCACCAGTAGAATACAGGTTGTACCAAGGCGTCACATCCGGATCGTTCAAATCGAGAGTGAAGTATTGGTTATGGGTATTTGAGATATTTTTGATTGAATCATCGAGGCGATACGGATAAGATGTGAAAATCCCATCCTGTACCTTAACTGCCTTATTGGTTGTTTCAGGAGCACCAAATCCCATGTTCGTATACATTTTTTGCCCTGAGATATTCAGTGAAGGATTGATATTCACAAATTGACGTTCCCACTCGGACGTAGGTGATGATGAACTATTCGTACGGAAAATCGTATCGTGCGTCAACATGACACCTTGTCCTGTTTCACTGAAACGTTTGACTTTCGAAGTGGCCGCAGCGTTCATGCTTCCATAAACGTTGTACGAATCCTGGAATCCAAAAATCAGCATATCGTAGTCGTTTTTGAGTAATGCCTGGTCATAAGTACCACCCTCGAACTGACTAGTTGTACCGTCCGTTAAATTGAATTCATAATTCCCAGCCGGGTCTACTAACATATTAGATAAATAGCTTGAAATTCTTCCGTTCGTGCCTGTTCCAGCAGTGAGCTGCAAGATGTTCGCTTTCACTTTTTCATCGAGGTAGAGAATACTCCCCTTACGATAATCTGCTCGACCTGTCAATGCATCCTTGACGACGAGCATCCAGTTCTTCGGTCCGCTAAACGTCGGACGCGATAACGTAAAATTGAGCGTTCCCGATTCTTTTGCCTGTTGCTCAATGACTTTTTCATCCGCATCAAATCGATCGTTATGGTCGTAATCGATATACAATTCTACGAATGCTGAAGAAGTTGGTGGTTGCGATAAAGTATAGGCGAAGTTGATTGGATGACGGACACCATCTTTCACTTGAATCGTCTGATTGCTAATCGACTGATTGTTATACTTCACTTCAGTTGATTGAAATCTCGGACGGGAAATGGTGAGTTGATTCAACTGCTGCGACATCTCGCGATCGACATTCTGTTGATCATTTCGATTAAAGACTTTCACGTTTGCATAATCACGTTGATAGTCTGCCAAGCGTTTTAACTGTGTATCGCCGTTTGCAGCATCCTCATGCATAAGAAGGGGCAAGCCGACACGGACAACCGTATTGAACAATTCCGTCGCTTTCAACTCTGTCAGATCGTTCATTTGATTTGTCGTGTCATGATTTTTCGAGTTGACGACAAGCGTCCCATTTTTATATTTCTCAGTTAAAGGACTGCTTCCAATCATGACCGCATCGAATGCACCTGTCATCGGAAAACGGGAGGCATTAAATTGTTTAATCGTCATAAACTGCGCATTCACTTTCGCAGTATTTACATTCAATGAATCACGATATGTTTTCACCGCGTTATTGTATTCAGTCACTGAAAGTATTTTCGACGAAGAAAAAGCATCACGAAGAATCAATACGTTTAAAATCGGTTGATTGGTCTCCGCAACTACTTTTTGTGGAATGATGGATATGATTAATACGAGAACCGCTATGTATTGCATGAGTTTACGCAATGTATAGTCCTCCCTATTTTTAGTCTTCACTACTAATTATCCCACCCACTTGAAAAAATATACATCTATTTCTTTGACATCAGGTAAATGTTTTAACTTAGGAAACGTCTCACTTCACTGATGAAATAAAGAGACCCTGTCACAATCAACGTCTCACTCGTCGGTACTTCCATCCAATCGCTTAGCCATTCTTTCCATTCAACGAAGCGTGCCCTATTTTTTAAAAGCTGATCTCTCGTTCTCGCACGAGGAAAATCAAACGTTGTCTCGTACACGTCGCCAATCTCTTGAAGCGCGTGAATCATCGTGTCACGGTCCTTGTCCGCTAAAATCGCCGTCAGCACGGTCACGTCTTGTTCTTGTTTGGCTTGAAGGACCAATGCCTCGATGCCTTCCTGGTTATGCGCCCCATCCAAGATCACTCGTGGTCGTTTGGAGACGAGTTCATAACGCCCCGGATGTTGTGCCCGCTCAAGACCTGACCGGATCGCCTCTTCCTTCCATCCAAGATGATGCGCCACTGCCACGGCACACGCTCCGTTATATGCTTGATGATGCCCCGTCAAGCCGAGCACGACAGGTGGCATCCCCTCATATGTCACGACAGTCCCAGCCCCGTCCTCGATTTCTGACACAAGCGTTCGTACATCATGAATCGAAGCGCCTACGTCTTCTCCTTTTTGAAGCAACAATTCAATCAACTTCTCCTGATTGACACTGTGGAACATCGGCACGCCACGTTTCATGATGCCGTACTTTTCCAGCGCAATCTCTTCAAGCGTATCGCCGAGAATCCCTTGATGGTCATGTCCGATTGACGTGACGATCGTCGCGAGTGGTTGCTTCAATATGTTCGTCGAATCGAGGCGACCCCCGAGACCGACTTCCCAAATGATTACATCAGGACGTGTGTCATCAAAATAGCACCATGCCATCATCGTCAAGAGTTCGAACTCCGTCAACGTCTCTGGTGCTTTGTCCGCACACGCTTTGACTCGATTTGCCACGTCGACGAGCGCGTCTTCCGGAATCGGTTCCCCGTTCAACATGATTCGCTCCTCGAACTGAATGATATAAGGGGAGGTAAATGTGCCGACGGATAAGCCGTTCTCCATCGCCATCGCCCGTAAAAACGCGACGGTCGACCCTTTTCCGTTCGTCCCGGCCACATGGATGGATGGGCGTTCTTCTAACCCTAACTGCTCAATCATCCAGTTCATCCGCTCAAGACCCGGTTTGATCCCGAAGCGAAGCTGTCCACTCAACCAATCGAATACATCTTGTCTCGTCTTCATCTTCCACACTCCTACTGTTTACACTTCTGTTTCATCTTATCAAAATTCACGACAGCCGTTATGGAAAACAGTCTATGCTATACTCGAAGCGAAGAAGGAGGCATGCGCCATGACAACTGACTGGAACTTCGAGGCGACGTACCTCGAACTACGTGATATTTTTTACGACCGTGGACCCATCCATCCGGTCGACAACCCGACACTCGTCTTGTTTAACGATTCATTAGCCGCTTCGCTCGGCCTTGATGCGCAAACACTCAAACAAGACATCGCTTTACTTGCCGGCAATCGTCAAACCGAGACATCTTTCTCTCAAGCATACGCCGGACACCAATTCGGCAACTTGACGATGCTCGGGGACGGACGCGCCCTCATGCTCGGGGAACATGTGACTCCGAACGGGAAGCGTATCGATGTGCAACTGAAAGGTTCTGGGCCGACAGAGTATTCTAGAGGGGGCGACGGACGGGCCGCACTCGGCCCGATGGTACGCGAGTTCATCATCAGCGAGGCGATGCACGCTCTCGGCATCCCGACGAACCGTGCGCTCGCCGTCGTTCAGACAGGGGAAGCCATCATGCGTCAAGGTCCGAAGCACGGGGCAATCCTGACTCGGGTCGCCTCAAGTCATCTTCGTGTCGGGACATTCCAATTCGCAGCAGGCGCCGGCTCTATCGATGATGTTATTTCGCTCGCGGAGTTTGCGATCAAACGTCATGATCCTGACTTGGTGGATGCGCCTGATTGCTACGAGCAATTCCTCGGACGCGTCGTCGAAAGACAGGCGAGACTGATTGCCAACTGGCAACTCGTCGGGTTCATTCACGGGGTGATGAATACGGACAATATGTTCATCAGTGGAGAAGGTCTCGATTACGGACCGTGCGCATTCATGGATACGTATCATCCGGAGACGGTCTTCAGCTCGATTGACCGAGACGGACGTTACGCCTATGCGAACCAACCATATATCGGGTCTTGGAACCTCGCCCGACTGGCGGAGACATTGCTGCCGCTCCTTGGCGAAACGAAAGAAGAAGCGGTCGATGTGGCGAACAAACAGCTCACCCGCTATACGGAGTTGTATAAAGAAGCCTACTTTACCGGACTCGTGCATAAGATCGGCGTATACGTCCGAAAAGACGGTGACGATGCGCTAACGGATGAACTGCTTCGGTTGATGGTAGAGGCGGAGGCAGATTATACGAATACGTTCCGCTCGTTGACGCTCGGTGAGATTGAATCGCTCCCATTCGCAACTCGGGAAGACGGGAAGGCGTGGATTGACGCTTGGCGAAAACGTTTGAGTGAGCAAGGTCTCCCGGACGAGGACGTCAGTCGAATCATGCGCCAATACAACCCGGCCGTCATTCCTCGAAATCATCATGTCGAAAAAGCAATCCAAGCGGCAGAACGAGGCGACTTCGGTCCGACCGAGGCGCTGCTCACGATTTTACGTGACCCTTATAACTACGACCAACCGTCTGAATACGTATCGGCAGGTCCACCACGAACGTATCCGTATCAAACGTTTTGTGGCACGTGAACCATCTCGCTTTTGCGAGATGGTTTTTTTGAAACCTATCTCATCGGTTTATCGTAATAGAAAGTAGTTCATAAAATATTCGAGTGAATTGGAATGGAGTGACACAAAATGAAAGGACTCATCCCGTTGATGATCCTCATCACCGCTTCAGCATCTTATGTAGTGTATAGTCTATATCTAACATTAGTCGGCCAACCGATTCAGCCACAGTTGACTGGTGTGGCAATCGGTCTTCTTTTCACGTCTTCATACTACATCACAACAGGCCGTTTGCCGTTTTGGAGTGAAGAGGAAGAGGCATGAGACGCATCTATATTGCTCTCTTGGTTATTGGTACGGTTCTATATTCCACGTACATCGTCCATCTGTTTCGAATCGGTTTTACGACCCCATTATATACCCAACTCCCGATGCTATTGGTGATTGGAGTCATCGTCTGGTCGCTCGTACAAACAAGACCCGAACGTCGCTCTTGACGCTCGGGTCTTAATATTATTCTGAATCCCGAAAAGGAAACGATACAGACGAAGGTTCCGGTAACGAATCAGCGAGTGCCAACAACTCTTCTTCCGAGATATTTCCTGTCACGATAATCAGTTTGCCTTGGGTTAAATAGTATAAACCGTTCCCGTATGATTGCTCCAATACATACGGTTCTGGCTGTTCCGACATCTCCCCTTCTACTTCAGTGAAAGAATCCGTCGCAATGATACTGATGAGGTGTGTCTCATCATATAACGTCCAAAGCTTCACCGGCCAATCGCTACCTGAATAGTCAGCGCTGATGACCTCCATATCTTTATTAGGAAGATCTAATCCGTGAGCGAACGCTGATGATGTCTCCGGAATCCCAAAACGTTGCATGCCACGCTGCGCCCATCCATTTCTTTCATCATGAATGAATACGGCAAACGGGTTTTCACGGTCAGGGACGGTCATCGCAACTAAACCAATCCCCCCGACCATCGTCTCCGTTATAATGTGATCCTTCGACAACTGTCTTGTCGAGCCATCTTCATATTGAAGGGTGATTTGTTCCACGACCGCGTCCGAGACCCGTTCTGTCCCTGGTTGTACTTCGGCAATCGTCGTCCCCGTCACGTCTACGTCGGGGAATTGCGATTCATCAATCACTCCCTCCTGTTCTACCTCTTCCACACCTGCCTTCTCCACAGACTCCGTCTCTTCTGATGGTGTACATCCAGCCAGTCCCAACATAAGAACACATATTACCCTAAGTCGTCTCATCTCAAATCCCCTTTCTCCGTCTATCTCTCCAAATTCTACCAAAATACAAAAAAACCTTCTTCAGAGAGTCAATCTCCAAAGAAGGTGTATATCTTACTTACGCAACTCTTCCAAACGGGCGCGGACTGCGTCACGCTTGTCGAGGTAGTCTTTTTCTTTTGCTTTCTCTTCGTCGATGACGTGAGCCGGTGCCTTGGCGATAAAGCCTTGGTTTCCGAGTTTCTTCTGCACGCGCTCGACTTCTTTTTCATACTTCGCCACTTCTTTTTCAAGACGAGCGATTTCTTCTTCGAAGTTGATGAGATCTGCGAGCGGGATGAAGAGCTCCGCTCCCGTCATGATTGCTGACATCGACTTGTCCGGTGCCGTGAGACCACGTCCGATTTCAAGCTCTGTCGCATTCGTGAACTTGCCGATTGTCATCTCGTTCGCGCTCAAGTAACCTTGTGTCGCATCGTCGCTCGTCGAGATGAAGAGCTGAATCGGTTTCGACATCGGTGCGTTCACTTCGGCACGAATGTTACGAACCGAGCGGATGACGTTCATCACAGCTTCAAACGCTGGAACCGAATCGGCGAAGTGAAGGTCGTCACGACGCGTCGGGTAGCTTGCACGAACGATTGAATCGCCTTCATGCGGCAAGTGCTGCCAAATTTCCTCTGTAAGGAACGGCATGAACGGGTGCATGAGACGCATGATCGAATCGAGCGTATGCGCGAGGACCGAACGGGTTGTGTGCTTCGCTGCTTCGTCCTCACCGTAGAGCGTGAGTTTCGCCATCTCGATGTACCAGTTACAGAACTCTTCCCAAATGAAGTTGTACAAGTAACGACCGGCTTCACCGAACTCGTATTTGTCGACGAGACGTGTCACTTGGTCGATTGTGTCGTTCAAGCGCGTCAAGATCCACTTGTCAGCAAGCGTCTTCTCACCTGTGAGATCGATGTCTTCCACTTTGAGTCCATCCATGTTCATGAGTGCGAAACGGCTTGCGTTCCAAATCTTGTTCGCGAAGTTCCATGTCGACTCGATCTTCTCCCAATAGAAACGAAGGTCGTTCCCTGGTGTCGAACCTGTGAGGAGGAACCAACGAAGTGAATCCGCTCCGTACTGGTCGATGACTTCCATCGGGTCAACGCCGTTACCGAGTGATTTCGACATCTTGCGTCCTTCCGAGTCACGGATGAGACCGTGGATGAGGACGTCGTTGAACGGTTGCTTCCCTGTGAACTCGAGTGATTGGAAGATCATCCGTGATACCCAGAAGAAGATAATGTCGTATCCCGTGACGAGCGCGCTCGTCGGGAAGTAACGGTTGAAGTCCGGTGCGTCCGCATCCGGCCAGCCCATTGTTGAGAACGGCCAAAGTGCTGACGAGAACCATGTGTCGAGGACGTCTTCGTCTTGTGTCCAGTTCTCACTGTCCGCCGGTGCTTCTTTCCCTACATACACTTCGCCTGTTTCGTTATGGTACCAAGCCGGGATGCGATGGCCCCACCAAAGTTGACGGCTGATACACCAGTCGCGGATGTTCTCCATCCAACGGAGGTATGTGCCTTCGAAGCGTTCTGGGACGAAGTTGACTTTCGTGTCGTCGTTTCCTTGTGCCTCGAGTGCCGCTTTCGCGAGTGGCTCCATGTCAACGAACCATTGTTTCGAAAGGTATGGCTCGATGACTGCGCCTGAACGCTCTGAGTGACCGACCGAGTGCGTATGCGGCTCAATCTTCACGAGTGTTCCGTCCGCCTCAAGGTCTTTCACGAGTTGCTTGCGGCATTCGAAGCGGTCGAGCCCTTCGTACTTGCCTGCGTTCTCGTTCATCTTCCCGCCTTCGTCCATGACGAGGATGCGTGGAAGCTCGTGACGGTTTCCGATTTCAAAGTCGTTCGGGTCATGGGCTGGCGTGATCTTCACGCAACCTGTACCGAACTCCATGTCTACGTAGTCGTCTGCAACGATTGGAATCTCACGGTTCATGATTGGAAGCATGATCGTCTTGCCGATGAGGTGTGTGTAACGCTCATCTTTCGGGTTGACGGCAACCGCCGTATCACCGAGCATCGTCTCAGGACGTGTCGTCGCGATTTCGATGTGACCAGATCCGTCAGCGAGTGGATACTTCATGTGATAGAACGCACCCTCGACCTCTTGATAGATGACCTCGATATCCGAAACGGCCGTCTTTTGAGCCGGGTCCCAGTTGACGATATATTCGCCACGGTAAATCAAGCCTTTTTCATACAAACGGACGAATACTTCTTGAACGGCTTTTGAGAGCCCTTCGTCGAGTGTGAAGCGCTCACGCGAGTAATCGAGACCGAGACCGAGTTTTGACCATTGATCGCGAATCGTCTTCGCGTACTCGTCTTTCCATTCCCACGTCTTCTCGAGGAACTTTTCACGTCCGAGGTCGTAACGCATCACGCCCTCTTCACGGAGCTTTTGCTCGACTTTCGCTTGGGTCGCAATTCCGGCATGGTCCATCCCTGGGAGCCAGAGCACGTCATAACCTTGCATGCGCTTGAGGCGTGTCAACAAGTCTTGGAGCGTCGTGTCCCAAGCGTGACCGAGGTGAAGTTTCCCCGTAACGTTCGGTGGTGGGATGACGATCGTGTACGGTTGTTTCGAATCGTCCTCGTCTGCTTTAAATACATCGTTCTCTAACCAGTAGTCGTACCATTTTGACTCCGTCGCACTTGGGTCGTACTTCGTCGGCATGGTGATTTCATTTGTCTCATGGGCCATGTGGGGCGCCTCCTCTATATAATAATGAACACAAAAACGGCTTCTCTCGTCCTATACGCTAAGGACGAAAGAAGCCGTGATCTTCCGCGGTACCACCTTAGTTCGCCAACAAGTGGCGCCCTCAAAATCGAATAACGGTCGATGGACCGAACTTTCCTACTCCATTCAGAAAGTCAGCTCCGAGGCGACTTCCGCGTCCATCCCTCGCAACCTTTCACCAAGCGGTCGCGTCTCTAAAAGGAATGGAGGATGCGTACTACTCCTCATCAATGCTTTTCATCGTATCTGTTAAATAATTGTAGCGACAGAAACGTCAGCAGTCAAGATTAGAGTGAAAACTCTTCTTGAAGCTCCTTGAACGTCGCCTCGACCGCCGCAATCGTCTTCTCGATATCCTCATCCGTATGAGCCGTCGAGAGGAACAATCCTTCAAACTGTGACGGTGGCAAGAAGACGCCACGCGCCGCCATCTTCTGATAGTACGAACGGAACATCTCGAGGTTCGCCGATTTCGCTTTCTCGAAGTTCGTTACTTTCTCGTTCGTGAAGAAGAAACCGAACATCGAGCCGGCACGGTTCGTGTCGTGCGGGATGTTGTATTTCTCACCGGCCTGCGTGAAGCCTTCCGCGAGACGATCTGCCTTACGCTCGAACTCGGCGTAATGCTCCGGTTTGAGTTGCGAGAGTGTCGTGTAACCGGCAATCATCGCAAGTGGATTACCCGAGAGCGTACCTGCTTGATAGATTGGACCTTGAGGTGCGATCTGTTCCATGATTTCACGTTTCCCGCCGTAAGCACCGACCGGAAGTCCACCGCCGATGACCTTACCGAGACACGTAAGGTCTGGTGTGACACCGAAGTACCCTTGGGCACAGTTGTACCCGACACGGAAGCCCGTCATGACCTCATCAAAGATGAGGAGCGCGCCGTTTTGTTCCGTGATCTCGCGGAGTCCTTCGAGGAATCCTGGTTGTGGTGGCACAAAGCCCATGTTTCCTGCGGCCGGTTCGACGATGACGCCAGCGAGGTCGTCTCCGTATTTCTCAAATGCGACGCGGACTGCGTCCAAATCATTGTAAGGAACCGTGAGCGTATGGCTTGCGAGTTCTTTCGGTACACCTGGTGAGTCTGGGAGACCGAGCGTCGCGACACCAGAACCGGCTTTGATGAGAAGCGAGTCCCCGTGTCCGTGGTAACATCCTTCGAACTTCAAGATTTTCGTCTTCCCTGTATAGCCGCGTGCGAGGCGAAGTGCCGCCATCGTCGCTTCCGTACCCGAGTTGACCATACGGACCATCTCGATTGACGGGACGCGGTCGATGACGAGTTCTGCCATCTTCGTCTCAAGCTCAGTCGGCGTCCCGAACGTCCAACCTTTTTCGGCTTGTTCTTGAATCGCTTTCGTGACGACCGGGTCACGGTGACCGAGGATGAGTGGTCCCCATGAGAGGACATAATCGATATACTCGTTACCGTCGATGTCATAGACACGTGAACCTTCACCGCGTTCGGCGAAGATTGGCGTCATGCCGACCGATTTGTAGGCACGGACCGGACTGTTGACACCGCCTGGCATGAGCGGACGGGCTTGTTCGAACGCTTCTTGTGAGCGCGTTTGGTTGTATGTCATGCGTAGTCTCCTTCCAAATAGCGACAGACGTCTTTTGCGAAATACGTAACGATGAGATCGGCACCGGCACGTTTGAATCCGACCATCGTCTCCATGACAATGCGTTCTTCGTCGACCCAGTCGTTGAGTGACGCGGCTTTAATCATCGCGTACTCTCCGCTCACGTTATACGCCACGATTGGCATATCGAGTGAGTCGCGCATGTCACGGATGATGTCCATGAACGCGAGAGCCGGTTTGACGATCATGAAGTCGGCACCTTGTTCGACGTCCGATTGTGACTCACGGAACGCCTCACGACGGTTCGCCGGGTCCATCTGATACCCTTTACGGTCGCCTTCTCCTGGAGCTGATTGAGCAGCGTCACGGAACGGTCCGTAATACGCAGACGCATATTTGACGCCATAGCTCATGATTGGGATGTGGCTGAATCCGTTCTGGTCGAGACCTTCGCGGATAGCTGCGACGAATCCGTCCATCATCGAGCTCGGCGCGATGATATCGGCACCCGCTTGTGCTTGCGTGATGGCTGTCTGGACGTGAAGCGGTAGCGATGCGTCGTTATCGACGTCCCCGTCCTTCACAAGGCCACAGTGACCTGTCGACGTGTATTCACAGAGGCACGTATCAGCGATGACCGTGAGCTGTGGTGCCCACTCTTTTACTTTACGGATCGCTTCTTGGACGATGCCGTGATCGTGATACGCTTCACTGCCTTCTGGGTCTTTATGTTCCGGCACGCCGAACAAGAGCACAGATTGGAGACCGAGGTCGACGATTTCTTTGATTTCTTCTTCGAGTCGGTCAAGTGAATAATTAAAGACGCCAGGCATCGAGCTGACTTCACGTTTAATGTTAGTCCCTTCAATGATGAAGAGTGGGTAAATCAAATCTTCTTTTCGAACATGATTTTCACGTACGAGGGCACGCATCGACTTCGATGAGCGAAGACGACGGTGACGGTCAAACTGGTTCATGAAAAATCCTCCCCTACACACTGTATTAATGCATCCATAGTATAACATTCTGGCACTCGTATCGGTAACGTCGACACTTGTCGGATGGCACGTTCGGTCACTTCACCAATGGCGTACCACGTCCCGTTGAAGCGGGACAAGTGTGGTGTGAGCGCCTCGACGGCTGACGGGCTCAAGACGAGCAGCGCCTTCACGGTTTCGAGTTGTTGCTGTTGCGCCGGTGTCAGTGGCACGGGAATCGTCTCGTAGACGACCCAGTCCTGCACGTGAGAGAGCATCGTCATGTGTGACGTGTTCGCCAGGTTTCCACGAGCGAACAAGACGACATCCTCGGTTGATACGACTTCACGTAACTCTTGAAAGAGCGCCTCACCCGTATACGTCTCCGGCATGAGTGAGACGGTAAACCCTTCCGCTTCAAGTGCCCGTTTCGTCTTCTCACCGACAGCGGCGACTTTCACGTCACGCGTCAGATTTTGAAGGGCGGGCACCGCGTTTTGACTCGTCACGACGAGCCAATCGAATCGTTCCACGGGTGGTGGGATGTGCGTCTCTCTCGTCTGAATGAGCGGGACATGATGAACGGAAAGACCGCTCGCCTCGAGCCGTGCTCGTTGCGAAGCGGTCATTCGTTTCGTTCCCGTGTACCAGACGTCACTCATTGACCGAGGCGAGGATTTCACGCCCGCCACGACCGAGCAATTCTTCTGCGACTTCTTGTCCGAGTGCGACCCCGTCCGTCGACGTCTTCGTCACGCGAAGCACTTCTTTCCCGTCCACTGACGCGATGAGGCCTGTGAGGGTCACGTCGTTACCGTCGACCGTCGCATAACCGCCGACCGGTACGTGACAACTTCCTTCGATGGCTTTTAAGAAGGTACGCTCCGCCGTCGCCGCTTTCGCCGTCACATCATCATGCAACAATTGAAGCACTGCTGTCACTTCTGCATCGTCCTTGCGGCTTTCGATGGCGAGTACGCCTTGTCCGACAGCCGGTACCATGACGTCCGGGTCGAGCGCTTCAAAGTCGACACGATCTGTCCACCCCATCCGCTCGAGTCCTGCTTTCGCGAGCAAGATGGCGTTGTAGTTCTCCGAGTCTAACTTTTTCAGACGCGTATCGATGTTTCCACGGATCCATTGAATCTCAAGGTCAGGACGTGCTGCCAAGATCTGAGCACCACGACGGAGTGAACTCGTTCCAACAATCGAACCTTTCGGAAGCGTCTCGAACGTGTATCCGTTCTCACAGATGAGGACGTCACGCGCATCGACACGTTTTGGCATACAGCTGATATAGAGTTCCTCCGGAAGTTCAGCCGGAACGTCTTTCATACTGTGTACGGCGAAATCGATGTCCCCATCGAGCATCTGTTGTTGAATCTCTTTGACGAATAGACCTTTCCCACCGACCTTCGACAATTGTACGTCGACGATTTGGTCCCCTTTCGTCACGATTTCTTTAATCTCGAACTCGTTCTTTGCTCCAGCTTGCTTCAATTGCTCGATGACCCATTTCGTTTGAGTCATGGCGAGTTGGGAACGGCGTGAGCCGACAATGATTTTCCGCATGTTTAATCTCTCCTTCATAGAAAAAGGCGACACACGTCGCCTTTTTGTCTTGTTAGCGCATCAATGCGCGAAGTGGTGCTTTAGCCGAAGTAGCATCCGTTTCTTCCATTTCGTCTACAGGTTGTTCCGGCAACTCGACATCGAGTCCGAACGTCTCGATGAATTGAGCGATCCGAACGTTCGCATCCGGCTGAGCCGCTGCGTCCTTAATATAATCGATCGGATCACGAAGCATTTGATTGATAATCGACTTCATATGCTTTCCGATGACTTTCTTGTCACGTGCCGACAAGTGATCGAGTTTACGCTCTAGACTCGTCATCGTGTCTTCTTGAATATCAAGGGCACGGGCACGTAACTCATTCATGATCGGGACGACGCCGAGCGTGATGAGCCATGTTTGGAACTCTTGAATCGCTTCATCGATTTTCATTTCAATCTTTTCAGCCTCGACGAGACGTGCCTCAAGATTCTTGTTGACGATTCCATTCAAATCATCGACATCGAATAAATGAACACCCGGAAGTGTCGCGACCGCTGGATCGATATCTCGCGGCACAGCGATGTCAATGAGCAAGAGTGGACGTTCACGGCGTAACAATTGTGCCGCTGCCACATCGTCATATCCGATGACGGCGTCTTTCGCCCCTGTCGAACTGATTAAAATATCCGCATCGAGTAATCCGCATGCGATTTCACGAATTGAATGGGCACGACCTTGGAACTTGTCCGCAACCGCCTTCGCCTTACTTTCCGTCCGGTTAAAGACAGCGATTTGTTTGGCGCCCGCCTCAAACAAGTTGAGTGTCGTCAATTCACCCGTTTCACCGGCTCCGACGACGACGACTTGTTTGTCTTCAAGCTGTTGGTACATCTCTTGCGCAAGCGTCACGGCAGCCGAACTGACTGATACAGACATTTCCCCAATTTGCGTGTCCGTATGGGCGCGCTTGGCGAGTGTGACCGCTTCTTTGAATAATTTGTTGAAGACCGTTCCTGTCGTTCCATGCTCTTGAGCGCGGAAGAAACTCGTCTTCACTTGACCTAAAATTTGTGTTTCCCCGATGATCATCGAGTCGAGTCCAGATGTGACACGGAATAAGTGGCGAATCGCCTCTTCTCCTTCTCGAATCGACAAGTATGGCGTGAACTGTTCCATCTCTAAATCGAACCAGTTCGCCAAAAAACGTTTCGTGTAATAACGACCCGTATGGAGTTGGTCCGTCACGACGTATAGCTCCGTCCGGTTACACGTAGACAAAATAACCGACTCGAAAATGCTCTTCTCTTCGCGAAGTGCAATCATCGCATCCACGATTTCTTGCTCCCCAAACGAGAACTGCTCCCGAATCGCGACAGGGGCTGTCTTGTTATTTAGTCCAACGACGACAATATGCATGTATCTCTTCCCCTCATCTAAAATCCACCGACGGTTGTCTCTTCTTTTTCAATCTCTACCGTACATTATAACAATTTTTATCTAGGAACTATAATCTTCTGTTTGATTTTCCTGAAATAAAATAAGAACTTTTTGTGACAAAAAGAAGTAGAAATGGCGAAACCCCATTCCTACCCTTTTTTCTTAAGCATTTGGCGAGTTCGGGTCCGTGATAATCGAACTCTCTGCCTCTTCTTTGTCTAAATATTGCTCACGTTCCTTCAGTTTGTAGATTCGAACGATATTCTGAACAACCGTTTTGGCGACCGCATAGAACGGTACGGCGATGAGCATTCCGATGATGCCGGCCAAGTTCCCAGCCACGAGTAAGACAATGATGATCGTGAGCGGGTGCACTTTCAAAGATTTCCCTTGAATGAGCGGCGAGATGACGTTCGATTCGATTTGTTGCACGATGATAATGACGACGATGACCCAAATCACTTTGATCGGATCTTGGATAAACGCGACGACGACTGCCGGTGCGGCTCCTAAGAACGGACCGACGTACGGAATGATGTTCGTCACCATCATGAAGAGCGCGAGCAAGATGGCATAATCCACCCCAACGATCCAAAGACCGATGAGCGAGGTGATTCCGACAAAGAACGCCACGAGTAGCTGCGCGTTGACATAGCTACGGACCGTCTCGTGCATGTCATGCAAGATGTGACGTGTCTCTTTCTCATAGCTCGATGGCAACAGTTTGACAATGGCATCCGGTAATCGTTTCCCGTCGAGTAACATATACAGGAGCATGAACGGAATGACGACAATGGTAATGACCGCTGACGTCACGAACCCGACGACTTGGCCGAATGACGAAGCGATGTTTCCGAATAGGTCTCCTAAGTACGATGTGATATTCGTCGTCAAGTTACGGAACATCTCATCATTTTGTGCCATGAAGCGTGACAAGAACTCATTTTGAAGTAATGAATCACGAACGGCGAACGCCTGTTGTTGAAGTTCTTTCGCGATACTTGGCATCGCATTGATCAGTGACGTGATCTGCTCACCTAAAACGGGTCCGAGCACACTGAAGACAATGGTGAAGATCAGGACGAGCCCAATCAATGTCAATGCGACCGCTAACGTTCGCTTCCCTTTTAAACGTTTCTCTAAAAAGTCGACGATGCCGACCAAAAAGTAAAAGAAGAGTCCTGAAATAATGAGTGGCACCGTGACAAGTGCCAAAATAACTTGAATCGGCTCAAACACAAAGGAAATCTGTGTTCCGACCCAAATGACTAAAAAGATGGTCAGCGTCCAAAAGAGGGCGCGGTACCATTTGCTTTCAAACATACGTTGCATTTCCCCACCTCGTTTACGATTATGACTATGTACTAACTTTGATTATACGATAATTACCCGCTTGCGGGATGAGAAAAACAAAAAGGCGAAGGAATCCCTTCGCCTTCTCCTTATTCACCCTCTGTGATGAGTGCGTAAATCGCTTTCCATGCCTCGTCTTTTCCTTCTGCCGTTTCAGCTGAGAAGGCGACAAAGCGGTCGGATGGATCAAATTGAAGCTTGCGTTTCACCGCTGCCTCATGTTTTTGACGCTGACTCTTCTTAATCTTATCGAGTTTCGTCGCCACGACGATGACTGGAATCTCGTAATGCTTCAAGAAGTTATACATCGTCACATCATCACCCGTCGGTTCATGACGGATATCGACGAGTAAGACGACACCACGAAGTGCCTCCTGGCTCGTCAAGTATTGCTCCATCATGACGCCCCACTTCTCACGTTCCGTCTTCGATACTTTCGCATACCCATAACCCGGTACGTCAACGAACATGATTTCATCATTGATATTGAAGAAGTTGAGGGTCTGAGTCTTCCCTGGTTTCGAAGACGTCCGTGCGAGCGCCTTCCGTTGGCAAATCTTATTGATGAACGACGATTTCCCGACGTTCGAGCGTCCCGCAAGTGCCACTTCCGGCAACTCATGGACCGGATAATGGTCTGGCGCGACGGCACTCGTCACGAACTCTGCTTTGTTGATCTTCATTTAATTTCCTCCAAATGCTACATCTAGTACTTCATCGAGTGTCGTCACGGGAACGAACGTCAATTTCTCACGTACCGTCTCTTGAATGTCATCGATGTCTCGCTCATTATCTTTCGGAATGACGATGGTCGTCAACCCGGCCCGGTGAGCAGCGAGCGCTTTTTCTTTCAATCCACCGATTGGTAAGACACGTCCACGAAGCGTGATCTCCCCAGTCATTCCGACGTCACGATGGACTTTTTTCCCGGTCAACGCGGAAATGAGTGCTGTTGCAATCGTGATCCCGGCTGACGGACCGTCTTTCGGCACGGCACCTTCTGGTACGTGAATGTGGATGTCTTGTCGCTCGTAAAACGTCGGGTCAATCCCGAACCGCTCTGCATTCGCACGGACATAGCTATACGCAGTCTGTGCCGACTCCTGCATGACGTCCCCGAGTTTACCCGTCAACTGAAGTTTACCTTTCCCTGGAGCGAGTGCCACTTCGATCGTTAGCGTGTCTCCACCGAACGCCGTATAGGCAAGACCTGTCACTGCACCAATCGAGTCCTCGGTCTCCCCTTTTCCATAACGGTACTTCGGTTTTCCGAGATACGTGATGATGGCTTTTTTCGAAATCGTGACGCGTTTCTTCTCACCGATAGCGATTTGTTTCGCTGCTTTTCGGCAAAGCGAACCGATGACGCGTTCTAAGTTCCGGACGCCGGCTTCACGTGTGTAACGGCGCACGACTTCATAGAGCGCATCTTCTTTAATCGTCAATTGACTCTTCTTCAACCCATGCTCTGTCAGTTGTTTCGGTACCAAATGGCGCTTCGCAATCTCTACTTTTTCAAGTTCCGTATACCCACCGATTTGGATGAGTTCCATCCGGTCAAGGAGTGGGGCCGGGATTTGCGAGACATCGTTCGCCGTCGCGATGAAGAGGACGTTCGACAAATCGAACGGTTCTTCGATGTAATGGTCCGAGAACGAGACGTTTTGTTCCGGGTCGAGCACTTCGAGCATGGCTGATGCTGGGTCTCCTCTAAAGTCAGATGCCATCTTGTCGATCTCATCGAGCAAGAAGACCGGGTTCTTGCTTTCCGCTTGCTTCAATCCACGAATGATCCGTCCTGGCATCGCCCCGATATACGTGCGACGGTGTCCACGGATTTCTGCCTCATCGCGCACGCCACCGAGCGAAACACGGACGAAGTGACGGTCAAGTGCAGAAGCGATGGAGCGGGCAAGCGACGTCTTCCCGACCCCTGGAGGTCCGGCAAGGCAGAGAATTGGTCCACGAAGCGAGTTCGTCAACTGACGAACGGCCAAATATTCAAGGATGCGATCTTTCACGGATTCTAAGCCGTAATGGTCGTCATCAAGCACATCCGCCGCGTGTTTCACGTCAAGCTTATCATCCGTTTCGATGCCCCACGGAAGAGACACGACCCAGTCGAGGTAATTACGAATGACCGCATACTCTGGCGACGTTTGTGGCACGACGTTCAACCGTTCCGCTTCACGCATGACATTCTTTCGTGTCGTTTCCGGCAAGTCGAGCGCTTCTAACTTCTCACGAAGACGGTTCGGTTCCGACTCTTGCGTCTGGTCCCCAAGCTCTTGTTGAATCGTCTTCATCTGTTCTCGTAAGTAATACTCGCGCTGTGACTGTTCAATCGATTTCTTCGTCCGTTCGCGCATTTCTTGCTCAAGCTCGATCACTTCGACCTCATGGGCGATGATTTCAAGTAGCTCAAGTCCTCGCTTGACGGCATCTGCTTCTTCAAGCATCGCTTGGCGAAGCTCGACGTCGACATCAAGTTTTGACGTGATATAGTCCGTGAGTGATTCAAGCCGCTCATACATTTCGAAACGACGACGCTCATCTGGCGACATGCCCTTAATGTTTGCGACGAGTTTTCCGAACTGTTCTTTTAACAGACGGACGAGTGCCGTACGTTCGACCTCTTCCCCTTCTGCGAGTTCGACCGGCTCGATATTGGCGAACCATCCTTCATCTGTCGATTCAATCGAGTCGACACGGACGCGCTCTTTCCCGACGATTCGAACCCGAATGGTCTCGTTCGACAATTCACTCATCTTCGCAATGTGGACACGCGTTCCAACCGTGTATAGGTCTTCCGGTTCCGGCGACTCGTTCCCTGTTTCTTTCTGCGTCACAACAATCAAATCTGTTTCATGCTCCTTTGCGGCAAGGAGCGCCCGAAGGGATAACGGGCGTCCGACATCGATGGTCACACCGATGAGCGGATAGACGACGACTCCTCGCAAAGGAAGGATTGGTAATTTTTCCATATACAACGCCTCCTGTGCAAAAAGGCCCAAAACTCGGATGTGCCGAGTGTTTGAGCCTTCTTCGTTAACAAATTATGCTGTCTCTTTGTTGTCCCCTGTCTGTTCGACAGTACCATCACGAAGGACGTATTTCGGACCGGCAAGACCCGTAATCGTTTCATCCGTAATGATGACTTTCTCAATATCGTCACGCGATGGGACGGTGAACATCACATCGAGCATCATTTCTTCGATAATCGAGCGGAGACCGCGTGCGCCAGTCTTACGTTTAATCGCAAGTTTGGCGATCTCAGTCAATGCCTCGTCAGTGAACGATAATTCCACATCGTCAAGCTCGAGCATCTTCTCGTACTGACGAACGAGGGCATTTTTCGGCTTCGTCAAGATTTCAACGAGTGCTTCCTCATCGAGTGTCGTGAGTGTCGCCATGACTGGCAAACGACCGATGAACTCAGGAATCAACCCGAATTTTTGAAGGTCTTCAGGAAGTGCGCGGGCGAGCAAGTCTTCTTGCGTCAACTCGCGATTCTCTTGATCATTTCCGAAACCGATGACTTTCTTCCCGATACGGCGTTTGACGACCGATTCGATGCCGGCGAATGCACCACCGACGATGAAGAGAATGTTTGTCGTATCGATTTGGATGAATTCTTGATGCGGATGCTTACGACCACCTTGTGGCGGTACGCTCGCTGTCGTGCCTTCAAGAATTTTAAGAAGTGCCTGCTGAACGCCTTCACCGGATACGTCACGCGTAATCGATGGGTTTTCAGACTTACGGGCAATCTTATCGATTTCATCGATATAAATGATTCCTTTTTCAGCCTTCTCGACATCATAGTCAGCTGATTGAATCAATTTAAGCAAGATATTCTCGACGTCTTCCCCGACGTAACCTGCTTCCGTCAAGCTCGTCGCATCCGCGATTGCGAATGGGACGTTCAAGACGCGAGCCATCGTTTGGGCAAGAAGCGTCTTCCCGCTACCTGTTGGTCCAATCATGACGATGTTCGACTTCGCGAGTTCGACATCATCCGAACGGCCACCGGCGTTGATTCGTTTATAGTGGTTATAGACAGCTACTGAAAGCGCACGTTTCGCACGGTCTTGACCAATAACATAATCGTCTAGGATGTTACGAATCTCTTGTGGTTTTGGAATGTCTTTGAATTCGACTTCTTCCTCTACACCGAGCTCTTCCTCAACGATTTCATTACAAAGTTCGATACACTCATCGCAAATGTATACACCTGGTCCAGCGACTAACTTACGAACTTGTTCTTGCGATTTTCCGCAAAACGAGCACTTGAGTTGCCCCTTTTCCTCGTTAAATTTAAACATTCGATACACCCCTTCTGTGGTGAAAATGGATGTAAGTGCGATAAATCGCGATTTGAATTTTCTGGTGCGATGCACCGTGAAAAGACAGTTTACATCTCTGCGTTGAAATAATTGTAGCATGAACATATTGCGACTTCAAAGAATTACACATGCAAAGTGCTGTGATAGAAAAAAGGACGACCGCTAAGCAGTCGTCCCACTAAAAATCAACTTACTTCGCTTTACCGTTTTCAACGAGGATGTCGATCGCTTTACGGAATTTGAGGTCACCTTTAAGTGTTTCAAGTCCGCCTTGTGGAGCGAGCATCGTACGGAGTTGGTCCGGTGCGATGTTGTAAAGTTTAGACATTTCTTCAAGCTCTTTCTCAGCATCTTCGTCAGATACTTCGATTGCTTCTTTTTCAGCGATTGCTTTCAAGACGAGACGAGCTTTTACGCGCTCTTCAGCTTGCTCTTTCATCTCTTCGCGCATTGCTTCTTCAGAAGTGCCAGTGAGTTCGAAGTACATGTTGAGGTCGATTCCTTGTGAAGATACACGTGAGCCGAACTCTTGTACCATGCGGTCTACTTCTTGGTCAACGAGAACTTCAGGTACGTCGATTGTTGCGTTTGCAGTTGCCTGCTCTACGAGTTGGTCGCGCATTGTACCGTCAGCTTCTTGTTTCTTACCAGCTTCTAAACGCTCACGGATGCTCGCTTTCAACTCGTCGAGTGTTGAAACTGACTCGTCGATGTCTTTTGCGAACTCGTCGTCGAGTTCAGGAACTTGTTTTGTTTTAACTTCGTGAAGTTTGACTTTGAATGTCGCTGGTTTACCCGCCAAGTTTTCAGCGTGGTACTCTTCAGGGAATGTTACTTCAACGTCTTTTTCTTCACCAGCAGTCATGCCGATCATTTGCTCTTCGAATCCTGGGATGAATTGGCCAGAACCGATTTCAAGTGTGTAGTTCTCAGCTGTGCCGCCTTCGAACTGCTCACCGTCAGCGAAACCTGCGAAATCAAAGACAGCTGTATCGCCGTTTTCGATTGCACCTTCTTTAACAGCGAGTTCTGCGCCTTGCTGTTGAAGTGCTTCAAGTTCTGCTGTCACTTCGTCTTCTGTTACTTCAGTAGAAACAGCTTCGTACTCAAGACCTTTGTATTCGCCAAGCTCAGCTTCTGGCTCAACCACGAATGTCACTTTGAACGCGACTGGTTTGCCTTTTTCGAGCGTGCCGTCTACATCGATGTTTTCGAGCGCGATTGGTTCGAAACCAGCTTCTTCAACCGCACCTTGGATTGTGTCGCGGTAGAGAATGTCGAGTGCATCTTGATAGAGTGCTTCTTCTCCATACATTTTGTTGAACATTGGGCGTGGCAATTTCCCTTTACGGAAGCCAGGCACGTTCAAGTCTTTGACGACTGTTTTAAATGCGGCGTCAACTGCTTTATCAAAAGCTTCTGCAGGAGCTTCGTACGTGAGTACACCTTGGCTACCTGATGTTTTTTCCCATTTTGCTGTCATGCTAAGTCCCTCCAACAATTCGTTTATACCGTACAAAAATGTACAACAATCCGTATTATAGCATAAATCCTCAGTGTGCACACAAGGATTTAGTCTAATAACGACTGCGTAAAGCGCAGATCCGCCTCCAAAATCGCGGACGCCAAACCGTCGACCGGTTCGTCATGTAAAATCGCCTGTTTCGCTTGTATCAGTGCCACTTCGACCTCTTCCTTTGAAGCCGGCACATACGGATAGTGCGTGTACATGTAGTTCATCAATAGCTGGGTTCCAATCTCATCACCCTCTACTGATTTTTGAAGCGATAACACCGTTTTTTCCCACGTTTCGATTTGTTGCGCAGCATCATCTTTCGTCATCTCGTGCATCGAGCCCTCATCCGTCCATGCGATGTCCGACAGTTCGGCAAATGCCTTTTCTAGCACAATCAGTTTGACGAGTTTCGGACGATCCGACACGAGCAATTCATGAAGCACATTGTCGAGGACGCTGTCGATATTAAAGTGGACATGTTGTAACGCTTCGATTTGTTCCCCTGTACTCCCGCGCGTCAACGTCCGCTTCAGTTTGGCGATGGCAGCCGGAAATTCCGTCATCTTCAAGACCTGCAATACCTGGTCCGCCTGTGTATTTACCGTATCTTTTTTGTCTTGCCAGTCGAGATACTGATGAATCCAATAGGCCGCTTCAAACGGTTGATCTCGCATGATGAAATATTGTGCAATCTGAAGTCCGCCAGACGCTGGTTCTTCTGCTTCTGCCATCTGAATCGTGACGAGCTCCTGCAGCTTTTCGAGTGTTTCGGGGTCATCCGGTCGTTCCATCGCACATTGGAAGATTTCCATGAAAATAAACGGGTCACCCGGAATCGTCTGATACCAATCCCACAAAATCGGTTCGATCCGCTGTCGTTCTCCGGAAGCATCCGCCTCCTGAATCATCTTATGCAGACGCGACCAATTCCCGGGGAACGGATAGTCCTGATCCTTTTTCTTCTCCATCTTCCCTCCCCCTCTCTTCCATTCCCTTTCATCTTCCGTTAGGACGCAATTCCTTGTCAATCGATTTCCCGGAAAATGAAAAAAGAGACGATCTCCGTAGAGAGCGTCTCTATTTTAATGGAAGCGTCCCAAGAGGGATTCGAACCCCCGACCGACGGCTTAGAAGGCCGTTGCTCTATCCTGCTGAGCTATTGGGACATTGACATGAAAACTATAATAGAAAAATGGTTTCCTGTCAATCGATTTCCCATTCGAAACTCATAGTTTTCCTGCGATGTCCAAATCTTCGACAGGTGAACCGTCTTCTGAGCGATAAAAACGCACCGTGGCTTCTCCATTTTCTAGGTCAAGAAGCGCATACGTCTTGTCGGAGCGTCCACGTGGCATCCGAATCGAACCTGGGTTGATGTAGACGACCCCGTCCTCGATTAAAGCACCTGCCACATGCGAGTGACCGAACAAGACGACATTTGCGCCGACTTCTTCAGCCCGGTAACGCAATCGATTCAAATCAAATTTGACGTCATGATGATGCCCGTGGACGATAAGAATCGTACCGGCATCCGTCGTCTCGATCCGTTCAAGGGGTAAGTCTCCCCCAAAATCACAATTTCCACGGACCGTTCGATACGGTAACAAATGTTCATCCACTAAAGCGAGTTGGGAATCGCCACAATGGAACGCATCCTCAATCTCTGCCTCGTGTCGTTCAAAAATCGTTGTCAATTCTTCGGTCAGGCCATGACTATCACTCACTATTAGAAAACGCATAAGCTTCATCCTTTCATGAATGGAATGATTTCTGCCTCCAATTTTCGTAATGCTTGTCCACGGTGACTGACGACCGCTTTTTCTTCACGTTCTAATTCCGCCGCTGTCTTGTGAAGTGATGGAACGATGAAGAGTGGATCGTATCCGAAACCGTTCTCTCCTCGTGGAGAGTAGCCAATCGTCCCTTCAATCGTTCCGCGAACGGTCAACGTTTCCCCGCTCGGCTTCGCTAGACAAAGGGCACAGACGAAGCGCGCCGTCCGATTGGTTTCACCATTTAACTTTTCAAGCAGAAGCGCATTGTTCGCCTCGTCCGATTTTTCTGGACCAGCGAAACGGGCAGAATAGACTCCCGGTGCTCCGTCGAGCGCGTCGACTTCGAGGCCAGAGTCATCCGCGAGTACGGCATGCCCAAAGTAGGCAGCCGCTTCCGTCGCTTTTAACGCCGCATTTTCTTCAAACGTCGTGCCGGTCTCATCTGTTTCCGGTGCATCCGGATAATCGAGTAACGACTCGACTTCGAAACCGAGCGGTGTCAGCATCCCTTCTAGTTCCTTCACTTTTCCGGGATTGTGTGTCGCAATGATCAACTTCATAATGTCTCCTCCGAGCGTTCTCCGACGTACCACCACGAAGCACCAAGTGCCGCTTCGGCCGTCTTGAATAATGATTCGATTCCGTGTTGTGCGAGCGCGAGCATCTCGTTCATCTCTTGAAGGGTGAACGTCGCCTCTTCTCCCGTACCTTGTACTTCGACGAATCGACCGCTCGCCGTCATGACGACGTTCATGTCGACCTCTGCCGCGGCGTCTTCCAAGTAATCCAAGTCTAGGACGAGCTCATCTGTTCGCCCAACGGAAATCGCGGCCACGCCTTCTTTGATTGGTGTATCGTCGAGTTTCCCTTGACGGATCAATCGGTCGACGGCGAGGACGAGCGCACAAAAGCCTCCTGTGATAGAAGCTGTTCGCGTCCCCCCGTCTGCTTGAATGACGTCACAGTCAATCCAGATCGTTCGTTCTCCGAGCCGCTCCAAGTCAACGATCGAGCGAAGCGACCGGGCAATCAAACGCTGAATCTCCATCGTTCGACCGGACTGTTTCCCTCGAACCGACTCTCGGACAGTCCGATTGCCCGTTGCGCGTGGCAACATCGCATATTCCGCATTGATCCAACCTTGCCGTTTTCCGCGAAGGAAATTCGGGACGCGCTCTTCGACCGTTGCGGTACAGATGACTTTCGTATCGCCAATCGAAATGAGGACAGACCCTTCCGCGTGCTTGTTTACATGTGGCACGATTTCAACCGTACGTAGTTCATCAAATCGTCTCGTCTCACGCAATGCCGGTCACCTCGACTTTCTCCGCATGGACTGGTCTTCCTAGCCATTCACTTGCCAATCGGTCGAACAGTTCGATATCCCCCGTCGCATAGAAGGCATGGGACGGGACCGTATCCAATCCATTTTCAAGTTCTTGATAATCCAGCATCGCCGCCACTTCAAGCGCTGTCTCGTCACCCGATGAGATGAGGTGGACGTCCGGTCCGACCACACTTTGGATGACGGGAGCGAGAAGTGGGTAGTGTGTACAACCGAGAATGAGCGTATCCATCTCAGAAGATTGGAGAGGACGGAGTGTCTCCTCCACCACTTGATACACGCGATCTCCAGACACCTCACCCGCCTCTACGAGCGGCACGAACGGTGGACATGCGAGTGAGTACACATCGACCTCACCGGCTACATGACGAAGTGCTTTCTCATACGAACCACTTTCAATCGTCATCTTCGTTCCGATGACACCGATATGTTTGTTCCGCGTGCCTTTGACGGCAGCGCGGGCACCCGGGTCAATGACACCGATGACCGGGATATCGAGTCGTCTCCGCGCCTCTTTCAGCACGACCGCCGTCGCCGTGTTACAGGCGATGACAATCATCTTGACATCTTTTTTCAATAAAAATTCAATCAATTCCCATGTATATGCTTCAATCTCATCGTGCGGACGCGGACCATAAGGACAGCGTTCCGTGTCGCCGATATAGATGATTTCTTCTTTAGGGAGTTGGCGCATCAATTCTTTGACTACCGTCAATCCGCCGACTCCTGAATCGAGGACTCCAATCGCTCGTTTCATTTCGCATCACTTCCATTCTCACCTATCTTACCAAAAAACATCGACCGGAAAAAGAAACGGTCACATGACAAAAAAAGACGAGGTCGCCAGTGGCGCCTCGTCCCTTACCCGAATTACTGAGCAAGACCTTCGCTAGTGAGCATGTCAGAAAGCGTGTTGATTGCTTCTTCTGCATCTTCACCTTCAGCAGTGATCTTGATTGTAGAATCTTTTGCGATACCGAGTGAAAGTACACCCATAATCGACTTCAAGTTAACTGTTTTACCATTGTACTCGAGGTTGATGTCTGACTGGAACTTAGAAGCTGTGTTAACCAACTGAGTAGCTGGACGAGCGTGAATTCCTGAATCAGCAACGACTGTGAACGTTTTTTCCATGAGATGATGGTCTCCCTTCAAAATTCAATTCTACAGGCGAACCGGCAGAATATTTTTTGTTTGTGAACTCATTATCAAATGATAGCGGATTCGCAAAAATTCTGCAAGCGGTTTTTATATTCTGGAGTCCATTCCGTAGGACGGCCTTCCTTCGTCAAATGAACGAGGCTTGTGCGTCCTGCGAAGAGGAGTTGTTCTCCATCATATGCCCCGTAATGAATATCACATGAAGTGTTTCCGACCGTCAAGATATTGGCATGCACAGTCAGCTGTTGACGTGGCATGACTTGTCGAACATAGTCACATTGCGCATCGGCGACGACAACAAATCCATCCTTTAAGGAGAATCCTGTCGCCTCTAACAACTCGATCCGGGCATCTTCGAAATAGATGAACGGAATCGTGTTATTCATGTGACCATACGGGTCGCACTCTGAAAATCGAACTTTCACATCGAGTGCGATCCCTGCTTTGACACGTGTTTCCCAACCTGGCTCTCGAAAGTACTTGGTCATCGGTTCGCTTATGCCTCGACCGCAGAACCGGTGCGACCTTTGTCACTACCGAAGAACTGTTTGAACGAGTGAAGCGTCGTTTGACGGTTCATCGAAGCGATTGACGTCGTGAGCGGAATACCTTTTGGACAAACTTCGACACAGTTTTGTGCGTTTCCGCACTGCATGATGCCACCGTCTTCCATGAGCGCTTCGAGGCGTTCTTCCGCGTGGAAGGCACCTGTCGGATGCGAGTTGAAGAGACGTACCTGTGAAATCGCCGCTGGACCGATGAAGTCTGATTTGTCATTCACGTTCGGACACGCTTCAAGACAAACGCCACACGTCATACATTTTGATAACTCGTACGCCCATTGACGTTTGTTCTCCGGCATACGCGGTCCTGGACCGAGGTCGTACGTTCCGTCGATTGGAACCCATGCCTTTACTTTTTTCAACGCGTCGAACATGCGTTGACGGTCGACTTGAAGGTCACGGATGACCGGGAATGTTTTCATCGGCGCAAGGCGAATCGGTTGTTCAAGTTTGTCAACGAGTGCCGTACACGATTGGCGCGGCTTTCCGTTGATGATCATCGAACAGGCACCACATACTTCTTCAAGACAGTTCATGTCCCAGTTGATTGGTGTCGTTTTTTCCCCGTTCGCATTGACCGGATTCCGGCGGATTTCCATCAATGCTGAGATGACATTCATGTTTGGACGGTATGGTACCGTGAATTCTTCCGTGTACGTCGCTTGATCCGGTCCATCTTGGCGTTCGATGATGAAACGGATGTCTTTTTGTTCAGATTGCATTGGCGTCGTCATTTCGTCTTCGCCCCTTTCTTCGAGTAATCCCGTTTACGTGGCGGGATTAACGAAACATCGATGTCTTCATACGAGATATCGACTTCCCCATCTTTGTAACGTGCCATCGTCGTCTTCATGAACTGCTCATCATTACGTTCCGGGAACTCCGGTTTGTAATGGGCACCACGGCTCTCGTCCCGCTTGAGTGCGCCGAGTGTGATGACGCGTGCGAGGTCGAGCATGTGGTCGAGTTGTCGAATAAACGATGCCCCTTGGTTGCTCCAACGTGCCGTATCCGTAGCTGAGATGTTATGGAAACGTTCACGTAATTCTTGGATTTTCTTATCGGTCGCTTCAAGTTTGTCATTGTAGCGAACAACGGTAACGTTGTCTGTCATGAGTTCACCGAGTTCACGGTGGATTTGATACGCATTCTCTGTTCCGTCCATCGCCAAGATGTTGTTGAAACGCTCGATTTCTTCACGTTCGTTAAAGTTGAAGAGCGCCTCTGAAACGCTCTCTGTCGCTTGATCGAGACCACGCATGTAGTTGACTGCCGCAGGACCTGCTTCCATTCCGCCATGAACGGCTGAGAGAAGCGAGTTCGCGCCGAGACGGTTCGCACCGTGCATCGAGTAGTCACATTCTCCGGCCGCGAAGAGTCCAGGAATGTTTGTCATTTGATCGTAATCGACCCAAAGTCCGCCCATTGAATAGTGGACCGCCGGGAAGATTTTCATCGGTACTTTACGCGGGTCGTCCCCTACGAATTTCTCGTAGATTTCGAGAATCCCACCAAGCTTGATGTCGAGTTCTTTTGAGTCTTTATGAGACAAGTCGAGATAAACCATGTTCTCGCCGTTGACACCAAGTTTTTGGTTGACACATACGTCGAAGATTTCGCGTGTCGCGATGTCACGCGGTACGAGGTTTCCGTAAGCCGGATATTTCTCTTCGAGGAAGTACCATGGCTTCCCGTCTTTGTATGTCCAGACACGTCCACCTTCCCCACGAGCCGATTCACTCATGAGACGAAGCTTGTCATCGCCAGGAATCGCGGTCGGGTGAATTTGAATGAACTCCCCGTTCGCATAGACCGCGCCTTGACGGTAAACCGCTGCCGCTGCCTGCCCTGTGTTGATGACCGAGTTGGTCGATTTACCGAAGATGACCCCAGGTCCACCTGTCGCCAAGATCACCGCGTCTGATGGGAACGCTTTAATTTCCATCGAGCGTAAATCCTGACAAACCGCGCCGCGGCAAATACCTTCTTCATCGATCACGGCGCGAAGGAATTCCCATCCTTCATACTTCTCGACGAGGCCTTGCGCCTCGTAACGACGAACCTGCTCATCGAGTGCGTAGAGAAGTTGTTGCCCCGTCGTTGCTCCCGCATATGCCGTACGGTGGTGAAGCGTTCCGCCGAACCGACGGAAGTCTAAGAGACCTTCTGGCGTACGGTTGAACATAACGCCCATCCGGTCGAACATGTGAATGATTTTCGGTGCATTTTCTGCCATCTTTTGAACAGGTGGTTGGTTAGCGAGGAAGTCGCCTCCATAGACCGTGTCGTCAAAGTGTTGCCACGGGGAATCCCCTTCCCCTTTCGTATTGACGGCACCGTTGATTCCGCCTTGAGCACATACTGAATGTGAACGCTTGACCGGTACAAGCGAGAATAGTTTTACCGGAACACCCATCTCAGCCGACTTGATTGTCGCCATGAGTCCAGCTAGACCGCCACCGATGACGATCAGACTTTGATTTGCCATGTACAATTCCCCCTAATTACAAGATGCCTGCAAACGTCAAAATCGAACGGATGCCGACAAAAGATAGTGCCAAGAACACGACACCTGATACGTAGCTCATGAGTCGTTGCGAACGAGGTGACTGTGTGATCCCCCACGTGATTGAGAACGACCAGAGACCGTTCGCAAAGTGGAATGTAGCCGAAAGAATTCCGACTATGTAAAAGAGCAACATAAGTGGATTGTCGACGATGCTTTGCATCATTTCTGCATTGACCTCCACACCGCGTAATTTCGCAAGGCGCGTCTCCCATACGTGCCACGAAATAAAGATCACAAGAAATACCCCTGTAAAGCGTTGGAAGAGATACAACCAGTTCCGTGCGTATGAATAGCGATTCGAGTTAATCGATCCGAGAAACGCATAGTACACCCCGTACACTCCGTGGAAGATCATCGGTAGTGCGATAATCGTCACTTCAAGGAAGTATAAATACGGTAAGCTCTCCATAAATTGTGCTGCTTTGTTGAATGACTCCACTCCATCGACGATGTAGTAGTTGACCGTTAAATGGACGATCAAAAACAGACCGATTGGAATGACCCCAAGTAGCGAATGGACTTTACGACTAAAGTAGTCACGATGCGCTGCCATTCTATTTCCCCCTTTTCACGAGCGCTGGCTCGTTTTGTCAATAAAAGCGTTTTCAAATGCAGATATAGCTTTCTGTCTTTTATTCTACTCCTGTGAAAATTGTATGACAAGACAACCTAGCCGATTTGTGCCACATTCTTTTCAAAAATACAGGATGACCAAATTCTAAATGGTCGTTATAATGATATAGAGAGATTGGAGTGATGGGATAGAATGGAAACGATGAGCCAACCGATTTTCGCGATTGAACTACTTCGCGACTATGTGTTGACGGACTTGCTTGGTGAAGATTACGCCCAAGTCATCTATTGGTCAGGGAAACGGGTCGCCCGTAAGTTCCCGACGATGTCTGACGATGAACTGATCGCTTTCTTCGCGGAAGCGGGTTGGGGAGAGTTGACAATCAAGAAGGAACGCGGAAGTAAATTCACATATGAATTGATTCCCCCACCTGCGACTCAAGATAAAGCGACAGGCTACTATCAACTTGAAGCCGGGTTTTTAGCCGAACAAATTTCAGGTCGTTTCCAGTGTGTCGCAGAGGGGTATGCCGATCCCACTCGAAAAGCTGTCCAAATCACCGTCCAACTAGACCGGAAAGACGATTACGAATAAGAGTCGATGCACACGCATCGACTCTTATTTTTGTTTCAGCTGAAGTTGCTCATTCATATACTGGCGTACGTCATTGAGTTCATATTGATCAAACGTCACGCCTTCCCCTTCACAGCCCTGAGACGCCTTACGAACGACCGTCACAACATTTCCCGGAAAATGTCCGTTATCTTCCAGCCAACCGAGTGCTTCTTGTTTCGAGAGCAGGACACGTTCTTGTTCATAAGCCAATCCGCGTACCAAGTTCAACACGCAATAAATCGGATTTTCCTCGAGCGTGTCGAGGCAATCAATCGCATCTGCACGAATCGCATCAGAAAAATGAGCGGAATCGAATCCGCAGAGCAATTGATGTAGTGGATGTCCGCGCCAAGTGATACCTCGTTCTAAAATCATCAACATATGAGCTGCCAGATCAGGGTCGGTGAATCCTTGCTGCAATTCGGTTCGCTCTTCCCCATTTGCCTTTTCAAAACGAGAACGCCACCCTTCACTATAGTGAAACTCAAAAGGACTCGGGTGACACCAGTCTTTTAGCTGAGCTACCGTCATGATACTCAGTTCGAGCGGATATGGTTCGTTGGAGTATAAGAGACAACAGTCGATGAGTTTATGTCGTTCCTCCCGAGTCAATGCGTTCGATACGACGAGCAACAAATCTACATCACTTCGTTTTGGATGAAAGCCACCCATCGCTACTGATCCATGAATGTATATATGCTGAACGGTTGGTAGAAATTCATCAATCGCTCTCACGAATGAAGCGATTGTATTCTCCACATCTGTCGGAAGCTGTCTCACTCATCCGTCTCCTCGTGCACATATTGAAGCACGGTCTCCGCTAATTTTTCAGGTAGTCCCGCTTCCTTCAATTGTTCGAGTGAGGCCAGACGGATCTGTTTCATCGACCCGAAATGACGGATGAGCTGTTGTCGACGCTTCGGACCGACACCCGGGATCTCATCTAATAGTGATTTTGTCATTTTCTTCGTCCGCAAGCTACGGTGGAACGTGATGGCGAAGCGGTGGACCTCATCTTGCATCCGCTGCAATAGATAAAAGGCGCTCGAGCGTGGATGGAGCTCGACGACGCCACCCTGTTCCCCGAACAATAGCTGGCTCGTTCGGTGTCGGTCATCTTTTTTGAGCGAGCCGACCGGTAAGTCGAGACCGAACTCGTTTTGGATGACGTCGAGGGCCGCGTTCAATTGCCCAATCCCCCCATCAATCAGTAGGAGGTCGGGTAATCGTTTGTCTTCCGTCAAGAGACGGCGGAACCGTCGACGGACGACTTCACGCATTGTCTCGTAATCGTCCGGCCCTTGGACCGTCTGAATCTTATATTTCCGATATTCTTTTTTGAGCGGTTTCCCGTCTTCAAAGACGACGAGTGCCGACACGGCGTCCGCACCTTGAATGTTCGCGTTGTCGATGATGTCGACACGGGACAAGTTTGGGATGCCGATGGCTTCCCCGAGTTCACGCATTGCGAGCAACGTCCGCTCTTCGTCACGTGCGAGTAGCTCGAACTTCTCGTTCAAGGCGATCGACGCATTCTTCGTCGCCAAATCAAGCAATTGTTTCTTCGCCCCTCGTTTCGGTTGCATCACTTTCGTTCCGATGGCGTCATTCAGTAAGTCGAGCCGGACCGTCTCTGGTACGAGAATCTCTTTCGGTACGACGTTTTGTTCATAGAACTGCACGATGAAACTTTCGAGTTCTTCGGAAGGCTCTCCGTGCATCGGGAAGAGCGAGACATCTCGCTCGATCATCTTCCCGCCACGCATATAGAATACTTGGACACACATCCAGCCTCGGTCGAGTGTGTAGCCGAAGACGTCCCGGGCCGTCGGGTCGGCCGTGATCATATTCTGTTTGTTCATGATGGACTCGACTGCTCGAATTTGATCGCGTAGTTCAGCCGCCCGTTCGAATTGCATGTCCTCAGCGGCACGTCCCATCTCGACATTCAACTTCGCGAGCGTCTCACTCGTCTCCCCGTTCAAGAAGCGCCGGATTTCATTGACGATTTCTTTTTGCGAATCCGTATCGACCGCTAGCTCGCAAGGACCCAAACATTGCCCGATATGATAATACAGACAGAGTTTCTTCGGCATCGGCTGACATTTCCGGAGCGGATACAGCTTATCGAGAAGTCGTTTCGTCTCGTTCGCCGCATAGGCGTTCGGGTATGGCCCAAAATAATGGCCTCCGTCTTTCTTCAGCTTACGTGTCGTCAATAGACGTGGGTAAGGTTCGTTCGTGATTTTGATGTACGGATACGTCTTGTCATCCTTCAAGCGAATGTTGTACTTCGGGTCGTGCTTTTTGATGAGCGTCATTTCGAGTAATAACGCCTCAAGTTCGCTCGCCGTCACGATGTACTCAAAGTCACGAATCTCCGCGACGAGACGCATCGTCTTGATGTCGTGTGCCCCTGTGAAGTAGGAACGCACCCGGTTCTTCAAGTTTTTCGCCTTCCCTACGTATATGACCTCGCCGTATTCGTTTTTATGCAGATAGCAACCCGGTTCGTCCGGGAGTAGCGCTAATTTATGTTTAATGTGGTCACTATGACTCAATTCCATTCACCTCAGTTTAGCTTCCTCCTGGACGGGAAAAAGAGTGTGATATCTCGTCAGAGGAGGATTTAATATTATGAAACGATACGATGTCATCATTGTCGGTAGCGGTTCCGCCGCGAGCCAAGCCGCTTCCATTTTACGAGAAGCCGGTAAAGAGATCGCCATCATTGAGAATTGGACGTTCGGGGGAACGTGTCCACAACGCGGATGTGATCCGAAGAAAATGCTCGCCGAAGGAGCCGAACTCCTTGCCCGAACGGAACGTATGCACGAGCTCGGGGTCGAAGGAAACCTATCACTCGATTGGGCCTCCTTTAAAAAGCGGATTGATGAATATCGCTTCTCGATCCCTACGTCAAAAACACAGCATTGGAACGAGATGAACATTGATTTATATCAGGGGGAGCCTCACTTTATCGATGAAGACTCCATCGTCATCGATGGTCATGAGTTGTCTGCCCATCAATTTTTGATTGCGACAGGACAAACGCCACGTCCGCTTGATATCCCTGGTGGCGATTTGGCCATCACAAGTGATGATGTATTCGACCTAGATGCAGTACCGGATGCGATTCATATCGTGGGTGCCGGCTATATCGCATTCGAATTCGCCCATATCTTTCGACGCTTCGGAAGTGACGTGACACTCCTCATCCGCTCACGTGCATTAAAAGCATTCGACCCGAACGTCGTCCATCGGCTCGTCGAGGAATCGAAGCGCATCGGAATCACCGTCCGCCACGATATCGAACCGACACGAATCGACGGGAACGTCTTGACGTTATCAGATGACTCTACCCTTGAAGGAGTTGTCCTTAACGCCACCGGGCGAATTCCAAGCATCGAGCGACTACGGTTAGAAGCGGCCGGAGTCAAGGCTGACCGTCACGGTTTGCTCGTGAATGAGTATCTCCAAACAAATAATCCGAACATATACGCCGCCGGTGACGTCGCCAACAGTCCAAATCCCGCACTTACTCCGTTCGCCGGTCAGGAAGGCCGTCTCGCCGCCTTAAATATGCTTCACGGGAATACGCGAGCACTTCCAGAGCGCCCTGCCCCGACCATCGTCTACGCGACTCCTCCGATTGCAAAAGTCGGTCTTACGGTAGAGGAAGCGGAGGCCGAGGGGATCGACTTCGACGTGAAAGAGACAGACATGTCGAACTTCTTAACTTATTCACGCATCCATGACACGACGGCTTACTCGAAAATACTTCTAAGCGCCGAAGGTCATGTCATCGGGGCACACCTAATCGGACACCATGCGCCGGAACTCATCAATCTGTTCTCTTTCATTATACAGAACAAACTGTCGCATCAACACGTGAAGCACTTAGAAGTCGCCTATCCGACTGCTGCTTCTGACCTCACTTATCTCATCTAAACAAAAGACGGGACTCGCCGAATGGCGAATCCCGTCTTTCTTTTATTCAATCCCTTTATCTTTGTCTTCTTTCAGTGCGTCTTGTAACGACTTCTCCCAAAGCGGGACCCCTTTCGCGTGCGCCGCACGTGAGATGAGGTGCCCCCCGACAGGAGCCGTCAAGAGGACGAAGAAGAGTCCAAGCAAGAGTCTTGCATCAAATACGCGCTCATCTACATACACGTGTAAAACGGCCGCGAAGAGCACGAACATGACGCCCAGTGTCGCACTCTTCGAGGCAGCGTGCGTTCTCGAATAAATATCCGGGAGACGAATGAGACCGATTGCGGCGACGACGGTGAAGAAGACGCCGATAATCGTAAAGATGCCGGTGATAAGATCAAAGATCATTGTCGCGGTCATTTTGGATAATCTCTCCCCTCTCTAAGAATTTCGAGAATGCCACTGTTCCGATGAAGGCTAAAATACTGAGCAGTAAGATGACTTCAAAGTAAAGTGTCGTATCAAGCAGGATGGAGAGCAACGCAACGACCGAGATCAGTGCGATTCCGATTGAATCGAGCGCGATGACACGGTCCGCTGTCGTCGGTCCCTTTACGACACGATATAACATCATCAGCATCGCAAGCACAAGAATGGCGAGCGAGATGTAGATGAGAACATCTAAAAGATCCATCACTCTGTCGCCTCCTTAATACTTAATTCAAAGTTGTCATATATATCTTTTTGTAACGCTTCTTTATCTGGCATATTGAGCGCATGGATATAGAGGACGGAGTTGTCTTTCGATACTTGGACAACGAGCGTTCCCGGTGTGAGCGTGATCAACATCGAGAGCAAACTAACTTTCCACCCTTTATCGAGCGATGTCTCATATCGGAAGATCCCTGGTTGAATCTTCAGTTTCGGACTTAATACGAGACGCAATACCTCAAAGTTCGCAAGGAACAATTCACGGATGAAAATCAAGAGCAGTTTGAACAATCGCCAGACGCGAGCGAAATAGAATCCGCCTCCGCCCGCTTTGAAGAACCGGCGCATCATGAACAAGATGAGCAAACCGAGTAAATAACCGACGAAGAAACCGCTCGATGTGAACGATCCCGTGAGGAACATCCAGATGAACGCCAAGAAAAAGTTAATCAAAAGTTGATAAGCCATCTGTCATTCACTCCTTTATCACGGCATCGATATAGATTTCTGGATTGACGAGCGGTTCGATTGCTTGGGTGATATACGGGTGGATGGCTTCTGCCCCAAAACCGTATGCGACCGCAATGGCAAGCAGCAAGAACACCGGCACAATCAATCGCTTCGTATATGGCGCGAGTGGCCCATCGTACTCACGTTTCGCCTCTCCCCAAAATCCGTTCAAGAAAATCTTCATGACCGAATAGAGGACGAAGAGACTTGAGATGAGAACGAGAAGTGGTCCAAAGAGCTCGCCTTCGTTCATTCCACCTGACACGATCAACAGTTTCCCGAAGAACCCACTGAGTGGGGGAATCCCCGCAAGCGAGAGCGCTGCGACGAAGAACGTCCATCCGAAGAGCGGGAATCGTGTGATGAGCCCCCCCATATCCCGGAGTTGACCAGATTTGGTGATGCCAATCATCATCCCGACGAGCATGAAGAGGACGGCCTTGATCAACATATCGTGAATCAAGTAGTAGAGCGACCCTTCAAGGGACGTCTGCGTGTTCACCGAGATTCCGTAAAGGATGACCCCGACCGCGATCATAATGTTGTAGATGATAATCAACTTCACATCATTATAGGCAATCGCACCCGTCATCCCGATGAAGATCGTGAGGGCAGCGAGCACCATGAGGAAGGTCTGTAAAAACTCACCGTTCCCATCAAAGAGAAGCGTATACGTCCGTAAGATCGAGTAAATCCCGACTTTCGTCAAGAGGGCTCCGAACATCGCGAGAATCGGTGTCGGCGCAACCACATACGCTCCCGGGAGCCAATAGTGAAGTGGGACAAGTGCCCCTTTCATCCCGAAGACGATGACGAATAGCACACCGATGACGGTGATGACGTCCGGATTGTCGACGAGCGGGATCTTCATCGCCAAGTCTGCCAAGTTGAGCGTGCCTGTCACGCCATAGAGTAAGGCAACTGACATGACGAAGAGAGCCGATGCAATAATGTTTACGAGCAAGTACTTGATCGACTCGCGTAACTGAACGCCACGTCCACCGAGTACAATCAGGACGTACGAAGACATCAAGAAAACCTCGAAGAAGACGAACAAGTTGAAAATATCACCTGTCGTGAAGGCACCGTTCACCCCGACGAGCAAGAACAGCATCGCAATGTAGAGATAGTTGCCTTCATACGAATCTGAGAAATAATGGACGGCGAACCACACGATAAAGAGTGTGAGCAATGTCGACGTCGTGACGAGCAGGGCTGACAGCATATCCGATACGAGTGTGATCCCGAACGGTGCCTGCCAACTCCCGAGATTGAGGGTTTGAATTCCCTCTGTCGAGACCGTGTGCACGAGAAAGAGTGACACGATCGAAGTGATGACTAAAGCTCCAAGAGCCATCCCGCGCTGCAGCTGGACACGTTTCGGCATGAACATCATGAGGATGGCCGCAAGCGCAGGAATGACGATTGGAAAGACCGGTAAGTTAATCATACGATTCTGTTCCTTTCATTTCTTCCATATTGTCCGTGCTGAGCTCCTGATACGTGCGATAAGCAAGTACGAGGAAGAACGCCGTCACCCCAAAACTGATAACAATCGCCGTCAAGACGAGAGCTTGTGGTAACGGGTCTGTGAATTCAGTCACCCCATCCACGAGAACAGGGGCAGCCCCCGTCTTCAATCCTGCCGTCGTCAAGACGAGCAAGTGTGCGGCGTGACTGAACAGTGCCGTACCGATGATGATGCGTAACAAACTTCTTGAGAGAACAAGATAGACCGCACACATCGTCAGGACACCGATGATGATGCTAACGAAGATTTCCATTATTCACTCTCTCCAATCGTTTGAATGATCGTCATGGTGACACCGATGACAACAAGGTAAACGCCTAAGTCGAATGCAATCGCCGTATGGAGCGTCTGCTCACCGAGAAGTGGCAAATGAAACTTTCCATAAGCATGTGTCAAAAACGGACGACCTAGAAAAACTGAATGAAGACTTGTCGCAAGCGCAATCAGCAACCCAGACGCCGTCATGAGGCGATAGTTGACCGGTAGTACGTTCGCGAGCGTCTTCGCATCGAATGCGAGTAACAACAGGACGAGGGCCGCAGAGGTCATCAATCCACCGATGAAGCCTCCACCTGGTGAATAGTGACCGGCAAAGAACAAATCAATCGAGAAGATGACGATGATGAAGAAGATGATGATTGCGGCCGTCTGCAAAATAACGTCATTGACGCGTTTGCTGTTTTGCTTCATGTGCACCTTCTCCTTTCGTACGTCGTGATGTTCTAAATTTAATCATCGTGTAAATCCCGAGGGACGCAAGTCCGAGGACCACGATTTCAAACAAGGTATCAAAGCCACGGAAGTCGACAAGGACAACGTTGACCATGTTCTTCCCGGCAGCGAGCTCATACACGTTCTCTTTATAAAACTCAGAGATCGAGGTGAGCGATTTATTCGTCAATGCCATGAAGCTGAGGAGCATCACGGTCGTCCCGACGAGAATCGCCACGAGAGCATTCCCCACTTTAAAGCGCATGCGTACTTCTTTCTTACTGATGTCCGGCATGTGATAAAAGACGAGTAAGAACAACGCCACCGACACCGTCTCAATGACGAGCTGTGTGAGTGCCAAGTCAGGGGCTCCGAAGAAGACGAAGAAGAGTGCCACGCCGTAACCGACGACCCCGAGTAAGATAATAGATGGAAGTCTCGACTTCATAAAGAGAATGGCGAGCGCACCGAGCATGACGACGGTCCCGAGAACATATTCATATGGTGCGATTTCTGCCAAGTTCTCAAATGAGAAGTCGTACATCCCGAACCACCAGATGCTAAAGAGCATCATCCCTGAAAGGAATACGAAGATGTAGATCAAGTATGACCGAATGAATCCCGTCATGTAATTGTCTTTAAAGCGATATGCCGCTTTGTTCGACCAGACGAGCGTGCCGTCGTACATCCCGTTCAGCGTCAAACGATATGGGATTCGGTTGTAGATGCCCATCCATTTACCCAACTGCCAGAACAGCAACGAACCGAGCACCACGACCCCGATGGTCATGAACAACTCAGGTGTCAATCCGTGCCAGAAGTAGATGTGGACGTCGACTTCCTGTCCCTCTGCGACAAGGGTCGGATAAATCGATTCGACTGCCGGTTTAATGAGCGAGTGCGACAACACGTTCGGGAAGAAACCGAGAACCACGACGAGAAGCGCAAGAATGACAGGAGAAATCAACATCCCAATCGGCGCCTCATGCGGTTGTTTCGGTAACTGGTCGAACTTCGCTTTACCCATGAACGTTTTCGTGAACAGCATGATGCTGTAGATGAACGTGAACACACTTCCGACAAACGCAATAATCGGGAGTACAATTCCAATCGTATCAAGTGCAAAGAAATCGGCTGAAAAGACTTTCGTCGTCGCCTTTAAAAACATCTCTTTACTCAAGAATCCGTTAAACGGAGGAAGACCTGCCATGGACAAGGAACCGATCACGGCAATCGTGAATGAGATCGGCATGACGGTCATCAGACCACCGAGCTTACGAATATCACGTGTCCCTGTCTCATGATCGACAATCCCCGCCATCATGAAGAGCGATCCTTTGAATGTCGCATGGTTGATGAGATGGAAGATGGCCGCAATCGTCGCCACCATAAAGATATTGTCATCCATCCCGTCATAGTGAAGCGCCGCAGCCCCGAGACCGAGGAGCGACATGATCAATCCAAGCTGACTGACTGTCGAGAATGCCAAGATTCCTTTCAAGTCGGTCTGCTTCACGGCATTGAACGAGCCCCAGAACATCGTGAACATCCCGACCGCGGCAATCGTCCACAACCATACAGCCGACTCTTGGAACACTGGGCTCATACGGGCAACGAGATAAAGACCCGCCTTGACCATCGTTGCCGAGTGGAGGTATGCACTGACCGGAGTCGGTGCTTCCATCGCGTCAGGCAACCAGATGTGGAACGGGAATTGCGCGGACTTCGTGAATGCCCCGAGCAAAATGAGAATCATCGCCACGAGGAAGAATGGGCTCTCCGCAATCACACCGGAGTTTGCGACCATGTCTCGAATGCTGTACGAGCCAATCATCGACTCGATTAAAACGATCCCCCCAAGCATCGACAATCCTCCGAACACCGTGAGAAGCATCGACTTTTGAGCGCCGTAACGAGAACGTTCTTTTTCATACCAATATCCGATTAACAGGAAAGATGAAATCGAAGTGAGTTCCCAGAACATATACATGACGATCATGTTGTCCGAGAGAACGACCCCGAGCATCGCACTCATGAACATCAAGAGATACACATAAAAATTCCCGAGCGACTCTTTGTCCTTATTCAGATAGTAGATTGAATAGAGAACAACGAGTGACCCGATCCCTGTGATGAGAAGGGCGAATAATAGACTCAGTCCATCGACATATGCCGTGAAGTTGATCCCGAGGGATGGCATCCACGCAATCGTCTCTGTCACGACGTCCCCTGCACTTGTAATCGGAATGAATCCGGCGAAGTAGGTGACGAGGACGACCGGGACGATTAAGACGAACCAGCCTGTATGAATTTGTCTCATCCCCCGAAACAAAAGCGGGATGAACGGTGCCGCAAGGAGCGGCAACAAAATAGCTAAATGTAACACCGACAAGAAAATTCCTCCTTCGAACAGAGTCGTACCATTGAGTGAGTCGTAAAGTAAGTTCACTTGACTCCATCAAGTCTTCCTCATGAGTATAGCGCAAATTTTCAGTCTGTTTCCATGATAAAAGCTTCCAGTTCAGATGCTCTCTCGTCAAAATTTCGAATCTGTTAAATATGAAGGAAGCCGACGGAAAATCCTCAAAAAAAAATTTGAAAAACAGACGATATGTATCAGAATTGGCCCTTCAATCAGGCTGTATGGGATAACTCAACTTATTCCCCGCTCGTCTGTCCTTTTCCTTCTTTTCAAGTCGATAAAACAAAAAAAGCAGCCGATTCGAATCGGCTGCTACGCAATTATTGTGCTGTCGCAATAAACTCTTTCAATGCCTCTTTCGGTTGGAAGCCCATTGTTTTAGAAACAGGTTCGCCGTCTTTGAACATCATGAGTGTAGGGATACTTTGAATTTGGAAAGCACCTGCGACTTCTGGGTTTTCGTCTACATCGAGTTTCACGATTTGGACTTGGTCACCCATTTCTTGATCGAGTTCTTCGAGAACTGGCGCGATCATGCGACATGGTCCACACCAAGTTGCCCAGAAATCTACGAGGACGACGCCCTCTTTTACATCTTGTTCAAACGATTGAGTCGTTGCGTGTTTAATAGCCATTTGTAAAAACCTCCCCAATAAGATGAGAGAGTCCTGATAGAGAACTCTCATGCAATTCATGTTCAGAGTATACCACGGAGGGTAACAACCCCAAAACGTTTTGCTTATTAGCTATTGACGAGGTGTTTGCGGAATTCTTCTGTCAACATCGGGACGACATCGAACAAATCGCCGACGATCCCGTAGTCAGCTACGGTAAAGATGTTGGCTTCCGGATCTTTGTTGATGGCGACGATGACTTTTGCGTTACTCATCCCTGCCAAGTGTTGAATCGCTCCAGAAATCCCACAAGCAATGTAAAGGTCAGGAGTAACGACTTTACCCGTCTGTCCGATTTGAAGTGCATAGTCACAATAGTCGGCATCACATGCTCCACGTGAAGCACCGACGGCTCCCCCGAGAAGTTCAGCCAACTCTTCGAGCGGTTTAAATCCGTCTTCACTCTTCACGCCACGTCCACCTGCGACGATGACTTTCGCTTCCGACAAGTCGACTTTCCCAGTCGCCTTCCGGACGACTTCCTTGACGATCATCGCAAGGTCTTTCAATTCAACTGCAGGCGTTTCAACCGTCACACTCGCTCCAGCTTGAGGCGAGAGCGGGTCGATGTTGTTCGGACGGATTGTGAAGAACATGACCGAGTCTTTGAATTTCACTTTTTCGAACGCTTTCCCTGAGTAGATTGGGCGAACGAACTCTGCGTCACGACCTGATCCTTCGATCGAGACGACGTCACTGATGAGTCCGGCATCAAGGCGTGCCGCGAGTTTCGGTGCAATGTCTTTCCCAAGAGCCGTGTGTCCAAGGACGATCAACTCTGGGTTCTCTTGCTCGATCAACTGACGGAGCACTTGTCCGTAGCCGTCTGGCGTATAGTGTTTGAGACGATCGTCCTCGACGACGAGGACGCGACTTGCGCCATACTCCCCGAGTTCTTGTGCGAGTGATTGGACGTGATCCCCGATCACGACTGCCGTCACATCGTCTGTCAATTGTTTCGCCGCAGCGATGGCTTCGAATGATACGTTACGTAACGCGCCTTCACGCGCTTCTGCGAGTACTAAAGCTTTCATCAATGATCTCCCCCTTAAATGACTTTCGCTTCCGTGCGAAGAAGTTGTACGAGCTCGCTTACTTGTGACGACATGTCGCCTTCAAGGATTCGGCCAGCCTTCTTCTCTTCCGGTAAGAATCGTTCAATCGTCTCGATTTTCGCTTCGATTTCATCTTCGTCGAGGTCGATATCCATGAGCTCAAGTTCTTCAAGTGGCTTTTTCTTCGCCTTCATGATTCCAGGTAAGCTCGGGTAACGTGGCTCATTCAATCCTTGTTGCGCTGTCACAAGAAGTGGGAGTGCGACTTCGATGACTTCCGTGTCCCCTTCGACGTCACGCGTGACCGTTGCTGTTGACCCGTCGATTTCGAGAGCCGTGATCGTCGTCACATAGTTCATGTCCAATAGTTCTGCGACACGTGGAGCAACTTGTCCACTACCGCCATCGATAGCAACGTTTCCTGCGAAGATGAAGTCGACGTCTTGTTCTTTTAGGTATGTCGCGAGCACTTTTGAAATCGTGACATGGTCCGCGTCCTCGACATCGTCCTCGATTGAGATGCGAACGGCTTTATCCGCACCCATTGCGAGCGCTGTACGAAGTTCTTTATCCGCGTCTTCTGGTCCTACCGTGATGACCGTGACCTCTCCCCCGAGTGCGTCACGTTTTTGAATCGCTTCTTCGACCGCATATTCGTCATACGGGTTGATGATGAACTCAGCGCCGTCTTCTTGAATTTCCCCATTCTCGAGCTGAATCGCTTCCTCTGTATCAAACGTACGTTTCAGCAAAACAAAAATATTCATGGTTGATCCCCCTTTAGTCAATTCTTCCCATCATTCATGAATCAGCATTCATTTTTTGAGCTAGTGATAGGGCTTACTATTAAGCAAGCCCCTTTTTTAACATATGGTGCACATCCGGAAGCGTCGACATCAAATCGTATTTGAAGCCGCTCGCCATCCAACTCGTCACAACCTCATCGATTGTGCCGAAAATCATTTGACGGGCGAGTCGATAATCTAAATCCTTGTCGAACTCTCCGGTCTCGATTCCGTGTTTGACGACGGAATCAATCAAATTCAAGTATGGTTTAAGCACTTCCCCGATTTTTTGACGAAGTACCAAGTTCGACTGTCGAAGTTCGATTTGGGTCACGACAGCGAGGTCATAATCGGCCGACAATTGTTTCAAATGGGATTCGATCAGTTGGTATAACTTACTACCGGCTGTCGACTCGTTCTCGATTTGCTGTTTCGAGTAATCGATAAATAGCCCCATCTTTGCCTGGAACAATTCAATTAAGAGATGTTCCTTATTTTTAAAGTACAAGTAAATCGTGCCGTCCGCGACACCCGCCTCTTTGGCAATGGCTGTCACCTTTGCACCATGATAGCCATGATTGGCGATTACTTTGACCGCCGCATCAATGATTCGGTCACTTTTCGAAATGTTATTTGTCATAAACCCCAAGCTCCTTACCGTTGCAGAAAAATGAATGATGGTTCATTCATTTATTATTCTATCATGCCTACGCTTGGTGTCAACTGCTTTGTTTCACTTGTTTTGCCTTCTCTTCATCGACGAGGACACGGCGTAGAATCTTCCCGACAAACGTCTTCGGTAGCTCATCACGGAACTCATATAACTTCGGCACTTTATAGGCCGCAAGCTTCTCACGGCAATGTTTGTCGAGCTCTTCTTCCGTCACGTTCGACCCATCACGAAGCACGATAAATGCTTTCACCGTCTCGCCACGATACGGGTCCGGCACACCGATGCAGACCGCCTCTTTGACGGCCGGGTGCTCGTAAAGGATCTCCTCAATCTCACGCGGATAAATATTGAAGCCCCCCGCGATAATCATATCTTTCTTCCGATCGACGATATAGAAGAAGCCGTCCTCTCCCATGTACCCGAGGTCACCCGTCGCGAGCCACCCATCTTTTAAGACAGCTGCCGTCTCCTCAGGTTTTTGCCAATAGCCCTTCATGACTTGCGGACCACTCAACATGATTTCGCCAATCTCACCAATCTCTGCCTCCGTCTCTCCGTCTGCCATCACTATTTTAGCAGAAGTATCCGAGAGCGGCGCGCCGATTGAGCCGACAATCCGTTTATCCCATAAGAAGTTCGCATGTGTGACCGGAGATGTCTCAGATAAGCCGTACCCTTCCACGATTCGACCACCCGTGATTTTTTCAAATTCTTCTTGCACCTCGATCGGAAGTGGGGCCGAACCTGAGATACACGCCTCGATTGAAGACAAATCATACTTTTTCAATTTCGGATCGTTTAAGATTCCGACATACATCGTCGGGGCACCCGGGAAGAAATGCGGCTTTTTCTTTTGAATCGTCTTCAAGACGTCTGTCACGTCGAAGCGTGGGACAAGGACGAGTTCATAACCGTTCGTGACCCCAAAGTTTAGACAGCATGACATCCCGTACACGTGGAAGAACGGCACGACGCACAAGACGCGCTTTTCGTCTCCACGATTGTATTTATAGAATAAGTTCGTAATCTGGTCCGCATTCGCCGTCAAGTTAAAATGAGTCAACATGACCCCTTTCGGAAGACCCGTCGTTCCTCCTGTATATTGCAGAACCGCGACATCTTCTTTCGGATCGATGTCGAGTGGCGTGACCGGATTGAAGTCTTTGTAGTCTTTAAACGGCGTCGAGCCGGTCGTATCGATCACGATATTGTTCTCGCGCTTCACTTTGATTGGGTACAGTTTATTTTTCGGGAACGGTAAGTAGTCAGCGATGCTCGTCGTGATCACGGTCTGAATCTCCGTCTTCTCACTGACGCGAAGCGTTTTCGGATATAACAAATCGAGGGTGATGACTAGTTTGACGCCTGCATCCGTTACGAGGTTTTCGAGCTCTCGCTCCGTATAAAGCGGGTTCGTTTGGACGACTGTCCCACCAGCGTACAAGACCGCATAGAAAGAAATGACGTACTGAGGGCAGTTCGGAAGCATGAGGCTGACACGGTCCCCTTTTTCGAGACCTTTCGCTTGAAGCATCGTGGCGAGTCGACGTGCGGCGTCATCAATTTCAGCATACGTCCACTCTTTCCCGATAAAGGAGACGGCCGTACGATTCGGAAAATCCTTTGCTGCGCGAGACAATGCCTCGTAGAGCGGTTTTACCTCATAATCAATCGATTGGGGCATACCTTCTGGATAATCTTGTAACCACGGTTTGTTCATCGCTGTTCCTCCTTGGAAATGAATACTCATTCAGTTAACTCCATTATAATGCTAAGAAAACGCTTTCATCTACCCTTTACCCGATAATTTTCAGAAAATATCAAAAAAAGCGATTGGATTTGTCATCCAATCGCTGTCAAACTCGCCTGAAATAGGAATCTGTCGACTCTAGTTTTTCAAGCTTCTGATTCATGAGTTGTTGCAATTCTTTTTCATGACGAATGTTTGCGAAGTCTGTCTCGAACCATGCCTCCATCTCCGGTCGGGAGAAGGCATACGTCCGGTTCGGGAATGCGAAGCGGACAATCTCGGCGTTCGGGATGAGGGTGAAATAGGCAGCCGCATTCCGAATCGCGAGACGTTCCTGTTCCGCTCGCTCCATCCCCGGGTCTTCGTAACGGACGGTCAACCCATATGGACGCTTCTTCGTCTGCAACTCGACCGATCGATAGCACTCATGTAGCGGCAAGCTCCCGGCAATTCCAATGACTGCATTGTGATCTCCGACTTTCGACCCTTTATATTCAAATGCCGTCGGTGTATCTGGATTCGTGCATCCAGCTAACGAAAGAATGAGTACGAGCAACAGACAGAAGCGTTTCATAGGTGTCCCTCCTTACGATTTGAGTCTCAAGTTGAAACGGTATAGCAAACGCTTAGCGAGTAAGTGTGCTAAGAACGCTCCGATCACAAAGCCAATCATATATAACACGCTATTCGCTTCATACGTGAACGTTGTGAACATAATTCCTGTGAACATCGCGATACATACTACGATGATGATGTGAACGAACCATAACCAGTTGTTGAACATGAAGAAGCGACCGTTGTTTTCTTGTGGCGCACGATTATACATCCAAATTCCTAACCAGAATGACAAAGCGATGAAGGCGATGGACGATGGGATGCTAATTGAGATGAAATCTTGCCATTCGCTGTCAGATTGGACGAATTCATATAAAGTCAGATTCGCTAAGTTTCCAAGGGGCGAAACGACTTGAATAAATACACCATTGTATAGGGAATCCAGCCATGAACTTAGTCCCTCTAGACTCGTAAACACATAGGCCGAGGCTTGAATCAATGCGATGATGCCTAACGGGAAAATCAAGGCGACAAACGACCACGCCGTTTGAGAAATCGATTCCCCACCGAACGAGCCCATCCATAGAGCCAACGAGAATAACGAGATGCCAATCAATGCGATGTACAGGACGATCACGACCGATTTGAAAACGGTCCCTTCTAATAAGAAGGAATAACGGGAAGTGGCGATCAGTGCAAACATCGCGATACTTCCTAACAGCGTAGACATGACAATCCCACTTGCCCCCAATACCCATTTTGATATGTACTGCTGGGTCCGGGTGAACGGAAGCGACATCGAAAAATCCGACATTTGACTGTTGCGTTCGGCACCAATGAGCGAGGTGGCCATGAGCGCACTAAACACGACAAACAAAAATACAACGGGACCGAGAGGAATCACACTTCCAATATCCCCAATATAGTAGGCGATGCTTGAATCGGCATCGAAGAAGGACTCAACCGTCAGGCGATCTCGTTCTTCAAACGGGATACCGTAATCAACAGAATTCGCTCGTGCATCTTTAATCTGTTCATCAAACTGCTCGAATTGTGTCCAAGCCGGCACCGTGAAGGCGACGACACCTAAGAAGACGAGCAGGATCCAAAGCAGTGATACTTGTTTCCAATCTTTCTTTAACAATACTTTAGACAGCATGGGCTTCTCCTCCTAACTGGACACGGAATACGTCTTCAAGAGACATCGGAATCTCTTCGATCAGCATCGGATTGTATGAATCGATGAACGCTTCGAGCTCTTCCGTCCGTTCTTTTGCCATGAACAGCACGACACGTCCTGTCACGTTGATGATTTCGATATCTTTTCGTTCGAGCAGTTCGACCGGAACATGGTCATTGAACACGACTTGCCACTTAATGCTGAGGGCACGTGCCTCTTCGAGCGACAAGATGGCTTTGACACGTCCGTTCTCAATCATGATGATGCGGTCAGCGATGCGTTCGAGTTCATGCAGTTGGTGACTCGAGACAATAATCGAACAGTTCCGATTCTCGACTTGGGCAATCATCAGTTTCAACACGTCAGATTTGGCGACGACGTCCAAACCGTCCGTTGGTTCGTCGAGCAGGTAGTATTTCGCTTGAACGGCGAAAGCGAGCGATAACGTGACGAGTGCCTTTTGTCCTTTTGAAAGTTGGCGAATCTTTTTGTTGCCGATGTTGTATCGCGTCAATGTCTCACGAAAGACGGTACGGTTGAATGACGGATAAATCGACTCATACAAGTCCGTCGCCTCGTTCACCGTATAATTTTTGAGCGCGTCGGCTGAATCCGGTACGAAGATGACGTCACGCTTCAATCCCGCATCTTTAAAGATACTTTTTGCTCCATAGAGTACATCTCCCATATCTGGGCGGATGATGCCGACCATCGTCCGGAGAAGCGTTGTCTTACCGGCACCGTTACGACCGACGAGCGCGATGATTTCTCCTGATTCGACCGTGAAGTCGATGCCGTCGAGAATCGTCTGACGGTCGATTTGTTTACTTAACTGTTCAACTTTCAGCATTGGTTTTCCCTACTTTCTCATATTCCGTCCGTAATACGTCAATGGCTTCGTCCAATGGCACATTCGCATAGTGGCAATCAATCGCAATCTTTTTGATCGAAGCAATGACCGGATCACGTGCCGCATCATCGTCCACCCAGTCCTCAGAGACGAACGTTCCACGTCCACGTCGCATCTCGAGGAGACCGAGCCGTTCTAACTCCTGGTACGCCTTACTGACCGTATTCGGATTGATGACGAGGTCGGTGGCGAGTTCGCGCACGGACATGACTTTGTCTCCAGGCCGTAAAATCCCCCGGATGACGAGCTCTTTCGTTTGATTGATGATTTGTTCATATAGCGGTTCTGAACTTTTCATATCAATTTTGTATAACATGGGTCACACCCTCTCATAGTCAATGATACTCTTTAAGTGTATTATATGTATTAGTACACGCAATTACAATAGTTCTTTGAGGGCACTTTTAGTTTACAGGGAAATGGAAATGATTTGAATAAGACTTTGGACCGAGGTTTCTCTTCGTCGTATCAGGTACATTGGGGTAGAGGTGAAAAAGTGATGAAAAAACGATTTATAGCAGCCATAGTCGGAGGGCTTCTCGCTGGCGGACTCCTCGTATATACGACACATGAAAAATCAGAGGCGCGTGAGGCATACAGCGCGTACGTGAAGGAAACATACAGTGAACAACCCGACATCGAGCTGTCACGCGACTGGCATATGGGCGGTTATATCGGAGAAATGACATTGACGAAAGAACCGTTCGCCGGCAAATATTTTATCGAGACATATGGTGACGGCTCGATCCATGACAATGTGCTCGAGACGTATTGGGAACGCGAAGCAGAGCGGACGATTCACGAGCGCCTCGTATCGCAAGGAATTTTAAAAGAGGAAGAGACGGTCCGTGCGGAAGTACCGACCGGAGTGTCCGATGATGCGCAAGCAAAAGTAAGCCCGACCCCGACGTCTATCTATGAAACGAATCCGAAGACGTATCTCGACGTCTCGATCATGTTTCATGAAGACTGGAACAATACGGACGAACAGAAACAACGGATTCTCGATGTCATACGCGAAGTGGAATCCGATGTCTATTGGATTCACTTCTCGTTCGACGGGAAGCCAGGTGGCAATGATGACTACACGGAACGATATATGATGTTCACGCGCAAAGCGTCTGACATCGACCCGTCCTTCCTCGATGTGCGGACGATCGAGGACTTGAATGCCTACGACCGAATGTATGGATTCGACGAGACGACATTCACGACAGAATATCGATTTGATGGCACCCCCATCGAAGAGGAGACGACACGATAATTTGATGTCGTCTTTTTTTGAGCGTTTGACTTTACAGGCGATTAGAAACGTTGTATCGTTTGACAAGTCAACGATTGATAAGTCAATTGAGAAAGGTGGGACGCAATGGACCTACGTGAAATCAGCCGATTACTTTACCAAATCAAGTTGGCGGAACAAAACGTCGCATCGTCGTTCGAACGGGAAACAGGATTCAGCCTGACCCGCTACGAGATGTTACAAGTCGTCAAAGAACGAGGCGTTTGTTCGCAACGCGTGATTAAAGAAGAAATGAAAATCGACAATGCCGCCATCACCCGACATTTGAAAATCCTTGAAGAGAAAGGATATGTCGTCAGAGAGCGGAACGCGGAGAACCATCGCGAGATGTTCGTCCGTGTGACAGAGAAAGCAGAGCAAGACCTAGGGCACTGCGAGCGAGACGAACGGGCCAACCACCTCGTCTTACAAGCCTTGTCCGCTGAAGAGATTCAACACTTATCCGGACTGCTTCAAAAATTGAACAGTCACGCCTAAACAGAGAAAGAAGGAATTCACCAATGGCAACTACATTCGAAAACAATACATTTAAAGACGTTATGTTCGGTCGTAAATCAATCCGTGTCTATGACGAGAACGTGAAAATCTCACAAGAAGAGATGCTCGAGATGATTCAGGAAGCAACGACTGCCCCATCATCGGTCAACATGCAACCATGGCGCTTCGTCGTCGTCGAAAGCCCAGAAGCGAAAGAGACGCTCAAACCACTCATCCGTTTCAACACACGTCAAAACGATTCGTCTGCAGCGATGCTCCTCATCTTCGGAGACATGGAGTGCTACGAGTATGGCGAGCAAATCTACGATCAAGCGGTCGCAGAAGGCAAAATGCCACAAGAAGTTCGTGATCAACAGCTCGGCGCAATCATCCCTTACTACAAAAACCTCTCGAAACAAGAGATGAACGACATCGTGAAAATCGATGCGAGTCTCGCAGCGATGCAATTCATGCTCACAGCCCGTGCACACGGCTATGACACGAACCCAATCGGTGGTTTCGAGAAAGACCAACTCGCAGAAGCGTTCGGTCTCGACAAAAACCGTTACGTGCCAGTCATGATCTTGTCTGTCGGGAAAGCGGCAGAAGAAGGTTACGAATCAGTTCGTCTTGACGCTCAAACGGTCACATCGTTCAAATAATTCACCACACAATCGGAGGAATCAACCATGATCTTAGTCAACGCCACATTTGATATCCAAGCATCACAACGCGAGAACTTCTTGCGCGACATCCAAATCTTGATCGACTCATCAAAACAAGAAGCGGGTTGCGTCGGATATGACCTATACGAGTCAACGTCTGTCGAGAACCGTTTCGTCATGATCGAGAACTGGGAAGACCAAACTGCTCTCGAGCAACACAATCAAAACCCGGTCCTCATTAACTTCGCACAAAACGTCGCGAACTACGTGTCTGCAAAACCAGTCGTACAAGTAGCAGCGGTCAACTAATATGTCGACGCTCACCCTTGCGCTCGGGACGCTCGTCGCCATCGAATTCTTCTATATCTTCTATTTAGAAACGATTGCGACAGCCTCTTCCTCGACGTCACGTGTCTTCCGCATGTCGAAAGACGAACTGAAGAGAGACTCGGTATCGGTTTTGTTCAAAAATCAAGGAGTGTATAACGGATTGATCGGGGTCGGACTCTTATACGGGCTATACGTCTCCCCCAATCCGGTCGAGATTGTCACCATGATGCTGACCTATATCATTCTCGTTGCCCTATATGGCAGTATCACGAGTGACAAGAAGATTATTCTGACACAAGGTGGGCTCGCCATCTTGACGTTGTTGTCGATGATTATGTGATGACAGAAAAAGCGTTCGACCTGAGAAAAGGTCGGACGCTTTTTTTAACACTTGATGTTTAGCACTAGTGATTTTTATTTATCATTTAACTCGTCCTGATTCATCAACCGGTGAATATGAACAGCTAAATACGTTAACTCGTCATTCGGTATTTCTTTTTCATGCACTTGCTCGATATACGATTTCACTTTAAAAGCTACTTCCATCGCATTAGGGTAAAGGGTCGCGATTTGATTGAATAACAAGTTATCTTTCTCGACTAACAGTTTATCTTCATAAAAACGTTCAACGAAGAATTTGACATGAGTGATAAAACGCGTGTAATGAATACTTTCTTTATCCATTGAGATATTCAAGGAATAGCGTACCATGTTAACGATTGCGCCAATTAATTTAGCATAGTTCATTCCTGCACGTGAACTCGATTCCTCGCTTTGTGCATTAATTAAGTGAAACGCAATGTTGGCAGCTTCTTCTTTTGGGAAATCAACTTTCAAGGCGCGATTGAGTAAGTCGACCGCATAAGTACCAATTTCAAACTCGACCGTATAATAGTTCTTGATTTCCCAATACACACGATTCGTGATGTTGATATTTTTTTGATGACGCTCTACTGCAAAGTGCAAGTGGTCCATGAGTGTGAAATAGATTCCACTATTCAACTTCGTCCCTAATTGTTTTTCAGCATGAGCAACGATGTCTTGGGTCAAACTTAAATAGATATTTGGAATTGAGTCAATTAGATGAATTAACTCTTTCGCCTTCGGGTTATCGACCGACATGTAAATTTGATCGGCGCTCTTTCGTTCAACCGTGTCCCCTACTTTGCGACCAAAACCGAGTCCTTTCCCAAAGAGGATGAAGTCCTTTTGTTCTTCATCCTCGACCAAAACTACGCTCGAATTCAATACTTTTTTGATTTTAATCACAACTTACACCTACTTTTATTTTGGCGTGGTTTCGAAAAGTGATGCCCCATTCGTTTCGATGACTTGTTGATACCAGTAGAACGAATCTTTCCGACGACGTTCGAGCGTTCCGTTCCCTTCGTCATCCTGATCGACATAAATGAAACCATATCGTTTCGACATTTGGGATGTCCCAGCACTTACAATATCAATCGGCCCCCAACTTGTATAACCTAGCAATTCTACACCTTCATCTATGGCAGCTTTCATTTGTCGGAAGTGAGCTTTAAAGTAGTCAATGCGATAAGAATCATGAATTGTTCCGTCTGATTCCACTTGATCGACTGCACCCATCCCATTTTCTACGATAAGGAGCGGTTTTTTATATCGGTCATAGAGCTCAAGTAATGAAATTTTAAGTCCGAGTGGATCAATTTGCCATCCCCAATCCGTTGCAGGAAGGTATGGATTTTTGACCCCCATGATTGTGTTTCCTGCAGCTTTTTCAAGACCCTCTTCTGCCGACTCAGTCAATGACATGTAATAACTGAATGAGACGAAGTCGACTGGATTATGACGCAATATGTCTAAATCACCTTCTTCGAAATGAAGTTGAATCCCTTTATTCTCAAACATACGCAGCGTTAATGCTGGATACTCTCCGAATACTTGTACATCAGCGTAGAAATAATTGTGTAAATTTTTCTTAAGCGCCACCTCTACATCTTCTGGTTTACATGTATGAGGATAAGTGGTTAATTTTGTCAGCATACAACCGACCTGGCTCCCAGGAATAATTTCATGACAGCTTTTTGTCACGAGTGCTGATGCAACAAATTGATGATGCAACGCTTGATATACAAGTTCCTCTTCTTTCCCAGGCGGGCATTGATCTGGAATGATACCTGCCGTTGTGAATGGGTGACGATTGATACTATCAATCTCATTAAAAGTGAGCCAATATTTCACAAGTCCCTTGTATCGATTGAAGCAAACATCACTGAAACGAACGAAGTGATCAATGACATCACGATTAACCCAACCATTATACGCCACACTTAAGTGAAGAGGCATCTCATAATGGGAAAGCGTCACTATCGGTTCAATGCCATAACGTTTCAATTCATGAAAAACATTGTCGTAAAATCTTAGACCGTCCTCATTCGGTTCAAGTTCTTCACCTGTTGGAAAAATTCGACTCCAAGCAATAGATACCCTTAATGTTTTAAAACCCATTTCTGCGAATAATGCGATATCTTCTTTGTAATGATGATAAAAATCAATACCTCTTCGTTTAGGATAGATAGTATCCGTCTTATCTGCCATCGCCTCGCTTACACTCTTTGTCGTCACCCCAACATGACCGTCATAGTCATCTAAACTGAGGTTTGCCTTGAATGTTGCGACATCTGCAACGGATAAACCTTTTCCATCAATGTTCCATGCCCCTTCTGCTTGGTTGGCTGCAATTGCGCCTCCCCATAAGAATCCTTTTGGAAATGTTTTGTTCATGTTAATTCTCCTCCTATTGGACGTAACGTCATGATTGTATCGTGTTGGCTGACTAACTGAACTGGTGGCACAATGACTTCGTAACGGTCTTTGTTTGTGACGATAGCAAGTGTTACCGGATCAAATCCTGCATTCTGAATTGCATCAAGATCAAATTCTACAAGTAAATCTCCAGCCTTCACAGATTGCTCAGGCTGAACATGGGCTTTAAAATACTTTCCTTCCAATTGAACTGTATCAATCCCGATGTGGAATAGAACATCTGCTCCATTTTCCGTCTGCATTCCCACCGCATGTTCCGTATCCATTACAACGCGGATTGTACCGTCGACCGGTGCATACAACTTTCCTTCGGCTGGGACAATGGCAATCCCGTCACCCATTACTCGTGAAGAGAATATTGAATCGTTCACTTGTTCCAAAGAAATCATTTGTCCCACGACAGGACTTTTGAATGTTTCTCGACTTCCAATTTCATCAGCAAAGTGTTGATCTGGTAACTCTTCTTCTTTGACCTGATCTTTTCCAAGTAAAAATGCTGAAACAAATGCAACTACAAACGAAATTCCGAAGCCAGCGATTGCATAAAGAATATTTCGAGGTAATTCTTCAGAAATAAACATCGTCAAACTTGCCAAACCAGGACCTACAAGTACGAAAGCCTGGAGTCCGACGATTCCAACGAATGTACCTCCGACGAACGATCCGAGCATGACACTCCCAAGCACTTTTTTATTTTGTAACGTGACCCCATAAAGAGCAGGCTCTGTAATTCCGAATAATGCAGAAATTCCTGCAGAGATTGCTGTTGCTCGCAAGAGCTTATCTTTAGTTCGGATAGCAACTGCGAAACATGCACCACTCTCAGCAACGTTATGTGCAAGGGATGCGGGGAGATAAAGGACCTCTTTCCCGAGTTCTCCCATTGTCGTGACCGCGTACGGAATCATTGCCTTATGCATACCTGTTGCTACCATAAGCGGGAGAACCGTTGCTAAAAGACCAACTGCAATCCAACCAACCTGTTCAAAGATGAATAAAATAAGTGAAGCAAATTCTTGTCCGATTCTAAAACCGAATGGACCGAGTAATAGAAGACCAATCGGTACCGTAATCAAAAGTGACATCATTGGCACGAAGAAAATTCGAATCGGCTTTGGAGAGACCTTTGTAATGGCTTTTTCAACTTGTGCATATAAAAGAACAGTCAAAATAGCCGGAAATACTTGATATGCATAAGCGATATTTACGATATCGAACGTAAATAATTGAGCGCCTTCAGCTAGCATCGCTGACATGTTTGGCAACAGCATCGCTCCGACTGCTGATAAAGCAACTAGTGAATTGACCTTTAATTTGTTCGCTGTTGTCACAGCGACAAGCAGTGGTAAGAAGTATAGTGGCGCATCTCCTACCAAATTCAATATTCTATACGTTTGTCCATCTGAATCCATCCAACCAAACAATGCTAAAAGTAAAAGGAGTGACTTTAAAATTCCTCCCCCGGCGATTGCAGGGATGAGTGGTTGGAAAATCCCAACGATAAAATCAAGGATTGTTGGTCCAAGCTTTTGCTTTTTCTTAACTTCGGGGTTGGTTGAATCAACTTCCCCGATTAAATTCCGGATTTCGTTATATACTTCAACGACTTCGTTGCCAATGACCACTTGGCATTGTGCTGTCATTCTAACAGCCATGACACCCGGTGTTTGTTCAAGCTTTTTCTTTTGCACTTTCGAGTCGTCTTTCAACGTAAAGCGAAGGCGTGTTGAACAATGCTCAAAATGAGAGATGTTTTCTTTGCCACCGATTAAATGCAAAACATCTTTTGCGACTTGTTGATGGTTCATTTGCTTGGCTCCTTTTGCAAGACACATCCCTGAAGACAACAAAAAAGGACCTAAAATCGTAATGAGTCCACACTTGGCCTCAAAACAATTTTAGATCCTGCCTGCATCACCAGTCACATGTCTAAATGTGATATTTAGTTCTGACGTCAGTATAAAACGAAAAAATGTAAGCGTCAACATAAAAATCATATTATTGCATTTAGGAGACCATTTATTTAAGTGTCTAATCACTTTGGATTAATGCAAGTAAGGAAATTTGAAAAATACCAATCACTACGCTTGATGTAAATACTGCCCCCACATCGCTTCATCGACGACAAAGAACGATTCATGGGGACATACCGCGAGCACGCACGTCTCCCCCTTATAAAACATCAAGTCTTCTGGAAGTTCTGGATTGAGCCAACTGAACAATGAGCCACCATGCTCTTTTAGGAACTGTGCTGTCCGATAATTCATATGGAACGAATATAGATACGCCGTATCCCCAGATAGTCTTGTCGTCTCCCACTCACTTACGATGGTTCGTTCCATCAAATCCCAGCGAATCTCTTCCGTCAGTACATCCATATACACCAGGCGCTCTTCTTCGATCTCCATTCGGCGCCTGTCTTCCACGAACGCAAAGTGAGTACAGTGCCCAAGCAAAGTATCGATGAGCGCCTCATAGCGGTTCCCCTTTATATCCTGAGTGATCATCAGCATGCTTCACAAGTCTCCTATGGCGAAGAAACAAAGATACCCGTCTCTTCCGTAATCTCGAACGAATCTTGATTCCATCTCACTTCAATCGTCCCGACTCGTTTCGGTTCTTCAACACTTCGATATAATCGCCTGACCTCCATGTCGAAAGTGAAAAATCCACTGGACTGTTTCATATACCCTTCTTCATTCACATATGTATTTGTCTGATCACCAATCAGCGTAAATGAGTCACAGCTCTCATCTTCACATTGTACCGAATATGTTTCCTCGAACCAGCTCACAAAGTCATCCATATCTGGACTAGTCGTATACATCGGTACAATCCAAACTCTAGCTATAATCAACCCGATAAAACCGAAGAACAACCATTTTTTCATATACTCTCCCCCGCTTTCACTATCCAAAGTCTACCATATCCAAATCATCAAATAAAAAAACCGCCCTGACCGAAGTCAGAGCGGAATTGATATCTTATAAGACGAAAATCGCTGCAGATACACCGACGACACCGACGAGCGCCATCGCATATACCGGCACACGTGGCATTTCGCCATTGTTGTCGAGTGCTTTCCCGAACATGTAGAAGACGATCGGGTGCACGAGGAACGGCATCGAGAAGATGAGCGGGATGAGAAGCGACGCTTCCGTTCCGAACATGCCGCCTTGGACCGCTGCGAACAAGCCGAAGTGCGAGATCGCTGACGACTGTGCCATCGTCGTGTAATCAAATGCAATCGTGCTGAACGTCAAAATGACGAGACCACCGAAGACGGCCATCATTTGCCATCCGAACGAGAACTGCATAAGGGCTTTGACTTCTTTGAAGTCTTCCCCGTTCGCCGCACGCAAGTTTTTCAACGAAAGCGCCGTGAGCGCGAGACCGACTAAGACGATGATCATCGTCGGCCAGATCCAGAGCGCGCCGTTGTCGGCACTAACTGCGAGGATTGAGAAGACGAAGATGTGTCCGAAGAACGGGATGTTGATCATGATTGGCGCACGTTTTGCCGCCACTTGACCGAAGTCCCCAGCCGTACACGCTCCTGTGAGACCGCTATGTGAAAGTGACCCCGCCATACCTGGTGCGAGGTTACGGACGTGGCCTGTGCGAGCAAACCACATGATGAGTGCGATTCCACCGAACATCCAGAACAACTGACCGAAGAAACCGTAGACGAGAATCGAGTTCATGCCTTCGATTGCGAACGCGTCACCGATTCGTGAACCCCCAACCATGAAGTTGGCAGCCAAGACGACCGGAATCCCTGCGAAGAGAAGCGCGCGGACAGTCGGTCCATACGTCCAGTTATGGAAGATGGCACCGAGTGCTGACGAGATCAACATCGCAAAGAAGATTTGCGGAAGTGCGATAATCGGCTGAACCGCTGTCGCAATCAAGAACGAGACGAACAAGATGACAAGCAAGAGGACTGTCTCGATGACACCTTTTTGCATGTATACTTTCTTGTCCTGAATCTGTGCTTTATGGTCGATGAGTAAGAACGACACCGCAAGACCGAGAAGTGCGAGAATTGGGTAGTAAAGCGCAATCCCTTCTGCCGTATCTGGCTCGATTGCCATACGGAAGAACCCTTCCAAACCGACGAGCAAGAAGAACGAACGAAGGATGAAGATGAACTGCGTACGTCCTGTCCCGAGGAACATCTCTTCTTTAGAAGGAACAACGATATCCTCCATGTCGAGCTCTTGTTTGCTTAAGATTTTACGAAGTTCTTGTCCACCGACGAAGAACGAAACGACTAATGCGATGATTGTCGTCCGTGACAAGAAGTCGACGAGCGGAAATTCAGGAAGACCCGGCGTCGCGATACCGAGCTCGACCATACCGAACCCGAGACCGAGACCGAAGATGACGATGACGAGGATCGGCGAGAAGCGCGTCCCAGCCACGACCATACGAGATAAAATGACCATTGGAATGACGAAGGCCATAAGCAACCAGAATTGGTTGATGAGTTGCATTTGAGATAATTGCTGTACAAGTTCCATTAACTAACCCCTAACATAATTTTTAGCACACAATATCGAAGTGTACAGGAATGAACATTATGTGACAATAGGGTGTGATGTTTTGTAAACATTGAAAGCGGAACCAAGTGAAATTGGTCCCGCTTTCGTTAGTTATTGGATTGTCTGAGGCCCCAAATGCCTTTATTTCCTGTGGAATAAAAGAGGTCCTCTTTCCCGGTAAAGCTCGCCGAATCACTAGAATGTGCACGAATCTGTTTATTGACGTGCCCTTTCCAATCTTTATAGCGATCGAGTTCAAGTTGATAATAGGATTTTTCGACATACGCATAAATGTCTTTTAAAGATGCCGTCCCACCATGGTGTTGGAGGGCGAATTGGATTTTGCGTAGTAACAGGCGTTTCATATTACCCCACCTTTCTACTTCTGCTTCATTTCAAAGTAGTCTTCTAATTTGTTTTCAACTGCTAATTGAATAGCAGCATGCGCTTGTTTAGTCGGAATGCAGTACTCTTCTCTGACAATGAGTTTCCCATTTGAATTCTCAAATGGTGATTTACCTGTTCTTGGTGATTCTGTCGTCAAGGCTTTAAACGGTAGCGAATTTAGATGACTTTCTATTTCCTTCTGTGAAAATGATTCTTGAAATATTTTAGCGATGCCATTTAAAGAATGTTCTTCACTTTGCTTCCTTACCAAATCATAGTATTCTTTTGCGATCACATCAGCTGATAACGGGTGAAACCAATCTTCATATCCTCTGTTGAGCATGATTTGGATAACATTCATTTTATATGTACCTTGACGCGCAAAACCCTCAATAAAGTTACAAAAAGACTGTATAGCAATCTCTGATGAGTTGATAGTCATTTTATCGTTCAGCATGCTCATCCTTTCGCTTTCCGACTAAAGTAGTAATGCAATCGAACATCTACAATCTGTTTAACCCATTCATAAACGGTTAGATTGCGGAACGCTTCATTGAATTCAATATGCAGAGTTTCATCTTCTACATAAAACGGTCCTTTGGCAATTTTATCGAATGGCATTCGTAACAATAATTTTTCAATTCTTTGTTGATGGAATGGTTGCTGAAAGTCTTTTGTCTTTCCATCAATCTGCTGACGATATGGTTCTTTTTTAATGTAATCATAAAAAGGAAGAGCGGCTTCAAATGCTTTAAGTGGCTTGTACCAATTCTCTTCTCCCCGTTTTAGCATAATTGAAAGTACAATCATTTTATAGCTTTTGGTCATGCTCGTGTATTCCACCTCGACGAGAAGCGACTTCACATCACTGTATAGTATCATTTCTTCCTCACTTAGTTCTCCGAGTTTATGCAAGAATCCGAAGAACCCACCAAGCTTTCTCCATTCGGAACGATACGCATCTATAGAGTATTCTCCTCGTTGGATTAATTCCATGTAGCTCGGGCGTCTACCCGTTTCTTCTTTCACCATGAAATAATTTTGTTCAAGTAATTGCTGACGCGTCGAGGAACGTGTCACCATTTTCTTCAGTAGGTCAACAGTTTGTAAATCAAACTCAATTGTACATGACGAAGGTAGATCAATCGTAGTTGGTAAGGAACTTACTGTATCTTGTCGGCTAGTCGTCAACAAAGCCAGTTTCTTATCAATGTTTTTATAGTTCCCAATCAAATCGATAATCGTACAATGTGTCTTTCCTTTTGATAGACGTAGTCCTCGTCCGATTTGCTGGGTGAACACTGTCAATGATTCTGTCGGACGACAGAACAATAGCGTATCGATTTCAGGGATATCGACACCTTCATTAAATAGATTCACTGCAAAAATGATGTCCAATTGTCCTTTCTTTAATTGGGCAATTACTTCCGTTCGATCATACTCGGCCTGACTATGAAGTGCCACTGCTTGTACTCCTTGCCTCCTGAAATAATCAGCCAAATATTCAGCTTGTATAACGGAAGAACAAAAGCCGAGTGCTCTCGATTGATGATGCTCTGACCAAGCCATATATATCTTCTCGGCAACACTTTCTTTTAACTGTTCTGCCAATAACTCTTCTTGATCATAACGACGTCCATTGATTAGACGAATTTGAGAGTAGTCGATTTCATCGTATATTCCTACATAATGAAACGGTGTTAAAAATGATTCTTCTATCGCTTCCGTAAAGTGCATCTGGAAGGCGACGTTATCATCACAAAGCGCATATACGTCCCCTCCGTCTAAACGGTCAGGCGTTGCAGTCAAACCGAGTAAGAACTTCGGTTGAAAATAATCTAGCACACGACGGTAGGAAGGAGCAGCCGAATGATGGAACTCATCCACGATTATCAAATCGAATTGCTCCGGGTCATATTGCTCCATTCTTTGTTTCGAAGCTAACGTTTGAATCGAGGCGAACACGACGTCAGCAGTATCTTGATTTCTTGATTCACCACCGAGTAGTAACCCGGTCTTCCAGTCATTCGCCACATTGAGGAATGACTTTTCTGCTTGTAACAAAAGTTCTCTTTGATGTGCGACGAAAAGGACACGTTTGAATTGTCGTGCAAAGAATGCACTCAAATACGTTTTCCCTAATCCTGTCGCCAAGACGAGCATCGCCTTTTTCCGACCTTCCGCCATCGTTTCTCGGAGTGCCAATAACGCTGCGTCTTGGACAGACGTCGGGGTAATCGAATCATCTTCTATGTAGACGGGAGAATGTTCAGCGACCTCCAATTCTTTCATTCGATCCTTTCGCGCTTCATACTCTTCGCGATAAGGCTGTAACGAGACTGGATTCATCATTTGCGCATATTCACTATAAAATAATTCATGGAACGCAGCGACTGACTCTTCAAACACTTCCTCTGATACATTCGAAGGAATTTCAACATTCCATTCCACACCATGATTCAACGCACTATGCGACAAATTCGAGGAACCTACAAAAAACGTACCGCTTTCTATTGTACGGAACAAATACGCCTTTGGATGGAACGACCTCCCTTTTGAGCGGTATAGCCGGAGCTCAACATTCGGTATTTGTAATAGCATATCCAGCGCATCAGGATCGGTGAGGTACAGATAGTCTCCTACCAAGATTCTGATTTGAGCACCTCGTTCACTCGCACGTATTAATGAAGTAAATAATTCCTTCACCCCCGACACTTGTGCAAACGCGACGACCATATAAATTTCAGTCGCCGCGTCTATGTGTTCTTGTAAAGGGATGCCTAGATTGCTCGTATGGAGTCGTAAATCACTCAAGATCGAGGACCTCTTCTAAAAATAGACCCTTTTCAAAACCACCACGTTTTTTGCGCTTCTTTTCACGAATCTGATTCAATTCGTCAAAGTCTGCTCCATGCATGTTCCCAAGTGTATAGACCAACTCCAAAATGTCAGCTAACTCTTCCAGCGACTCTTCATCAATTTTTGTCTCTTCATACTCTTTGATTTCTTCATAGAGTTTCAAGCGTGCTTGTTCGAAGTGCTCTGCTTGGCTTAGTTGCTTCACAATCGGTATTTTTCCTGATTCATGAATGATTTCAGGGATATGGTCACGGATCAGCTTATTATTTTTTTTCACTTGATTATCTCCTTTCATTAATTCACTCTCACATTTATTATGAGTATATTTATTTGTAATAGTTAAGTTGATCGAAATAATCCTATTCTTTAATTGATATATTGATTATAATTTCAACTTTTTAAAAAGTTGCGATTGGATGTTTAATAAGCTATGCTGCTAATAGATAAATATATTTTGAAAGGATTCGTGCGATGAAGGAACATGATTATGACCTTATAGACTTGTTTTCTGGGGCTGGTGGATTAAGTAATGGATTCATGCAAACAAATAGATTTAACATTGTTGGAGCAGTTGAAATTAATAAAGCTGCGCAACAAACTTTTATTCAAAATCATAATAACGACCCCAATATAATTCTTAAAGAACTTCAAAGTAACCAAAGTGATATTACTAGAATTGATTTTACTACGTTGAATTTCGACCCCAAAAAAACAATTGTAGTAGGTGGACCTCCTTGTCAAGGATTTTCAAACGCTAATAGGCAAAAAAACTATTTGATTTCCGGAAATAATCAATTAGTAAAAGAGTTTGTAAGAGCTATTAGAGACATAAATCCTATAGCGTTTTTAATGGAGAATGTAAAAACAATGCATTCGCCTGTTCATAAATTCTTCGTTACTAAGGAGCCTGACAATAACCTCAATGATTTTAGCTCTATTAAACACTTAGAAGATGTAAATAAAGCTGATTCCGACAGAATATATCAAGACGATATTATTGAATTGTTAAAGTCAAACAATCAAACCATTTTAAAATTAGTAACAAAATTATTAGAAGAAAATTACTTACCTTCGCCAATTATTAAAGATACTTCACTCATTTCTTTGTTAAGGACATTAAAAAAAAGATTCGAAAAATCTGGGGAATTATCTATTAAGAAACCTAGAGAACTACTTCAAATTAAAAATTTGACGAAAGACTTGTCTTTATACGAAAGTAATCATTCTGATGTAGATAGAATAGTTCAAGATTTACGTTTTTCATTATCTCAACTTTTAGAAAAAGACTTTATCTATTCCTCCAAAAATATTGACTCAATAGTAATCTTTGATGAACTTAATCGCTTATTAACAAGATACCAAGAAATGATTGATGAAAATTTAGAATTTTCAAATTTAAAACTTGTTTTAGATGATAGTGATACATTTAAAGTTCAAGCCAGTGTTTACTCCTATAATGTTGTAGATTATCTACATTCAATCTTTAGACATTACGGTTACACAGTTACAAGTGACATATTAGACTCCTCGGATTTTGATGTTCCACAGAAAAGAAAAAGATTCATTATGATGGGTATCAGAAAAGAAGTAACTAACTTTAATTTACCATTTAAATCATCTGAAATAATTAGAACAGTAAAAGATGCAATTAAAGATTTAGAAGATATAGAGCCTCAAACAGACATAGAAAGCTATAACCCAATCATCTATCCTTATACTGAACATCTAATAAATAAATTACCTATGACTCGTTATTATCGTAAAAATATGGAACATAGTAATACTCTATTTAATCATATTAATACTAATAGTACTCCTCTAATTAAGAAAAGATACCAACAGATTAAAGATAAAGACGGAAAAAATTTTCACAGTTTATCTGAAGATCTGAAATCAAGTTATTCAAATCCTACTAGAACACAAAATACAGTGTATTTGCGGTTAAAGTATGATGAACCTTCACCTACTGTGGTAAATGTCAGGAAATCAATGTGGCAACATCCAAACAAAGCAAGGGCATTGAGCGTTAGAGAAGCAGCTAGGCTTCAATCTTTCCAAGACTCTTTTATTTTTTTCGGACGAAAAGACGAGCAATATCAACAAGTCGGTAACGCTGTCCCACCATTACTCGCCAAAGCATTAGCATCGCATCTTTTAACTTTTTTAGATGCGCCTGATGTGTAACTTTAGTAATTAACTTAGAAACAAAAAACTCATCACTTACAAAATTTAAAACTATGTCATATTTTTATACCGATCTCTGCTGAACCAGTTTGAATATGATATTAAAATATGAAAGAGTAGAGACACCTAACATATTAATAAGGCGTCTCTACTCTTTTATAAAATTAGCCCTTCATTCTTTGCTCTGATATATAAATTGTATAGAATGACAGACTGTTTTTCAGAAGGCAGTGATAATTGAGAATTGTTCATCTTCATTAAAATATCACGTTCTTTAATATTAATACTTTCTCTACTTGCTTCTTCGTTATAATATTTGTTAAGTTTTGTCCAAACTTCCTTCTTACATCCAACTACAAAAGATTGGATTTCTATTCCTTTATCTAATTTTTTTAAATTTTTTTCCTCTCGTTTTAAAAAAGACTGTTCTTTATTACTTAATAAATATTTATCAGGAATAATAGCATCAAAAGGTATTTTCTTTATGTTTTCCCATGCAGCTTTCTTTTTAGACCACTGAGAGATGTTACCCTGCCCTTCTGGTGGAGAAGTGATGACATCATGAATGAATTTAGAAATTTTTTCTAATGTATCCACTAAATCATTTGGGATTTTTTGAGCTTCCCAAACATGACTAAAATTAAAATGTTTTTTATTTTTTTCAGTTAAATATGCTAAATATGATACAGTATATGCAACAATGTTCGCTCTAAAACCACCGTTGTACCAAGATGCTTTCGATACAATGTCCTCTACTCCTCTAAATAATATAACCCTCGCTACTGCGTTTTTATAATACTCTTCAGAGATAGCCAAATCATTCTTTTCGATTTCATTGGTAATGTATTCAGCAAAATTTGAGAAACTATACTGGGCTCCTTTTGAAACAATATCCGGCTTCTGCATCCATGCGTTCTCACATTTCGCTAAAAGAGTTTTATCAATTTTTTTATCCCGTGGGTTAATTTTTTCGAACTTACGTTTTTCAGAAGTGGTTAAATATGATTGTTCATTTAAATATTCTCCTCTTACACGTTCATAGAACCACTTAGTTCTATTTTGTGAGTTTGAAGGAATCCAAGTTTTTTCAGAATACAATTTAAACTCTTTATGAAACGGACTATTTGAAAAGAAGTCAGATTTGTTAACTTTATTCTGGGTGTTAGCGTATTCAGCCACTTTCGAAACAAATTCACTGTGATTTCCAGTCTCAGTAACTACAGAAATCTTCATTTGAACATTAACTTTTGAAATGTCAATTTTACTATTTTTTTTAGCAGCATAAATAGAAGAAGTAGTTTGACCTCCGTTCACAATTTGAAGATTATGAATCTTAGTTATATTTCCATCATTATCGAAGTTTAAGGATGAGGCTGTTGCAGTAATACCATTATTGTAGGCAAAAAACATTTCAGGGGCGCCATCAATAGTATTTTTGATACCTTTATTTATACCTCCCTTAAATTGCAGGAACGTCCTTACATTTTGCTCCAGCAATTTCTTTCCGAATTTTTCATATATATCGTAAAGCTGATTCCCGTTTATATATGCCAAATAAGATTCATACTGATCCGTATCAATAGGTACTTTTAATGTTGGGAGATTCACATCTACTTCAAAAGAAGTATCCGCATTTTGAGATTTGTAATTATTATATAAATACTCAATATCTACTACGATAGGCTCAATTTCAAATTCATTAACTACCAGATTGCTGACACCCTTATAAAGTTTAGAAAGTTGTCCATCAGATATCAGAATAAATCTAACTTTATCTATCTTTTTTTCTTGATATTTTTTATAGATTTCAAATGTCATAGGAAAATAATCAGCTGTTTCTTCTAAGTCCTTGTATAAACCCATTAAAGACTTATCAAAATAATTCCTCAATCTTTTAAATTTTGTTTCAATTGTTTTAGAAGGTATTGTTGATACCATGCTATTTTGAGAAAATTCGCTAATAAATAACGTTAAAATTTTTCTGTCTTCCTCAAAAGAGTAACCTGATACCTCCATAGGTTTGTTTCCCACAAGATGTTCAAAGTAACATAATTCTAAATCTATTGATATTTCTCCTGTTTCAACCAGCTCTTCAAACACTAACTCATTAAAAGCTTCATGAGTTTGAAGTGAATTGCTACTAGCACTAGCTAAAACATCCTGCATAAAACTCTCGTGGAATTCTTTTAAACTAACTAACATTTGTAGGACCCCCAACTGTCATATCAACAAATTCAATTAAATAATCTGTAAGACTTGTCATATCAATCTTGTATTGTAGCGAAACGATTTCTGAAGGAATATCTTGAGGGAGTAACCTTGGGAAATCTTCTTTAATTTCATAGAACTTGATTGCATCTAAATTAAAACTAATTAAATCTTCATCCTTATAAATTAATGGAGAGTAGCCTATTTCCCATAACTTTTTATCAAATTCTTCTATTAATTCTACCTTTCCTTCGTCCCTAATAAAGTTTTTAATAACATTAATCAAATCTGAAACTTTTTTGCCATTAGCAGTCTGTGAAAGCGAAAAAGTACCTAAATACAAGAATTTTTTGTTTGAAAATAATTGGTCTTTAGAAGAAATAGTTATTTTTTCACCCTTTGTTGTAACATACGACTTTATCTCAATAACAGATTTTTCAAAAACAAAATCCTGCTTATCCCCATCTTGTCCGACCCAAGACCTCAAAGAATCTTCCGAACCTAGTTCCGGTAATAAATACTGTTTTAAAAAGAATAATTCTGCAAATAACCCCATTTGCGTTTCAACTGTTAATTTATTTTTATTTCCTTTTTTAAAAAGTTCATGCCATCTTTTTAATCTACTTTGTAGCCTAATAATTAACTGTTTTTCATCTTTAGAGTTAAAACTAACTGCGATAAGATCTTCACAAAGACGATAAAAAAGTTCCCATTCACTTTTTTGTTTCAGTACAAACACACATTGATATTTTGATGTCCCATTGTCATTATAAAACTTTATATCAATATCTTTTAAATCGATACTTTGTTTAGGAAAGTCATAAATTTCGTTTAACGACACGTACAATGCATAATCGCCATTATATTCTACACCCCAAAAAAAATCATAATTACTGTTGGGGTTCACTAACTTCTCTGAACCCCTATTCATTTCATCCCATGGGTTTTTAATACTCGTCATCAGCGTCCTCTTCTTCCCAGATTAAATTCTCTAAATTATCTAAATAGACTTGGTTAACTTTAAGTTTGACGTTCCTGTAACCACTCTGTATGCCTCCTGGAAAACTAATACTGAAAGCTGCCACTTCTATTTTTTCTTCTATATTCCCCTTAGAATTTACTAATGTTCCTTCAACTAAATGAAGAATTAAAAGAGGTCTTTGCAGTTTTTGTCTGACCAGCCTCTTTCTAGACAACTCATTAACCTTATCATCAGACGAATCTTTCTCAATCTGATTCTTATTATTGTGTTTAACCTCAGCTAATTCTTTCATTATTGAATCTTTGACTTCTTGCGAAAGACTAACTTCTTCAGCATTTCCTGAAGAAACTTGACGATTTCTAAATTCATAATGCTTATCACGGATGTCCAGTTTGCGTTGTTCTAAGTTTCCATAGATAAACCCATCCACTTCTATTACTTTGTCACTATTTCCTGTAGCCAGCGCTATATCCCATTTGGTTACAATATCTTGAGCATATCGCTTTACGAAATTTACAGGCATTCGGGATTGTAGCCCAAACTCATCTTGTTCCATATAATATTTATAGTTATCAAGAAATTCGATCACTACTTTTTGATCAATGTTTTTCCACAGATTTTTACTCGTTGAATCCGTCGGATAGGAGTGTAGAACTTTAATAGTATTCTTCAAAAGATCAATATTATTTTGAATATCTTCTGGATTAGAGCTAATCCAACTTGTTTCTTTTAGATGTCCATCAAGTTTCATTTCAAAGTAAATATCTTTAGTTTGCTTTAGTTTATTTCTAGCAGTAACTTGAAGCCCGCTGTCAGGATGCTGTTGAACTGCTAATCCAAAATCACGCGGAGTTAGATTCATACTTGACATTTTTTTCAATTCTTCCATTAAATCTAATGTCGCTTCAATAATGACACTAAAGTTATCAAACATGCTCTCTGTCATGTATACCTTGCATAGATCTTCATAGTTTGGTCGATAACCAAACCATCTCCCCATTTGCATTAAAGTGTCGTAAAAAATTGTCGTCCTTAAAAAATAACTAACACTTAGCCCTTCCAAAGTATATCCTCGAGCCAAACTTGTTCCCCCAACGACGATTACATTTAAAGGATATTTTTTTGGATACTCTAACTCGATTACTCGATCTTTGTGTACTTCTCTAATTTCAATTGTATTTATTATTTCAGTTATACTTCCTAACACATCTTCCCACAAGTATTCAATTTTAGATAAATAATGGTTATTAAAAGTCTTTTTTAAACTTTCAATTTCTTTATTATTTTCACTTAAACCTAAATCCGAACCAAATGCATCAATATTTTTCTTTAATTCTTCTACGTATTTTGAGACAAGTAAGTATATTTCATGATGCACATCTGTATACCTCGTAGCATGTATCATCATACTGTTATGTTTATCTTCTTGCCGTCTTAAACGTCTAATTGAAACGTTTATAATAAAAGTTCTAACTGCATCATTTAAACTTTCTGGAAGTTCAAACAGCTTTAAATCTTTCTTATGCTTAGCTGGAATGTAATCCTCATGATCTTCAATCTTCACTAAATGTTTTTTATCAGGATCTAAAAATATTTTTTCTGCCCCAAAATAATTTGTAGGGGCTTTTAAAGCATATATGAAGTCCTCTGGAAATAAATCTTTTCCAAATTCTTTCTGTTGAGCCTTGTAGTCAATAAAAATATTTGCATATGGTGTAGCAGTATAAGCAACGTATGCACTCTTTCTAAATAGATTTAATAATGCCCTAATTTTTTTATTAATGCTCGTAGGATTATTTTCATCTTTAGTGTTTATTGATGCGTAGTCACTTTCATCATCAATTAGTAACATTGCATGATCTTTAATTTCTTCTTGATAATGTGATTTTAGCCATGAAATCACGTTAGAGAGGGTACTCGTATTCTTTTTAATTACAATAATAAAGGGTCTTTCACCCATATCTAAATCTAGACTCTGCTTAGCTTTTGTTGCATCTCTTTTGTTAAAATCAAATAATTTATTCGTTAAACTCACTGGTGTTTGCTTTTTTTCTGTAGAAGCAAAATTACCCACACCTACTACATCTCCATTATCCCTGCCAATGAAGCTTTCATTAATCCGTTCTTGTGTTTGATTCCTAAGATTATTTAAACCACCTGCAATAACAACTATAAATTTATATCCAGCATCCGCTGCTTTGCTAATAAGTGCAGTATAGTTTCCTGTTTTTCCAGATTGAACATGTCCTACGACCATGCCATAAATGGAAAACTTATCTTCACTTAATGGATTGACTAAATTATTCATAACAACATCTGTATCATCGTCTATAGTTTTTACAACTTGATATGGTAAAGAGCCTGATACATATTGTTTATATCTATTCCAGTGATATAAGTTAGTCTTAATTTTGGTTTCTCGAGTCCACCAAGATGTATCTCTATTTTTTTGTTCTTCACCGTTTACAATATCTCCTCTGTCATGAATAACAGAAAAAATTGATTTCAACTCTTTAATTAGTATATCCCAATCATGAGTTGATAAATCTGTTAAAACAACTCCTTTCGGAGCATTAAAAACAGTAGAGTGCGTATCTGGGGGAATTAAACTAATTAAATCTCTGACCTGATCTACAGCTCCTTCAATGGATCCTTTTGGTAAAGGTTTAGGCTTAGATTCTAAATTTCGAATCACGAATGTTTTAAAGTAACTATAGTCTGTAGACATTTATTCGTCTCCCTTTCTATTTTTAAAGATTTCAGTTTTCAATATCTCACTAATCCTATCATCACTCACTCCTACTTTTCGAAGGTTTTCAATTAGTTCCTTGACGTCCTCATTTAAAAATAATTCATCTTGTCTTACTTTATGAGGCTCACTAATCATATGAGCTTGAATTGAATCAATAGGCAAATAAGCTTCGCACCCTTTCAAGTATGCTTGCATTAAAGGCAATAGTTCTTCATCAATCTTTTCATACATTTCTAATAGCAACGGATGCTTTTTATTCAATTCAAAACAAACTAAACTATCATCAATTTTCACGTTCCAAAATGGATGTTCAACACTTGACCCGAGAACTTTTGCTCGACCTGTATAAGTTCTAGTACCTCGCTCTAATACTTTGTGTATGATTCTCTTCAATTCTTTTTTTATATCTTTATGAGGGACTGCTGTAGATTTCTTAATATCTATATTCCAATAAGTATCCATATCGTTAGAAATATCTATTTTTATTCTGATTAACCTATGAACATCACTAGTTTTATTAAGCCCCCACCAAGTTCCATGAATTATTAAGCGTTGTTCCCTGTATAAATAAAAACCCTGCGATTTTGTATAGCCTTCTTTAGTTGCAAATTTTTTATACTCTTGTGAAGTTAGTTTTGAAGGGTGAGGTAAAATATAAGGTTGCACGCTAAATTTACCTCCGTTAATTTTCAATTTTTCAGTTACAATTTTTTGCGTTGCAAGATTAGGTTCATTGAACGGATCAAAAGGACTTAAAATTTTACCATTCACAGTAATTTTAACTTTTTTTGATTCTTTTCCTTCAATAAATCTATGAAAGACGAGTGATAGGTGATCTTGTAAATTAAAAATTTCATCTGTAAACTCACGAATAATTGATTCATTTAATTTTTCCCATATAACAATCGTGCCTGACATCATTTTTTTTAATTTTGAAAAATGAATATATTCCATTAACTCTTCTTCAGTTGGCGTTAATAAGTACCACTCTCCAGTTTCATAAATGTAGTCTAAATCCCATCTTCTGGTTTCAATTTTACCTAGTTGTTTAGTGATTACTGTTAAAGACTTACACTGTGAAAAAGAAGCTGTCTTAAGACCTAAACCAAATCGTCCTAAATCATTAGTATCACGTTCATCAGTAGGATCTTTACTACCTAATCTCATTGCTTCAATTAGTTCTGCACTATTCATCCCTCTTCCGTTATCTAAAATACTAATTGACTTTGAAGAAGGATCAGCAAGAATCTCTACATCTTTTGCTTCGGCTGACAGACTATTATCTACTACGTCTGCAACAGCTACTTCAAATATGTATCCCATATCTCGCAATGAACTTATAAAATTTGATACATTAGGATTAACTATTTGTTGTTTTTTTTCTTTCAATATAGTACACCTCATTGAATTTGAAAATTTATGGATTTTACTTTATTTTCCCATTTATTTATTATAATTTAAAAACAAACAAAAACCCATAATTGTATTAAATTCCTGGTTGATACGACTTATTCCACCACCTCAAACGCCTTCACATACGCCACATGATCCAGCATCACAATCAACTCGTCCTCAAACTGTACGAACCCATCACTCGCATGTCGAAACGATTGGTAAATCGACTCCAATGCCTCATATCGTGTGTCAGCTTCCACCATATACGTCAGAACTTCCCCATTGACCAAATGGAACTCAATCTCGAATGATTTCATCGTGTTCGCTTCCTTTCGCTCGACCGCTTATTTATTTATCTATTCCCTTTTTAGTAATCAATTGTACAATTCTTTGTTCCTTCAACCTCACTCCGGTTTGATGGCATCAATGATTAAAGAAGGGAAAACAAGCTCATCTCCTTGATTTCGAGGGTCATACTTCTTGGACCGAAAGATGACGCCATCCTCTCCATCCCAATCCTGTTGATGGAATTTTCCATTCTCATCGCAGTATTCAAGTAATTTCACTTCATAGCCCGCCTCTTCAAACAGACTGATGATAGATTGATATGTATGGACAATCTTGTGACTCGCCGCCGGATGATTTTTCGGACCAGGTCCACCGACTTGTACAATCTGTTGATACGACTCATCTGGAAAATATCCATCTGGTACCGCACAGCGAATATAGCCTAAAGGCTTTAAATAGTGATGGCACAGCTTCGCTGCGGTCACTCCTTCTTCATACGTGAGATGTTCCCATACATGCTCGGCTAAAATCGCATTGATTGAATGTATAGCAAAACGGTTTTGCCAAGAACATTCGTCCAATACATCTAATTCTTCTTCTTGAGTATGGATCCAACCTGGATTGTTATTGTACTCCCCCGCCCCAATCACAAGTTTGATTTCATCCGACTTTCGATTCGAAGATTCCACATGCTCCGCTCCTTTTTTACCATTCCTATGTACGCTTACTATTCCGTATATCTATCCGTTACTCCTTTGAAACCAAGATAAAAATTTATCCAGCTATCTAAAGGAAAGTTTTTCCTCTAATCTAAAATAGTCAGAATATTGCGTCCCCTTACATATTTTCACTAATCATTAGGTAAAGGAGAGATTTAACGGTATGGCTTATCACTTCACATGCGAACACTTAACAAAACGCTTTGATACGGGTGACGTCAAAACAGTCGCCTTACAGGACATCAACCTTCGCTTCGAGCACGGAGATTTCATCTCCATCATCGGACCATCTGGGTCTGGGAAATCAACGCTCCTCAGTCTGATCGGCACATTGGACCGTCCGACAGAAGGCACGTTACTCTTCAACGACGAACCGATCTCGACGCTCTCTGCGAAACAACTCGCAGACTTCCGTTTTGAGAACATCGGCTTCATCTTTCAACAGTTCCACCTCATCCCGACGTTGACGGCGCTTGAGAACGTCATGTCCCCGCTCTTCGGACGAAAAGTTGATTACGATGTCCATGAACGTGCGCTCGAACTGTTGAAAGAGGTCGGTCTCGCTGACAAGGTCGATTCGTTACCGTCCCAACTGTCAGGTGGTCAGCAACAGCGCGTCGCCGTCGCCCGCGCCCTCATTCATCGACCGAAATGGCTCCTCGCCGATGAGCCGACGGGGAACCTCGATACACACACGGGTGACGTCATATTTGATCTATTAATCCGCTTGAATCGCGAGAACGGATGTGGCGTCCTCTTCGTCACCCATGACCCGGAACTCGCCGACCGGGCCAAGCGAAAAATCGAGATGCGCGACGGGCAGGTCGTCGCTATGAGCGACGTCCATCATGCTTAAGTTCATTTGGAACTCGTGGTGGCGGAATAAGGAACGATTCATCCTGCTCATGGTCGGGATGCTCATCGTCAGTACCGGGCTCAGCTATCTTCTCGGTGTGACGCAGGCGAATAACGGGACGGTCGTCAACGAGTTACAAAAGCGTTGGGACTCGTCTTATCACATCGTCGTGCGTCCAGAAGGCAGCCGGAGTGTGACAGAGGACTTGAACTTGCTCGAGCCGAACTATATGAGCGGACTCGAAGGCGGGATCACACGCGAACAATACGAGACGATTCAACAGATTGCCGACATCGATGTCGCAGCTCCAATCGCGATGATTGGGTCGACTTATTCGAGCTCGTTCACGCAAACGCACACGTTTGATAAAGCAGGTCTCTATCGCCTCAAGATGAACACACTCATCGATACGGGCATTGAAAAAATCAATGACTTCCAAGATTTGAAAGCTTACTTTTGGGTTGGCTGGATGCCAAACGGTGATTCCACTCACATCGGCATCGGCCCGACCGCCCTATATGAAGAATTCCCACTCAGTTACGGAAGTGATGTCATGCTCGCGGGGATCGACCCGGTCGCCGAAGCGAAACTCGTCGGGTTAGACGATGCCGTACAAGCGACAGCGTTCAGTCGTTACTTCAATGAAGAGGATGTCCCAGAACCTTACGATGAAGACATCACGACAATCCCGATTTTGATGAGTACAAAAGACTACGTCGATGCCTCGATCAACTACACCATCGAAGAAGTCGATGCCGATACGAGAGACCAAGAAGCCTTTATCAAAACCTATCTCGAAAAAGGGAAAGGGGAGTATCTAGATAGCTTGAAAGGCACGAAAGTCGCCTCATACGACTTTACAGCACAACAAATGCACGACAATATCACGAAACACATTTTAGAAGGAACACCACAGCCGCAAGACCCTCGTGTCACGGTTGACTACACTTGGCTTTCCGAGAAGGCATCTCCACTCGTCTATGAAGGCGTGACGAGCCCGTTCCCGAAACGGTGGCCGTACTCGTATCAAATCAAACCGTTCCTCGCTGAGGGTGAAGTGAAGTATGGGCAAGAAAGTATGTATCGTAAGTCCAATTTATACGCGGAAGACCTCAACGAAGTGCCGAAAGTGAAATATAACTACATCGGCTTATTCGACCCATCGAAACTGAAGCTGTCGAAAGATCCGTTGACGGAACTCCCGATGGAGACGTATTTCCCGGCAAGCGCCGAATGGGTCATGAACTCGAAAGACGAGCCGGTCAACCCACCGACGACCGTCAAACCGACGAATAACCCATATAGCTTCTTGACGAAGCCACCTTCAATGTTGACGACACTCGACGCGGCGTTCGCCATCGCCGGTGACAAGGCCATCTCGGCCATTCGCGTTAACGTGAAAGGCGTGGACGTCTTGAATGAAGAAAGTGAAGCGAAGCTCCAAGCAGTCGCGAAGGAGATCGAGGACAAGACCGGTCTCATCACGGACGTCACGCTCGGTTCGTCTCCACAATACGCCGTCACCTATCTCCCTGGACTTAAAGGAGAAAGTTCGCTCGGTTGGATTCAGCAGCCATGGATTAAAATCGGGTCGTCCATCACGATTTTCCAGGAAGCGAAACTCGGCTTCTCCGGTGTCGTCGCGAGCGTCATCCTCGTCGCGATGTTGTACGTGTTCAGCTCGAACATCATCATGCTGTACGCGCGGAAGAAAGAGTTCGCCATCCTCTTGTCACTCGGTTGGCGGCCGAGTCAGCTGTCGAAACTGTTATTCTTAGAAGCCACGATCCTCGGGTCGATGGTCGCGCTCATCTCGTGGATGATTCTCGGGACGTTCCTTTGGACGGCAGCCGGCTCGACATCGATCACCCGTATCTTATTGATTGGCCTAGCAGGACTCTTGATTTACTGGCTCGGGACACTCATCCCGATTCGACTCGTCCGTCGCATCAAGCCATATGAGACGATGCAGTCAGGTGAAGTCTCAAAGGGCCGACGTCTCGGCCGCTCTCGCTCGAGCGTCGGCATGAGCTTGAACCAACTCGTGACGTATTGGCCACGGACGTTGTTGTCGATTCTCGCTATCGCTTTACCAACGAGTCTGTTCGGTTTCTTCTTGTTCGTCACGTTCCGCCTCCAAGGCGTCTTGTACACGACGTGGATTGGGGAGTTCGTGGCACTAGAAGTCGGGACGATGCATTACGTCGCCATGGGGGTCGCCTTACTCATTGCGATGTTGACGACGACCGAAATCATGTGGCAAAACGTATCCGAGCGTAAGCCTCAACTCGCCGTCTTGAAAGCGCTCGGTTGGCAGAACACGTCCATCCGTCGTCTCGTCTTGACGGAAGGTGCGTTGACTGGCTTCTTCGCAGGACTACTCGGTGTTACCTTCACCATCATCATCGTTACGATCATGTATCAACAGTTCCCGACGTCAGAGCTACCGTTCTTGTTTGCGACAATCCTCATTCCGGTCGTGACAGGTGTCTTAGGTGCATTGCTTCCTGCTGAGCGTGCGGTTCGCATCACGCCGGCTGAAGCGATCGGTGGTCATGTCGTCAACCAAAAACAAGTCGAAAAACGCTTCCGCTTCGTCCTCGGGACGACGGCGACGGCACTCGTCGTTGGGATCATCAGCTTGTTCGTCTTCACATCACCAGAAGTCAAGCCGGTCACGGAAGAAGCGAAAGCGACCCCAGCCCCGACCGCACAGACGACGGGTGCGAAACAGGCTGATTTAAAAGCAGATAAACCGAAAGAAGCAAAAGCCACCACATCAAAAGAAGATGATCTTCAAAAAATCATGAACCTCGGAACGTTCCAAACGTTTATCGGGGATCCGAAAATGAAGAAACGTGAGTTCCAAGTTGGTGAACCCGTGTACGCCTCTCCGGACGGGACTGAACCGGAAGCTGGGAAGCGATTCGTCAGTCTACCGCTTACGTTGTATGACAAAGATAAGGGCTATGGTGGCTATGCGGACTATCGTCCGAACGGATTCCGCATGTACACGTCAGACGGCACAGAGTACAGTCCGGTCGACATGGTCAACCACAATAAGAAAGCGTTCCAAGGCGGCTTCCGTTACAAGCCAGGCGAGAAATCCGAAATTGATTTAGTCTTCCTCGTTCCAGAGAAAGCGAAGACGCTCGTCTTGTTCGCTTCGAGTGATGCCATGCCGAAGACCTATACCGTCAAAATTGATGTTCCGTAAACAAAACAACGTCGCCTCCGATTCGAGGCGACGTTGTTTTTATTCGGCTTCTTCTACGATTTCGACACGTACTCCCGTGTCGCCGACTTTCCCTAAATCTTCTACGGTCGGGTCTTCATACGCTAACACATGAAACTCCTGCTCGATTGTACGGATGACGTAATGTGAGAGCGCACCACGGTTTCGGTTCACCGGATGAATCGCCATCCGTTCACTAGCGAATGACATAAGGCGCGATGCGGACAGTTTTACAATCGGATGCTCGTTCCATAACCCGTCTTCTTTCATTCCGTGCTCTTCTTGTGTCCCCAAAAAGACGGCGTACTGTTCGAAGCGGATTCGGATGCGGTCGCGATTAGCGTCCCATGTGAGGAGCATCGTCGGATTCGCCGCTCCATAAAACGTCCACTCTAACGGGTAATACGCCTCATTCTTCATCTGAAACGATTCCATGTCGAGTACGTAACGCTCGGTCGACATCAAGTAGTGTAAGTCTAGATTCATGAATAATCCCCTCCTAGAACATACGATATCTCCTTATATGACTTCCCCGTCATTACGTGATCCCTCATCAATTTCTACAAATTCTGCTTCGATGATTTCAAAATTTTCACGCTTGACTGCTTCCACACTTTCAACAAACTCCGCTTCCGTCATGTTTACCCCTTCTTCAAGCGCATGCATGAGGCGATTGCCCATCTTTGTCATCAATGAGTACGTGATTCCTCCTGAAATGACACCACCTGCGAGTGGAATCATCTTCGAAATCCCTTTAGCGAACGTGTCTTTCGTCATCTTCACCCCAATCATCGCTGACATTTTCTTGATGATTGGATAGTACACCGTTTTCATCAATGCTTTGTTCGGGATCTTTTTCAAAGCTTCTTTCGAGAGTTGTGCGGATAGTGCCTTGATGGTAGCCGTCGCACCGCCCACGCCGAACATGACACCTAAAAAGAGAATCAATTCTCCATTCACCCGTTCGACATCTAGTTCCCCGTCTTCCCAAAAGTCATCGTACCCATATAAATACCCGATTTCTTGCGCCAAACGGAGGGCGAAACCGAAGAATTGTGCCGTATCGGCCGGAATCGTTGCGGCGAGACCGATGCCTCCAGGTAGACCGGCTGCAAACGATGCACTCGAACTTTTCATCGTCTGATTGGTAATATTTCGTTTCGCTACTTTTTTGATGACTGAAAGAGGGACGTTCGCCTCAAGCGGTCCCTTCTCTATAATCTCTGCCAACTGATTCGCCGGCACGTACTTGCTAAAATTTTGAGCTAAAAACTCTTTCCGGTTTACTTTCACCCCAGGTAATTTCACTGCATTCGTCATCAAGACTTCAAACACTTCTGACCCGTTCGCCATGACCCACACCTCAACCTTCTTATGTATCTCGTTCCATAATCTAGTTTCAGTATATCGATTTCCTCACACGAATTGTAAAATATTTTCCTTTCACCTATATATTTTATATTCAAGGTTACCAAAATCAAAAAAGGGAGCATCCAAATGGATGATCCCCTCGTCTCTCAATAAAACATATACCAGAGTGCCGCTGCCACTAAGAACAGCCCGGCCCCGATGAACAAAATCTTTGCCAATCGTTCGTATACCATGTCTTCACCTCACCAATGCCGCGCCAACGACGAGGGATACCCCGATCGACAGCAAGAATGCCAACAATCCGACAGCAATATTTCCTTGTTGAATCTCGTCGTTCACCTTCAATGTCGGTGTCAAAAATTCAAATAACCAATAAGTCGCCAGTAGCAATAGGAAACCGAATCCTCCACCGATGAAGATATCGATCGTGCTCTCATGATAGCTCTCGACGACACGGAAGATATTGGCGAGACCGACAATCTTCCCACCTGTCGCCAAGGCGACGGCGATATTCCCTTTTTGAATCTCGCGCCAATTGCTGTATGGCGTCGTCACCTCGAAGATGGCGAGACCGACAATAATCATCAGTCCTGCCATCGAATAAAGTCCGAACGACTCTAGCATAACCGCAAACGTTAACGTGCCCATTCCCCGACTCCCTTTACTTTAGTTCGACGACCGTGACTCCGAGTCCACCCTCGCCCATTCCTCCCGGGCGCTGGCTCTTCACGTGACGATGTCCTTTTAAAAATTCTTGTGTCGCCTGACGCATCGCCCCGGTACCTAAACCGTGGATGATGCGGACGTTATCATAGCCCGACACGAGCGCTTCATCGATATACTTATCTAGACGCATGAGCCCTTCCTCGACACGGACGCCACGAAGGTCGAGCTCGGACTTCGTCGAGCTCTGTCGTTTGAGCGAGCTTCCTTTCGATTGAAGCGGCTTCTCTTTCGATGGACCGATCTTCTGAAGGTCGTCCGCTTTGACGTTCACTTTCATGATGCCGACTTGGACGTTGTACTCATTGTCGTTGATTTGTTTCACGATGTAGCCTTTTTGGTTGAACGTCGTCACTTTCACTTCTTCGCCCTTACTGAACGTACGTTTCTGCTGGGCTTTTTGTTTCACTTTTTGGATCTTTTTCTCTTGAAGCGTCGGTTTGGCCGACTCGAGCTCTTTCTTCGCTGCGATAATCTCGTGCTCTTTGACGATTCCCTGTTCACGTAGCTTCTTCAAGCGGTCGATGACTTCGTTCGCCTGACGCTTCGCCTGCTCGACGGCCTTCTCGGCTTTCGCCTCGGCCGCGCTATACAAGTTGTCGCGTTCGCGCTCAAATTCGGTCATCTTCGCTTCAAACGCTGCCTGCTCTTCTTCGAAGTCATGGCGTTTGACGATCAATTCCTGTTCGAGCTGTTCAGCACGTTGTTTCGCTGCTTCAAGTTCGTTGATCATCGATTCGACCGACTCCGCGTCACTACCAACGTGGCTACGCGCCTTATCGATGACTTGCTCAGACAGTCCGAGACGACGACTGATCTCAAAGGCGTTCGAGCGACCCGGTACACCGATTAAAAGACGGTACGTCGGGCTGAGCGATTCGATATCAAACTCCATCGAGGCGTTCATGACACCCTCGCGGTTATAAGCATACGCCTTCAGTTCCGAGTAATGCGTCGTCGCTGCGACACGTGCCCCGCGGCGTTTCACTTCATCTAAGATGGCCATGGCGAGCGCGGCCCCTTCTTGCGGGTCCGTACCGGCACCGAGCTCATCGAAGAGGACGAGTGACATGAAGTCGATTTTGTCGAGCATGCCGACGATGTTTGTCATATGCGAGCTGAACGTCGAGAGACTCTGTTCGATTGATTGCTCATCCCCGATGTCGGCATAGACCGCGTCAAACACGGAAAGCTCTGTCCCGAATTCTGCCGGTACATAGAGACCTGACTGCACCATTAACTGAAGGAGTCCGATCGTCTTCAACGTGACGGTCTTCCCGCCGGTGTTTGGTCCGGTGATGACGAGTGACGTGTAGTCTTCCCCGAGCTCGACCGTGATCGGCACGACCTCATCTTTCGGGATGAACGGATGACGTGCCTGCTTCAATTTGATTTCCCGATTGTCGTTCAACTTCGGCTCGGTCGCTTTCATCTCTTGTCCGTAAGCGACTTTCGCAAAGATGAAGTCGAGTTCGGCTAATACATCGATATTCGTCATGATGGCATCATGCACCCCACCGACCTCGTTCGAGAGCGCACTTAAAATCCGATCGATTTCAGCACGTTCCTTCAGGCGAACTTCTTGAATCTCGTTGTTGATGGAAACGATCGCTTGTGGCTCGATGAAGAGCGTCTGACCAGAAGCTGACTGGTCATGGACGATCCCGCCGAACGCCTGGCGATACTCTTGTTTGACCGGTACGACATAGCGGTCGTTTCGAATCGTGACGATGGCGTCTGAGAGCATCTTCGCATTGTTGCGGAGGATGTTGTCGATGCGTGACCGGACACTGCCTTCAAAGCTCCGGAGCTGTGTTCGAAGTCCACGGAGTTGTGAGCTCGCCGAATCTTGGACCGTCCCTTGGTCGTCAATCGCCTGACGAATCGCCTGCTCGACCTCGATGAGCTTCGTTAACTTGTCCGCATACTCGTCAAGGCGTGGAATGCGAATCTCCTCGTTGTCCTCGTGAAACTTTTCAAAGAAGTTCTTCACTTGGCGACCGCCATACATGACGGCAGCGACGGCGAGCAACTCGCTCGTCGAGAGGACCGAGCCGATGGCGGCCCGCTTCACTTCCGCACGGACGTCCGTGAGCCCACCGAGCGGCAGACGGTCATGAAGACGAACGACCTCAGTCGCCTCTTTCGTCACATTCAAATTTGAGAGCACCCGATCGTATGAGTAGTCAGGTTGCATCTTCAGCGCCAAATCTTTTCCGAGCGAGCTCGCCGCATGACCGGCAAGCTGTTGACGCAATTTTTCATATTCTAATACGCGTAACGCGTGGTCCATCTAGCATGTTCCTTTCTATCGCTTCGCCGCAAAGAACGCCTTGGCGTCTTCAAACGTGAAGCAGTTGATAATATCCGATGGTTCGAGATAGGCTTTCCGGGCGTGCAACACACCGAGTGCCATATCTTCCATCATATCTGGGTGGTGCGTATCCGTGTTGATCAACACTTTGACGCCCGCCGCCTTCGCCTTCTTGAGTGTAGAGGCTGTCAAATCGAGGCGGTTCGGGTTGGCGTTCAACTCGAGCGCCGTCCCCGTCTCTTTCGCGAGTGCGATCAACTTGTCCTCGTCGATCGGATAGCCATCCCGACGACCGATGAGTCGACCCGTCGGATGGGCAATCACGTTGACGTACGGGGAACGGCAGGCGTTCTCGAGACGTGCCATGATCTCGTCGACCGATTGGTCCATCTTCGAATGGATGGAAGCGACGACATAGTCGAGCGTCTCTAAAAATTCTGGTTCATAGTCGAGTGTCCCGTCAGGACGGATATCCATCTCGACGCCACGCAACACGTTCATGTCGTGTGTCTTCGCGGCTTCTTGGATTTCTTTCCCTTGTTCCACAAGTCGTTCCTCCGTCAAGCCATTGACGAACGTCAAATACTTCCCGTGGTCCGTGATGGCCATCCATTCATAGCCGCGCCCTTTCATCGCCACGACGATCTCATCAACGGTCAACTTCCCGTCCGACCAGACCGTGTGCATGTGTGCGTCAGCCTTGATGTCCTCGAGCGTGACGAGTTTCGATAAGTCGTGCTCGAACTCAGCATGTCCCTCCCGAAGTTCAGGCGGGATGAATGGGAGACCGTACCGTTCGAACAATTCTTCTTCTGTTTTTGGTTGCCACAACCCATCTGCCGTCTCGACTCCGTATTCGGAGATGGATTCCCCTTTCGCCTTCGCGAGTTGGCGCATACGGACGTTGTGGTCTTTTGAACCAGTGAAGTGGTGAAGCGTCGCAGCGAACGCATCCGGCTCGACCATACGGAAGTCGACCGACACCATCTCCTCGCGTTCGAGGACGAGCGAGACTTTCGTCTCACCTGCCGCAATCACCTCGTTGATGAACGGCAAGGCGAGTAGCTTCTCACGCAGTTCAATCGGTTCCTCGGTCGCGATGATGAAATCGAGGTCTTTACATGTCTCTTCGGCACGGCGGAAACTTCCACCGACCGAATGACGCAAGACGAGCGGTTCCTTCTCTAACACCTCATTGATCTCTTCAACAATCGGTCGCATGACTGCGTACGCTAATCGTTCTGGACGTGACTCAAGGTTCTTCGCGGCGGCAAGCAATTTCTCCACACTCTTCGCCCCGAAACCGGGTAGTGATGCCGCTGTCCCGTCTTCAAGCACACGGATGAGCGATTCCAAGTCGACGACGCCGACTTCACGGAGTTTAGCGAGCTTCTTCCCACCGAGCCCTTGAATCTTCAAGAGCTTCATCAGACCGAATGGGATCTCTTCTTGGAGCGCTTCAAGTACTTCACTACGCCCTGTATCCCGATACTCCTCAAGGACGGCCGCCGTCCCCTTTCCGATTCCTGAGATCGACGTCAAGTCATCGATGTCCTCAAGATCGAGGTCTGTGTTCTCGAGCGCTGTCGCCGCCTTTCGGAACGCATTGATTTTAAACGGGTTCTCCCCTTTGATTTCCATGTATTGCGCGATTTTTTCGAGCAACATCATTGCTTCTACTTTATTCATACGCTTCCCCCTCTTCACACAGAAAAGACCGAGACACAAGCACTAGCTTGCATTCCGGCCTGTCGTGTCACAACATCTTATTTGAAAACCAATCGGATAGATATGGCGTGTCTTGAATGATGTATGTCGCTAGCGACGAGTTGTCGACGGCGTTTTGTACGCTCGCCATCGGCACGAACGCGATCACCCAAAGGATGAAGAATGTGATGACGTACGCCTCAAGGAACCCGAGAACGGCACCGATCACACCTTTTAATTGGCGTAAAATTGGCAAGTCCGTCAAGAAGTCGAGCATCGCCAAGATGAGATGCAAGACGAGCTTCGTGATGAGGAACAAGACGACGAACCAAAAGACGTTATAGAATGTCATCTCAATCCCCGACAGGGAGTTGAGATCCAACACGCCACCCGGCAGCGTTCCGTCTAGCTGAGACGGATACGGGATCCACAGCTTAAACGCTTCCGCTAACTCTTTATAGTACGTATTGGCGACAAGAAAACTGATGATAAGCGCGACCCAATGGCCGAGCTGTAGAATCGCGCCACGGCGAAAACCGTTGACGATTCCAATAAATAAGAAAAACAGTATAAGTAGCGTAACCATGGATTGATTTATTCTCCCATATTTCGTTTAGTTTTGACGTGGTCGCTCGCGATTTGAATCGCAGCCAAGACCGCTGCCTGACGAGCATCTAGATGAGGGGATTGTTCACGAATCTCGCGGATCTTACTGTCGACCAAAAAGCCTACTTCCCTCACATGATCAGCGGGTTCTTCGCTCACGATCGTATAGTCTTGACCCGCAATGTGAATCGTTGTTCGTTGTAACTGCACGCGCACCCCTCCTTTACGTCTGTCAGCATTAATCATAACATCGTTTTTATATTAGGAAAAGGAGAAGCCCCTTCCCTTGATATGTACAACATTTTCTATTACCCTTCTTCGAAGTCGTCAAACGTCTTTCTTCAACAAATTTGAAAGAGATGGTGGCATCATATTGTGAAATGTGCGAAAATATCAACTATTCAAACAAACAGAAAGGATGATTGATTTGAAATTACGCATTGGCCTCTTAGGTCGCATCATCATCGCGATCGCTTTCGGGATATTGCTCGGGAGCATCGTACCAGAAAGCCAGAACTGGATCGTTCGGACGTTTGTCACGTTCAACACGGTCTTCGGGCAGTTCTTAGGCTTCGCCATTCCACTGATTATTCTTGCCTTTATCATCCCGGGAATCGGGGAACTTGGAAAAGGAGCAGGAAAATTAGTCGGACTCACCGCTCTTATCGCTTATATTTCGACAATTGTCGCAGGGACGCTCGCATATTTTGCGACGAGCAACTTATTCCCACAAATTTTGACTCGGTCGACAACAGAAGCCGAGAATCCTGAGGAAGCTCTCCTCAAAGGGTTCATGGAATTTGATATTCCGCCGGTATTCGGTGTCATGACCGCACTCATTTTAGCTTTCGTTATCGGAATCGGGATTGCCGCAATCGAAAGCAAACGGTCACTTGACCTTGCCATGGATTTCCGCGATATCATTGAACTATTGATCAGCAAAGTTATCATTCCACTCTTACCATTCCACATCGCCGGAATTTTCATGAACATGACGTACGCCGGACAAGTCGCTGAGATCCTTTCAGTGTTCTCGCTTGTCTTTGTTACCATCATCGTCCTTCACTTGACGATGCTGATGATTCAATATTCGATCGCAGGTGGACTCAACAAAGAGAATCCGTTCAAGTTGCTCAAGACGATGATGCCGGCTTACTTCACAGCCATCGGGACGCAATCATCGGCTGCTACAATTCCAGTCACACTTCGTCAAGCGAAGTTGAACAACACGGATGAGGGGGTCGCGAACTTCGTCATCCCGCTCTCAGCAACGATTCACTTGTCAGGGTCGACGATCACACTCACGTCGGTCGGTGTCGCGCTCATGTACTTGAACGGCATGCCGATGTCTTACGCCATCGTGCTCCCATTCATCCTCGCACTCGGGGTAACGATGATTGCAGCACCAGGTGTACCAGGTGGGGCCGTCATGGCATCACTCGGGTTGTTCGGATCGATCCTCGGGTTCGATGCGACGATGCAAAGTTTGGTCATCGCTCTTTACTTGGCGCAAGATAGTTTCGGGACAGCAACAAACGTCACAGGTGACGGCGCCATCGCGAAGATTATCCACTATTTCAAACACAACACAAAACTTCTCGACAACACAGCGTCGAAACAAGAAGAGATCGCATAATGAACGACTCATAAACGGGCAAGCCATTAGGTTTGTCCGTTTTTATCTACATATTATAAAAGGAGAGAACCATATGGAATGGATTGAATGGAAAGACCCGAACCACTTCTCAGATCGCGTCATGGATGCATTGTTGAAGGAAGAAGCGAAGAACAGTCTGATGATTGGCGTATTGAACAACGTGATACAAGGCGTCTATGAGACCTTTCATCAATTTACCGTCGAAGCAGAAGGTGAACTTCTCGCCATCCTGCAGGTGACACCACCACATCCGCTCCACTACATCGTCGTGAATCAAGAACGGGAAGATGAGCTTCCATCTTTCATCATCCCACACCTTCTCGAAAACGAGATTCCCTTCACCGAAATCGTCTCGGAACGTGCACAAGCCGAACGGTTCGGGAAAGCGTGGCAAGAGATCACATCTGGGTCGAGCGAGATGTTCATGTCCCAAGGGCTCTATCGACTCGATCGTGTGGAAGACATCGAGATGGCGAACGGTCATATGCGTGAAGCGACGGCAGCCGACCAGGCACAACTTGAGGCATGGTACAGCGCCTTCGAAGCCGAGTCGGGTCTTCGTTCTTCACCACCCGAGAAAGTAACAAAGGCCGTACAGGCGATGCTCAAGCGAGAAGAGGCCGTCTTTTGGGAAGTCGACGGCCAGCTTGTCTCATGTGCGAAACGTGCTCGTCCGACCGAGAATGGAATCACCGTCTCGTTCGTCTATACGTCACCTGACGCACGTGGAAGAGGTTACGCGCGAAGTTTGGTCGCAGATCTTAGTCGTCAAATCCTCAAGACGAAAGCGTTCTGCGTCCTCTATACGGACTTGACGAATCCGACATCGAATAAAATTTATCAAGAAGTTGGTTATCAACAAATCATGGAATCTGCTTGGGTCCGACTTGCTAGATGAAACGAATCGCCTCCCCTATACTATTAGGTGGAGGCGATTTTTCATGAATAGATTCCGTTTCATTTGGGTTTCGCTCGGCGTGGCAATCCTTCTTTATATGCTAATCGTCGGAGGGCAGAGCGTCCTCGATAACCCAAATGTCGATACGCTATGGCTCAGTGTGATCGGTGCTGCGCTCCTGACGTTCATCGTCTATCGGACAATAAAAAAGTGATCGACGCGTTCGCCGATCACTTTCTTTGTGTTTATTAGAAGAATGACGCTGGGTTGACTGTGCTTCCCGCGCTCGTTCCAGAGTACGAGTAGCCACCACGGTGGATTTCGAAGTGAAGGTGTGGTCCAGTCGAGTTCCCTGTGCTACCTAGCGCACCAATGTTTTGTCCTTGTGTCACGCGTTGACCTGCAGAAACGGATACTGAGCTCATGTGAGCATATACCGTCGTCCATACTTGTCCGTTGATCACGTGTGCGATCATGACGTGGTTCCCGTAAGCGCCACCCCAACCTGCACGGAGGACCGTACCTGTTTGAGCTGCATAAATCGGTGTGCCAACTGGACCTGCGATATCAAGTCCGTTGTGGAACGAATAGCCGTTCGAGCCGCTTGCTGGGCCCCATCCTTGTGAGAAACGTCCGTTTGCAGGGCGTTGGAACATGCCACCGCTCGCCGGTGCAGATGAAACAGGCGCCGCTGTCGCAGCTGAACCACTGTTCGAGCTTGAACCTTGTTGTTTTTTCGCTGCCGCAGCTGCTGCAGCCGCACGACGTGCTTCTTCTTCCGCACGACGTTGTGCTTCGATTTCAGATTGAATCGCTTTTTCTTGCGCTTTGAGTGTGTCTTCCATCTCTTTCAAGCTCATGAGTTTCGATTCAAATTTCACTTTTTCAGCTTCAAGTTTCTTGATTTTCGCCGCACGCTCTTTCATTTTTTGATCGAGTTCTTTTTGGCGCTTCTCAAGTTCTTCTTTTTGCTTCACGAGTGAATCGCGTTCTGCTTTTAATTCAGCTTGCGCTTTCGCGAGTTTATCTTTTGTTGCTTCATATTCTTCAAAGATCTGTTGGTCGTTCTCTTGAATCGTACCAGCAGTGATCATACGTGTGATCAAATCACCGAAGTCTTTCGAACCGAAGATGAACTCAGCCCAGTTGACTGACGAGCCACCGTTCTTTTGCATCGTCGCCATACGGTCTTTCATGAGTTCTTCTTGCTTCTTCATTTTTGCTTCGTACTTTTTGATTTGTGCTTGAAGCTTTTTAATTTTTTCTTCAGTTGCACGAATTTCAGCTTTCTTCTGAGCGACATCGTTGATGACGTCTTGGAGTTCAGCATCTAACTTGTTGATCTCTTGTTGCTCTTTGCTGATGGCTTGCTCACGTGATTGAATCGAAGAGTTTGCTTTCGACTGCTCGCTGCTATTCTTTTGTCGTTGTTCTTGTACTTTCTTCTGCTTCTCTGTAAGTGAGGCCGCATAAGTCGGTGACGTTCCGCCGATCAAGAGTGCGCCTAGAGTGACTGTTGCTGCAAATTTCTTCAAGTTACCCAATGTGCTTCCCTCCGCTGATTCCCGTGTATTTTTTATCTATAATCGTTCATGTGTTTTTTAATAAGATAAGTCGCGACATTTCGTTCGCTCTGTGACTCATTATAGCAATCTAAACCAAAAGTTATTTTACACTTATATTTCATTCGTATGACATTGACCGAATTTAGGTTTTATTCTTTAAAAAACGTGGGTATAAACAATATTTTATTTGGTTTATTGTCACAAAATAGTTTTAAAAAGAAAAAAAGCACTCGAAGAAAGCGCTTTTCACATAGTAACCTATTCATTTTTTTGACTACCTTAGTGCCACATAACCGGCCCGTTTTCCATTTTTCCGTTTCGAACGAAGCAATAGGAACCCACCAATCAAAACGACACCGGCCGCAGCACCCGTACTATCCAAAAGGACATCTTCTAACAGAGCAGTCCGTTCAGGGGTCAAACTCTGATGATACTCATCAAAGATTGCCACCGTGTTCACGAGTGCCCAGGCGAAGAGCAGGTTTAACCCGGCATGAAGATTCGTTCTCGAGATGGCTCTCACGAATAATGCACCGAGGACGAGGAATGTGACGACATGAGCTGTCTTCCGCATGAAGAACTCAATCAACCCTGCCGTCCCCAACGTATCGAGCGAGATTTCCTTTCCGGCGTAGTCGAACTGTACGTTTGCGAGGGTCGGTTCGATCCAGGTCCAATTGAATCGCTCGAGTGGCGAAACGATGGACTGGTCCGAGTAAGGCGTCGCACTCGATAAGAAGAGTCCGATTAAAATAAGCGCGATCCATATAAATTCATTTTTTAAAAGTCGCATAACACCGTTCCTTTCTACAACGATTTTCATTATACGGATTCTTTCTTCGGAAAGATGTAACAGCGACATCATGATTTCATAACAATTTGATTGCACGCAACGCGTTCAAAGTCGAGACTGTCTCTTTCTCTTGGTATACTACAGAAAAAGGGGGAATCACCATGATCTATGATTTTGAAGCGTTAGACATGAAAGGACAATTACAACCGTTAGCTACATATCAAGGCGACGTCTTACTCATCGTCAACACGGCGAGCAAATGTGGGTTCACGCCACAGCTTGAAGGTCTTGAGTCACTTTACAACACCTATAAGGGACAAGGCCTACAAATCCTAGGCTTCCCGTGCAACCAGTTCGGTCATCAGGACCCGGGCTCCAATGAAGAAATTCAAGAGTTCTGTCAACTGAATTACGGGGTCTCGTTCCCGATGTTCGCGAAAGTCGACGTAAACGGAAAGGACGCGCATCCGCTCTTCACCTATCTCTCAAAAGAAGCACCTGGGCTTCTCGGGTCGAAAGCGATCAAATGGAACTTCACAAAGTTTTTGGTCGACCGCGACGGGAACGTCATCGAACGTTTCTCACCTCAGACGACACCGGCTGAGATTGAAGATGCGGTGAAAAAACTCATCTAATATCAAAAAAGGATGGCTCCGGAGAGTCATCCTTTTATTGTGGTGTGATGAAATTAATCGTGTAAAACGGACTGTTCTCATCATTGTAGGCAAGTCCGACCGCCGCGTGAGTGAATCGAGGTTGCAAAATATTCTCCCGGTGCCCTTTCGAGTTCATGAGTCCCCAATGCGCATGGAACACACTCATCTGTCCCATCGCCAAGTTCTCCCCGGCCATCGAGTACGAAAGTCCCGCCTCATCCATTCGATCGAATGGGTCTTGTCCTTCAGGATTCGTGTGACTGAAGAAGTCGTTCTCCGCCATGTTCTGACTATGTGCCCGAACGACCGGGTAGAGTGGTTCGTAATCGGCTAACGCATTCAATTCAAACTTTTCGCGGTCCCAGTTCATGAGGATGCGCATCAACTGTTCATTGGCGACCGTCCCTTCCTTAGAGAGGTCACCATAATAGCCGTCACTCGCTTCTTCAACGCGACGATCGACCGACAAAATCCCTTTCAAGAGATCATCATCATGTTGATCAAAAAAGAAGGTGACGTACTGGCCATCAATCGCGAAAACGGAAAACGATGGGTCGTCTGGAATCAAGTATCGATTCAGCCCTTTATTATACGAAGTCACCGCCTCAAAGCCGATATCTTCGACTTGACCACGTGTCGTTTCATTCAGTACGAGACCACGATATGTGCTTCCCGTCTCGAACTGATAAAATCCTTTTTTCGCGCCGTCTTCGTCAATCAGTTCAAGTCCGCGATCACCGCCACGTTCGACTAAATACCAGTCGTGACCGGCGTACTGACTCGCAAACTTCGGTGCGTCCGCCGCCCGTTCGGTTGCCACCTCAGACTCAACCTGAATGCTCGTCGGGGCAGACACGTTCGGCATCTCATATTGCCAAGCCATATAAAGTCCAATCCCTATCAAGAGGATGATCAATTTTCGAAACATGGCTCCTCCTTCCTTACTGCTCGCGCTGACGCTCCCCGAAATCGTGTAATCTCGTCTTAATATCGGTGAGCATCTCCATATATGCGATATACGTCGCTTCATCTATATTTAGCATACCACTTACTTGTCGTGGCACATCCAACGCCTGCTCACGCAACGCGCTACCGCTTTCTGTCAATCGGACGACGATTTTTCGTTCATCATCGGTCGCGCGACTTTTTTCTACATAGCCGATTTGAATGAGCCGTTTGACGAGCGGTGACAACGTCCCGGAGTCGAGCGTCAACCGTGATCCGAGTTGCCGCAAATCCATTCCGTCCTCTTCCCATAAGACGAGCATCACAAGGTATTGACTGTACGTCAGGTTTAGCGGTGCTAAAATTGGGCGATATAACCGGGTAAGCTCTTTTGAAGCGGTATACAACTGAAAACAAATTTGATGTTCTAACTTTAACGATTGGTCCATGCATAATCCTCCGTACTCTTCTTTAGCCAAGCATATCACTTGCGAAACTTTTTGACTGCTCTATAATTTAAATTGTGCACAACTTAATTGTTAAAAATGAAATGGAGGAATTCAATCATGAAATCACTATTCACAGCATCAGCAACAGCAATCGGTGGCCGCGAAGGTCACGTGAAATCAACTGACGGCGTCATCGACATGAACGTCTCAATGCCTGGCGCGAAACACGTCGACGGTGCGACAAACCCGGAACAACTTTTCGCAGCTGGCTATGCGGCTTGCTTCGGTAGTGCCCTCAACCTCATCATCGGAAAAGAACGTGTGAAGACAGACGGTTCGAGCGTCACAGGTCACGTCACACTGAACCAAAACGATGAAGGTTTCTTCATTTCAGTCGAACTTGAAGTCGAGATCAAAGGTGTCGATCAAGCGACAGCGGAACATCTTGTCGAAGAAGCACACAAAGTGTGCCCTTACTCAAAAGCGACGCGCGGCAATATCGACGTCAAATTGACAGCAAAAGCAGCGTAATCTTTCAATCCCGCCTCCTGGAGCGGGATTTTTTTGATTCCTCGAATGCATCAAGGTAAGATAGAGGCACAAGATGAAAGGAGGCGAAGTGAGATGAAGATCCGAAAATCGACCCTTCTTTTTGCCATGCTCGGCATCTTGTTGCTCACGGCGACCTACAACGGGTTGACCGTCCGCACGTACAACGTGACCTCAGAAAAATTGGCAACAAATGAATCGCTTCGCATCGTTCTCCTTTCTGACTTGCACAGCGCCTCCTACGGCTATAAACAGTCCATTCTGATTGACCAAGTCCGCGCACAGGAGCCTGACCTGATCGCATTGCCAGGTGATTTACTCGACCGCTACCGTTCTCCTGATCCCGCATTTGATCTCATCGAAGGGCTCGCCGGCATCGCCCCCATGTATTTCGTAACCGGCAATCACGAAATCGATGGTTCGGACGATTATGTCCGTCACAACGTGAAGGAAGTCTTCCGTTCACACGGTGTCACCGTGCTCGAAGATGAGTGGGAAACAGTCACGATCAATGGGATCGAACTGGTCATCGGTGGATTAGAAGACCCGCTTCGCGGATTTAGAGAAAGCATCTATACGGACTGGGATGCGGAGTCGACGGTCGCGATGGAAGACATTGAAAGAGACGACACGTTCAAAGTCCTCCTGTCCCACCGTGCTGAGAAAATTGACACTTATGCCGAGCTTCCGTTCGATCTCGTCTTATCAGGACATGCTCACGGCGGACAAGTTAGAATCCCCTATGTGATGAACGGCCTATTCGCACCAGACCAGGGATTTTTCCCGAAATACGCGGGAGGTCTTTATGAACACGAGACGTTCACCCATATCATCGGCCGTGGATTCAACTATAGTTTCAATATCCCACGTATCTACAATCCACCAGAGATTGTCGTCATTGACGTGAACGGAAAATAACGGACACTCAGGCGAGTGTCCGTCAGACTGTAGACAAAGTATAGGTCTTATGCCCAATCCGGACATGGCTCGCTTTCCTAGGGGCAAGCAGGGAGCCGCATCGCGACTGCGTCACTGCTGGGTCTCCCTTTGCTTGCTATTCCCTCAGGAGTCTCGCCTGCCCGTTCTTGGTCACCTTTTGTCCTTCATCCCATATAATGGTGTGAGAAAAACACACAGGGGCGGATCTGATGATCAACAAGTCGACACCATCCATCCTTCACGGTCTGACGAACGGAACGGATGTTGAACAGCGGCCCGAGGAGGATAATCTCGGCGTTTACCTTCCCTTTCCACTAAAACATCGAGTCAAAGTAAATACCGAGCTTTTTCTTCGGCCGTCGTGGCCTTGGAAGAAGACAAACGACCGCCAGATGACGACCGTTTGCGTTGCTCGCCCGACGGCGCCCCGACTCCTACAGGAAAGCAATCCGACGGAGACCCAGCAGCGACCTAGGTCGCGATGCGGCTCCGGGATTGCCTGAGGAAAGCGTGGGCGCCGGAAGGACGAGTTCGAACATGTTATTTGTCAACAAGCTGACGGACACTCAGGCGAGTGTCCGTTTTATTTACCAAATAATTCGTTCTTCACAGCATTGACGCTCTCGTTCGACCTGTACCGTCGAGCGCTCGAACGTTCCATATTTCCGAATCCGTTCCGTCACTTGCCGCAAAATGTCTTGGTCATCCGTCTCTTCATCGATCAAGACATGACATGTCGCCGCATGCTCGCTCGAGGAGATGGACCAGACATGAAGATCGTGAACTTCCTTCACCCCTTCGATGCCCGCTATCTCTTCTTGCATCGCCCGGACGTCAATTTGCTCCGGCGACCCTTCCATCAAGATATGAATCGCATCGCGTGTCACCCGATAGCCACTGATTAAAATCAATATCGCGACAAACGCACTCGCGACAGGGTCCGCCCACGTCCAACCGAACAACATGATGAGGATCGCTGCCGTGATGGCTCCGACCGACCCGAGTAAATCTCCGAATACATGGAGTAACGCACTCTTCACATTCAAATTATCTTTCTCGCCACGCATTAAAATCCAAGCTGCTAAAATATTGACGAGCAGTCCGATGATGGCAACGATGAGCATTCCACCGCTCAAAATGTCTGGCGGTGCGCTTAGTCGCTGATACGCCTCAAATAGGATATAGATCGAGATGACGAGAAGCGTCACCCCGTTGATGAATGCTGCTAATATTTCAAAACGTCGATATCCGAACGTCCGACTTGGCGTCGCCGCTTTCGCCCCAAATCGAACGGCAAGGAAACTAAGCCCTAAGGCTGCCGCATCTCCAAGCATATGACCCGCATCTGATAAAAGGGCTAAACTGTTCGTCCATAGTCCGCCGATCACTTCGACGACCATGAACGCTGCGATCAGTACGAATGCAAGTAAAAGCGCTCGTTGATTCGCAGAATGATGATGATGATGGTCGTGATCATGATGATGTCCCATAACTGACTCCTCCTTCTACTCTTTATCTTATTCCATTTTCCGCAAACATTCAAACGTTCATTTGAATGTTTGCTAATAAAAAAAGCGAGAGAACGATTCTCCCGCTTCATGTCATTTATGTTCGAGACGGACACGCATGACGCCACTGTATGGGAACAGTTTCAATTGAACCGTCTTCCCCTCGAACCAAACCCCTGTCGTTTGTTCGCTTGTCGCTTGTACGTCCGGTGTCGCGAATGCCTGTTTGTCCCAATCGATCGCTCGCACTTTCTGGTCTCGTACCATGAGGAAAAAGCCATCGTAGAAATAATACTCATTCACTTGATCACGTTGAACAGCAGAAGGACTACCAAGTTCCGCACGAACGGACTCGATGTCTTTCCCAATCCAGTCAAGGGCGGTCTCCGAAGCATTCGGGACGACTTGTTGCCAAGCGGCAATCACCTCGTCATCGGACAACCGTGTAGCCTCTGTCGTCACACTCTCCTCCGTGACCCATCCCGTCAATCGTTCGTTCAACTGAACTTTGACAAAACCACTCACCGTCTCCAGTCGTTTAAACCGGTCACCGAGGTCGGCTTCGTAGACGACTGCGACCCGATCATCCCCATATACTTTCGTATACGGTTGTTCGATATAAATCATATCGGCGGATTCGGTTTCCTCATCAACGGGTTGTTCCGACTCCGAGTCGACCATTTCCGTGGCAATCTCATCCGATTCCGGCATCGCCGATTCTTGCTTCTTGTCAATCAATGCCGCGAACGCGATGATGCCGACTAAGGCGAGCACTAGTGCCAATGCCGTCGTGATGCGGAACACGCGTTTACGCTTCCGTGTCGTCGCACGCGACAATCTTCCTCCATTCATGTTCTTCACTCCTACTCGATTCGATTCATTTCACTCGTTTCGTCAAATGGTAGGAGGTTTCCTGCTTCATCAAAAAATTTCAATTCATCTTTTGTCAATTCGTCCATCGTTCGGACCATTTGTTCGACATCGACCGGCTTACCGGTATCATCGTTCTCACGTATGATGATGTGTTCCCCTAATTCAATCGTGCGCGAAGTCAAACGATGAAAGTAGCGGTCGTGGGAAATCAACAATAATCCACCCGGATAGACGGATATGGCCGCCTCGATTTGTTCACGCGTCGCCACATCCAAATAGTTCGTCGGTTCATCTAATGCCAACAGATGGGCATCCGAGAAATACAAGATGAGAAAGGCGATTCGACACTTTTCTCCCATGCTCGCCTCGGCAATCGGTCGATGCACCTCATCTCGTCGGAACAAGAAATGAGCGAGCAACGTCCGCGCCTCCGTTTCTCCGATCTCACTATTGGCGAGTAACGCCTCAAGTAACGTCCCCGTCTCCGGGAGACGCTCGAGCGTTTGAGAGAAATACCCGATCTTCAGACGAGGATGTCGCTTGATCACGCCTGAATGTGGCACTCGTTCACCAATCAGTACGTTCAATAACGTCGTCTTTCCGCTCCCGTTTGGTCCGGTAATCGAGATCCGTTCTCCTTTATTTATTGAGAAAGAGAATGGGTCATAGAACGGCTTCTCGTATCCAAACGTCACATCCTCACACGTCAACCACGTCTTCGCTTCGAGCTCATCCGCCGCAAAACGGACGGAGATGGTTTTCTCCTCTTTTGGCTTTTGCGGACGATTGTCTTCGAGCTGTCTGAGCTTTTGTTCCCTCGCCTTCATTTTGACGGCGAGATTGGCCGCTCCTTTTTGCGCCCCCGGACTGCGGACACTCGCTGTCGCTTTCGCCTTCAAGTGCCAGCCTTTGTACTGGGAAATCATGTCGAGCAGTTCTGCCTTACGACTCACGTAACGGGCATGGGCCCGCTCGTCACGCACACGTTCTTCTTCTTTTTGCTGTTTATACGCCGTATAGTTCCCCGGATATCTTGTGACCTCCCCATCCGACAGTTCGAGGATGACCGTCGCGACGTCGTCCATCAGTTGACGGTCGTGGGAGATGATGAGCACCGTTCCCTTGAACTGGTTCAACCACTTCGTGAGCCAGTGGATCGACTCGAGATCGAGATGGTTCGTCGGTTCGTCGAGCAGGACAAGGTCCACCTGGTTCATCATCAGTGTCGAAAGCTGTGTTCGCGTCTTCTCGCCCCCACTCAACTCGTTGATGTTCCGAGTGAGCTGTTTTTCTAGACCTAGTCGCGTCAACGCTCTTGTCGCCTCTTGCTCTAAGTTATATACATCGAGTGCGAGCGCCTGTTCATAGGACCGCATGACCCGCATCTCGTCACCAGAAGAAACATCTTCATAGAGCGCATATCGTTCAAGATCACTGCGCATCGTCCACTCGAGAACGGTCATGTCTGGCGATTCGATGGTCTGTCGGACGAGCCCGACCTGACCTTGACATTCAATCGTCCCGTCTTGCGGGGTCAACTCCCCTGTCACGAGTCGGAAGAGCGTCGTCTTCCCACTCCCGTTCAGTCCAAATAATACAGCGCGTTCTCCAGTCGCGACCTCAAAAGAGACCGCTTCAAATAATGGTTTCCGGTCGTAATCAAACCGGACTTGTTTCATTGCTAACATCTGTTTCACCTCGCTCATTTTTCCGATACGCGATGAAACAAAAAAACACCATCCGCTTCAAAGCGGTGGTGTGAAGGAATCCGTTCAAAGAGGAAAACGAGCGTTTCCCGCACTTGAAAAATGGACACACTTCACCCGTGACTGTTCAAGCGAACAGTGATGATTCGTCTCATCGTTGGAGTGAACGTGTATTTTTCATCGCACGGTGTACCTCTCTTTCCTAAGTTACTGCCACCTTATCAAATTGAAAGCGGATTCGCAAGCGTGCGCCCCACAATCTCCCATTTTTTCTACACCTTTAGGCGGATGCGATGTATGCTCCTCCGCGTTATGATGACAGTATATTCGAACAGTGAGGTGATGCATGATGCGCCGACGCATCCTCGTTCCGAGTGCCGTCTTGGCGAGTGTCGGAACGTTTCTTTATACACGATTCAAACGACGACTCCCTCGACCGCGTTTTAAATGGCCGGAACGTCCAGAACTGACAACCATTGATGAGACGCATGTGCAAGCGACGTGGATTGGCCATTCGACCGTCCTCATCCATTGGTATGGACTCAAAATTTTGACAGATCCCGTCTTCTCAAAACGAATCGGCGTTCATCTCGGACCGCTAACGATTGGGATGAAACGTCACACGGCTCCCGCCCTCTCGATCGAGGAGGTCGGTCCGGTCGACGTCATTCTACTTAGCCACGCCCATATGGACCACTTTGACCATAAAAGTTTGAAACGACTCATCACTCGCGAGACGATCGTCGTCACTGCCCCTGGGACGAGCCGCCTGCTCCGACGATACCCAAGTCTGCAGACGCTCGAACTACATCCACATGATAAAGTGACGCTTGCGAACGGACTCGATGTCCGCGCCATTCCCGTCAAACATTGGGGCAACCGTTTCCCGTGGGACAAACATATGGGCTATAACGGGTATTTGCTCAAATACAAAGGGATCCGGATGCTCTTTGCAGGAGACACGGCGTATACCGACTCCTTCAAAGGACTCGCGGACCGTGAACCGATCGACCTCGCCTTCTTCCCCATCGGCGCCTATCAACCGGACTCGTTCCAAGAGGCGCACTGCACTCCGGAACAGGCTTGGATGATGTACAAAGAGAGCGGGGCGAAGCGTTTCTTCCCGATGCATTGGGATACGTTCGTCCTCTCCTACGAGCCGGTCGAGGAGCCATATCACCGTCTCGTCGCGGCCGCAAAACTCGACCGTGACCAAATTGTGATCAAGTCGCATGGGGAGAGCATCCGCCTGTAGTTTTTCCTTTCCCTTCATCCAAAACTTCGGTAACGTTATAGACGAGAGGGAGGGATTTTTTATGGAATGGACGACGTTGAACAATAACGTCAAGATGCCGATGCTCGGGCTCGGTGTCTATAAGGTCGAAGACGGCGCGGTAACGGTCGATACGGTCAAAGCTGCGCTCGATGCGGATTATCGATTAATCGATACGGCCGCGATTTATCAAAATGAAGAAAGTGTCGGACAAGCGCTTCAGGAAGCAGGTATCTCACGGGAAGACGTTTTTGTGACGACGAAGCTTTGGAACGAGTTTCACGGATTCGACGAGGCGCTCCAAGCGTTTCAAGACAGCCTTGACCGGCTCGGACTCGAGTACGTCGACTTGTTCCTCATCCACTGGCCGATGCCTCGTTTTGGCAAATTCGTCGAAACGTATAAGGCACTCGAGCAACTGTACGAAGAAGGACGCGTCCGAGCGATTGGTGTCTCGAACTTTGAAATCGAGCATTTGGAACAAATCATTCAATCGTGCTCGATTGTACCAGCGGTGAACCAGGTCGAGATCCATCCATATTTGTCTCAAAAAGAATTGATTGCATTCTGCAAACGATATGACATCCAAATTCAAGCGTGGAGTCCACTCATGAAAGGACGCGAAGCGCTCGAAGATGAAACCATCGTCAAGATTGCGAACGCTCATGGCAAGTCACCGGCCCAAGTCATCTTGCGCTGGCACTTACAGAACGGCGTCGCGGTCATCCCGAAATCGGTCACTCCAAGTCGAATCAAAGAAAATATACAGGTATTCGACTTTACGTTGACGAATGAAGAGATGGCGGCCATCGATGCGCTCAACCGTGATGAGCGGACCGGCTCCGACCCGAAAGAGATGCATAAAATCCATTATTGAGGAGTGAATGACATGTTCAAAAAACTAGCTTCTGATTTGACCGGCTTCAGTGATATCGGTGAGGTGATCGACCCATCCGACTTCGACAAGGCGGATGCGGATGACTACGTCCTTCACGAAGACAATGAAAAGATTTACTTTTTGATCAAGTCAAAATCAGATGAGTATTGTTTCACCAACTTGTCGATGATCCACCTCGATGGAACGAGCGCCATCAGTTCGAAGCGCGTTCTCTATCGTTATCCGTATTCACATTATCCAATCAAGCACGTCATGTTCGAGACGGCGGGTACGGTCGACCTCGATGTCGAAGTCAAATTCTCAATCGGCGACAAAGCGTACTCGATTGATATCAATAAGAAACAAATCGAGCATGTCAAAGATTTGTATAAGGCACTCCTCGCGATTGAAGAGATCCAGCGGGAAGGTCGTCGTATGATGGAGTATGCGAATACGTCGCTCACGCACTCGGTGTCGATATTAAGTGGGCTCCGCGAAGGGGACATGAACGTCCCGAACACGTTCAAGGAATTGAACGAGCAAACGTTCGATTGGCTACAACGTCACTATCATGAGTGGAACCGAAAAGACTTCGGTTCGGTTTACGAGAAATACATCAACAACTAAAAAACAACGCCACCATAGACTCTTTGTCTACAGTGGCGTTGTTTTATTTATCATCAATCAACTGTTCGGCCAATCGTTGATACAAGTGGCTCATGTGTACGGCAGACGCAATGGCGAGCGACCGCTGGATACCATTCTCTTTTTCGACCGATGTGCTCAAAAGCGTGTCTGCCTGGGCTTCGAACGCTTCTAAATTCTTCACTTTTTGTGCCTGATACGCTTCATAAAAGTCCTCAAGTGAGAACGTCTCATCTGACTCATTTAATGGACGTAGCGTCTCTTTGATGTCATTGATCGACAAGAGACCTTTCATCTCATAAATCAAACTGAGTAACATCAGATGTTCATTCGTATACTTTTTATTTTTGACGGGATGAAACAACTTGCCCTTGGCGTAATTGTTGATCATCGTCTTCGTCAAAATCGTCTCATCCTCGTCTCGCTTCATCTTCCCATAGTGCTGCTCGAACAATTGGATGACCTGGTCCATGTATAAATCGACAGTCGGCAATACGTCCCTCGGGAGCGTCCCTTCCGTTTCGGTAATATTCTTCGCTTTCATCCGTCTCACCTCACCCTCAAGTATAAAGAAAACTCTCATTTGTCGAAAGGTACACCTTGCTGTTTGTTCTTCTTCAGTATATCATGTAGTTATCAATACTACATGATGTGATAAGGAGTGTTTTACATGCATTCGATTTTCCGTGAACCGATTAACGCGCTGACGCATCTCGCCGGTGCGGTACTCGCTTTCATCGCGCTCATCGCCATGGTCGTCAAAGCATCACTGCTTGGCTCGCCGCTTGCGATTATGGCCGCCATCCTATTCGGGATCAGCCTCGTCTTTCTTTACTTGTCGTCAGGTCTTTACCATAGCATCATCGCCTCACCAAACGTCATCGCCTTCTTCCGGAGAATCGACCATGCGATGATTTACGCATTGATTGCGGGTACATACGCACCGCTCACGCTACTCGCGCTCGAAGGACCGACGCGGTGGGTCCTCTTCGGAACGGTACACGCACTCGCTTTGTTCGGCATCGTTTTCAAACTCGTCTGGTTCCATGCCCCGCGCTTCTTATCGACTGCGCTCTATATCGGGATGGGTTGGCTGTCCGTCTTCTTTATCGGACCGCTCCATGACGTGATTGGCAACGCCGGCATCTTCTGGCTCGTCCTCGGGGGCGTCATGTATACGATTGGCGGACTCATTTATGGGTTCAAACCAAAATTCGTCAACTGGCGAGGATGGGGCTTCCATGAAGTGTTCCATTTGTTCATCTTGTTCGGAAGCTTTGCCCACTTCGTCTGCGTATTCTGGTATGTCTTTTAAGTCCTCCTCGTGGAGGGCTTTTTTTCATGAGCCGTTTCCTGTACTTTGAATTCAAGATTTCCTACACTAAGGCTAGGAGGGATTTATGATGAAAATTGAAGTATGGTCAGATTATGTCTGCCCGTTTTGTTATATCGGTAAGCGTCGTCTAGAGGAGGCGCTCGAACAGTTCCCACAAGCGGACCAAGTCGAAGTCGAATTCAAGAGTTTCGAACTCGACCCGAACGCCCCGACGAACGATTCACGCTCCATCTATGAGGCACTCGCGACGAAATATCGCATGCCGATTGAACAAGCGAAAGGAACGACAGCGCAAGTGGCTGCCCAAGCCCGCGAAGTCGGACTCGACTATGATTTTGAGAACATGGTCGTGACGGGTACGCTCGATTCGCACCGTTTGACGCATTATGCGAAGACGGTCGGAAAAGAAAAAGAATTATCGGAAGCGTTGCTTCAAGCGTATTTCGTCGATGCAAAACATATCGGGAATCATGATGTGTTGCTTGAAATCGCGACAAGCGTTGGTCTCGACCATGACGCGGTGCGTGACGTCTTGACGACGGATGTGTATACGGAAGACGTACGTGCTGAAGAGAAGCGCGCAAGCGACCTCGGCATCACAGGTGTTCCGTTCTTCGTATTCGACAACAAGTATGGAGTATCCGGTGCTCAGCCGACGGAAGCGTTCACGCAAGTGCTCGAAAAAGTCTGGTCTGAGAATAACCCGACGATCCAAGTCCTTTCGAACGGTGCGACGTGTACCGACGACAACTGTGATATTTGATTGATGAAGAAGCCGACGTTCGGCTTCTTTTTTGTGGTATTCTTCACTCTACTACTTGATAATAGTGATTAGCATATAAGAATCGAGGACTACATCTATGTGGAAAAATCGGAACGTCTGGATCATCTTGACGGGCGAATTCGTCGCCGGTCTTGGGCTATGGCTCGGTATCATCGGGAACTTGGAATTCATGCAAGACCGCGTTCCATCCGACTTTGTGAAAGCGGTCATTCTCGCCATCGGTTTACTCGCCGGGGTCGCCATCGGTCCGCTCGCCGGACGTTTGACCGACCAAGGCTCTAAGAAAAAGATCATGCTCATCTCAAGCATTGTCCGAGCGCTCAGCGTGCTCTTCATGTTCGTCGCCATCGAAACGGATTCAGTCGTGTGGATGGTCGTCTTTTTAATCATCTTACAAGGGTCGGCCGCTTTTTACTTCCCTGCCCTGCAGGCAGCGATTCCGCTCATCGTGAAAGAACGGGAACTCCTCGCCTTGAACGGTGTCCATATGAACGTTTCGACGTTGTCACGTGTCATCGGGACGGCGATTGCCGGTGTCCTCTTGACGCTCATCTCGCTCCGTAACGTCTATGCGCTCTCGCTCGTCGCTTATCTGTTGCTTGCGGTCGCGACGCTCTTTTTGAAACTCGATGAGTCGAAGACACCGTCCGCGAAAAAAATCGATGCGAAAGCGTCGAGCGGCTTCAAAGACGTCTTCCCGATCATCAAATCGATCCCGGTCATCTTCATGACACTCGTCATGACGCTCATCCCGCTCCTCTTTATCGGAGGGTTCAACTTACTCGTCATCAACATTAGTGAGTTGCAGGATTCGACAGCGATTAAAGGATGGATTTATACGGCTGAAGGACTCGCCTTCATGACAGGTGCCTTCATGATCAAACGAATCGGCGAAAAGTTCTCGGCGTTCTCGATTTTATTCTCGTTCTCGTTTTTGATCGGTGTCGCACAATTGATGCTGTATTTTGCGGATATCCCGTTCATGTCGATCGCCGCGTTCGTCGTCTTCGGATTCTCGGTCGGTTGCTTCTTCCCGACGGCCGTCACGATTTTCCAGACACGGATGCCAAAAGAATATCACGGGCGCTTCTTCTCGTTCCGAAACATGCTCGACCGGATCATCTTCCAAATCGTCCTTCTCGTGACGGGGTTCTTCCTCGACTTGATTGGACTTCAGCTTATGGTTGTCTTGTTCGGAGTCAGTTCGATTGCGATGACCGCAGCGTTCCTCGTCTATACACGTAAACATAAACTGCATATCGAAGAAGATGCCACAGAGAAGATGTCTTCTTAACAAAAACAAGCGGTGACCGAGGTCATCGCTTGTTTGCGTCTTCGAGTTCTCGCCACCACGTCGTCGTATCGTTCCGACCGTCTAGCGTGATGCGCTCCCCAATCATTGGCGTGAGAAGAACGTCTTTCGGTAAAAGAGACGCCATCTGTTCTGCCGGGTCGAACCAATCATGGAACGAGAGTGTGAACGCCCCCCAATGAATCGGAATCATCTGGTCGGCGCGTAAATCGTGAAACGCTTGCGCGGTCTCTTCCGGTTGCATATGGACGTCTGGCCAGCGTACATCATATTGACCGCATTCAAGTGCGGCGAAGTCAAACGGTCCGTACTGTTCGCCAATCATCTTGAAGTGTGGAGCGTAACCGCTGTCCCCGCTGAAGAAGAGCCGGTCCGTCTCACCGAGGACGACCCACGATGCCCATAACGTGCTGTTGCGGTCCGTCAACGAACGACCGGAGAAGTGACGCGCCGGCGTACAGACGAACGTCCAGTTCCCGAACGCATACGACTCGCCCCAATCCCGTTCCACGATTCGCTCTGCCCCGACACCCCATCGTTTCAAATGACTGCCGACACCGAGCGGCACGATGAACATGGCGACCTTGTCTTTAATCGCAAGGATCGTCCCATAGTCGAGGTGGTCGTAATGATCATGCGTCAACAAGACGACATCGATCTCAGGCAAGTCCTCAAGGTCGAACGGCAAGTCTTCACTAAAACGTTCATTTTTTGCGAACGGAAGCGGAGATGGGCTACGTCCAAACATCGGATCGACGAGCATTGTCTTCCCGTCCATTTGTACCATGAGCGCCGAATGACCGAGCCAATAGATTCTCGTGAAGCTCGAGCCCGTCTTCTCCTCAAAATCGATGGGTACGATCGGAAGACGTTCGGTAGGCTTACGAAGTGACGTCACGTCACGATAGTCACGCGCCATCGATACCATGTCCTCTGCGGAGAAGTTCATCGGTGTCTCGTATTGATTACGGAATCTCCCGTTCACCTGGTTCGGCGATTGAAGTGATTTCGGCTTACGTCCGAGTGGTTTGTACTGCGTCAAGACCGTCCCGGTGACGGCAGCCAGTCCGACTAATGAGAGCAACATCGTCTTTTTCATCTAAATCCTCTTTTCTACATGTTCGTTGAATTGATTATAGCGTGCATATCCCATCCATATAACGGTTTGTGTGCGGATTCGCTCATCTTTCAAAAAATAAGTGCTCTTGATTGTGGCGGCCTAGTCTTTCAAGTATATCAGGTTTCCCCACTCAAAAGACCTGCCCCACCGCATGTGGAACAGGTCTTCTGTTAAGACTTCTGCAAGATTTTAATGTCGTTGATGATGTCTTCGGTCGGGACGTTTTGGAAACCAGGATACGCTTTGATGATTTTCCCTTCCTGGTCGACCAAATAGAAATACGTACCGTGGTCGACTTGTGTGCCTTCGTCAGGCTTCCGGACGAGCGCCTTGAAGTTCTGTTGGGCAAACGTTTCAATCTCGTCTTGCGAGTAGCCGGAGAGGAACTGCCAATCTGCTTTCGAAAGGTCATAGCCACTCATAAACGCTTTCATTTTCTCCGGAGTGTCCACCGTCGGGTCGACGCTGAACGAAACGAACTGCACGTCTTCAACACCTTCTTCTTCGAGCGCCTCGTTCAGCTTCGTCATATTGTAAGTCATCGGTGGACAGACTGTCTCACAGCTTGTGAAGACGAAATCCGCCATCCACACTTTCCCTTTTAAATCGTCGAGGCTGACCATTTCTTCTTCTTGGTTCATGTATTCGAACGATTCAACTTCCCAATTAAGCGGATCCTCAATCTCTTGTCCGCATCCGGCTAGGACGATGAGCATCGTCATCAAACCAATCATCCACCATTTCTTCACACGCGCCAACTCCTTATCGCTTTTTGATATTCCACATGAAGAGGGTAAGGAGTGCGAAGGCTGTCAATGCGAGGAAGGGAATCGTGATGAACCCTAGCCAGTTGATATATTGACCACTACACGGAACTCCTTGTGTACACGGTTGAATTTCTGCAAAACCTGGCACTTTCTGTACCAAGTAATGGTAAAGTGAAACCAAACCGCCTATGATAGTAAGCGGTAACACATATTTACGTACTGACCGATCGTCTGTAAAGACGGCAATCCCTAGGAGGATGGTCAATGGATACATAAAGATGCGTTGAATCCAACACAACTCACATGGCACAAACTCTCGAATCTCACTAAAGTAGAGACTTCCAAGGGTTGCTGTCAAAGAGACAAGCCATGCGAGATACAGGCCGTATTTTTCGAAAAACGTCTTCATTTTACAAATCCTGTTCAATCAACTGTTGGATTTGCTCATAATTAAACGGGTCCTCGAGCATCACACCGTTAATCATAATCGATGGCGTGAACTGAATCCCATTTTCTTTCACCAATCCATCGTCTGTGCTGACTTTTTCGATGACGGTTGAATCTTCTCCGAGATCTTGCTCGAGCTGTGCCAAGTCGACCGATGTCGTCTCACTCGCAATTTCCTTCAGCTTCTCAACGGTCACCCATACGTCGTCGTGTTGTTGTGATTCTGGCTGCGCGTCGTAGAGCGCCTTGTGAAACTTCCAGAACGAATCGGGATCTTGCTCGTATACCGACTCGGAAGCGAGCGATGCCAAAATCGATTCTTGTCCATGGAACAAGACATTAATATAACTGAAGCTGACATCTTCTTTATCGAGATAGTCTGCTTTCAACTGAGGATAAATCGTTTCGCCCCATTGTTTACAAGACGGACATTTATAATCTCCAAATTCGACGATGGACACTTTCGCATCCGGATTTCCGAATGTCGGTTGTCCTTCAATCGATACGTGATCACCTCGGTCAACCGTTGTCGTTTCATCTTGATTGAGCAAGACGAACGCCAAAGCAATCAACGCGACCGCGACGACGGTCATGATGACCAACCATTGATTCTTTTTCATTCTCTTCACCTCTATCTATTTTGACTCGTCTTTCATTATAGCGGAAGCTCTTCCTCCTATCATGATATCGACTCGTTTTTCATAATTCTCTTCAATTCAAGCTTTAGGAGGTTTTTCTCGCATGATCAAGACTTTTACGATGCGCCTCGGACTTATATTGGCGCTCAGCATTGCCACGCTCGTCTTTTTACTGACGATTGCACTCACATCTCTCATCAGTCACCGGGCGTCTGACGCACTCGAACAAGAAATCGGGGAACGCCTGTCGACGACATCGCATCAATTGGCTGATAAGCTCGACTTTTATATGTGGTCACGTTATCAAGAAGTCCAACTTTTACAAGGCCTCGATTTAGAAGATCGAGACGAAACACGTCGACTCCTCGATCAAGTACAATCGAACATCCCCGCCTTCTCATGGATGGGCGTAACAGATCCAGACGGGACCGTCGTCGCTTCGACGAACGGGATTCTCGAAGGGGCATCGATTGCTGAACGACCGGTTTATCTGGAAGCACAAGATGCCCCCTTTATCGGAGACGTCCATGAGGCGGTCCTCTTAGCTGAATTATTGCCGAATCCTACGGGGGAACCGCTCCAATTTGTTGATATCAGTGTCCCGCTACTTCAAGAAGGTGTATTTCAAGGAGTGCTCGCCACGCATTTAAGCTGGGCATGGGGTGAAGAAGTACTCGGACATTTCAACCGAACGCTTCATGACCAAGTCGACGATACGGATTTATTCGTCGTCAGTGAACGAGACAACCTCGTTCTCCTCGGTCCAGATGACATGGTTGGAAAACCACTGCCCGTGTCATTTACAGAAGGGTCTTCCGTGAAAAAATGGGAAAATGGGCAGGACTATCTGACGGGTATGTCAATCGGAGAAGGGTATGATGAATATCCTGGACTTGGATGGCGCGTCGTCGTCCGTCAACCGACATCAGTCGCATTCGCACCGGTCGAGACACTTGAAACAAGAATTTTATGGATCGGTTTATTGGCCTCGTTCGTGACAGCTGTCCTTGGTTGGCTCCTCGCATCTGTCGTGACGCGACCGTTGAAGCGAATCACCGAAACGGCTTCGCTCATGGAGCAAGGGAAAGCCAATACGTTCCCTCATCAATCCGGAATCGAAGAGATCGAGTCCCTCGCATTCGCATTGGAGTCGCTCGTCACCTCCCTGACAGAGTCTGAGTCGGAGCGGGTACATTTTGAGACGCTCGCGAACCGTGACGCGCTGACTGGTCTCGCGAACCGTATCGCCTTACGTGAACAGCTGAATCAACTTCACACTTCGAAAGAGCCATACGTTTTCTTCTATATCGATCTTGATGGCTTCAAGGCTGTGAATGATACGTATGGTCACGCTGTCGGGGATGAGGTATTGGTCGAAGTCGCACAACGGTTACGAGCACTCACAATCGATGACGTCTATCCCGTCCGGTTAAGTGGAGACGAGTTCTTCCTCATGTTCCCGAGACGTCTTCGTTCAATTCAAGAGATTCTCGAAATCGGGAGTACGCTCATCGCTAAGCTTTCTGAACCGATTACGCTAGACATCGCATCGGTGAACATCGGGGCGAGTATCGGGGCATCCATTTGGAGTCCACCGGAACCACCCCATGTCGCGATCGAACAAGCGGACGACGCGTTATATCGGTCAAAAGCGAACGGGAAACAACAGCTTTCCTTCCATGAGTCGTTCGAATGAATACTGGCCCCCATACGAAAAGGAGTTCGTGATGAACTCCTTTTCGCTTACTCTTCCGTTTTCGTATTCGCGTCTTCTTGCTGCTCTTCCTCTTCTGGCATCGGCTCCAAATCCATCGTATACACGTATTCCTCCCCAAAGTTATTCAAAATGAACAACTCTTCTTCCGCACGTGTCGCGAGTCCGTCCGAGAATCCGATGGCTGCATACATCTCTTCTAGCAATACGTCCTGTTCTTTGTCAATCTCATCAAAGATAGCTTGTTCCCATCGTTCAATGATTCCTCCGAGTTGACGGTAGTCATCGTTTTTAATTTTATTTTGATCGCGTAGCAACTCCAAATAGTCACGAACCTCTTTTAGATTGTCATGCGTCATCGGGATGGCACCCGCTTTTTCTGTCGCTAAGATTTTTTGATGGGTCATCAGATGCATCGCGTCGACAAGATTTCCTTTGTTCAACTTTTTGGGATCATCAAAGATGAGTCCCGTCGTCTCCTGTGGATTGATGCGGCGCGTCACATTTTGACGGCGCCCGAGTGGGTCTTCTTCTTTGATGATGTCAATCAATTCGAGTGCTCGTGTGTAGTCTTCTTCCGTCATTTGTTCCCGGTCGAGTTCATTAGGATTCGGTCCACTCCAGTATGTATAGAAAGCATAGGCCGCGATCACCATGATGACAAGTCCGATGATTCCACCCCACCAAAATGTCTTGTTCCGTTTCATTCTGTCCCCACACCCTTTTCTCGTTGTTCTTCATCAAGGATAACATATATATCCATACAAAAATTCCATAAAAAGGGTTCCGTTGAGACCTGGCATAAAAAAATACCCGCTCCAAGATAGGAGCGAGCATCTTCTCTTCTTACGCTTCGAACAACAATTGTTCTGGATCTTCAATCATGTCTTTAATGTGCTTGAGGAATGTCACTGCCTCACGACCATCTACGATTCGGTGGTCATACGAGAGTGCGACATACATCATCGGACGGTTCTCCATCGTGTCCGCGTCGATCGCGACCGGGCGGAGTTGGATCGAGTGCATCCCGAGGATGGCAACTTGTGGTCCGTTCAAGATTGGTGTTGAGAGGAGTGAACCGAACACACCCCCATTTGTGATCGTGAACGTACCACCAGTGAGGTCGCTCAATCCGAGCTTGTTGTTACGTGCTTTGTCCGCAAGGTGAAGGATGTCTTTCTCAATCTCCCCGAAGTTTTTACGGTCCGCTTCACGGACGACCGGAACGACGAGACCGTCTGGCGCCGATACGGCAATCCCGATGTCATAATATTTCTTCAAGACGATTTCGTTGCCTTGGATCTCAGCGTTCAAGTATGGCATCCGTTTGAGAGCCGCTACCGCTGCTTTCGTGAAGAATGACATGAAGCCGAGTTTGACATCGTTGTCTTTCACGAACTTCTCTTGGCGACGTTTACGAAGTGCCATGACCGCAGACATGTCGATTTCATTGAACGTCGTGAGCATTGCGGCCGTCTGCTGCACTTCAACGAGACGGTTCGCGATCGTCTGACGACGACGCGTCATTTTGATGCGCTCTTCTTCTTTTCCACTCGCAGCCGGTTGTGGTGCCGGAGCTGCTGCCGCTGGCTTCTGCTCTTTCACAGACGGTTTCTCTTCATGTTTTGAAACGTCATGGACATTGATGCGTCCAATTGGATCGTTCGTTTGAACGGCTGAAAGGTCGATGCCTTTCTCACGAGCAAGTTTACGTGCAGCCGGTGTCGCAATCGGCCCTTTACCAGGACTGGCAACATGTTCTTCACGTTTCTCGACTTTCTTGCCTTCTTCGACGGACTCCGTCTTTTTCTCAGTCGGTGCTTCTGTTTTCGTTTCAGTCGCGTTTTCTGTCTTCGTCTTCGTCGCGACAGCCGTTCCGCCACCTGAACCTGAACCGAGACGTGCGATGACTTCACCGACTTGAACCGTGTCCCCTTCTCCAGCAAGTTGTTCTTCTAACACACCCGCTTCGTCAGCCGGGACTTCGATATTGACTTTATCGGTCTCGAGCTCGACGATGGCTTCCCCTTTTTCAACTTGATCGCCTGGCTGTTTGAGCCATGTAGCGACCGTTCCTTCTGTAATGGACTCTGCTAATTCCGGTACTTTGATTTCGATCACAATGAGTTCCCCCTTAACTTATTTACGATCTTTTTGATATGTGCTCGTGCCTGCACCGCTCGAGACGACGTCACGAGAAAGTGCTTCACGGATGATGCGTGCTTGTTCTTGTTTGTGAGCTGTCGGATTTCCTTCAGCTGGACTCGAACGACGGCGACGGCCGATATAACGAACATCGAGTCGGTTCGTAGTGACCGCTTCTAGACGAGGCTCGATATATGTCCAAGCCCCCATGTTTTTCGGTTCTTCCTGGACCCAGACGATTTCACGTGCATTCGGATAACGGCTGATGACGTCACGAATCTCACGTACCGGGAACGGATAGATTTCTTCGACTCGGATGATATGCAAGAAGTCGAGTGACTCTTCTGACTTGCCGACCGCTTCCGCAAGATCGATTGCCATCTTCCCTGTACAGAAGACGAGACGTTCGACTTTTTCCGCGTTCTCACCGAGACCTGGTTGTTCAACGATCGGTTTGAAACTCTCTTCCGTGAACGCCTCGATTGGTGACGTTGCGAGCGGATGACGAAGTAGGCTCTTCGGAGTCATGATGATCATCGGGCGAATCTCTTCTTTACCGAGCATCTCTGCTTGGCGACGGAGAATATGGAAGTACTGTGCCGCAGATGAAAGGTTAGCGACTGTCCAGTTCTTCTCTCCTGCAAGGGTCAAGTAACGTTCCATCCGTGCACTCGAGTGCTCCGGTCCTTGTCCTTCATAACCGTGTGGCAAGAGCATGACGAGGCCTGACTTTTGACCCCACTTCGCACGTCCTGCCGAGATGAACTGGTCGAACATGACTTGTGCCGAGTTCGCAAAGTCCCCGTATTGTGCTTCCCATAGGACGAGCGTGTCTTGTGCGAAGACGTTGTAACCATATTCAAATCCAAGCACCGAACCTTCTGAGAGCGGGCTGTTATAGACCGAGAACGATGCTTTTGCTGTCGATAACTGGTGGAGTGGCGAGAATTTCTTCCCTGACTCGACATCGTTCAACATGATGTTCCGCTGAGCGAATGTTCCACGTTCGGAATCTTGACCACTCAAACGAACCGGCGTACCGTCTGAAAGAATCGACGCGAATGCGAGTGTCTCCGCATGGCCCCAGTCGATCTTTCCACCTTCGCTGAATGCATCACGGCGACGGTCGAGTACTTTTTGAAGTTTGTGGAAGACACCGAAGCCTTCCGGCCAATCAAGCAATTCGTCGTTCAATTGAGTCAAGAGATCGCGTTTCACGCTCGTATCGACTTTCGGGAATCCTTTATGGACCGCATCCGGCAAGACGATATCCGCATCCTCTTCTTCAGAAGGAACGAGGTCGCGCGCTGCTTTCAGCGCCTCTTCAATCTTTTGCTCGATTTGTGCTTTCTCATCTTTCGTCATGACGCCTTCTGCCTCGAGTTGTGCGGCATAGACGTGACGGACGGACTGGTGTCCTTTGATGGCTTTATAAAGAACCGGGTTCGTGTTCATCGGTTCGTCCATTTCGTTGTGTCCGTATCGACGGTATCCAATCAAATCGACTAAGATATCTTTATGGAATTTCGCGCGATATTCACTAATCAACTTCGCGACAGCGACACACGCTTCCGGGTCATCCGCATTGACGTGGAGGACCGGAATTTCATACCCTTTAGCGATATCACTCGCGTAACGTGTCGAGCGTGAATCGTTCGGGTCTGTTGTGAAACCGATCGTGTTGTTGGCGATGACGTGAACCGTCCCACCTGTACGATATCCCGTCAAGTTCGTCATATTGAGTGTCTCTGCGACAATCCCTTGTCCCGGGAACGCTGCATCTCCGTGAATCAAAATCGATGCCGCCAAATCATCATGCTGTACAGCTGATCCTTTTTCAGAACGATCATCTTGTGCGGCACGCGTATACCCTTCGACGACTGACCCGACGAACTCGAGGTGACTCGGGTTGTTCGCTAAGTTGAGACGGACTTCTTTTTGCTGTTCGACGACTTTGCGATCGAGACCGAGGTGATATTTCACATCGCCCGACCATCCGAAGTTGATGCCGATTGATCCTTCAGATGGGATCAATTCTTTGTTCGGTGCATGTTGGAACTCCGCAAAAATCATCTCGTACGGTTTGCCGAGGACGTGAGCGAGGACGTTTAGACGTCCACGGTGAGCCATCCCGATGTTGATATGTTCAGACCCGCTCGAAATAAGGCCACCGACCATCGCATCGAGAAGTGGTACCATCGCATCTAACCCTTCGATCGAGAAGCGTTTTTGTCCGACGTATGTCTTATGAAGGAATGATTCAAACAATTCCGTTTCCGCAAGACGTTTGAACAATTCAATTTTTTCTTCTTTTGAGAAGGTGTGCTTCAATGCACCTTGTTCAACTTGGCGACGGATCCACTTCTTCTCTTCCATATCATCTAAATGACGGAGTTCGATAGCGACCGTCCCTGTATAAACATCGAGCAAATGCCGGAATAAATCTAGAGCACTCGCGTTTGGCTTAGGTGCATCGTCGGAAAGAAGACGAGCTGGAATTTGTTTTAAATCGTCTTCTGTCAAATCGTACCGTGACAATTCGAACAATTCCTGTTCGCGCGGATGGTCTTTTAACGGATAAATATCAGCCGCTTTATGACCGAACGCACGAATATCGTTGACGAGACGTGTCGCCGAGACGACTTTCTCCAAATCAAACGATGGACCCGAGACCGGTACTTCTGTCGGTGATGATTCTGGCGCCCCAAATTCATCAAAATATTGACGCGTCTCTTCATCGACCGATGATGGGTCTTCCAAATATTGTTCGTACAGTTCAATGATGTAGCCTAAGTTAGGACCATAAAATGCCTGCGATTTCTCGTGAACATTCGACGACTCTCCCATTGAATAAATCCCCCTTATCCATTCCTAAACGTCCAATCTGTGAACGCTTTCATTTTAACATGTAGCCCGAAGCAGTTCACCCTTCTCCTACCCTGGTGAACAAAACCAAATCTTGCCTCTTACGCTCAACTACATACTACACCTTTCGTGCCGGAAAGACCCTTACAAATTCACAATTCGTCCATACTATTTCGATAAGTTTTGCTTATCGATAAATTGTGTCATGATCAATTTGTTTCAACGATTTCAAAAAATGATGAAACCTTATTTCAAACAAGCCGTAGAAGGGGATGTAGGCAGTACACTATCACTCTTAATAGAAAGCTAGGTGACCACATGTTATCCGTACAAAATGTCCATAAGAAAATGGGAAAAGCAACGGTATTGACGAATGTCAGCTTTGACGTCGTTCCAGGAGAAATTTTCGGATTCCTCGGACCGAACGGCGCCGGGAAAACGACAACCATCCGAATCATCACGGGCCTCATGCCAGCAACGCATGGAACTGTGACGGTCGATGGGTATGACGTAGCAAACAATCGCCAAGAAGCGCTCAGCCGTATCGGAGCCATCGTCGAGAATCCGGCGTTCTATCCGTACATGACCGGTCGTGAAAACTTGATTCACGCCATGAACTTGATTCCGAACTTGAAAAAAGTCGACTTGAACGCACTCGGTGCGCTCGTTGGACTTGACGGAAAGCTCGATATGAAAGTCAAGCAGTACTCACTCGGGATGAAACAGCGCCTCGGGATTGCCCGTGCCTTGTTGCATAATCCGAAAGTACTCATCTTGGATGAACCGACGAACGGGCTCGACCCAGCCGGCATCGCCGACCTCCGAAATTACTTACGCCACCTTGCCGATCACCGTGGAATCGCCATCTTGATTTCGAGTCATTTGTTGAGCGAGATGGAATTGATCACCGACCGCTTCGCCATCATCGACCAAGGACAAATCAAATCAGTGGAAGACGGGAAGACGAAAGCAGACAGCGTCATCCTCTGTAAAGTTGCCAAAGAGCAGATGAATGAGGCACTCGATGTTGCCGCCCTCACCTTCGATGACGTGAAGATCGTCCAGCAATCTGCCGAGGCGTTTATCGTGCCGCGACAGGAGACGGACATTCCGGTCTTACTGAAACAATTAATCGTGCGTGATATCGCCGTCTATCAAATTGGCATGAAACACGAGTCGCTCGAAGAACAATTCTTGAAATTGACGAAAAAAGAAGGAGGTACGAACAATGCGTTCATTACTCAGCAATGAATGGATGAAATGGCGCCGCACGATTAAGCCTTACGTTGCTTTAGGCGTATATACGGCAATCATCCTCATCGTATACGCTGTATTAGCCAGTGGAGACGGGACACCGGAAGCGGCATCGTTCTTTGAATTCTCAACGATGGGCGCCATCGCTTTCCTAAGTATCTTTACGATCGTCTTTACAGCCGAGATGGTTGGGAACGAATTGAAATTTGACACGTTGAAGCATCTTTTGATGAGTCCATATTCCCGAGACCGCATCTTGTTGTCGAAACTCGTCATGGCCGTTCTCGTCATGTTGCTCCAATTTGTTTTCATCTTAGTCGTCGCGTTTGGCTTCTCGCTCACGTTAGACGGCTCTGTCACATGGGATGTCGTCCGTCCGATCCTCATCAGTGTGAGTGGACCGATCTTCATCATCTTCTTGACGCTCATGTTCTCGGTCGTCTTCAAGTCAGTCGGGGTCGTCATCGGATTCACGGTGCTCGCGAACTTCGCTTCGAGTATCATCGGTGGACTTCTCGTCGCCTGGAAACCCGAGCTTGCGAAATGGATCGTCTTCTTGCATACGGATCTTTCCATCTATGACGTCAACCCAGAGTTCATGAAAGCGATGGACGCGACGATGGGCTTCTCGATTTTCTATGTCGCCCTTCATATCATCGCCTTCTACCTCATCACGGCGTTTATGTTCCGAAGCAAAACGTTCGCGGAATAAACATTCAATCCCTTTCGATTCGTTCGAAAGGGATTTTTTCTCCTGTGATGCTATAGGTGTGATACGTCTCAATTATCTTTGTCACACAATCTCAATATTATGCCAGAAGTCTCTCAACGGTATACGATATCATAAAGATAACAGCACTAAAGAAGGATGTGACGATATGGTTCTCACCATCGGGTTAGCATTGCTTGTCTGTTTGATCGCACTCATATTCACCATCATGGTCGGGCTCGGCAAAGACCATTCCACGTATAGCCAGAAAAAAAGTTGGTCGATGGTTTCTTGGGTTTACGTCATCTTGCTCCCCGCCTCGTTTATCGGACTCGGTCTTCTCTACTATTTCATTACGAAGTAACACAAAAAACACGATGCCAAACAAATGGCATCGTGTTTTTTTACGAGATTAAGTCGCTCCAAATTTTGATGGTACTGGCCAAGATGAGTAACGCCAAAATCCATTGCAACGCTTTTGTATGCATATTTTTACCGACATTCGCCCCGATCGGTGCGGCAATCAGACTGGCGATAATCATAATAATCGCCGGACCCCAGACGATTTGGTCTGTGATGATTTTCCCGAACGTCGACCCGATGGACGAGATAAACGTGATGGCGAGTGAACTTGCAATCGCCATTTTTGTCGGGATGCGGAGAACGACGAGCATGATCGGCATGAGAATGAACGCCCCTGCAGCTCCAACGATTCCCGCTGCGACTCCGACAATGAATGCAGAGCTTGCGGCAATCATCTTGTTGAACTGGACTTGATCAAGTGGCATATCATCCACTTGTGGTTTCGGTAAAAACATCATCACAGTCGCAATCGTCGCGAGTACGGCGTAAACGACATTGATGGCTGTTTCAGATAGCAACGTCGACCCGTATCCACCAATGAAACTACCAATCAAGACCGACACACCCATATATAATATTAACTGTTTGTTTAAGTATCCGCCTTTACGATAGGCATATATCCCACCGATTGTCGCAAAGAACACTTGAATGGCGCTGATTCCCGATACTTCGTGGGCACTGAACGCCGCAAATCCTAAGAGTGGTGGGATGTACAACAACATCGGATATTTGATGATTGACCCACCAATTCCGACCATCCCTGAAATAAATGACCCGATGAAACCAATTAAAAAAATCGTAATGATAAACCCAAACTCCATATCGATTCCTCCATTATCCTTTTATTCTCTTCTTATTCAGAAGCTTCCCAAGCCATCATGCCGCCTGACACATCATAGATTTCGGTATAGCCTGCCTCTTGTAATCGGCTAGCAGCCTGAGCACTTCGGTTCCCACTCCGACAGATGAGGTAGATCGGCTCGTCTTTCGGATACGGCAACTCGTTGGCATCTAATGAAGAAAGTGGTGCGTTCACCGCTCCTTCAATATGCCCCCCCTCGTATTCGGACACTTCTCGAACGTCAAGGAGTGTTATTTCCTCGTTTTCCAATTTGTTTTGTAGAGTTTTAGCATCGATTTTCGTTATCCCGCCCTTTTCTGATGTGATTACAAAGATAAAAATCGCCATTAAAGCCAAAATTCCAACAAATAAGGAAATCCTCTTCATTTTTTCGCCTCCAATTCTTTTCACTTGCGCTCATTATACCTTAGGGGGTATATTAAAGCCAACGAAACATTCTCGTTGCCAAAAAACCTTACACACGAAAAGGAGATCAAAGACTCATGAAGACGATTACGACTACTGAATTAGAAGCATTACTCCAAGCGGACGAATCACTCAATTTGATTGATGTGCGAGAAGTGGATGAATATGACGGCGGCCACATCAAACAAGCGAAAAACGTACCACTTTCTGAATTCGGGGCAAAAGTCGATGAGCTCGATCGCTCTAAACCAATTCACGTTATTTGCGCAGCTGGCGGACGCAGCATGAACGCATCTGCTTATCTCGACTCACTTGGATTCGACGTCACGAACGTCGACGGTGGAATGATGAGCTGGCAAGGCGAAGTCGAATAAAAACCATTATTTTAGTCATAGGGGGAATTTCACATGTTATTACGTTATTTTTATGATGAAAAATTAGCACAAGCTTCATATATGGTCGGTTGCCAAATGACAGGAGAAGCGATCGTTATCGACCCGGCCCGTAACATCGAGCCATATCTTCAGGAAGCGAAAAAAGAAGGCATGAACATTGTTGCAACAGCTGAGACACACATCCATGCGGACTTCGTATCGGGCTCACTCGAACTCGCGAAGCGGACAGGTTCGAAAGCTTATTTATCAGATGAAGGCGACGCTTCATGGAAATACGCATTCGCCAAAGACATCGATGCACAACTCGTGAAAGACGGTGACACATTCAAAGTTGGTAATGTGACACTTGAAGTCATGCATACACCGGGTCACACACCAGAACACATTTCGTTCCTTCTGTATGACCGGAACCAGACACAACCGATGGGGATTTTCACAGGCGACTTCGTCTTCGTCGGAGATATCGGTCGCCCTGACCTTCTTGAAGAAGCAGCCGGTGTGAAAGGAACGACGGCAATCGGTGCGGAACAAATGTTTGATTCACTCAAAAAATTCATGGTGCTCCCTGATTTCGTTCAAGTTTGGCCTGGACACGGTGCTGGTAGTGCTTGTGGGAAAGCGCTCGGCGCGATTCCGACATCGACAGTCGGTTACGAGAAAGCAACGAACTGGGCCCTTCAAATGACGGACAAAGATGCCTTCATCAAAGAGTTGACGACTGATCAACCCGAACCACCGAACTACTTCGCCATGATGAAGAAAGTGAACAAAGAAGGCATTCAAGTGACGACAAAAATCGCTCGCCCAGAAATCGTAGGCACAGATCGTCTCGATACACTTGTTGAAAATACACAGGTCGTCGATACGCGTAAAGGTGAGGACTTTGCGAACGGACACGTCCCTGGGACAATCAATATCCCGTACAACAACAAGTTCGTCTCGTGGGCAGGCTGGCTCGTCAACTTCGACAAAGACATCACACTTATCGCGAGTGCGGAAGATGTCGATCAAGTACAAACTGATCTTCAATCAATCGGTCTCGATCGCCTCCGCTTCATCGTCCCAGTCGAAGAACTCGACGCATCGCTCTTGACGGAAACGTATACGGACGTGACGGCAGAAGAAGCCATCGATGCTGCTGAAAAAGGTGAAGTGTTCGTCCTCGACGTTCGAAACGCGACCGAATGGAACGCGAGCCATTACGAAAAGGCAGAACGCATCTTACTCGGTAAACTCGTACGGGATCACGAAGGTCTTCCGACAGACCAAACGATTGCGGTCCACTGTGCATCAGGCGTCCGCTCACGCATGGCGGCAAGTGTCCTTCAATCGCTCGGCTACAAAGATATCCATAATATCCTTGGTGGCTATGGTGCGATGAAGACTGTCTTGAACGCTCAACAAATCAAGTAATGCTATACTGACTAGGAATATGGCGCCCGCTTCGAGAGGGGCGCCTTTTGTTTAGGAGGGAAAGACGTGGTCGCGATTGGTCCACTCAACATTCGTTTTGATTTACTCATCTTTTTACTAAGCCTTGTCGTCCTTTACGGGATCTTTCGCTTTCGCGGACTGACGAGTAAACAACGGGAAGCCGTCATCGGCACATGGTTCTATGGATTTCTTGCCTGGAAAGGGAGCGCCATCGTCATTGGTCTAATGACGACACGTGACCTGTCGCTCGCGCTTTATGCAACGGGAGGCGCTTGGTCTCAATGGATTGCGGCCGCTATTGTCCTTTGGTTCGTCTATCGACTCGACCGAGACCTTTTAGGCTATTGGGTGCTGAGCGGCCTTTTCATTTGGTTCGGTATGACGCTCGCGGTTCCAATGTACGGAACGATTTGGCGTTTCCCAGATCAGCCGATTCATGTATGGAGTGCAACCCTCATCCTTCTGCTACTCGGGATGACGTGGCGCTGGATGCATCAACCGACTCGTGGGAACATTCTTTGGACCACATTCGGTGTATCTAGTATTTGGTTATTCGAATCGTATGCGGTCGGACAGATTCAATGGTGGACGATCGGAATCGTCACCATCCTGTTCGGATTGAGCGTTGTTCTCGCTCGCCCTTCTAGAAAAGCGATTCAACTCAGTATCGGTGTACTTGTGTTGCTCGCGGTCGTGAATGTAGCCATACCTGAACAGGAGGCACAAACTGTCACGAGAGAGACGGCGTCGACCGGGCTAAATATCGGACAAATCCCTCCTTCGTTCGCATTACAGCGAACCGATGGGAGTACGTTCGACTTAGCATCGTTACGTGGTCAGCGCGTCATCGTCAACTTCTGGGCGTCCTGGTGTCCGCCGTGTCGTGCAGAGATGCCCGATATGGCGAATTTCGCGAAAAAACGAGACGACGTGACGATTGTCGCCGTCAACACTACGACGAGCGAACGCGACCCTGACAACGCTGTCTCATTTGTCGAACCATACGAAGATGCCTTTACCGTCGTCTATGATCGTTACGGCCAAGTCGGTGATGCGTATCGGATTCAAGCGATGCCAACGACGTATGTGCTAGATGAATCTGGCGTGATCATCGCGAAACAATTTGGTGCCATTGACAAGAATTGGCTCGACGCTCAACTACATTGAACATCATAAAACCGCCGACATTGAGTTGTCGGCGGTTTCTCTTATTGCTTCAAATAGCCTTGTGCTTTCAAAAAGTCTTTGACGTCAAGACGTGTCGATTTCGACAACATGCGTCCCATCTGTCCGGTCCACGTATCCTTACGCGGATTCGAGCCACGGACCATGTAGTAATCATGGATCAATGCATCATAATCCGAAAGGGACTGTTTGATGCGTTCTGGATTCGTCTCGTACGTATTCTCATGGTAGACGTGATGGAACGGGAGACGAGGTTTCTGATCTTCGACTGAAGCCGGTACACCGACTGCCATCCCGAAAAGCGGAATGACCCGCTCCGGCAATTCGAGCACTTCTTTCACGGCAAAGAGGTCGTTCCGAATGCCTCCGATATAACAGATGCCGAGTCCCATCGACTCTGCCGCTATGGCCGCATTTTGTGAGGCGAGCGCCGCGTCAATCACAGCAACCAAAAGTTTTTCATCCGTCTCAAGCGTCGCAGATACTTCAGTCTCCTGTAGCTCACCAATCATTTCATGCCGATGCAGGTCTGCACAGAATACGAAAAAGTGACCGTTCTCGACGACATAGGACTGGTTGCCCGCAATCTCAGCGAGTCGTTTCTTCTTCGCTTCATCGGTCACCCCGATGATGGAGTAGGCTTGGATGAAGCTAGATGTCGATGCCCGTTGTGCGCTCTCGACGATGGTCTGGATTTGTTCATCTGTTAATGTCTCGTCCGTAAAATCGCGGACGGAACGGTGGTTCAATAAGGTCTCAATCACTTCGTTCATACGTTCTTCCCCCTTTTTTCAATCTTGGCACAAGCTCTCTGAATCCACAAATGAGAGGAATCCATTGAGCACATTTTGAGGAGAGAACGCTCATATCTTGTTTTCTTATGCTATCATTATAAGCTACATAGTAAATACGATAGCCTAACTTCGAATAAGGAGCGAGATACATGAAAAGAATACCATTTTACATCCCATTCTTACTTGGGGTGCTGTTTCTCTCCGGTTGTACGGATGCCGATGTGAGCGTCCCGACGTCGACTGAGGAAACGGTCGAAGAGGAGCCGGCACAAGAGGAACAAACCACCGAGACGCCTTCACCTGAACAGGAAGAAGATGTATTTGAAGGCTATACGTTGATCGAGGTGGATGGCGGCGATCAATCCGGTAGTCGTGAAGCAAATGTCGTCGTCGATATCGGCTTCGGCGACCGGGAGTACTGGGCGTTCACGAACGAGCATGGTCAGCTGGTTCGCGTAATCGCCGATGAGATTGTCCTGCAGGATGATAAGACCGAAGACGTCAATTCTTCAGGACGTTACTATTCAGACGAGGCGAAAGTTCCAGGTGTCGAAGACCCAAACCTCGATGAAGGTCATATCATTGCCGATTCGCTCGGCGGCGTCTCGAACGCCTACAACATCACACCACAAAACAGTGCACTTAACCGTTACGGGGATCAGGCGTTCATGGAAGATGTCATTCGAAAAGCCGGCGGAGCGAAAAACTTCGAAGCCATCATCACCTATCCGAATACAACGACTCAGATTCCTTCCCACTATCAATATACGTATACCGTACGCGGCAACACGGTCACGGATTCGTATGATAACGCGGATCCAGAAGAGGTGAACGAATCGCTCGATTTGACGGACGACTCCCCTCCTGCAGTGACGACGGATCCAGTCGAGGAACGCGACTTATCCGATATCGACGTTGACGGGAACGGGCAAGTGACCATCAAAGAAGCAAAAAACGCCGGATTTGAGATGCCGATCACGCGTGACCATTGGTTGTACCAGTATATGGACGACCGTGACGGTGACGGGATGGTCGGAGAGTAACAACAATGAACGAGACGTTTCTCCACGAGAGGAACGTCTTTTTGCATATAAAAAACCGCGGTACATGACCGCGGCTACTCGTTTATTTCGACATTTGGTTCAAGAATGGTGCGAGATCGACGTTCAACTCGTTCGAGAGACGCTCCCCGAGTTCACGGTCAGCACGATAGAAGTTGCAAATCAAAAGGAGAACCGTCTTCTCATGACGAACTTCTTTGATGTGAGCGACAAGGTTCCGGATGAGCGCGTCCTTCTCTTCTTGAGAATAGCGACGGTACACTTCTCCGGCTTGACCGAAGTCGTTCGTCTTCTCAATCTTCTGGCGACCCGTCACGCCTGTGATCGGTTGCGGCGTTTCAATATAGTTCGCATTCGGTTTCGGCGCATCTTCATAACGGTTCGGCTCATAGTTGACCGGGCTCTTCTGTTGCTTAAATGGCATCGCCCCGTCACGCTGGTTGTTCGCGACTTGAGCGAACGGGCAGTTGATCGGAAGTTGGAGATAGTTCGGTCCGATGCGGTGACGCTGCGTATCCGAATACGAGAAGAGACGTCCTTGAAGCATCTTATCTTCTGAAGGCTGAATTCCTGGTACGAGGACGCCCGGGTTGAAGCCGACTGATTCAGTCTCGGCGAAGAAGTTGTCGACATTCTTGTTGAGGGTCATCGTTCCGACTAATTGATACGGGATGACATCCTCGAACCAATCTTTCGTCGCATCGAGTGGGTCAAAGTCAAAGTTGTCCATGTCCGCTGGGTCTAGAATTTGTACATATAGATCCCATTCCGGATAGTCTCCATTTTCAATGGCGTTGAACAAATCACGTGTCGCATGGTTGAAGTCTTCCGCTTGAATTTTCGCAGCTTCTTCCATCGATAAGTTTTGAATGCCTTGTTTAGGTACCCAGCGCATCTTTATGTACACCGTGTTTCCGAATTCATTCACCCACTTGAATGAATGGACGGACGATCCACGCATATGGCGATACGACGCCGGAATACCTTCGTCACTGAATAAATGAAGAAGCATATTCGTTGATTCAGGTGTGAGCGACATGAAGTCGAAGAAGCGGTCCGGATCTTGAAGGTTTGTTTGTGGGTCCGGTTTGAGCGAGTGAATCACGTCCGGGAATTTAATCGCATCGCGGATGAAGAACACCGGCAAGTTGTTTCCGACGAAATCATAGTTCCCTTCTTCCGTGTAAAACTTGACGGCGAAACCACGTGGGTCACGAAGCGTCTCTGGTGAACCTAAACCATGGATGACGGTCGAGAAACGAGCAAACACAGGTGTCTCTTGCCCCTCTTCTTGCAAGAAGGCGGCTTTCGTATATCGTTTCATACTATTTTTTACAGTGAAGACACCATGCGCCCCTGCCCCTCTCGCATGAACGACACGTTCTGGTACACGTTCACGATCGAAATGCGCTAATTTCTCAATTAATTGGTAGTCTTCGAGAAGCGTCGGTCCCCGACGACCCGCAGTGATGGAGTTAGCGTTATCCCCGATTGGTACGCCTTGGTTCGTAGTTAGTTGACGATGTTGATCCATATGATTGCCTCCCGTTATTTATAATCATTACAATATTGATATTAATAAAAGATTAGAATGATTACAAATAAAAAAGCTCGTGACTCACGAACTTTTTTTCATGTGTCTCTTTTGTTTGGCTTTTTCACGTTGATGGAGCGTCACGACGAAGAACGCAGCGAGCACTCCACCGAGTGACCCGGCGATGATGTCGACCATCGTATCGTCGTTCCCGTTCCCTTGCATCGTCGTGTTCAATACGACGTCGGATGTGAATTCATACATCTCCCAAAGAGCCGCACCGGCCATTGAAAAGACGACAATGTATACGAATAAAAATCGTTTCGGGATCTCGGTCCGAATGTCGTCATCGAGCCGGCTGAAGAAGTCGAATCCTAAGAATGCGAGAAAGATACCGCTCAAGAGATGAAGGAATGTATCCCACCAACCGTTTCCGTACAATCCGACGATCGACCCTAAATACTGTGAGGCAAATAGGAACAGGATATACGCCACCTTCATCTTACTATCGAGTTCTGTTTTGAACGTCTTTTCGATAAAAAACGGGATGAGACCAGAGATGATTCCGGCCCCCGCCACACTCGCATCGAACCATGATTCTTCTAGAATCGATGTCACGAGCATGACCGCCATGAACAAGACGAATCCGAATTCGAGGATACGTCCTTTCGTGAGATTCATGATAGTTCGCCTTCTTTCGTCTATTTTGTTCTCTATTCACTTTATTCCCAAGTCTCAATTGGGTTCAATCACACAATCGAATTTAGTTGGACTCACTTGCGTTTTACGAACATATGTTCTATAATGAATATTATGAATCCGAGGAGGAACTTGCTATGCCCATCAATCCGTATCTCAACTTTAACGGGAACTGTCGAGACGCCGTGAACTTCTATGCGGACGTATTCAAACACGCTGCTCCAGACATCATGACGTTCGGTGATCAACCTGGTCCAGACGGTCAACCGGTGCCGAGTGAAATGGCTGATCTCGTGCTGCATACCCGACTCTTGATTCACGGCTCATCGCTCATGTTCTCTGATGCCATGCCTGACGGACCGGTCACGTTCGGTGACAATGTCACGCTCGCTGTCGTCACGGACGACCTCGATGCCATCCATCGTGAATTCGAGGCGCTCTCTGTGAACGGACGTGTCTTGATGCCGCTTCAAGAGACATTTTGGAGCAAAGCATATGGCATGCTCGAAGACCAGTTCGGTGTCCAGTGGCAGTTCAGCCACGAAGCATGATCGTCCAAAAGACCTCAAACACATTTTTATGATGAGGTCTTTTGTTCGTTTCAAGATTAGCTTCGCCACAGAGAGTACTTTCAAGGAGATGAATCAAACTCATGAAAGAAGAGAATCCTGATCACTTAACGATTCCTATTTGGGCATATGAGGCGATTGAAATAGAAGATGCAAATATGCAATGGGAAGCATATGGTCTACGTGAAACAAGAGAGTTGTCTGACGTACTTTCAAAATTTGATATTAAGGGAGCAGAACATATAGGTAGCACAGCGGTTCCCGGTCTACCTGCAAAACCCATTATTGATGTGATGATTCGAATCGAATCGTTTGTAAATATGAATGCGATTGTTGATACTTTAACCGCATATGGTTGGCACTATGTACCACCTGAATTGGATGGAAAGCCCTGGCGCAGATTTTTTGTGAAAGTGAAAGATGATAAACGAGTTGCTCATTTGCATCTCATGAAAGGCACAGAAAAACGGTGGGAAGAACAGATTGAATTTCGAGACAAGCTACGGGAATCTCCTTTACTCGCGAAGGAATACGGGCTTCTAAAAAAGCAGTTAGCGACTGAATTTCGTGAGGACAGAGAAAAATATACTGAAGCCAAAGCTGAATTTATAAATCGAGTATTAAACTTCTGATACAGATGAAGACCCCATCGCTAATCTACGATGGGGTCTTCCTTATTTTTGGGCAACGAAGAAGATGCGTTCGGCATCCGCTCCCGGTGCATGTTCAGTGAAATCAGAAGTGACCGATTTGACGTGGAACCCGGCACCAATCAACCATTGCATGTACTGGCCAGGTTCATACGTCCGTTGTTCATGTGTCTCCTCGATCCGTTCGTACGTTCCGTCTTCAAGCGCGACGAAGAACGTCAAATCGTGAACGACTGAGAGTGGTGACTCTCCCGGGTCGGCAAACCAAATATACGAGCAGTCTTCTCCGTTTGACGCGTACGTCTTTTGGTTGAAGAGCGTCTGCATCTTGTTCGGCGCATGGACATCAAAAATGAACAGCCCGCCCGGTTTGAGTTGAGTGTAGACAGATTCAAACGTGTCGATCACATCTGCCTCATCTTGTAGATAGCAAAGTGAATCGCAGAGGATTGTCACCGCATCGACCGGTTCCGGCAGCTCTAGTTCACGCATATCCTGTTCCCAAAGTGGCAACTCGATTTCGGCTTCGAGTGCCTTTTCTTGTGCGACTTCGAGCATCGACTCCGATAAGTCGATCCCCATGACGTCGTAATGTTCGGCGAGGCGAATCGTTGCTGATCCTGTTCCACATCCGACATCCGCGAGTGTCGCGCCATCTTGGACGTGACGACGCACGAAAGCGACCCACTCATCATACGGCGCGTCTTTCATCAACTCGTCGTATACATAGGCGAATCCTTCGTATGCCATTAGCCGACTTCCACTTCGACGTGCGGCGCGTCAGCCCACAATTTCTCTAGGTTGTAGTAATCACGGTCGTCGCGATGGAAAATGTGAACGACGACGTTCTCAAGGTCAGCGAGGACCCAACGTGCCGTATCCATTCCTTCGAATTTGTGGAGCGGTAAGTTGTTCTCGCCAGCCACATCTTTGATTTCACGTGCGATTGCTTCGACTTGTTTCTCTGAGTTCCCGTGACAGATGACGAAGTAGTCCGCAATCGGTGAGATTCCTTCCATGTCGAGTACGACGATTTCCTCGGCACGTTTATCGTCAGCCGCTTTTACAATCAATTCTAATTCTTCTCTTGCAGTCATATTGACCCTCCTAAGGTGTATTCACAAAATCATTATACGTTTCAATTGTCAGTGGAAAAATGCGCACCGACTTCTTCAATAAAAATTCAATCGTTTGCTTCAGTGTCGCCACAACCGCCACTTCGAGCGAATGCGCTGCCTCTACCCGCAGGCGATCAACCCCTGGATAATCCCGATTCGGTTCGATGGCATCAGCTACGAACAAGATTTGGTCAAGACGAGACATCCCAGGCTCTCCCGTCGTATGATTTCGAATTGCAGAAAGCACGGTCTCGTCAAGGTCATATTGACGAGCCAGTAAAATCGCACCGACCGGCGCATGCAACAATTCGTCCCCATATTCAAGAAGATTGGAATCAAGTCCCTCTTCAATGACGACTCGACGCATTTCTTCCGGATCAAAGTACTTTGCGTAGTCATGAAGCATCGCTGCTAGACGAGCCTCTTCGACGTTCGCGCCGTACTGAACTGCCAATCGCTCCGCCGTCTCGACGACACCGAGTGTGTGGATATAGCGTTTTTCCGGTAGCGTCTGTTTAATCAACTCGTGCGCTTCTTCAAACGTCATACAACTTCTGCTCCTTCACATACGTCTCGACTGGCGTCGGGACCAAATATTTGATGGATTTGCCTCGCTTCGCCCGCTCACGGATATCCGTCGATGAGATTTCAAGTTGTGGCATATCAATTGTACGAACGTCCGCCTTCTCCGGAATCAAATAACGGGACCCCGGGCGAGCGACCGCACCGAACGTGACGAGTTGAATGAGTGTCTCATAATCATGCCACGATTCGAGTGACACGAGCGAATCTGCGCCAATCAAAAAATAGAACTCATCATTCGGATACTGTTCAATCAGCCGCTTCATCGTCTCGACCGTATAGGACGGCTCACTCCGTTCAAATTCAATCAAGTTTAACTTGAAGTCGGACTGATGTTGGATGGCGCGTCGCGTCATCTCGATTCGATGTTCCGCAGAACTGAATCCGACCTTATGTGGCGGAATCGCAGCCGGCAAGAACCACACCTCATCGAGTGCAAGCTGTTCACGCGCTTGTTCCGCGATTAACAGATGTCCGAGATGTGGCGGGTCGAACGTTCCACCCATCAAGCCGATCCGGCTCATGGGAGTTTGATTTGGCGATTTTCTTTCTCTGTCGCCTCTTTGTATAAGACGATGACTTTCCCGATAACTTGAACGACTTCAGCCTGTGTACCTTCTGACAATTCACCGGCTACATCTTTTGGTGTATCCATGCAGTTTTGAAGCACTTGAACTTTGATCAATTCACGTTTCTCAAGTGCATCTGCGATATCTTTACACATCGCTTCACTGACCCCATTTTTCCCGACTTGATAAATCGGTGAGAGATGGTGTGCTTCGGCACGTAAAAAGCGTTTTTGTTTACCTGATAACATAGTATATTATTCCTCCAATAATCCTTCGATTAACTTTTTTCCAATGGTTTCGTCCGGTTTTACGCCCGTCCATTTCTCGAACGAGAGCGCGCCTTGCCCGACGAACATGGCGACCCCTGTCACAATTTTCGCCCCGCGACGTTTCGCTTCTTGAAGCATCGGGGTGACAAGTGGACGATATATGATATCACAAACGACCGTGTTTTGTCGTAATCCTTCTAATGAAAGTGGTGTCGATCTCTCGTCCATCCCGACAGAAGTCGTCTGAACGATGACCTCATACTGCGAGATGTCGATCTCATCGAAGGTCGTATGGGCGATTCCGAACGTATCGGCGAGCACTTTTGCCCGTTCGACAGTTCGATTGACGATCGTCACGTTACGTGTCGGAAGAGCTTGTACAATCCCACGCGCCGCACCACCTGCACCGACAATCAGAACACGTCCTGTGAAGTCTGTGAATGGCAACAGTGCTTGGACAAGGCCGGCACCGTCCGTGTTCGTCCCGATGAGTCGTCCGTCTCGTTTATACACGGTGTTGACGGCACCGGCTAGCTTTGCCGCCTCTTCAAGTTCGTCGACGTATTGAACGACCGCTTCTTTATAGGGAATCGTGACGTTGAATCCATCCCAGTCCCCGCCTCGCATCGCTGCAAATAAATCAGGGAGTTCATCCAAGGTGGCATCAATCGCCTCATAACGCCCGAAAAGCCCAGACGCCCTCAACCACTGCTCGTGCAGCTGGGGTGAGAGCGAATGAGCAATCGGGTGACCGATGACGGCCAGATTCATACGAGCGCCTCGCGAAGTGTGACCGCGACACCTTTTGGAGCCCATGCCGCGATGCGACCACCTTTTCCGTGAATGGCGACCCAACCGAGACCGCTGAACACGATATCCGTTTTCACGCCGTCCCGCAAGCTGAACTCATGACGGACGAGTGGCGGTAAGATTTCCATTGTCTTTTCGTTCGGTGGGTTGAGCATCTTCCCAATATGTTGGTCATAGAGCTCATCCGCACGTTCGAGTTTCGTTCGGTGCGCTTTCAACTCGTTCGACATGTAGATGACGAATGAACGCTTATTTCCTTCAAGATAATCCAAACGTGCCAACCCGCCGAAATAGAGCGTCTGTTGCGGATTCAACTGGAACACGTGAGGTTTGATTTCTTTCTTCGGTGTGATTGTCTTCAAATCTTTCGCATCGACATAGTGTGCCATTTGATGACGGTTGATGATCCCCGGTGTATCATACAGGTTCGCATCATCGTCGAGCGGGATGTCGATCAAGTCAAGCGTCGTTCCCGGGAAATGACTGACGGTGATGATGGCTTCATCCTCTTCACCGAAACGTTTGATCACTTGATTGATGAGTGTCGACTTCCCGACATTCGTACAACCGACGACGAAGACGTCTTTGCCTTTCCGGTAATACTCAATCTTTTCAGCAAGTTCATCGATGCCGTGTCCTTTTTTCGCACTGATCAAATGAACATCGATCGGATTCAATCCGAGTTCTTTTGCCTCTGCCTTCATCCAGTTCGCCATCCGGTTCGGGTTGACGGACTTCGGTAACAAGTCGACCTTGTTTCCGACTAACAGTACCGGGTTTGAACCGACTGAGCGTTGAAGTCCAGGAAGCCAACTGCCATTGAAGTCGAAAATGTCGACAATCTTGATGACGAGTGCCTCTTTTGAACTGATGCCATTCAAGATGCGTAAGAAGTCATCATCTGATAACTCCACGTCTTGAACTTGGTTATAATGCTTCAACTTGAAGCAACGTTGGCAAATGACAATTTCACGGTCAAGTGCCGATTTCGGTGCATAGCCGACCCCGTTCGGGTCTTCCGTTTGGATGGCCACGCCGCACCCAGCGCAATATCGTTTGGTTTCTTCCATAGTTATACTTACTGCCGTTTAGGTTTCCCCTTCTTCATTCGCCGTAGCACCTCGCTGCTACTCCTGAAGCGTTAATTCCGACGCCTTGGTCGCCGTACATGGGCAGCCTCCTTCTTCCTGTGCGTTCGAGGTCTTATTCATCTTTTTTATGTGAATCTTCGGAACGTGGATGAATGGCCTCACCAATTTTCTCGGCGACCGCGACTTTTGCACGCTGTGCGTCGACGGCGAGTTCTTCCACTTTTTTCGTAATCAATACATACTTCCCGCGACGTTTCATATGGGCGAAAACGACCTTTTCAAGCATCCGATTGAATTTTGTGACCAGACCGTCCGTTTTGACGACCGGTTGGACATGGATGACATGAATGCCTGCCATGTTGGCGCCGAGCACGTCTGTGAACAGCTGATCTCCCAAAAAGATGGCTTCTTTCGGTGAATAGCCGTATTTCGAGAGTGCTTCTTTAAATCCGGCTGGCAAAGGCTTTCTCGCACGAGCGACATAATGAAGGCCGAGCGGCTCCGTAAACGTTCGTACACGATTCTCATTATTATTTGATACGACAATCACATCGAAACCGTATGATTTCACTTTTTCAAGCCACATCAATAAAAGCTCTGGTGCATGAGGGACATCCCATGCCACGAGTGTATTATCGAGGTCTGTCATAATGACGCGTACCCCACGGTCTTTCAATTCTTCTAAGTCGATGTCAAACACAGATGCGACGAACTGCTTCGGATAAAGTCGATTAAACACGTAAAATTCCTCCAATTAGCTAAACGATTCAACTACTTATACAAGTATTGATATCCCTTCTATGGTAAACGAAAACCGACCAAACGACTAGTGTATCGTTCGGTCGGAAGAAAATTGATGCAAAATTAGTTGGTTTTGATCGTCCCGATGACGTCACCGAGCCGAACCGGACCCATTTTTTGATGGTCCATTTGAATCGTATCTTTCTCAAAACAAAGGACGACGGTCGATCCGAATGAGAAGTATCCGACTTCCTGTCCTTTATTCGCCTGCTCCCCTTCGAGCGTCCACTCAATCGTGTTGACGTTAAGGGCTCCGACCATGATATGCTCATACGTCCCAGCCGGACTGTCAAAGCGAGTCACACGACGATAGTTACGAGATAGTGGGCGCACTGTCTCTGTCAATCCGATCTCATTCACCGGTGCCGAACGGTCCCCGAGCTCATAGTGGCTAAGGACGCGACCCGAGAGTGGTGTATGGACGCGGTGATAATCACGTGGACTGAGATAGAGCACGACGACCGTACCACCTGCGTATCGTCTCGCCTCTTGTTGTGAACCGAGCAATTCCGCGAGCGTGTAAGATTGACCTTTCACTTCGAAGTGGCTGTCTTCCGAAATCGCCTCGATGACCGACAGCTTCCCGTCACACGGGGAGACGAGGGTATCGACTGATTCATCAATCGTACGTGCCCCTGACTTCAAATGACGAGTAAAGAATGCGTGAAGTGAAGGATACGCTTGTAAAGGTTGGTCCGCTTCATCGACAGCGATGTCATACACTTTTGCGAACGATGGAATCAAGTGACGACTTGCGCCTGATTCTGCGAAACGTTTGAGACGTGTGGCAATCCAAGGTGAGGCGTTCAGCTCAAATAACATTTGGTAGAAACGACGCTTCATTCCTCTTTTGCCTCCTCATTCTTAAAGAACGTCTCATATTGTTGTTCAGAGACTGCCCCTTCAATGCGACCGACTTCTTTCCCATCTTCAAAACGAATGAGAGTCGGTGTTCCTTGAATGCCATATGTTTCCCAGACGTTATGGTCGGCCAAGTTGATCGATACCGCGTCATACTCTTCAATCATCGGTTCGACATATGGTTTTACTTGCTCACAATATTCACAGCCTGTTTGCCAGAAATAGGCGACGACCTCGCCATCTTGATCTAACTGTTGTTGCAATTCCTCTGCCGTGACGGCGTTGACACCATCGTCTGAATCATTACCGTTTAGAACGAATAATAAAGCGATTCCGATGACGATAATTGCACCGATGATGGCGAACGTGATGAAGTTCGCGCGTTTTTCAGGGTTTTTCATATGTGACGTCCTCCTCTAAAATCGATATAAGAAAAAAGACTGACTCATGCGCGAGTCAGTTTGATTGTAGACGGCTTACTTCTCTTGTGCAACGTCGCTGATTCCCATGTCTTGATTCATGACATCGAGAAGTGCAACGAAGATTGTGATGATCACGCCAAAACCAGTTGCGATCATCGCGTTGTATTCTACTCCATCTACAGCAGAAATGATAAACACCGCTGTATTTGAGAGCAAAATCGCCCAGAACAATGTGACTACATAACGCATTGTACGTCCCCTCCATCTCACAGATGATTCGTAAAAATTCATACGACATTAGTATAGCATTGTTCGACAGGAAAGTGCGACATCGATTGTATATTCTTTCCGTCAAATCAAAAAATGTGGTACGGTCGTAGAAACATCATTGTGAAGAAAAGAGGATGACTGATGTCACGTTATTTAATCGCAGTTGATTTAGATGGAACGTTATTACAAGATGATAAAACAATTAGCGAGCGCAACTTCCGCGCTCTTCAAGCGGCTCGTGAAGCCGGTCATGAGGTCATGATTGCGACAGGACGACCGAAACGTCACTCCATCATGTATTATGAACAACTCGGCCTGACGACGCCACTCGTCAATTTTAACGGTGCCCTCGTGCATCACCCGAAAGATTCGAGTTATGCGGTCACACACCGACCGATCCCACTCAAGACCGCTCACGATATCATCGAGGAAGTTGCGGATACGAAAGCACACAACATCGTCGTGGAAGTAACCGACCATGTCTACTTCCAAAAAGACCCGCAAGAATTTTATAGTCCCTATGCGGAGCGGGCGCTCAGTGTCACATCCGGCAACCTGTTGAAGCATCTTCAAGATGAACCGACTTCACTTTTGATTCATGCGACGAAAGACCATGTTGCATCTGTTCGTTCACAGCTCGACCACCTACATGCAGAGGCTGTCTTGAATCGTCAGTGGCGCATGCCGGAGCATATGATCGAAGTCATGAGTAAAAACACATCAAAAGCACTCGGATTGAAAGAAGTCTCGAAGTATTTGAATATCGACCGGAAACACATCATCGCCTTCGGTGACGAGGAGAATGACCTCGAGATGCTCGACTATGTCGGGACCGGTGTCGCGATGGGGAATGCCATCGACCAACTGAAAAGGGTCGCCAACGAAGTGACGGCTTCGAACATGGATGACGGGATTGCCCTCTTCCTAGAAGAGAGACTTGGCATCAAGGCATAACGAAAGCACCGACTAGAACTGAACCATTATCAAACAGAGGCTATTCTTCCTGATTAAGATGAATAGCCTCTGTTTTTGTATTTGTGCATCCTCCCCAAACCGTCTTATGTCATACATATATAATAACCCCTACTGCTTGCACAGTAGGGGTTAATTTAGCGACGGAACGTTCCTTCGACATCCTCTGTCGGCAAGATATTGATCCAAACGGATGGGTCCGCATCTTTACAAATGCGCGTGATTTCACGCACCTCGTGTCGTTGGGCGACCATCATGAGCGTCGCTTTCTCGACTTTCGAGTATGTCCCGATTGCCGGCATGAGCGTGATGCCACGGAACACATGCTGATGAAGTTCTTTCGTCACCTCATCCGGGTGATTCGTTACGATAAAGAGCGTTTGACGCTGTGTATTTGTATATATCTCGTCGATGACTTTTGACGTCACATATAAGAAAACGATCGTGTAGAGCGCTGTCGGCCACCCGAATAAGGCACCTGCAGCTAGGGCAATCATCATGTTCATCAAGAAGAGATAGACCCCGACCGAGTTGTTCGTGAATTTCGCCAAAATCAATGCGACGATGTCAAAGCCACCTGTCGAGGCTCCGTATCGAATCGTAATCCCTGAACCGATTGCCAAAAGCACACCGCCGAAGACGGCGTTCAAGAGCGGGTCGTCCGAGAGGAGCTGCGATTGCGGAAGCAAGCGAATGAACAAGGTGACCGAGGCGACACTGACAAGCGTGTGAATCATCATATTCCGCCCGAGCATAAAGTAACTGACGACGAGTAACGGTGCGTTCAGAATAAAGAACCAGAGCCCTTCCCCTAGTTCAAACGGTGTACCGGCTAGTAGTGCTGTCAAGATTTGGGCAAGGCCCGTAAATCCTGTCGAATAGACGCCGGCTGGAATTAAAAATAATGTCATGGATAAGGCAACGAACAATCCTCCGATGATCGAGACAACCCCGATTCGTGTATGTTCTTTAACGGCTTCCGTCAAGCTTCAACTCCCCTTTCTCAAAATAGCTAAGAATCAAGATAACATAGATTATTCATGCTGCATACAGCAAATATGCAGGAAACCCGATAAGTTTTTCATACAAAAACAAGCCGACCGAAGTCGACTTGTTCATATGAAGCGAATGGTCACGCTTTCACTGCTTCGATTGTAATCGAGTCATCTGCAGGAACCGTTACTGCATTTCCATACACGTGAATCGTTACGTCTGTACCACCTGTTTGCTTGATTGTCACTTGTTCACGCGATGATGTGACCGTCAAGTGATGGCCACGCCAGAGCATATTGAACGAGTAGCCGTTCCAATCCTTCGGAGTCATCGGGCTGAACGAGAGCGTATCTTCTTGAATCCGCATTCCCGCAAAACCATGAACGATGGACATCCATGAACCGACCATCGATGTGATGTGCAAGCCGTCTTCCGTGTCATTGTTATAGTTATCGAGGTCAAGACGCGCGGAACGTTGATACAATTCGACCGCTTTGTCCTCATAACCGACTTCTGCCGCAATAATCGAGTAGACGCATGGTGACAAGCTTGACTCATGAACCGTGCGTGGCTCATAGAAGTCAAAGTTTGCACGTTTCTGTTCGACCGTGAAGCGGTCACCGAACGTATAGAGTCCTTGGAGGACGTCTGCTTGTTTAATGAAGTTCGAACGAAGGATGCGATCCCATGACCAGTTTTGGTTGAGTGGAAGATGTTTTGGATCGAGGTCCTTCACCAAAATCTGCTCTTTATCCATGAATCCGTCCTGTTGCATGAAGACATCTGGCACGAGATCGTCTTTCGGATAGTACATCTTCGTTTGAATGTCTGCCCATTTCGCGAGTTCAGCGTCCGTGATACCGAGTGTCGACACGAGTTCTTCGAGACGTGCAGGTTCTGCTTCTTTCAAGTAGTTGTACACTTCTTGCGTATACTCGAGTGTCCACGCGGCGATCAAGTTCGTGTACCAGTTGTTGTTGACGTTGTTGTCGTATTCGTTCGGACCTGTGACGCCTAGGATCATATACACGTCTTTGTGCGGGACAAAATTGACGCGGCTAGCCCAGTAACGCGAGATTTCGACCAATACTTCCAATCCGTATTGTCCAAGGTACGACTTGTCACCCGTGAAGTTTGCATAGTTAAAGATCGCATGAGCAATCGCACCGTTACGGTGAATCTCTTCATGTGTGATTTCCCACTCGTTGTGGCACTCTTCCCCGTTCATCGTGACCATCGGATAAAGCGCACCTTCCATGCCGACATTCTTCACGGCATTCTCTTTCGCCTGTGGCAATTGATTATGACGGTACTTGAGCAAGTTCCATGAGACTTCTGGTTTCGCTGTCGCTAAATAGAAGTGGAGGCAGTAGGCTTCTGTATCCCAATACGTCGCACCGCCGTACTTCTCGCCTGTGAATCCTTTTGGACCGATGTTAAGACGTGAATCTTCACCCGTATACGTCTGATACATGTTGAAGATGTTGAAACGGATCCCTTGTTGCGCTTCGATATCTCCATCGATCCGAACGTCCGCATCTTCCCAACGTGCGAGCCATGCTTCCGTCTGTTCCGCAAGAAGTGTCTCAAAACCTTTTTCGAATGCCGCTTCGACACGTTTCATTCCTGCAGATTGAAGATCCTCAATCGCATGGTCGCGGTTTGTCACGACCGATACATATTTATAGGCAGTCGCCGTCTCACCGGCAGCCACGTTGACTGTGAATGTATTGGCTACGAACAAGTCTGTCGATTCAAGCACTTCGCAACGTGCGCCCTCAACGTCCGCGATCATTGATGCCGTGACATGCCAGTCGAGTTTTTTCGTTTTCGTCGTGACGAAACCAAAACGTTCTTCCACACCACGGTCGACCGGTAACCAGAACTTCTCATCGTAGTTCGAGTCTTCGTTTTCGACATCGCCGTCTAGATATGGAGTGAACTCGATTTTCGCTTCATAGTTAATCGGTGTCACGTTATAACGGATTGCCAAGATTTCTTTATCCACGATTGAGAAGAATCGGACGACTTCCACATTCGTTTCTTCTGTTCCGTTCATCAAGGTGAACGTTCGTGTGAGAACACCACGTTGCATGTCGAGCTCACGCGTGAAGTCTTTCACTTCCCATTTCGCCAAGTCGACCGGCGTACCATTGATCGCCACGCGAAGACCGATGACGTTTGTCGCATTCAATACTTTGGCAAAGTATTCAGGGTATCCATTCTTCCACCAACCGACACGTGTTTTGTCCGGATAGTAGACACCCGCCACGTAGAATCCTTGGTGCGTATCATTCGAGTAATCTTCCTCAAAGTTTCCTCGCATCCCCATATGCCCATTTCCGAGCGATGTAAGTGATTCTGCTAGACGGTTCTCCTTCGGGTGAAGACCTTCTTCTGTTACTTTCCATTCATCGACTGCAAACAATCGTTTCATCTGTCTGCCACTCCTTTTTCTCTACAAGGCTACCTTCGACGGACAATCAGTTCATGCAACCGTTTGTCTATGAAAGCGCTGTATTTAATCTCACTTTTCATTTTACACGACTGATACAATAATGCAATCGTTTGCATAAAACTTTTTCTTTCTTTTTTTCGTCACATTTTACAATCAAAAAAACCACCTCTAATTGAGACGGTTTCAATCAATCTTTCTGTTCATTTTCCTGATTCTCACCAAATGCCGCATTCGCTTCGTGTCCCTCGAATACTGCACTTCGCCCATCATTGAACCCCGTGTCCGGTTCGTCGATGACGAGGGCGTATCCCCCCTGCTTGATGTCAGAATGCGCCTGTTCGATTTCGTCGTCTGCAATCCCTAAATCGGTGAGCGCCTGTTTCGTATCCCGATCCTCGCTTCCCCCTCCGTTGAGGTTGTCTAGCCAGGATGTGTCACCTTCTTCTACGTTTAGGTCCGTCTCTCGTTTAAGGACATGAACGGCTTCATCCCGCTCCGTCAGGACAAATAGTTCCCCTTCATCATAGCCGTTTTCTTTCAGCTCATTAATTTTTGACAATAGGCTTTCTTTCGTATCGAATGTCCCGACAAATCGTCTTTCACTCATCTCTATCCATCCTTTCGATTTCGATTCCTTCGTGAAAGAAATTCCCTACATCAGACGGCTTCAATCAAACGGATATGCAAAAGACGACCCCGCTCTGGCGAAATCGTCTGGTAAATCAAGAATTCGATTCTAATGTTTCGGTTGCCTTACTCTTCTTCTGCCCACATGATTGGCGGACGACCAGATAATGTGGCACGATGACGCGCTTCCCATAAGGAGGCGCATTATCACTGATTTGTTCGATCAAGCAATTCGTCGCCTCGAAACCGAGACCGAAGATGTTAATTTCGACCGACGTGAGTGGCGGGTTCGAGTGTTCTGCGATATAGACGTTATTGAAACTGACGACCGCGACGTCTTCCGGAATCTTCAGTCCCATCTCACTGAGCGTGCTGATGACTCCGAGCGCCATCATGTCATCGCTGACGACGACGGCTGTCGGTGGCTCTTCGTTTTGCAGTAATTCACGAACTGCCTTCGCGCCGCCTTTCGTCATGAATTCAGCCCGGGCGATATAGTCTTCGCATACCGGAATGCCTGCCTCCATGAGGGCCGTCGCGTACCCGTTCCGACGATCTTGTGTGACGGCGAGTTTATCCGAGCCCCCGATGAAGGCGATGCGACGATGACCTAAGTTATAAAGGTGTTTCGTCACTTCACGACCTGCCAAATAGTTGTCCGTATCGACGTATGTGATGGAAGAAGCGTCCCCGAACGGCTTCCCGACCACGACGAACGGAAACTTCGTTTGACGTAAGTATTGAACGACTTGATCGTCTTCCCGTGAATAGAGGACGATGACACCGTCGACACGGCGTCCTTGTACCATCTCGATGACACCGGATAAGACCTCTTCTTCTGTGACACCTGTCGTCATATAAAGCGAGTATCCATTCTGATGCGCTTTCGTGCTAATTCCTCGTAGCACTTCTGGGAAGAATGGATTTTGAAGCGTCTTTGTTGCCGCGCTCGGCATGACGAGACCAATCGACTGTGTCGAACGGTTAGCAAGACTTCTCGCATGAATGTTTGGGTGATACCCGAGTTCTTCCATAGAACTTCTGACCCGTTCTTTTGTCTTTTGACTGATTCGTGGACTGTTAGCGATGACGCGCGATACCGTAGACGGTGCCACGTTCGCATGTTTCGCCACATCTTTAATTGTGATTTGCATGGTGTTCCCCCCTGCTTCCGTGAATTCCAAACATGTCTTTCAGCGTTTCATTTTTATTTGCGTCGCTTCCACATGACCAAACCCGTTAAGAAAATCGGAATCGTAATGACGAGTAGTCCCATCATCCACGGATTGACCGATGATTCCTCCACGATGTAAGCGTTCGCACTTTCGCCGGATAGTTCAATTGTAAACGTTCCGCGCTGATCTGTGACCAGTTGCGAGAATAAAAGGCCGCGAAGTCTCTTGTCTTCCCCGATTTCACTGACATTAATTTCGATTTCTCGATCCTCACCATTCATGTTGATGGCATATAAGGCGACGTCATCGCCGTCTTTTCGTTCAAAGACAGCCATTCCATCTTCTGAAGCAATCATTCGCTGTTCACCTGTAGCAAAGACCGGATACTCTTCCCGCATGCGATTCATCGTCGCGACGTATTCATGCAAATCTTCATTTCCCGGGAATTCCGTCATGACACGGTTCGCCGGATCGGCTCCACCGTTTTGAGCATTCTCAGTCCCTTGGAAGACGATTGGCATCCCGGGTGATGCATAAAGCGCAAAGAGTCCAAGGCGTAGTCGGCGTTCTGCAGATTCGACTCCGTTTGCCTCTGCTTGGTAAGTGAAACGCTCCACATCGTGATTATCGAGGAACGTCGCCATTTGATTCGGGTCGTTGAAGAATGTTTCGGCATAACTAGCAGCAACATCGATTTCGTCGACGTTTGCTTGCTGTTGTGTCATCGTTTTTGATACGCGGTCATAGAATGTAAAGTTCGTGATGCTGTTGAACCCGAGGTCATCATATTGCGCGACATATTTCGGGTCCGGGTCAAACACTTCAGCGAGTAGGTAAAAATCCGGGTCGACTGACCGCACACCTTCGACGAAGTCTTTCCAGAACGCTTGATCGACGTGACGGACCGTATCCAGGCGGTAGCCATCGATATCCGTCTCTTCAATCCAATACTTCGCCGCGTCAATCAAATACGATTTGACTTCCGGATCCTCTGTTTTGAAGTCGGGCAAATCAAACAACCAATGTGTCTCAACTTGCTCCTGGTCTTTCCAAAATACAATCGGTAACTGTTCATGGAACCAGTCAGGTTTTTCTTCCACCCAAGGATGATTCGGTCCGACATGGTTGACGACGAAGTCGAGAATGACTTTCATGTCTCGTTTGTGCGCTTCATCGACTAGCTCCTGTAAATCTTCTTTCGTCCCGAATTGTGGGTCGATGTTATAAAAATCTTTAATCCAATACCCGTGATAGCCGTCCGGCATGTTTTCAAAAACAGGTGTTAACCAAATGGACGTGAATCCGAGTGATTCGATGTAATCGAGCTTCTCGATGACCCCACGAATATCTCCACCATGAAAGGCTTTTGGATCATTTTTGTCCACCTGTTCGTTATTGTCCGGATTTCCGTCAACAAATCGGTCGACCATAATAAAATACATGCGTTCTTGTTCCCAAGTAGCGGCTTCCTTTGCCCCGACGACAGTCGGAAACAAAAGAAGCGACAGGAGCACGAGCACGACGCCTCGCCTCATATCGCTTCCTCCTTTTACGAGTATTATCCTTTCGTACCACCCGCTGTGAGGCCAGAAACGAAGTAGCGTTGGAACATGAAGAACAAGATGACGATTGGAAGGGCTGAAAGGACAGCTCCTGCCGCGAATAACGTAAAGTTGTTATCGAACTGTTTCGAGATCATGTTGTAAAGACCAACTGCCAATGTTTGTTTCTCTGGTGAACGAAGGACGAGCGATGCCAAAATGAAGTCGTTGAATGGTCCCATGAAGTTAAAGAGAGCAATCGTTGCGACAATCGGCTTCGCAAGTGGCAAAATAATTTGCCAGAAGATTCGGAGGTGACCAGCACCATCCATACGGGCTGCTTCGTCAAGTTCTTTTGGAATCGTGTCGAAGTAGCCTTTCGCCAAGTACGTGTTCATCGGAATCGCACCACCTGCATAAAGCAAGATGAGCGCTGTATGTGTGTCAAGAAGGTTAAGCATATTGAGCAATACATAAATCGCGATGATTGCAACGAACTGTGGCACCATCTGAAGGACGAGGAACAAGACGAGTGAGTTCTTCCGTCCTACGAAACGATAGCGTGAGAAAACGTATCCAGTAATCGTGACCAAGATGACAGAAAGTGCCATCGTGATGAAAGCGATTTTCAACGTGTTCACATACCATAAACTATAATCTGAAATCGTTAGGTCAAACAAGTTTTTATAGTGAACAAATGTCGGATTCGATGGAATGATGGTTGACGTAATCGTACGCCCTGGGTTGAACGACGTTCCGACGACCCAAAGCATCGGATAGAGAATGATGATCGACGCAAGCGTCAAGATGACATACGAGATCGCCAAATTGATTCGTTTTTGTTTTTTCATATCAGATCATATCCTCGTCTTTGAAAGATTTTGTCCGACGGAACTGGATCACGGCAAGTGTCATGATGAAGAATGACAAGATAAGTGTGATCGCAGCCGCAAGTCCGTATTGCGGGTTGGCACCGAGTGACAATTTGTAAATCCAAGAAATCAAGATGTCGGTACCACCGGCCGTTTGTCCAGGTACAGCAGGGCCACCGCCATTAAAGAGATAGATGATGTTGAAGTTGTTGAAGTTGAACGTGAACTGCGTGATCAAGATTGGCGCAGTTGCGAACAAGAGCATTGGCAACGTGATCAAACGGAACTTGTCAAAGATGGTTGCTCCATCAATCGTTGCCGCTTCATACAAGTCACCAGGAATCGACTGCAAGACACCTGTCATAAGTGTCATGATGAACGGGAAGCCGAGCCACCATTGAATGAGCACGAGTGCCGTACGTGTCGCTGTCGGGTCCGTGAACCAGTTGATTGGATCAAGACCGAGTGCGGGCAAGATCGTTGTATTGAACACCCCGAACGATTCGTTGAACATCGAACGGAAGATCAAGATCGTGATGAATGCCGGTACTGCCCATGAAAGAATCAAAATCGAGCGGAACAAGCGGCGGAATCGTAATCCTTCTTGGTTCAAGAGTACCGCAAGGAAGATCCCGATTGCGATGACACCTGTTGTTGAAGCGACCGTCCAAACGAGTGTCCATCCGAGTACCCCAACGAACGTGTCACGGAAGATATCGATTTCAAAAATACGCGTAAAGTTCTCAAATCCGACCCATTCGACGAGTTTCGCTGGTGGTGCGTTGTTATAGCGATAGTTCGTGAAGGCGATCAAGAACGTAAAGATCAATGGAAGAATAACTGTAAACACTAACAAAATGAGTGATGGGATTAACATTAAGTATGGGAATCCATTATCACGCAAGTTGCGCAGTTGCATTTGGAACGATGGAAGGTTTAGATGCTGATCACGAGCGCGACCGACACGATAGGCGTCACGAATGTTCCAAACATAGAACGCAATTCCGAAGAATAGTAAAATTAACGCGACAATCCCCTCGACCATCAAAAAGATGGAGTGGTCGTTACGAGGTCCTGGCACTTCACCAAGCGTGATCAATCCCCAAAGTCCTCCACGGTCACCTGGTCCGGCGCCCGCCCCTTTGAAAAATAGATCATAGTTTACGGCAAAATAAGATACGATGACGATAAAGAACGCTACCGCTTTCGCGTATTGTTTGTTGTATACCTGTCCGAGTCCCGGAATGATGGAAAGTAGTCCCGCGTTCCGAGCATGGTTTGTTGGCTTGTCCGGGCGTTGGTCCGGTGTTTTAGGGTTCGCAATTGCAGCCATCCTCAGTTTCTCCTTTCGATTTGAGCAAATCAATCAAGCAAACGTTTGCTCAATGCTAGAAAATGATGGGGAACGCCGTATGGCGTACCCCGTCATTTCAATTCCTTATTGGTTGTTCGCTTGGATTTGTTGCTCGATGACTTTCACTGCATCGTCTGCAGATTTCTGTGCATCTTGTTTACCAGTCGCTACAAGTTGAAGTGCTTGTGCCATTGGCTCCCAAACTTGTCCCATTTCAGGAATGTTTGGCATTGGGATTGCGTTTGTTGCTTGGTCGAATACCGCTTTCGCAACTTCGTTCGACGTGATTGTCTCGTTCGACTCGAGTGCTGCTACTGGTGGGATCTCGTTGTATGCTTCAAACATTGCCAATGCGTTTTCTTCATTTGTTAACTCTTGAAGGAACTTCTCAGCCCACTCTTGGTTCTCTGTGTAAGCTGAAAGGGCATATGTTTTCACACCCATGAACGTCTTGATTGGCTCACCGTTCGGAAGTGTAGGCATTGGAGCCGCACCGAGGTTTACGCCAGCATCTGTGTAACCAGCAACTGCCCATGGTCCGTTCATGACTGAATGAGCTTTCTTCTCAGTGAAGAGTTGGTCCATCGCTTGGCCACCAGACTCACCGATCAATCCTTTAGGGAAGAGACCTTCTTGGTACCATTTACCGATGTATTCGAATCCTTCAACTGCACCTTCGTTGTTCAAACCAATGTCCATTGGATCGAGTGCGCCACCGTCTTCTTTGAACACGTATCCGCCATATCCAGCGACTACACCGTGTGCAAAGTAGAAGTTATCCCAAAGTGCGAGGAATCCGTATTGCCCGTCAGCTTTTACATCGTTTGACAACTTGTAAAGGTCGTCCATTGATTTTGGAGCTTCAGACATCAAATCTTTGTTATACATAAGAACTGGTGTTTCAACTGATTTCGGGTATCCGTAAGCTTGACCGTCAAACATAACTGCTGATTTCGCAGCATCTGTGAATGAGTCGAGCACGCTCTCATCAGAAAGTGGTGCCAAGTGACCTTGGTCAGCGATTGTACCGATTTGGTCGTGTGGTACAAGAACGATGTCTGGACCTTTACCAGCTGGGCCATCAAGGGCAAGCTTGTCTTTTTGATCCGTCATCTGTACTTCGACGACTTCCACTTTTACGCCGTTCTCTTCTTCGAACTTCTTCGCAACTTCTTTCGTTGTCTCAGACTTTTCGATATCTTCCCAGATGACGATTTTTTCAGGCTTGTTATCATTCGAAGCCGCGTTATCTGTTGAAGATTCGTTGTCCGTTCCGCCACCACATGCAGCAAGTGCACCGAAAGCGAATACTGCTGTTGAAAGTCCTGCTACCATTTTTTTCATCTTCATGATGAAAAACCTCCCCAAGGAAATAGTATGGTCAGATTTGCGCAATCGCACGACCATGTCAATTGAAAAACTCCGCTACGAAATTGACATGGTAGTGAAAACGTTTGCATCCTCACCTCAATTTTTATTATACAGTTGTGAAAGCGTTTTACAAGTCTTTTTTTACACTTTTTTTACGTCTGTTGACCCATTTATGTAATTTTTAAATTTGTTGTTTAAATTCATCATATTTTAAGCGTTTCAGCAATTGACAAAATGTAAACGCTTTATTACCCTTTGCTTGAGCAAACGTTTTCACAACATCTGTTCTCTTTGATTCCCGATGTTGTAAAATGATGTCATCCCCTATAGAGAAAGGAATGTTTTCCTTATGATGAAAGAAGCGATTTATCACCGTGCGATGTCCCCGTTCGTCTACAAATATGACCGAGAGACGATTCATATTCGTTTCCATACGAAACGTGGCGATATCGAATCCGTTGATTTGATTTGGAACGACCCTTACGACTGGCACGCAGAAGATCCAACGATGTGGAACTTTGACCCAGACAAACCGAGCTATTGGCGTACATATGAAACCCCGATGGAGAAAATCGGGTTCGACGATGCCTATGACTATTGGTTCATCGCCATCAAGCCACCGTTCCGACGCCTTCGTTACGGATTCCGTTTGAACGATGGCCAAGAGACGGCCGTCTATACGGAAAAAGGATGGTTCGAAGAAAAACCGCTTGATGACACAGGCTACTACTTCTGTGTGCCGTTCATCAATCCGATCGATATCTTCCATGCCCCACTCTGGGTGAAAGATACGGTATGGTATCAAATCTTCCCAGACCGTTTCGCCAATGGCGATGCATCACTCAACCCAGAAGAGACGTTGCCATGGAACTCGACAGAGCCGACGACGACGAACTTCTTCGGTGGCGACTTCCAAGGGGTGATCGACCATATCGATCATTTAGTCGAACTCGGAATCACTGGCATCTACTTCTGTCCAATCTTTAAAGCGACGACGAACCATAAGTACGACACGCTCGACTATATGGAAATCGATCCACAGTTCGGGACGAAAGAGAAATTTAAAGAGATGGTCGACCTGTTACATGAGAATGGAATTAAAATCATGCTCGATGCCGTCTTCAACCACGTCGGATATCATCACCCATGGTTCCAAGACGTCGTCGAGAACGGACCAGCTTCTGAATATCGCGATTGGTTCTATCTACGCGAGTTCCCGATTGCGACAGAACCGAAGCCAAATTATGATACATTTGCCTTTGAAAAAAATATGCCGAAGATCAACACCGAGCATCCTGAGTTAAAAGCTTACTTATTAGATGTCGCCCGTTACTGGGTCGAAGAGTTCGGCATCGACGGATGGCGTTTAGACGTTGCCAACGAAGTCGACCATGCGTTTTGGCGTGACTTCCGCAAGGCCGTCAAAAATGCGAACCCGGAAGCCTATATCCTCGGGGAGATTTGGCACGATGCGCAACCTTGGCTACAAGGTGATCAGTTCGATGCCGTCATGAACTACCCGTTCACGAATGCGAGCTTGAACTATTTCGCCCTCGACCGGACATCTGCATCTGAGTTCCGTAACGAACTGACGCGAGTCGAGATGATGAACACGATGAACGTCAACGAAGTTACCTTCAACTTGATCGATTCGCACGATACACCTCGTGCGTTGACGCGGGCGAAAGGTCATAAAGGCAAGTTCAAACTCTTGATGACGTCGATGCTAACGTATACGGGTAGCCCGTGTATTTACTACGGGGACGAAATCGGACTTGAAGGCGAACAAGACCCAGGTTGCCGTCGCTGTATGCCATGGGATGAAGCCGAAGAAGACCGCAACCTATTCCGCTACATTCAAAAGCTTATCCAGCTTCGTAAGGACCACCCTGTACTCGCCAACGCCGGCTCGTATCGCTTCAACCTAGTCGACGATGCGAACAATGCCGTCATCATCGAGCGGTGTACGAAAGATGAAACGTATCTCGTCTACTTTAACAACTCGGACTCTGCTTCGAAACTGAATCCGCTCGGTTATACAGGAGCAGCCACGGACCTCTTGCATGACCGTGACCTCGACTCACTCGAAATCGAACTCGCACCATTCAGTGCTGCTATTCTGAAATTGAAATAAATTCGAAAATCACCTGATTTCTTCGGGTGATTTTTTTGTTGAAAATAATTTAGCAAACCCCTTTCTTTTTCATTTCATAAGGAGTAAGATGACCATTGACATTTTTATAAGATTAATAGTTAACAGAGAGAATTATAGAGAAAAGGGAGAATACACTACATGCAGACGAAACAAACGGAACAGCTCACCCTGTTCAAACTGTCGTGGCCGATTTTCATCGAACTCGCCCTCCACATGGGAACCGGGATCATCGCCACATTGATGCTCGCTCACTACTCAGACGCCGCCGCTTCAGCCGTCGGGGTTGCCAACCAAATCTTAAACGTGTTCTTGATCGTCTTCAGTGTGACGTCTGTCGGGGCGACCATCTTGATTGGTCAGGCCATCGGGGCACAGCGCATGAAGAAGAGTCGTGACTTCGCCCGCTCCGCCGTCAGTTTGAACATGTGGCTCGGTGCGATCATGGTCGTCGTCATCTTCTTGTTCGGTGAGACGTTCTTACGCTTGTTCGGACTATCGGACGAACTGTTCGCGCACGGACTGTTGTTCCTACAAATCGTCGGCTTGTCGTTATTCACCGAAGCGCTCATCATGGCGCTCAGTTCGATTCTCCGAAGTCATGGAATGACGAAGCACGCCATGCTCGCGACGCTTCTAATCGATATCATCACCGCCGTCGGAGCCATTTTTGCAGTGACCGGCTGGTTCGGACTTCCGGTCACTGGCGTTGCCGGTGTCGCTTGGGCCATCGTGATTGCACGATTCGCCGCCATGCTCCTCTTGTTCTGGCTCGTCAAACGGAAGCTCATGATCCGTTTCCCGTTAAAAGAAGTGATTCGTCCGAAGAAAGATGACATCCAGTCACTCCTTCAAATCGGCGTTCCATCTGCCGGGGAGAACTTGTCGTATCAAGCTTCACAGATTATCATCACCGGATTTATCGCGACGATGGGGGAAGCCTCTCTCGCCGCTCGTGTATACGTCATGAACTTGTCGATGCTCGCCTTCTTGTTCACCGTTGCCGTCGCGCAAGGGACACAGCTCTTGATTGCGCGAGATATCGGAGGCAAACGTTTCAAAGAGGCGTACCATCGCGCCGTCAAGACCTTGAAGATTGCCATGTTCGCCTCGTTCGTCGCCTCTCTCGGTTTAGCGGTGTTCAGCGAGTCGCTACTCGGACTCTTCACGTCAAACCCTGACATCATCGCGGTCGGTGTGCCGATCTTATGGGCAACGCTCATTTTAGAGCCGGGTCGCGCCATGAACATCGTCCTGATGGGATCGTTGAAGTCCGTTGGGGACGTCCGCTTCCCGGTCATGATCGGAATCGCCTCGATGTGGGGTGTCGCCGTGGCGTTCAGCTACTTGTTCGGTCTTCAAATGGGACTCGGCATCCTTGGGATTTGGCTCGCCTTCTCTCTCGATGAATGGTTCCGTGGATTCTTCGCGTTCCGCCGTTGGAAGTACGGAACGTGGCAACAAAAAGGCTTCCAGTTCGAAGCCAAATCAACCACATAAAAAAGCGGCCGCGGCCGCTTTTTTTATTTCATCAAGAATGCCTGCATCGCCTGGCGATGCACGTCCGTGTCCCCACACTTCCGTTGCCACTCGATTTCTTCATTCAATCCTTCTTCAAATGAAGTGGCTCGCATGAGCGCCTTCATCCCTTGAACAGCGACCGCTGATTTCGCAGCAAGCGACTCCGCATATGAAGTCAATCGCTCCGTGTATCTCGCATCTTCCACGAGCTCGGTGACGAGCCCGAATGTCCGTGCGGCTTCCGAGTCAATCGTACTGCCACTCCAGAGCCAATCTAACGCGAGATCGTCTCGCATGAGTCGACGTAAGTGATACGGACCGCCCGCATCCGCCACCAACCCGATTTTAATGAACGCCGAACTGAACTTCGTCGATTCAGCGACGATTCGAACATCTGCCGCGAGTGCCAAACTGAGTCCTGCTCCTGCGACAACGCCATGAATCCCTGCGATCAGTGGCTTCCGGCAAGATGCAAGCGCCCGGACGAGTGGATGATACACATCTTCTAAATATTCCCCATAGTCCGCATCGCTCTCAATCGTCAAATCTTGTCCCGATGAGAACGCCCGCCCCTCGCCGACGAGGACGATGACGCGAACCGCGTCGTCCTGTTCAAATTCATCGATTGCCGTTTTCATCTCACGAAGCAACGTCTCATTCAAGGCGTTCATCTTTTCAGGTCGGTTTAGTTTTAACCAACCTACCCCATTGTGTGTCGTCAATTGAATCGTTTCCACTTTTATTCCCCCTTCAAAAATGAATCACTGTTCATTTCTTCGTCATTCCGTCAAATTCCTTCCTTTACTGAAAAGTTTTTTGAAGTTCAATTGCCGGGAAGTTGGTTGATTTGCTATTCTAAAAGAAGTCGGTCACGAAAGGATGAGTCAGATGCAGCTGACAAACGCCGCTCGGCAGTTGAAACAGAAGAAAATCCCGTTCACCTACCATACGTACGAAGTGGATGAAACCGATGTCTCGGCCAAGCATGTGGCAATGACATTGAATAAGCCGCTCGAGGATCTGTATAAAACGATTTGTCTCATGAATGAGAAAAAGCAATACGCCTTCTTTCTCATCTCTGGAGAGCGTGACATTGATTTAAAAGCAGCCGCAAAAGCTTGGGGGGCGAAGAAAGCATCGCCTGTTCCAATGAAAGAACTTGAGACATTGACCGGTTACATTCGAGGCGGCGTCTCGCCGATTGGAGCGAAGAAAACGTTCCCTGTGTATTTACACGAGGTAGCTCAGGACAAAGAGACGATTATCATCTCTGCCGGAAAGCGTGGCTATCAAATCGAATTATCACCTAAAGATTTATTGCAATTTACAAACGGTCACTGGTTCAGCCAATGACCTCACTGGGGGCAAAATTATGTGGAAAGAACGCATCCGTTCGTGGGTTCCAAACTCTTTTACGTTCGGAAATTTATTTTGTGGTGTCGTCGCGATCGTCTACGCCGCACGTGGTGACTTCTCTAACGCCACACTGTTAATTATCATCGCAATGATGCTCGATAGTTTGGATGGACGACTCGCCCGTATGCTCGGCGTCGCTGGCGATTTTGGAAAAGAATTGGACTCGCTCGCTGATATCGTCACATTCGGTGTCGCCCCGGCGATGCTCGCTTATTATACGTTTTTTATTGATTACGGCAATTATGGATTGTTTTTCGCGGCACTCTTCCCGTTATTCGGTGCCTATCGCCTGGCGCGCTTCAATTTATCTGCGACGAACGTTGCAGCGAGTTATTTTTCTGGTGTCCCGATCACGGCCGCAGGTGGTCTCCTCGCTGTCATCACGACGTTCGGTGATCGCGTTAGCGAACTGTTGACGCCCATCTTCTTCACAGGGCTCGCCCTGTTGATGGTCAGCCGTGTCCGTATCCCGAGCTTTAAAGATGTTCCACTGCCACGTCACTCATTCATCATTACAATCAGTCTTGTCTACGTGACCTATATGATGTTCGCCCGTTGGAAAGAATGGCCGACGTTTTGGTTCATCGCTGTTCCGTTTTATATTTTATTCATCGCCTTCTCGTTCGTGAAAAGACGGAAGCGGATGGCTAATTGAGAGTCTCGTTCGACGAGGCTCTTTTTTGTGCATGCATTTGTTAGACGGAGACTCAGATGAGCTTTAGAATGAGAGAAGAGGTGATGGAATGAAAGTGTATCCGTTTATTTGGAAGTGGTTTATCGTTTGGTATTTCATTGGGTTGATTTTAGTTGGGTTCGATTTACTTCCGCCTTGGCTCGAGTGGGCAAACCCCGTCTTTTTATGGCTAGCCGGGGCGATTGGTGGAACGATTCTTTATCAAGGAATCCGGCAAGGTGTTTGGATTGTTCCGTTTATTTTCTTCGGTTCAATCGCAGTCGAAACACTCGGTGTGAAAACGGGGTTCCCATTCAGCGAGTACATCTACGCTGAGGCGTTCGGTCCGACAGTGTTTGGAGTCCCTGTCACAATCGGTGCGGCATGGCTTGCCGTGATCGGATCTAGTTTCGCTGTGGCCCGTCTCTTCACGTTCCGCCAACATATAGTATGGCTTGTCCCGATTCTGGCCGTATGGCTCGATATGGCGATCGATCCTGTGGCGGCAAATGTGAAAGGCTACTGGGAATGGGCAAATGATGGGCTATATTATGACATTCCGACACAAAACTTTATCGGTTGGTTCGGGTTATCCCTCATTTTCTCCTGGCTGTTACAGCGTCACGAACGAACAGTCGACTCCTTGTTCATTCGGCACGGCGTCTATTTGTTCGTCATGCTACATGTGCTCTTCGGCGTCACCGCTGTCAATGCCGGTCTCTATGGAATCGGTTTGCTCAGCATTCTCACATCGGGAGTGATTCTACTTGAAAGGAGAGGCCGCGATGATCGAGTCACACAAAAAGAAGTGGTTCAATAATGTATTTTCAACGTTCGTACGGGAACGTCAGATTCGTCCAACGTTCCATAACATCTATATTCGAGCGGACGATGTCCCGACTCCCGGACTATTTTTAAGTACACATAGTGCATGGTGGGACGGCCTCATCATGTATATGATCAATGAACACTTTTTACGACATGACATTCATGTGTTGATGGATGAGGATGGACTAAATCGCTTCCCGTTCTTTCGGCATCTCGGTGCCTTTTCGGTGAAAAAAGGTAGTCTCTCAGACGTACGTGCCTCACTTGCCTATGCGAATGAATTACTAACGTCTGGGAAATCCGTATGGATGTTCCCTCAAGGACAAGAGATGCCTCAGGAACTGCGCCCCGTCGAGATTGAATCGGGTGCGACATTGTTACTGAACGACCACCCCGTGCAGTTATGTGCCATGTACTATTCGTTCGAGAGCCATGCGGAGCCACTCGTATATGTACGCTTCCGGAAAATTGTCGTAACGGCCACGACACGACGAGCTCAAAAACAAGAGATTGCGCAAGCACTTGAAGAACTCTATGACGATGTTCGACAAGACGTCATTATACGGTCTGACGCCTATATCCCGCTCTTTCGACCACGTCGCAATCTGGCTGAATGGACGGAAACGTTGCTTCGACTCGGGAGGGGACACTCATGATTTTATGGATGATTACCCTCCTCATGTTCATTTTCACCGTCGTCAATCTATTGTTTTTAAGACCGCTTGCCGCTCCAGTACGGTCAAAAGAAACGGCTGTCTGTATTCCGATGCGCAATGAGTCACGACACGTCGACCGATTGATTTCAAATTTGAAGCAGGCGATACCGGAAGGGACTCATGTCTACATCTATGAGGATCGTTCCGAAGACGATACATACGAAAAATTGAATCGAGCCATCGCGGACGACGCTCGTTTTACAATCATTCAAGGAGTCCCGTTGCCAAGTGACTGGGCAGGAAAAGTTCACGCTTGTCATCAGTTGGCGATACGCACCACGGAACCGTATCTCTTGTTTTTAGATGCGGATGTCACGATTGATTCAAGTTTTATCGCACGCATGCATGCGACACTCGTCCGTGAGCAGGCTGTCTTTTTATCCGGGTTCCCCCAATTTCCGACGTCCACATTTCTCGGGAAATTATTGATTCCCATGCAACACGTGCTCATCGCCCAACATCTCCCATTGTTTTGGCGTAAAGTGAAACACCCTGCATTTGCGGCGGCGAACGGGATGAACGTTCTCGTCGAGCGAAGCAGTTATGAGGAAGTCGGTGGACATGCCGCCATTCGAACGTCATTGATTGATGATATCGATTTATGCCGAACATTCAAACGTCATCAAAAAATCACCTCACTCGTCCAAGTCTCTCCATACATCTCTTGCGATATGTATGAGACGAACGAAGAAGTATGGACCGGGTTTTCAAAAAACGTATTCAAGGGAATGAATGAATCAGTAGGACTCGCATTGTACTTTATGGCGTATTATGGCATCCAGTTGACCGCCATGCTTGCTTGGATTTTTTCACCGAGTTGGCAGACCATCAGTGCGGCACTCTTCGTGCTGTTTGCACGTCTAGCCGTCGATCTCAAATCAAACGGCACCGGTACATGGTACCATCCGCTCAGTTTAATCGCTTACTTGACCTTACTCGGGAACGCCGTCATACGTAAATGGAGACGGTTGCCGATCACGTGGAAAGGTCGTCACTATTCCTAAGTAGACGTCTTAAGGGGGACACATGTATGAAACAAATTGTTGTGATTGGAGCTGGACTCGGTGGACTTAGCGCCGCCGTCACGCTCGCAGCGCGTGGTTATGACGTCACGGTCATCGAGAAAAATGAACATGTCGGCGGGAAACTCATGCCCGTCATCACCGACGGTCACCGGTTCGACTTCGGTCCGAATACGATTACGATGCCGGACGTATTCCGTTCGGTCATCCGAAATAGCGGTGCCAATCCGGATGACTATTTTGAGTTAATCAAACTCGACCAGCATACCGTCAACCACTATTCCGATGGATCATCCTTCACATTCAGCGCTGACCGGGCAAAGCTTGAAGTCGAAGTACGACGATTGACGGGTAATCAATTCAAGCATAATCAAATGCGTGCCTATCTCGATGAAGCAGAGAAATTATTCGCTATTGCAAATAAACGCTTCTTCACACAAATGGAGACAAAGTTAGATCCTGGTCTTTGGGCGGACATGGTCAAAGTACACCCACTTCAAAGTTTGCATGCCCTTCACAAGAAATACTTCAAGGACCCGCGTATCATCCAGGCACTCGATCGCTATGCGACGTACATTGGAAGCAGCCCATACGTGACACCCGGAACGTTTGCCCTCATCGCACATTTGGAATTGAATGAAGGCGTCTATTTTGCGAAGGGTGGGAACTGGAATATCGCAAAGGGATTCGCCAAACGGGCAAGCGAACTCGGCGTGACGTTCCGTCTCGGTCATGAAGTGACGAAGATTGATGTGTTGAACGGAAAAGCACATGAGGTCGTCGTCGATGACCAAGAAGTCATCTCGTGTGACGCTGTCCTTCTTAATGGCGAACTCTTGACGCAATACCCACGACTCGTCGATGCCAAAGACCGCCCCTCTTTCCCGGTCCCGACGCGTGACACCGTCGAACCGTCAATTTCTGCGTTTGTGTTGATGATCGGATTGTCGAAACGATTGAACTTGGCGCATCATAACGTCTACTTTTCAGATGACTATGAACGGGAATTTCAGGCACTCTTTCAACAAGAGCGCTATGCGGACGAACCGACCATCTATATTTCGAATTCATCCGCCACGGACCCATCGATGGGCGAAGCAGGCGATAACTTGTTCATTCTCGTCAACGCGCCAGCTCACCTAACCGAAATCGATGCGGATACGTATGAACATTTGATTCGTCGCCGTTTACGTGAATTCGGTGTGGATTGGGAGGATGACGAGGTGCTCTATCATAAGCGTGTGACCCCGCAAGATTTGACCCGCGATTTTTATGCGTATTACGGGGCACTATATGGAACATCGGCCAACTCGAAAAAGGGTGCATTCTTTAGACCTGAAGCCCGGTCGACGGACGTCTCGAACATTTGGTTTGCGGGAGGTTCGACCCATCCTGGAGGCGGCAGCCCGATGGTGACGCTTTCAGGACAATTCGCCGCACGATCGATGTTAGAGGACATACCTCTGACAATATGAACATTTTGTGAACGCGAGTTTCGACACTTGTCGACAAGTTGGAGACGTGATAATATCATATTCGAGTTCAAGCAGTTCTGTAACGTTTGTTACACCTGTAGCGATCGAATGGCTTCCCCGAGCCAAATCGCGTTTTGAACTTGTCACACCCGAGAAAGTGATGAGCGAGTTTCCCCACTCGTATCCCGTAGTTGAGACAGCTTGCGTATGATGTTCCCCCTTAGTCCATCAAGCATCCTGTTTCAGCGAAGATGTCCCTATGATTCATTCCCCATGAATCCCGGCACATCTTTAGGGCTTCATCACAAACCGATTCATTCATTTCCCCGATGAATGAATCACATAACGCTTACGCCACTTTTGGTCCCCCGCCAAAAGTGGTTTTTTTTACGCAAAAAACTGTAGGCGCTAGGATGCGCCTACAGTGAATCGGAATTCTTATAGCTTGGCTAGCAACTTTCCTTTTTGTAAGGTCGATACGTATGCCCGTTTTGTAAAAACGTCGTATCCATTCGCACGTGCAGCATCTAAAATCCCCTCGTAGAGAAGGGCTGCCGCTTGCACCGGTTTTCGACTGGCGAGCGGATAGAGGTGATGGGTCGCACGTGCCCGTTCATACAATAATTCGGCACGCTTCGCCAACGCCTCCCACAGGTCGATAAAGGCAGGCGTCACTTCTCGTTGTTGTAACATCTCTTCATTCACACCATACTGTCGCATCATCGTACGTGGTAAATAGATGCGGTCTCGGTTCAAATCTTCACCAACATCTCGCAAGATGTTCGTCAGTTGCATCGCGATCCCGAGGTCTATTGCACCTTGGCGAAGCTGACGTTGTGTCGCTTCGTCCTGATTTGGGACGAGGATCGGAAGTAACATGAGCCCGACCGTGCTCGCTGCATAATAGCTATATTGCTCCGTTTCTTCGAGCGTCTCATATCGAGACTTATGTAAATCCCATTTCATTCCTTCTGCCAACTCAAAGAAAGGGTCGACGTCCATCTCATAGCGTTGCCACACATCACGCAAAGCGACCCATAGTGCTTCATCTAGATGGTAACCAGCCAAAAAGCGATCAAAATCATGCAAAAATGCTACCAAACTCTCTTCTGGACGGTCTGATTCATCGACCGCATCATCGAGGGTGCGACAGAACGTATATACGGCCATGACCGCTTGACGATCAGGTTTTGAGAGCAAAGAGAAGGCCCGATAAAAGGTCAACGAGCCCTTCTTCATGATTTCCTCACATTGACGATACGCTTCTTGTGTCGTCACGATGTATTGCCCCCATTTCTTCTTCCATTTTTTTCACGAGTAACTGTGACCCGATCATGACAATCGGCACACCTCCACATGGATGAACAGATGCTCCCACCGCATAAAGGCGTTCGATTTTCGGATAAGGTCTTGCCTGAGGTTTAAACGCGGCTGACTGCGATAACTTTGGTGCAATCCCAAAGCTTCCTCCCTCGAACAAGCCGAATCGCTCGGCATCCATCGGTGTCCGGACTTTCATCTCGATGACTCGTTCACGAATATCAGGTATGAATGTCTCGATTCTTCCTAATAGATGTTCGATGGTTCCTTGTGACTCAAAGTCTTCCTGCTCTAACTTCCGAGGGACCGGAACAAGAACATATAACACGCTCGTCCCTTCTGGCGCGAGCGTCACATCGATACGCGATGGGTTAAAAGTGTACATCGCAGGATACTCACTTAGTTTACCATCCTCGAAGATTGTACGCATCGATCCTTCAAAATCATTTGGTAAATCGAATTGATGAACCGGTAGATCGAGTTCGCCGTTGACGGTAAAGTATAGGAGTAACGTACCACTTGACGGTTCATACGTCTTTGGCGTCACACCATCAATCAGTCGCTCCATGAGCGGGAAATCACCATTCACGACGACGGCATCATACGGTACATATTCATCATTTACCGTGATTCCATTTGCCACCCCATCCGTGACATGGACACGATTGACGGTAGCGTTCATGACGAAACGAACACCGCGCCGCTTCAGTTCTTGTTCCATTTTCGTCGCAAGTGAGAAATATCCTCCTTTTACATACCAAACGCCCTCTTCTTGTTCACGATAAGGGATGAGTCCATATAACGAAGGAGTGGCATAAGGATTCCCACCGATATAAAGGGTCTGCAGACTATAGGCGACGCGTAAACGTTCGTCTTCAAAGAAGCGTTTCATGTTCGCATGGGCCGTTTCATATGCTTTTAAACGCATGAGTAATAAAAGGAGCTTCGGCTCGAACAGTTCGGTCTTCGATGAATACCCGCGGTCCAAGAACGTATCAAACCCAATTCGATACTCGTCTCTTTTTTGAGACATATATTGACGGAACGCATCCCCTTCTCCAAACATTCGCTCAATTTCTGCTGCCTGTCGCTCAATCTCCCGATATTTATAAAACGAGGTTCCGTCTTGATAACATAAGCGATAGAGTGGGTCGACTTCGAGCAACTCCACGTCCGCCTCAGGAAGACCTGCTTCGATTAACTGTTGCCTGAGTTTGCTCGGTAACAAGACGATTGTCGGACCTTCGTCAACTTTCGCACCGTTTTCAAATGCAACATAGTTTAATCGTCCGCCCACGCGCGCTTCTTTCTCATAGATTGTGATTTGAAGCGACGGATGACGTTTCGTCAGTAAGAGGGCGGCGTACAGTGTACCGACCCCTGCGCCTACAAAGCTGATGTTCATCGGCCGACACCTGCCCGGTCACGTAATAGATTTGTTGTGATGCGAGCTGATTCAAAGATAGTCGGAAGACCGCTTCCTGGGTGAGTCCCACCACCGACGAGCCAGACGTTATCGAGCTCTTCGAACTGATTATGCGGACGGAAATACATCATTTGCGATAAATTATGCCCTAGATTGAACGTTGCCCCTTCATAGATACCGAACGCTTCCCAGTCCTCTGGAGTTAACGTTTCCATCACTTCGATGTGTTGACGAACGTTCCGATATGGGGAACGGGTCTCAAGGGCGTCAAGGACGCGCTCTGTCATCGTCGCCTGTAACGCTTCCCATGGAAGACCAGATAAATTGTTCGGGACCGGTACGAGAACGTAGAGGGACGATTTTCCTGCAGGTGCAAGCGTTGGATCGATGCGTGAGGCATTTTGAACATAGAACGAGAAATCGTCGCTTAGTTTCAACTCTTTCGTCATTTCTTTGACGTTCAACTCGTAATCGTCCGCAAAGTGAATCGAGTGATGTGCCACGTCCTCATAGACATGGTTCAATCCAAGATACAACATGAACGTTGAACAGGAGTAGCGTTTCTTCTTCAATTGAGCCGGACTCCACTTTGATAATTGACCGTCTGGAACGAGCGACGTCATCGCATGAGCAAAATCGGCACCAATCACGACTTCGTCGAACGCATAGTGGACACTTCCTGCCACAAGTCCCGTCACTTTTTTGTCCTCTAAGAGCAGACGTTCCACTGGTTCACCGAGTCGAATGACACCTCCATCTTCTTCAATCACACGCGCCATCGCATGACAAAGCTGGTTCACGCCACCGATTGGGTGATGAACCCCGTAAGCGTGCTCCATATATGAGAGGATGGAGAAACCGCCAGGACACTCCCAAGCGGACATTCCTAAATATTTGGCTTGGAACGTAAAGGCGTACTTCAACTCTTCACTCGTGAAATACTCGGATAAGACGTCATATAACGATTTACCGATTGAGAGGAACGGTAATGCTTTAAGCACGCGCAATGAAACGTAGTCAGTTAATTTATCATGAGCTGTTTGTAAGACTGGCATCAATTTTGACAGTTTGATCGCCTGTTCACTCATGAACCGTTCATATCCTTCCCCATTTCCCGGGAATTGTTCTTCGATGGCACGATGCATCTCGTCACGATCTGTCGTCATCGAGAGTTGACGCGTCCCACGATCAAAATACAAATCATACATCGGTTCGAGTTGTTTCATCTCAACGTAATCGTGTAGATCTCGACCTGTTTCTTCGAAAATCTCTTCTAAAATGTATGGCATATTTAAAAAAGTAGGTCCTCGGTCGAACGTGAACTCACCAACTTGCAGGCGTGATGTCCGGCCTCCCACGAACGGTTGTTTCTCAAATACGGTGACATCTACTCCACGATGCGCCAGTAGCATCGCAGCAGCCAATCCACCGGGTCCTGCCCCAATAACGGCAACTCTTTGTTTCGACACACTCAACAACTCCCTATGTGAATAGTCTCTTATGCTTCTCTATCATTATAGAAATGACCGGAGACAAGTTCAATTTTGAATCGGTTGATTGAGCAGGTTCGTTTTTCCTCGCTCGGCGATGACGATATACCAAGACCCTTCTGGGATAAATGGAATGAATCGAATCTGATCGAATCCGACTTCTTGCATCTGTCGGCGTAGTCTAGGGATTGTCGGAAGTGGATACAAGTTATCGTGGAGCGTCATGAAGGCGTTGAATGCGGAAGCGAACCGTCCACCTAGCGCCGTTTCCGCAAGAGGCGTCACGAGAACAGCGACACCGTTCTCCTCTAGTCGTTCACGTAATCTTTCAAGTAATTTGACTCGCTCTTCCGGTGAGAAATAATACAGCATGTTATTCATCATGACCGCATCGAACCGTTCTTCCGTTTCCCAACTCATGAAATCAGCGACTTCGAACTGTATCTCACCACTCTCGTCTCGAGATTGTGCCTCTTCGATTACCTCTTCCTCTAAATCGATTCCTGTTAGTTCCCAACTTGGTTCGAGCGCTTGTAATTTACGTAAATAACCACCGTGCCCACACCCGATATCAAGCATTGACTTGACATCAGCTTGACGCAAGAGCTGTTGCACAATCGGGAATGCGACCGTTTCAACGAGTGTCGACGTCTTCGCGACGACTTGACCGTGCTCGGCCCCATCAAACGTCTTTTGTTTTCCAGATTCTAAAAATTCTGGGTAAGCGATTAGCGCAGGGATATGAAGTTCCATCATCTCTTGAAGCATGAATCCGATGCTCCGCTCATCGTTACCAGATAATTGATATTTTAATCCGCGTGTCGGATAATACCGCCACCCTTTTTTCTTCAAATGCCTCACTGCGACCCCGACTTCTAACCAACGCTCTAACGCGAGTTGTGTCAACGGGCGCTTTAAACGTAAATTCATCTCCGCCATACTGGCACCACCTTGAAGCGCATCGAATAGGCCAAACTTATAGCCGATATAGCCGTGCCATAGGGGTAAGAATGATTCTGTTTGTTTCATCCATTTCCGTGCGTGTAATACGCGTGTCCATTCCGTCATCTGTTGATCCATCGTTTCACCTCATCATCATGATTACTGATTTTTTTATTTTCCCCTAATAATTTGTGTACAAACAAAAAAATCCCACTTCGATATGCGAAGTGGGAACGTCTTATTGAATGAAACTGTTGAATGGAGACTGGCCATACGGTAACGCATACCCAACAAAAATAGTGATGAGTGCCAAAAGAATGAATCCACCGAACAAGGCATTCGCAGGTTTTTTCTTTTTGACTTTGACGAGGGTCATCTCACCGAAAATCAATGTCAGTAATCCGACTGTGATTTTCACGTGATAAAACGCGCCTCCCCCGTTCAATTGAAGGTAAAGATACAGTCCTGTTCCGAATGCGATGAGTAACATGAGTCGAAACGCCATATGTGCGATCTTTCCACTCTTGTTGCCGTTCTTATAACCGATATAGGCCACGGCAAACAAAATAAGTAACAAAATCCAGCTCGTAACGTGTGTGTGCAAGAATGCAATCAGTGGCATTCTAATGCCCCCCTTTATGTTGTTGTTCAGTCTTCATTGTACACGAACTCTCTCCTGATTGGTCAAGCGAACGCTTTCTAAAAAAAGAGCCATCCACTAAGGATGACTCCATTCATTATACAGGTGTTGTCTCTGCCTCTTGGACAGCATATTCGTAGCTAGGAATTTCAACGATGAACGTCGAGCCCTCATGCTGAATCGATTCGACGTGGATTTGACCGTTGTGACCACGCACGATTTCCTGACAAATCGGCAACCCGAGTCCTGTACCTCCGATTTCTCGGCTGTCAGAATTGTCGACGCGATAAAACTTATCGAATAAGCGATCGAGTGCGTCACTCGGAATTCCAATTCCTTCATCTTTGACTTTAATCGAAACGATTTGCTCGTGATGCGAAAGTTCTACCGTAATCTTTCCACCTCGTGGAGAATATTTCACGGCGTTCGACAATAGATTACTCATCAACTGTTTGAACTTCTGGCAATCGACGAACAATTCATACGGGCGTGCATCATCTGCAATCAATTCGAATTCATGTTTTAATGACGATGCCTCATAGAACGTCAGCATATCACGAACGACCGGTTCGATATCAAGTTGTTCCCGATCATACATTTGACTGCCAGACTCCATTCGCTGCACATCGAGGAAGTCATTGACGAGATGGGTCAAGCGTTCCGTTTCAGCGTGAATGGTTTCTAAATATTTTGCTTGTTTCTCATTCGGCAACTGTTTCTTGACCATCAATTCGGTAAACCCATAGATAGACGAAAGCGGTGTCCGCAATTCATGCGAAATGGTGGAGATAAACTCACTCTTCAATCGTTCTGCCTCTGTCTCACTCGTGATATCACGGAAGACGAGAAGCGTCCCTTTCGAAAGTCCACCGACAATGATTCGCTCCGCGTACATCTGCAAGTTCATTTCGCCTTTACGGATGGAGAAGCTGACACTGTCATGTGGGAAATCTTCAGTGAACAGGCGATTCGTATACTTTGTAAAGTCCTCCGCTTGATCGACCGTCTCAACAAGACGATTCCGCCATTCTTCCCACGATTCTTCTTCAAGCTCTTGTGAATTAACGTCACTGAGTTCAGGGAACATCTCATAGAGTGGACGGTTAACGAACACGTCATCTGTCGAATGGTCGATATAAACGACAGCCTCTCGAATCGAATCAAGGATTCGTTCTGTCTTTCCTTTCTCACGCTTCATCTCTTCAAATAAACGCATCCGTAAGAGAGAGAGTGAGAGTTGGCGAGCGAATGACATGATGTCGCCCATTTGTGTTTGGGTGAAGCGGTCTTTGTAGCGAACCAAATAGATGAACGCGATGATTGAATCATCTGTTGGATCATGGACCGGTACCGCCGTCTCAAACATATAGTACGGATAAGGAAGCGGATGGTCGCTCGCAACTTGTTTCGACGAGTGTACCGTCGTCTTCAATGTCATCGCGCGCGTCAATACAGAGTTCTCGCTATCGAGCAACTGACGAGACAACGTGTCGTTCAAGCCGTGGCTCGTGACGCGATACATGCCTGATTCATCCACGAAGACGAGTGCCCCGACCTCTGAATCTGTAATCGTGACTAACTTTTCAATAATCTCTGGATAAGCCGTAAGCGAATCACGTGACGCCAACGTCTCCGTCAATTCGTTTCGGTAAGCGAGATGCTGTTCGTTTTGTTGCGTCTGCTCAAGAATCTCTTCAAGTTCTTGCTGTTGTGCCTGCAACTCTTCTTGTTGCGCGATCAGTTCTTCTTGTTGCGCTTGAAGTTCATGGTTTTTTTCAATCAGATGACGCTCGTTATCACGAAGCGTTTCAGCCATCTTATGGAATGAGCGAGACATCGTCCCGATTTCGTCTTCCCGTTTCATCTGATCACTCAAATCAACAATTTCACCTTTCAATAAGCGATTCGATGCGATCGAAAGTTTTGAAATCAGACGTGTTTGTCGGCGGAGGAACGGTTGGACAAACAGTAAAATCAATGCAGCGAACGAAGCGATGCTCAAAATCCACAAGAATTGAAGAATATTGTTATTTTGACGCCATTCCGCATAGACGTTCTCTTTTTCAGACGCCATCAATTCACGATAGTTCTCAAGCGACGTCTCCACTTCATCGATCGGTCCAAGGATATCGATTCCCCGCTGCGGATTAAATTGGACGAGACCTTGATCAATCAATCGTTTCGCTGTCGGCAACTCCGCAATGGTCTGCGCATCGATAAACGTTTCTGTCACGTCACCGTCTTGCTGCGCTTTTGCATACTCGTACGTCACCGGGATGATGACATCGTAATAAAAGTCATGAAACTGTTGAAGATCTTCTGCGAACAGTTCACCTTGACGCGTCGTGACTTGCGTTTTGAACCAATTGATTTCCTGTTGGAATTTCGCTTCATTGCCACTCGCTCGTTCAAGAGAAGCGATGTCTCCAAACAAGAGGTACCCACGTGTGTCATATTGATCCGCTTGCCACTCGTCCCACATGTTCGTCAGACGATCGACGCGTTCATCCACTTGGCGCAACCTCGCCTCATTTGCCTCGAGTCGATTTTCGATATAGACATACGTCAATACCGATCCGACCAACGCTAGGACGAGGAACGAATAAAGGACGACCATGATGTCACGTCCGAGTTTTTGTTTAAACCACCTTTTCACTTCACGATTCCTCCTATGATTTTAACGAGTTCAAGTGGGCTGAATGGTTTTGAAATAAAGTAGTCGACCCCAATCTCGTTCGCGCAATCACGGTCAGATTGTTGGCTTTTCGCTGTCAACATCATCACTTTCGTTTCTTGTCGCCCTGGTAATTTCCGTACTTTCTCAATCACTTCAAGCCCTGTCATGCCGGGCATCATATGGTCCACAATCACCAAATCATATTCATTTTCTTCAATCAATCGATAAGCTTCTACGCCATCTTGTGCCTCATCGATATCATATCCTTCGTCTTCTAATGTATCCATAACAAGCATGCGTAGTACTTCTTCGTCTTCTGCTAGTAAGATTTTAACCATAATCGTTCCTCCATTTTTTATCCCATTTTTTTATTTTAACGGATTTGTAATTGTTACACAAAATAAAAAGACGTACGAAACTCATCTTCGTACGTCTTTTGCCTAATCACATTGTCCTAAAACCTGTATTCCAGTTATACGACTTCTTTTTCAGCGAACTGACTATTGTAAAGATCTTCATAAAAACCACCCGCTTCGAGAAGCGATTCATGCGTCCCTTGTTCAATGACTCGACCTTGATCCATCACCAATATCAAATCTGCATCTTTGATGGTCGATAATCGGTGCGCGATGACGAAACTCGTCCGACCGTCCATCAACCGCTTCATCGCCTGTTGAATCAAAATCTCGGTACGCGTATCGACACTCGATGTCGCTTCGTCTAAAATCATGATTGGCGGGTTGGCAAGCACTGCTCGCGCAATCGTCAATAACTGTTTTTGACCTTGTGAAATGTTATTTGCCTCTTCATTCAACACGGTGTCATAACCGTCAGGCAACGTTCGGATAAACGAATCCGCATGGGCCGTTTTCGCCGCATTGACGATTTCAGACTCCGTCGCACCTGTTTTCCCATAGGCGATATTGTCACGAATCGTTCCATTAAAGAGCCAAGTGTCTTGTAAGACCATCCCGAACGTATGACGCAAATCGTGTCTCGACATTTGCCGCGAGTCTTTCCCGTCGATTAAAATCTCTCCATCGTTCAACTCATAAAAGCGCATGAGCAGATTAATCAATGTCGTTTTTCCGGCACCTGTCGGACCGACGATGGCTACCGTTTGTCCTGTCAACACATCGAGGTTCATATCTTGAATGAGTAGATTGTCCCCGTATCCGAAGTCGACATGACGGAATGCAACATTTCCTTCAGCGCGCTCTAATCGATACGTCGTGACCTCTTTTACTTCTTCCTCTTCATCTAACAATTCGAAAACTCGCTCTGCCGCAGCAACGGTTGATTGGACAACATTTGCAATATTCGCTGTCTGGGTGATCGGTTGAGTGAACTGGCGTGTATATGTGATAAACGCTTGAATATCCCCGATGGAGATGCTGCGTTGTGTGACCAAAATCCCACCGACCACACTGATTAACACGTAACTGATGTTTCCGATGAACATCGTCATCGGCATGATAATACCGGAAATGAATTGTGCTTTTCTTCCGGCATCGTAAAGTTCTTCATTCACTTCCTCAAACTCACGCACAGCCGTCTCTTCACGACCAAACGCTTTAACGACCGCATGTCCGGTATACATTTCTTCTACGTGACCGTTCAATCGTCCAAGGTGACGTTGTTGATCCGAGAAATATCGTTGTGACCGTTTTAAAATCGGGCGAATCGCAAAGATGGTGAGCGGTAAAGAGACGAGAGAGATGACGGTCAACAGTGGACTGATTGACAGCATCATAATCAAAATCCCGATGATGGTGACAATCGAGGTGATGAATGACGTCACACTTTGTTGTAGCGTACTCCCAATCAAGTCAATATCGTTCGTCACCCGACTTAACGTTTCCCCGTTTGAACGACCGTCATAATATTTAAGCGGTAGTCGCTCTAACTTTTTATTGACGTCTTCTCGTAAGTCATACACCGTTTTTTGGGCAACTCCAGACATCAAGTATTGTTGCACGTAGTTGAATAGACTACTGATCACGTAAAGACCAGCGAGGAGTGACAAGATTTGTCCGATTCTCGTAAAATCAATCTCTGCTCCTGGTACACCCGTAAATTTGGCATAAGCGCCTTCAAACAATTCTGTGATGGCGATTCCCATGATTTTTGGACCGGCAATCATAAAAATCGTGCTTAAGATTGCTGCGACGAAGACTGCAATCAATGTGTTGCGCCGTGGTTTTAAATAGGCGAGCAGCCGACGGAACGTCACTTTGAACTCCTTCGGCTTTTCTCCCATCATCATCATGTTTCCACCGCCAGGACCTCCTGGCCCACCATGTCCGCCATGAGTTTGTCTCGTATTCGCTTGTTTCTCACTCATGCGATTTCCTCCTCAGACAATTGTGACTTCACGATTTCTTGATAAACCGCATTCGTCGCAAACAATTCCTCATGCGTCCCGATTCCAGCGACTTTCCCTTCTTCTAACACGATGATGCGATCGGCATCCATGATGGTGCTGACGCGTTGCGCGACAATCAATACCGTCGCTTCTTTCGTTTCTTCTTTTAACGCCTTCCGAAGCGCAGCATCTGTTTTAAAATCAAGTGCCGAGAAACTGTCGTCGAATACATACAAATCGGGTTTCCGTACGAGCGCTCTTGCAATCGAGAGACGTTGTTTCTGCCCGCCCGACACGTTCGATCCGCCTTGTTCGATCACAGCCTCATATCGGTCTGGCATCTTTTCGATAAAATCGGTCGCTTGCGCGATAGATGAGGCATGTACAACTTCTTCCATCGTTGCATCGGCTTTTCCGTATCGAATATTCTCTGCGATCGTACCCGTGAAGAGTAACGCCTTTTGCGGAACAAATCCGATTTTTGAACGAAGCGTTTCTTGAGGGACTTCTTTGAGATCCATACCGTTTACGCGGATGTGACCAGACGTCACATCATAAAATCGAGGAATCAAATTGACAAGCGTCGATTTGCCGGATCCGGTTCCACCAATCACCGCAGTGATTTCTCCTGGCTTTGCCGAAAAACTGATATCGGATAATGCCGGTTCTTCAGCTCCAGGATAATAGAACGTCACATCATCAAATACGAGCGTCCCTCGTTCTTTGTCTAAAGTTTTCGTTCCATCATCCACAAGGGATGGTCTCATCTCGAGCACCTCGTTGATTCGGTTTGCTGAAACCGATGCCCTTGGAACCATGATGAACATGACCGATGCCATGACGAGTGCGAACATGATTTGCATCACATATTGAATGAACGCCATCAAGTCTCCGATTTGCATCGCGCCATTATCGATGCGAATTCCTCCGAACCAAATGACACCAACGACCGTCAAGTTCATCACGAGCATCATGACCGGCATTAGGAAGGCCATGATTTGGTTCACTTTAATCGAGACGTCTGTCAATTGTTCATTCGCCTCTGTCATTCGAACTTGCTCTTCTTTTTCACGGTTAAACGCTCGAATGACACGGATGCCTGTCAAATTTTCGCGGAGAACGAGATTGAGCCGATCCAATCGTTTTTGTACTTTTTTAAAGAGTGGCATCGCCTTCCAGAAGATAAGGAGAATCGAGATGACCAATACAGGCATCGCTGCAACGATGACGAGTGATAATTTTGCGTCTTTCGAGGTCGCCATGATCAATCCACCGACAAACATAATCGGTGCACTGACGACCATACGAAGCATCATGATAATGACTTGTTGAACTTGCGTGATGTCATTTGTCGTTCGCGTGATGAGTGAGGCCGTTCCGACACGATCAAACTCTTCAAGCGAGAAACGCTCCACATGATTGAACACACGTCTGCGTAAGTCGCGGCCAAATCCCATCGCAGCCTTCGAGGAATAGAAACTGGCCACGACGGCAGCAAGGGCGCCGAGTCCCGTCACTCCAAGCATGACCCCTCCCATTTGCCAAATGTATGCGGTATCTCCTGTGACGACCCCTTTATCGATAATATCTGCCATCAGCGTCGGTAAAAACAAATCTGCCAATGACTGAGCGAACACAAATAGTAAAACCATCAGTACTGCCCATTTATAAGTAATCAGACGCTTTAACAGCTTAATCATGCCGACATCCTCCCTCGCATTCTGTATGCCCTTCATTCAGTTCATTTGCAATTTGTTGATGTGCTTCAATCATATGACGATACGTTTCCTCATCAAGGCGTGACAAGATTTGATTCAATTGTTGCTCTGTGCCTTGTTCCTGTTTCTCAATCTCCTCAATCAAGCGTTTGCCGGATGTATCAATCGTCAAGACGACTTCCCGTCGATTGTCTGGATTGACATCACGTCGAATCAGTCCTTTTTCCACAAGACCGTCTAACGATTGGCTTAATGTACTCTTAGGCATCTTCGTACGCCTGACCAATTCTTTTTGCGTAATCGCACCCTGTTCATTCAACATCATCAGACCATGTAATTGAGGCAACGTGAGATCATTTTGTTGCGCCGTCTGATGCATGAGACGAACTAATACACGTTGCACTCGCCAAAAGGATTGCATCATCTCCCGTGCTCGATTTGTATTTGTCTCGTTCAACTTGTTCACTCCTTTATCGTTCCGTGTCGAATTGTTCTATATGGAACAATTACTTATATAAAATAAATTACTCCTCTCTGTTTAGATTGTCAACGAAATTGAATGTGAATGTGCACATAAGAAAAGAGCGATGCCATCAACATGACATCACTCTTTTCAAATCGGTTTATGACGTTGCCACGGTCACAATTTCCTGTAAATCTAACGAGTAAATCAGCGTTCGTTCAACACGAATGTTCCAAATGGTTTCGATTGCCTCTCGATACAACTGCAACTGAATCGCATACCGATCTCGCAAACGCTCATGTGCGTCTTCCTTAGAGGCGGATAGATGGGTGACAGCATCTGATTTGTAATCCAATAGTACGTAGGATTCCCCATCGAAATAGAGACAATCAATAATCCCTTGAATCAAGACGTGCTCATCCGTGAAGTGTCCATCCGGATTGACTCGTTCAGCTGGAACCGTATAAGTGAACGGTAACTCGCGCCAAGCTGTCCCACGTTCAAGGGCATCGGCAAGTGCCTGCCCGACCTCCGTTTGGAAAAACGCTTCAATGTCAGGCATAGCCAAACGTGCCGTCTCGGCCTCGACCGGGCTGAGCATTCCTTGCATCTCCCATTTCTCAATTTGCTCGAGAATCGGTTGATTCGGGTCGGCCAATTGGAAGATCAAATGTAACGTCGTCCCGCGCTCTGCTCCGGTCTGTTTGACTTGACGCCATTTCGGTTCCCGATATGGGGTATCGACCGGACGAACCGGATCTTCGAAGGCGGCCTGTTCGAGTTGCATCGCCCGTTTCAATTCGGTCACCGTTTGTTTAGCCGACGTACGTACCGCATCTTGGGCAGGATACGTGTAGGTCAAAGCCCGATGTACGGCACGAACCGTCTCTTCTTCGTTTTTAATCGGAAAATCAATTGCTTCAAATCGCTGCACGTGATGTAACTGTGCCATCATCTCTTGAAGGGTCGCAATCTCCGCAAGGTCCGCCTCTCCGATGACTCGATAATTCCACGAGGTCGACTCTTGGAAAGTAGAGGGGACCGTGAAGCCGAATGATTCAATAAACGAGGTGGCACCTGGCAGACGTAAGAGCGCCGGCGCAACCCAGTCGAGATACGTTTTTGCCTCTCGTCTGGCTTCACTCGCCAACACGTCTCCCGCTTGCTCGACCTGAAGCCATTGCTGAAGGTGTTTGAGTGGTTCACCAACTGTTCCCACGAGAATCAGTTTTTCTTTTGCTCGCGTCAAGGCGACATAAAGGACGCGCATCTCTTCCGCTTTCATCGTCGCGTCTAAATCCCGTCGAATCATTTCTTTCACGAACGTTTCCGATTTCGTGCGGGTCACGACATCAATCGCATCGAGCGAGATTCCGTATTGTTTGTGGAAAATGACACGTTGCATTTGATCGCGTTTGTTAAACTGTTTCCCGAGTTGGGCGACGATGGTCACTGGAAACTCAAGACCTTTCGACTTATGCACAGTCATGATGCGAACGACATTCTCCTCGTCCCCGAGCGACCGTGCCTCTGACAAATCTTCACCGGTATCTTGTAGACGATCCATCACGCGTAAGAAGCGATAGAGGCCACGATAGCCGCTACGTTCGTAAGCGAGTGCCCGATCATAGAGCGCCTTCAAATTTTCCTGACGCCCTTTTCCTCCAGGCAACCCGCCTGAGAAGTCATAAAACCCGGTGTCATTGAACAATTGTTGAATCAATTCGGACAAGCTATGATTTCGTGCATACGTGCGCCAGCGGGAGAGGCGGTCAAGCATATCGCCACATTTTACTCCAAGCTCATCATCGTCATCCGCTTTCGCCTTGAGCGCCTCATAGAAAGAATCCTCTGATTCAAGTCGAATCCGCGCCAACTCGCTATCATCGAAACGAAACATCGGGGAGCGAAGCGCACCGGCGAGTGGGATGTCTTGAAGCGGGTTATCAATCACTTTTAAGAGAGCAAGGATCATCCGAATCTCGGTTGCTTGAAAATAGCCGCCATCTGAATCCGTATAGGCCGGGATATTGTATTGTGTCAAAATATCCATCAGTTGCTCCACACGTTCTTTTTTCGAACGTACGAGAATCACGATATCACGATATTCACAGTTCCGGAGCTGACCGGTTGATTCATCCGTCACTTTAAACGGTTCGTCCCCTGATACGAGTTCCAAGATTCGCGTTGCAATCGCTCGTCCTTCGACTTCTTGCTTCGATAACTCACGACTCGCTCCATCGATCAAAATAAACTCAGGGTCCGCTGGAATCGGTTCATACCCACGTCCCGGAACAAGTTGGGCCGCCTCATCATACGCAATTTCACCGACCTCTTCGTCCATAAGCTGAACGAACAAATCATTGATCCCGTAAAGAACTTCTGCTCGACTCCGAAAGTTTTGGGATAGGTCGATTCGTTTCCCCGTGTTCTCCTGTCTAAAGCGCGTCGCTTTATCAATGAAAAGACCCGGTTCTGCGTGGCGGAATCGATAAATCGATTGCTTGATGTCGCCCACCATGAATAAGTTTCCGACTTCCTCTCGTTCATTCGCAACCAGATTGATGATGGTTTCTTGAATCTCATTCGTATCTTGGTATTCATCAACGAGTACTTCAGCGAAACGTTCCTTATAGAGCGCCGCGACATCGGAAGGTCCCCCATCTTGTCGTAAAATGGCGAGCGCATAATGTTCCAAGTCACTGAAATCGACAAAGGCACGATCACGCTTTGCCTGCTCATATGCTTGACCGAACGAACGGACGGTTCGAACGAGTGTTTCAACGAGTGGCCGTTGCATCGAGACGCTCTCCAATAAGTCTGCCCCGCTGACCCGAGCCTGTTCCACCGCTGCCGTCAATTTTTTCTTCGCTTGGTCGTAGGCTGGTTTGAGGACCTCGTGGTAAATCTGGTGCTCCTCTTTTTTCGGAACAGCTTTCATCGTTCCAAACTTCATCGCACGAGCCGCCGTCTCGAGCTCACTCCAGACAATCGTCTCCCCTTCAAGTTGTTCAAATGGGAAAATCGCTTGCCGGATGTTTTCCGACTGGGGTTCATACCCGGCGACCCGAAGCTCCGCTTCAAGTTTCCGAAGATCCCGTACTGCTTTTTCAATGTCATCCCACAACATTTGGCCAAACTCGATCAAGATTGCCTCCTCATCAGGATCTTCTCCAAACGTGTACATGGAAACAAGTTTGTCTAAATAGGCATCAGGGTCCGGCAGGGTGCGCGCATAGTGATATAAGCCGAGGATCAAATCCTCGATTTCACTGTCACCACGGTCTGACGTATACGCATCGACAAGAGCGAAAAAATCGGTATCCTGCTTTCCGTACTCATCCTCAAGAACCTCTTCTAACACATCATCCTGCAACAATACGAGATCTCGTTCTTCCGCAATCTTGAACGCTGGGTCTAAGTCCAACAAATAATAATTTTCACGAATCACCTCTAGACAAAATGAATGAATGGTTGTGATGAGCGCCCGATTCAACATTTGTCGCTGTTTTCGGATATACTCATTCGTCGGGTCGTCGCGAAGTGCTCCCTCAAGCGCCTTCGCAATCCGCCGTTTCATTTCTGCCGCTGCCGCATTCGTAAAGGTGACGACGAGCATTCGGTCTGCCGTGAGTTCATCCGTTTCATCAAGCAATCGACTAGACAACCGCTCGACGAGAACTGCCGTCTTCCCCGACCCGGCCGCAGCCGAGACGAGTACGTGGCTCCCTCGCGCTTCGATTGCGGCGAACTGATCATTCGTCCATTTCACGGTCATCGCCTCCTAACTCTTCAAATACTTCCTCTTTCTCGAGCTTCTTCAATTTACGAGGCTCGTTCGAGAGCGCCTCATCGAAATGACAAACACTTTGGTACGGACATGTCTGACACGGGCGCCGTTCTTTATATTCATAGGGCTCTACGTCGATTTTACCTTTATACATGTCTTCAGCACTCGCTTTGACGACGTCAAACGCATGGTCCATCAACTGTTCGAGTTGTGGAGGCGTCACAATCTTTTTCAACGTGTTGGCGTCAGGTGAGCCATCTTTTTTGTATTTAACAGGAATGACGATTGATTTTTTTGATGAGCCTTTCGCAGTGCGGTCCATCATCTCTAAAATGTCTGGGTCATCTACTAACAACCCCTGCATTTGATACGACTCCAATACTTTCTGTCGTGTCTCTTCTTCAGAGTTAGACGGTGGAACGAGTGGACGGTGAACGTGGAAATAAAGCGCCGCTGCCGGTGCCACATTTTCTTTCGTCCATACCTCTGCCTGTTCAATCAATACTTTCAAATAAATGAGCATCTGCATCGCCAGACCGTAATAAATTTCCGCAAAATCAACTTCTCGCTTGCTCGATTTGTAGTCGACGATTCGGACGTACAGTTGGTCGTGGACCATCGCGGTGTCGACCCGGTCGATCCGACCAATCAATTCACACGTTGCTCCATTCGATAGTGTGAACGACACTGGAGGGAATTGACCGCTTCCGAATGCCAGTTCAAACGCTTTCGGGTCAAAGCCATCTCGTTTTGATTGTTCAATCAACACTTCTGCCGTCTTACTCACGACGTCCGTCAATTTTTTCTTGAGGTAGGCGTATCGATTCGAACTCATCAAAATCGCGTGCTGAATCTCGGGTGTTACGAGTTCAACTGCCTGTTCCGCTAAGTTCGCACATTCATCAGGTGCCACATCTCGCCATTCTTTGCCGTCCATCTTCACGGTCTGGGACATATGTTCGATTGTTCGATGATAGAGATTTCCGATATCCGGTGCTTCAAGGCGATACAACCGACGTTCTTTCAGACGCAATCCATAACTTGCGAAATGTTTGAACGGACAGGCTTGGAACGTCTCAAGTCGTGAGACACTTGCCCGAATCGATGGAGTATATAGGGATTTTGCGACCTGGTCGTCTAGTGACTTTGGAATGTTTTGATAGAACAATGCACTCGTCAACAACTGCAAACGTTCCCGTCCCTCTGGAAGTTTCAGCAATTCGTTATAGACAGCAAACCACATATCTTGAATCGGATAATGACGACTTAAACGTTGAAGTTCAAGTGCCGTTACCGCAGCCGTCTGGTTCACGCTCGTCAAGAATGCATATTGCTCTCGTGGTCGGTGTTCCCCCGCTTCTGCTAAATGCGTCTTGATCACATGTTGGTGAAGTCGAGCTTTTAAATCCGCGATGAAGCGCGCTGGTTGAACTGCCTTCCCCGTTCTGTCTACAAGAGCATAACTGATATAGAGACGATCACTCGGTGCTGTCACAGCTTTGTATAAGTAATACGTTTCATCATCAAACAGATGTTCTGTCGCCTTTCCGGCACGAAGACCATTCTCATGCATGAAATCTAAATCGTGATCGGTCAAGAGTTTCGATTGTGTCGTGACAAGCGGAATTTGATCTTCATTCGCCCCGAGCAAGAAGACGACTTTCTTATCGATCAATCGCCCACGCACATAGTCCGTCACCGTCAATTGGTCGAGTGATGGAGGAATCAAGGCGTAGCGGAGGCTGTCTAAACCCGTGTCCATCATCTGTAAGAAAAGATCCGTTGACAATGTTTCTTCTGGAGCCGCTGCCTCTAACTGTTCAAGCAAATGTAAGACCGCATCCCAGACCTGGGTATGTTCGCGAGCTTCGAGTAGCTCTGCTTCTTCTATCGCCTCGTCGCGCCAATGTGTCAGACAATCGGATACACCGATACGCTCTAAAAAAGCATACATGGCATGTGTGTACGCTTGCATCGTCTTCGCTTGCTTCAAATCCGACAGTAACGGGTCAAATGTGTGAATGACACGTTCCCGATAACGGTTCAATTCGGCCTCGGTATCCAGCTCCTCACTTGTGAGTCTTGCTTCTTCACCCGTTCGACGACGCAATTGCCATTCATCGTGCCAATGGTAGTGTTTGATTCCTCGTTCGATTACGAACGCTTCGAGACGGTCGACGGACGTACGTCGATGTGTTGGGTCGAGGACGACCAGCTCCGTCTTTAGCGCTCGAAAGACAGATTCTTCCCGATAACCTCGTAAGGCGATATCGATACTGGCCTTCAATAATTCAACGAGAGGATGGTCAAGCATCGGTTGCCGTTCATCGAGAAAGTATGGAAGTCCCATCTTTTGTAGCGCTTGAGAAGCCAAATCTCCATATTCTTCGAGCGATCGTGAAATGAGCGCGATGTCCCGGTAACGATATCCTTCTTCACGAGTGAGTCGGATGATTTCTCGAACGGCCGCCTCTACTTCGACAGTTCGGTCGACAGCAGCATGTAAATCGACACGGTTCTCCGCCCCGCTATACGGTTCCGCCGTCAGCTGATCAAACGTCGCCTCTAAATATTGAAGACTCGGATGGGTATGACGATATACAGTTTCATACGCGTGATTCTCCGAGGGGATCTGTCGTTCCGTTAACAATTCTTTCAAGCGCATGAGCGTGCGTTGTGTCGGTCCAAATAATGGGTCGAGACGATACATCGACACCGGATCGAGTGTCAGTAACAGATCGACATCGACTTTTTCTGCGAGCGCGACGAGAACAGCCAATTCCTGTTCTGAAAATTCATTAAAGCCGTCCACGTAAACCCGAACACCCGTCAAGTCGGTTTCCGGCAAAATTTGCAACATGACGTTGAAATAGTCTTCGGCATGAAGCGACTTGCCTTCTGTCATTTTTAAAAATCCTTCATAGATGATGGATAGATCTTGCAACTTCAAGGCCCGATGCTGCGCTTGTTCACTTAACCGCAACAAGTGCTCCGGTTCAACAAGCCCTCGCTTCAACATCGAAATTAATTGGTTCAATTCTTCATAAAACCCGAACTGATTCATCGTTCGACGGAAGAGGGTCAATCGCTCCTCACTCATTTCGACTACTCTTCTCAATAACAGGTGAGTACCGGTCTGATCTAAGAATCGGTCTGTCGCAACGCCCGCATCTCGCATCATCAAAAATGCGAGTCGACGCATCGAGAGAACCTGGATGCGTGTCGAGCCGCGAAGACCATCTACCGACGCCATTTTCTTCTCCATTTCAAAGGACATCTGGTCCGGAACGAGAATATATATTGTCGGTCCACTCGGATTTTGCTTCAGTTCTCGAATCACCTCTTGGATCATTCGCTCACTTTTGCCCGTTCCCGAGCGACCTACATGAAAGGTTACGGTCATTTTAGCGAACACTCCTTCCCTTTTTCTTCATTATGAACCATCTCTAATCATTTGTAGAGGGAAACCTCCTCTATACCTTAACCAAAAAAGTTACACCCTACATCATTCCCAATTTCATTCAAAATCGATTAGACTGAACATAAGAGGGGGAATACATGTGAGTGCATATGAACAATTCGGAGGCGAACGTGGCGTGCAACAACTCGTTGACGCATTTTATGACCTCGTCTATACCGATCCGATTTTACTTCCGTTATTTCCGGAAGACAAAGATCGAGTGAAACAGCATCAATTTGAATTTTTAACACAGTTGCTCGGTGGTCCAAAACTATATTCAGAACGTCGCGGTGGCGGAAACTTAGCGATGATTCATCATGAACATCCGATTTCTGAAACACACGCAGGTCATTGGCTCGGGTGTATGGAGCAAGCGCTCAAGACGGTGGATGCTCCAGAGTCCATCAAACGTCAGCTGTTCCAACGATTGATTATGTCATCTTCGAACGTTGTCCGCGTTTGCTCGCATCATTTTGAGTAGTCACAACTATAAAAAGTGGGTATGATAGGAAAGTAAGTAAAGGAGGTCGTTTCACATGACAGAAGAAGAAAAAAAAGAAGTCGTTTCATCTGAAGAAGAGGAAACGGAAGAAAAAGAAGAAACGGTAGTCCTCGCCGATGCGCTTGATGAAGCAAACGAAGCAGCTGAAGCAGAAGAAGATGAGGACGATGATGAGGACCAGCCAGAAGAAAAGAATATGGACCACATCAAAGGCGTCTTCAACTACGACCATGAAAACGGTCGTGAATACCGTGTCGTCTTTTACAACGATCGCAAAAACTTAGTATTCCGTGAACTCGGTAATGGCAAAGTCGAATTTGTCGGCCGCTTCTCGGACGATGCATACGATGAAGAAAATGAGGCAGAAATGCGTGAACTCGGGCAACGTGAACTCGAGCGCATTCTCGCTGAACGCTTCAAATAAAAAAATCGCCGAATTTTCGGCGATTTTTTATTACAGACTGTAGACAAAGTATAGGTCTTACGCACAATCCGGACACGGCTCGCTTTCCTAGGGGCAAGCAGGGAGCCGCATCGCGACTGCGTCACTGCTGGGTCTCCCTTTGCTTGCTATTCCCTCAGGAGTCTCGCCTGCCCGTTCTTGGTCACCTTTTGTCCTTCATCCCATATAATGGTGTGAGAAGAACACACAGGGGCGGAGCTGATGATCAACAAGTCGACACGATCCATCAATCACGGTCTGACGAACGGAACGGATGTTGAACGGCGGCTCGAGGCGGATGATCTCGGGATTGATGACGGGCGGGCTCGGCGTTTACCTTCCCTTTCTCCTGATGCATCGATTCGAAGTAAGTATCGAGCATTTTCTTCGGCCGTCGTGGCCTTAGAAAAAAGACAAACGGCCGCCAGGTGACGACCGTTTGCGTTGCTCGCCCGACGGCGCCCCGACTCCTGCAGGAAAGCAATCCGACGGAGACCCAGCAGCGACTTGAGTCGCGATGCGGCTCCGGGATTGCCTGCGGAAAGCGTGGGCGCCGGAAGGACGAGTTCGAACATGTTATTTGTCAACAAGCTGAAATCGCCGAATTTTCGGCGATTTTTTTATTAGTTCTTCTTATTTCGTTTCTTTTTACGAAGTGCATAGGCAACGCCGGCAATCCCACCGACCACCGCAAGTCCAGCAACGACTGGAACGAGCACTCGTTTCGTTGGAATCATCTCTTTCACACGCTCATATGGCGTTGGCGTTGAGAACTCAAGTTGTACGGCTGAATCACCATGTCCATGAGCACGTGCCTTGCGTGATGCGTCTGTGACGACGACACGCCCCGTCGTCCAACGTCGATTGCCGTATTCGTCCACATATGGTCGACGTACACGCTTCACATCACGTACCATTTTCCCTCGAGCACGATCTGGTCGAACGACACGCTCACTCGACCACGAGCGGCTCCCGGTCACACTATATGCAGGGCGTACTTTCCGGCGATTGAGCCAAGTATATGAATCGTTCATCTTCAATTCCCTCCCATACTGTTCAAAACCTCTCTTCTAATTATACCCATACAACATCCCACAAAACATGTGACAAATGGTTCAAAAAAAGATGTGACACCATCTAGGCGTCACATCTTCACTCTTCATTATTCTGTAAATGGTTTGTCCTTATGACGACGTTTCGCCAAAATCAAGTAGTATGCCGGCACAAGGATTAGCGTCAGAACCGTCGAGAACAAGATCCCTGATACGATTCCAATCGCAAGCGGTTTAAAGAGCGGGTCATCACCCAATGCAACAGGCAAGAGGGCAACGACTGCCGTGAGTGCCGTCAAGAGAATCGGACGAATCCGTGCTCGCCCTGCTTCGTATACGGCGGTCGTGACCGCTAGTCCGTCGCGAATTCGCTGTTCAATGAATTCGAACAAGACGACCGCGTTTCGAACGACGATTCCCGCGAGTGAAACCATCCCCATCGATGCCATGAAACTGAACGGTGTCTGTGTCACGAACAATCCAACGACCGCTCCAGCGATTGCGAGATAGATGGTGAACAAGACAAGTAATGGCAACGAGAGTGAGTTGAACTGGAATGCGATGATCAAGTAAATCAAGAACAAGACGACGACGAACAATGTCGCAAGTTCTAAGAAGAACTCGTTCTGCGTGTCGCTCGCCCCGGACTGATCGAACGTGATGCCTTCATCTTCTAGTCCAGACTTCGCATCATCCAACACCTTCTCGACATCTTGTTTAAACGTCTCTTCATCCATGCCTTCGCTCGCATAGATTTGGAGTGTGACCGAACGTTCCCCGTTCTCACGAGGAATCTGCTGAATTTGCTCCGTTTTTGTTTCCGCCACAAACGTGCTGAGCGGTGCAACCGGAGGTCCTGCTTCTGTTTCGACAGGAACCAAAATCTCGTCAAGGGCGAGTGCCTCACGGTTCGCCTCTGCATCAATGACGATTTTCACGTCACGTTGTTCCACACCGTCATCAAATGTCCCAATCGGAACTCCGTCTGTGACGAGACGAATTTGGTCACTGATCGTTTTAGCTGTCACGCCGGCCCGTGCCATTTCTTCACGATTTAATTCGTATGTGAGTGTTTGGAACGGTTCTTTAATATTATCGAGGACGATGGCCCCGTCAATTTCTTCAAGGTCGGCCTTCACTTGGTCACGTGCAGCCACGAGTTGATCAATCGTTTCGCTGCGCATCGTGAACTCAACAGGTGCCGATGCCGGCGGTCCTTGTTGTTGCGTATCTAAGAAGATTTCGGCGTCCGGATAGTCTTCACGCAACACGTTCGTATACTTATCAATCAATTCGATGGCATCGATTGATTCGTTGTCAACACGAACGACCACTTGTCCTGTGTTTTCACCAGATTGATCGAGTCCACCTGTGAATAAGCTAGGAAGACCTCCTCCGGCGAAGACGGATGTTTCCACGACACCCTCTTCTTCTTTGAATCTCGCTTCAATTTCTTCAAGACGTGCCTCCGTCTCTTCCAAATCGGTTTGAACGGGGAAGGTCACGCTCGTCACGACTTCTGGGCGGTTCGCCGCCGGGAAGAACTCAAACGGCGTGAGTAAAATCAAACCGTACAATGCAGTCGTGATAACAAACCCGACAATCCCGAACGTCCATGGACGCTTCGCGACGCTCGGTAAGAGACGGTCAGCATAGAAATTACTGAGTCGGTTGAGCGGTCCACCGAGCCAACCCGGTTCACGTTTTGAGACTTTCACTTCTTTACGATTCAAACGATACTGTGCAATCGGTACGAGCGTCAAACTGATGACCATTGAGGCCAATACGGAGAGCGCAAGAACCGTCGGTAAGGCACGAATGAAGTTTCCGTTTGCGCCTGACAATAAAGTGAGTGGAAGGAAGGCGAAGACGACCGCGAGTGTCGACGTGACAATCGAGCCCCACACTTCTTTCGTTCCTCGTACCGCTCCAAGCATGGCCGAGTCTCCGTTACGATACCGTCGCAAGATGTTATCGTTGACGACAATTGCATCATCAACCAAGATCCCTAAGGCGATGATTGCCCCGATAATCGAGATTTGGTTCAAGTCAACTCCGGTAAACTGTAATGGAATCAAAGCAATCAAGAACGACAACGGAATTGCCAGACTGACGATGAGTGAACCAGAGAACGTGAGTCCAATCGTTGTCACGGCGATAACCGCAATGATGGCGACAATGAATTCACGAGTCAATGACGAGAAGATTGCATCGACCGCTTTTGCCTGTTCATAATACGGAACAAGTTCAAAACCTTCTAAGTCTCCAAGGCCATCTTCGACTACCTCGTTGACACGATCTTGCATCGTTGGAATATCCAGACCCGATTCAATCGGAACTGTAATCGAAACAGCCGGCTTTCCGTCTACTGAAACGAGATCGGTTTCACTTTTCGCTGTCTCTTCGACCGTACCAACATCTGCAAGCAAAACAGGTTCCCCGTTGAATGAACCGACAATGACTTGTTCCATATCGTCTACATTCGTCAAGTTATCGATCGCTAGTTGATAAATTCCCTCTTCAGTCGATTGACGACCGAGTGGTGTTGTCTTGTATTCTTCGTTAATGGCTGTCAATACATCAGGGAAGGCAAGCTGACGTGAGCTCAACTCTTCAGAGTCGAGTGACACGACATACTCCTGTTCTGGCAATCCTTTGATGTTGACCCCTGTCACGCCGTCTGTTCGCAGAAGCTTCGATTCTAGTTGTTCGATCTCTGCTCGAACATCCTCGAATGAATCACGATCATCCGCTGTCAATAAGTACGATGCGACCGGTAATTGGCCAAGTGAATCGTTGACCGTTGGCGCGAGCGCATTTTCTGGAAGTTTAGGTGTCGCGTCAGACAAGGCTTGACGCACGTTCGCCTGGAACTCTGCCTGATCGGTTCCATCGGCGTACTCCACCGTGATGTTTGAGAACTCTGAAGCCGAAATCGACGTCACGTTCTCTACCCCTTCTAGACTACGTAGTTCTTCTTCTAATACACCGGTAACGTTTCGTTCCACCGTCTCTGCTGTCGCACCAGGATAAGGTGTTTGAACGAGCACGATATTGATCCCGGTTTCCGGAATCTCACGTTTAGGGAGCTGGAAGAATGTCAGCACACCCACGACGACTGCGACGAGAAGAAACACGATGACCAGTTTCCCTCGCTCAATCATTTTTTCAAAAAACATAAAAACCCCTCGCTTTCGGAAGATGTGCAAATACACATATGATATCTCTTCTTCATCATAGAGGGGTTTATGATTGAATTCAATCCTTAAGCGTGTTGCAATGTGCTGTCATGGAAACGTTTTTGAAAAGCATATGATAATTCGATTGACCGTTGCTTTTGTCTCGATACTGTATGGTCGGATACATGAACCTTGACCGATTCACCTGTCAAAAATTGAATGAGTGTCTCTTTTCCATCTTTCTTGATGGCCGTCACATGCTGAAAATTAATCCATGCGCAGTCTGGACTTTCCTTTGCAATTGTCGGAAAGAAGACAGCATCCGCATGCCAATCCATCACGACCGGTGTCTTTCGATGTGGTCCGAGGACATGTCGTGCCGCTTCGATTCGACCTTGTATGCTCGAACCATAGTACAGGCATGCATGCTCTAATAGATCGATCGGTGACCCTTTCATGCGCATGACTCCCTCTGGCTGATACACAAGTGTCTCGGCTTCGCCAAACTCATTAAATACAGGAATTAAAGCTCGCGTTTCATTGGTCAATCTACTCATCTTTTCATCCCCCATAACGTATATAATGGCTTACATGACATTCATACCAGGATTTCAACTTGGTCGCAAACGAGCTTTCATCTATTTCCCACGAAAAAACCAGCCGTTTCCTGGCTGGTTTTGAAGATTAAGCATTAGATTTTAAAGATTGGTTCGGTTTGAGTCGCGGAAAGTAAAATCGCACAGCTGTTCCGTCTCCTGTATTCCGTAAAGACACTTCTCCTGTGTGAAGCGTCACAATTCGCTGGACGATGAACAGACCGAGTCCGAACTTCCCTTGTTTCCCTCTTGAGAACTGATGGAATAAATCTAAACTCTCATCCACCGGTGGTCCGTCGTTAAAGATGATGATTTCCACGCCGGACTCATCTCTTTTTAGGTCAATCCGGATGCACGTCTCTGCATAACGTAGCGCGTTATCTAGGACGTTTTCAAACGCAACCCGGATTTGTTCTCCGTCACCAAGCATCTCTCCACCTTCACCGTTGATTTCCCAATCGAGCTCACCTCTTAGTTTAAAGCGTGCGACGAGCAGTTCCATCAACTTATCGAGATTGATTGGTTCGAGTTTTGTTTCCTGTCCCTTGAAATATTCTAGTTTTGTGACGTATAACAAGTCGACGACTTTCTTTTCGAGTCGAGATGCCTCTTCATCAATGACTTCAGAAGAACCTTTTAAGTCCCCCGTCGGATAAATACCATCGCCGATCGATTGGGCGTATCCACGAATGACCATGATCGGTGTCTTTAAATCGTGCGATATGTTTTGAAGCAACGCTTGTTGCGCCAAATCCTGCTCTTTTAATTCCTTACGCATGGCATCAATCGAATGAGCCAACTGACCGAGCTCATCTTGACGATCTAACGGCAAGGCCGTCTCCCACTGGCGATTCGAAATTTTCTCAACGGCTCGTTCCATCTCTACGATTGGTTTTGTCAATTGACGTGACATCAGCAAGGCTGGAATCAGTGACAACAGGCTGATGATCCCAATTAGAATCGATATTCGCCAATATAATGTCGACACCAGTTCACGACGATAAGCATCCCAGGCATAAGAGGCCTGATACACGATCGTTCCATCGTATTCATTTTGACGAATGATGTAATAGACGTCTTCCCCGTCAATCGTCGTCTGGTACCGTTCGACTTGTCCGTTTTGATTTAACGCCTCCTGATACATCCGGTTCGTCAATTCAAGCGGTGCCGATCCGTAGATGATTCGTCCGTTCGGGAGAAAAATCAATTGGTTGACCGAACGGGACTCTTGTTGGCGTCGGTCATACTCAATCGGGTTTTGGGGATAGTTTTCTAGCTCATTCGTATTCCCTAAATAATAGTCCACATCTCGTAACGTCTCATACACTTGCTCATCGATGAATTGGGTAATGGATGAGCGGACTGTGATTAAAATCATGAGCGCGAGGGTCACGATAATGAGTAAGATCAGTACCCAAATCTTCCACATGAGACGCTTCGGTTTAAGCGCGTCCATCATGGTCTGACGAGACGGTAGCCGATACCGTAAAGCGTTTCGAGCTCAAGGCGATGCAATTTCTTTCGGACACGACGCACCAAATCATCGACGACGCGATCCGATCCGAAGTAATCGTTCCCCCAAACGCCTTCTAAAATCTGCTCACGAGACAAGGCGGAGCCAGGATGTTCGAGGAAGAGAAGAAGTAAATCGAATTCTTTCGAAGTCAAATCAATTTCTTCGTCTCCGTGCTTGATCAGACGTTTATCCGGATAAATGGTGTACTCGCCGTATTCGATATGCTCGTTCGATTTCGAACCATAGACCCGATCAATCAGCTTTTTGACGCGGATGACAAGTTCCCTAGGAAGGAACGGTTTAGCGATATAGTCATCCGAACCCATCTCGAGTCCGATGATTTTGTCGATATCTTCATCGCGCGCCGAGATGAAAATCGTCGGCGTATTCGCATTCACGGCTTTGATTTGTTTTAACAGTTGGAACCCGTCTAAGTCCGGTAACATGATATCGAGCACCCATAAATCTGGCTGGTCCGGAATCGCTTCTTGTGCAGATGTCCCGTCCGCAAATGAGCGGACGTTATACCCTTCTTGTTCTAGATACGTGACGAGCATTTTGTTTAAGTTTGCTTCATCGTCGACTAAGTAGATTGTATACATTCAAGTCACCTCAACACGTTTTTTCTCATCATATCAAACAATTGTCGTGAAATGATGGGAAAGAAATGAAGTCAAAGAAAAAAGAAGGCAACGAAATCGCACCTTCTTCACCGCACTGAATTTGTTCGTAACTGTTGCGTCAAAAATGCCGCGCCCCCACTAATCAACGCCAACACTCCACTGATCATGATTAATTCCATGATGTTCGCCTCCCGTTGATACCGATTCTCATTATCAACTTAAATATAGCATATATCTAATCCATTGAATACCACAAAAAAAGTCCCGATTTCACTCGGGACTTATGCATCGTTATGCTTTTACATCGTATCCTTGCTCTTCGACTGCCTCCACCATCGCTTCAAGTGAGACAGAATCTTGATGAATTACGTCGACTCGATGCTCTTGAAGCGATACCGTCGCTGATTCGACACCGTTCAATTCATTCAATGCCCCCTCAACGGCAGCTTTGCAGTGATTACATGTCATACCTTCTACTGTTAACGTTGTTTCTTTCATGATGATCCTCCTTGTGTTTTTAATCGTAATGCGTTCAAGACGACAGACACCGAACTGAACGCCATCGCCGCTCCAGCAATCCAAGGGGCAAGTAACCCCGCTGCAGCGACCGGGATGCCAAGACTATTATAGGCAAGGGCCCAGAACAAGTTTTGACGAATGTTCTTCATCGTCAACCGGCTCATATTCATCGCTCGACTCACGCCTTCAATGTCTTGCCCTACAATTGTAACATCTGCCGCCTCGAGCGCGACATCCGTACCACTTCCGAATGCGATCCCGACGTCCGCCACCGCAAGAGCCGGGGCATCGTTCATGCCGTCCCCTACCATGGCGACGCGACCTGATTGCTTCAAGCGTTCAATTTGGTCCGCCTTTTCAACTGGAAGGACTTCGGCAATCACTTGATGATGAGGGATGCCAAGTTCGTCGGCAATCGCGTAGGCGACTTCTTTCCGATCACCCGTCAAGACGTACACGTCACGCGTTTGACTAAGGGCTTGCACGACTTCACGACTTTTCGGTTTCAATTGATCTTGTAGCCCGAACGCCGCGACAATCCCGCTCTCATCCGCAACGTAGACCGGGGTCATCGCCCGCATCGACCAATCTGGCAATTTGTATCCGAGCTCTTCCATCATTCGAACAGACCCGATGATGAGTTCTTTCCCATCAACGACCGCTTTGACTCCTCGTCCGGCCAACTCTTCCACTTTTGTCACGACACCGTCGCCGACTTCCCGACCGATGGCAGCTGCCAAAGGATGCGTCGATTGGCGTTCTGCCATGACGGCACGGCGGAGCATCGTTTCATCTCCGAACGTTTCCACCACTTCCGGTGTCCCGTTCGTCAATGTCCCTGTCTTATCAAAAACGACGATGTTTGCTTCATTGAGTGATTCGAGTTGCCCGCCACCTTTGAACAACACACCTTGTTCTGCCGCTCGTCCCGTTCCGACCATAATCGATGTCGGCGTTGCCAAACCGAGAGCACACGGACAAGCGATGACAAGTACGGCAATCGATGCTCGAATGGCCGTATCGATATCATTTAAAAGGAACGCCCAGACCACGAACGTAAGGGCACTGATGGCTACGACAATCGGCACGAAGACGCCCGAGATGCGGTCAGCCTGTCGTTGAATCGGCGCCTTATCCGTTTGTGCCTGTTCGACGACACGTACGATTTGAGCGAGCATCGTCTCTTTCCCGACTCGTTCCGCACGCATGAGAATACGATGGGACTGATTGATTGTTCCTCCGACGACTTCAGCATCGATTGTTTTCTCGGCAGGAATCGATTCTCCTGTCAACATCGATTCATCGATGACCGTCTCTCCCTCGATGATTCGTCCATCGACTGGAATTTTCTCTCCCGGACGCACGACGAGAACGTCTCCTGCTTTGACGAGTTCAACAGCGACAGATCGTTCTTCACCATCAACAAACAGGATCGCTTCTTTCGCCTGAAGCGACAAGAGTGATTTCAACGCATCGGTCGTCTTCTCTTTCGCTCGTCCTTCTAACCACTTCCCGAGTAAGACGAGCGTGATGAGGACGGCACTCGTCTCAAAATAGAGATGTGGGTTCATCGGGTGCACAATCATTTCAAAAATGGAGTAGAAGTATGCTGCCGATGTCCCCGTCGCGACGAGCACATCCATGTTCGCCGAACCGCTCTTCAAGCTCTTATATGCCCCTTGATAAAACTGCGCCCCGATCCAAAACTGGACGGGTGTCGCCAGGGCGAATTGCCACCATGGGTTCATCAGCCATGGTGCATGAAATCCGAGTCCCGGGATATGCGTCAACATGACGAGGAGTAATGGTGCCGACAACATTGCAGAGATGATGACTTTCCGTTGCAATGGGCGCAGATCATGCGGCGGTGCCATCTCTACTTTCGGCTCGGCTCCATATCCGATTTTTTCGATCCTCGCGATCAGCTCTTCTTCTGTAATGCCTTCATCGACACGAATCGTTGCCGTCTCGAGCGGAAGGTTCACCGTCGCTTCCACTCCGTCCATCTTGTTCAACACTTTTTCAATTCGTGCCGAACAAGCCGCACAGGTCATGCCTTGTATGGATAACTCAACGGTTTTCATGACATCCCTCCTTATTTTTTGATGCGGCTGACGATCGTCATCAATTCATCAATGTAAGGTTCCATGTTTTCCGTCTCGCTTGCATGAACCAAACACTTGCGCATATGACGTTCTAACAGTTGCATCTCGACTTGTTTCAGAGCGGCCTGAATAGCTGACGTCTGTGTCAAAATATCGACACAATAGCGGTCGTTCTCGACCATCTTTTGAATCCCCCGAACTTGTCCTTCGATTCGTTTTAGACGTTTCCCGAGTGCCTCCCGTTCGGCATCATCACGCGGAACGAGTGGTTGGTCATGTAAAAATTCATCCATGTTGATCACCTCACCATCAATATACCCCTACCCCGTAACAGTGTCAAATAAAAAGAATATAAAAGAGCGACACGAGGTCGCCCTTCTCTACTCAACTATTTTGGAATGCTTCGCTCTTCAAGACCGTTCGTAAAATCTTACCGGTCGTATTTCGTGGAAGCTCTTCGATTATTTCGATGTAGGTCGGTTGTTTATATTTTGCTAACTTCGTTTTTGTATAGGCAAGAATATCCTCCTTCGTCACCCCTTCATGTTTCGTGACGACGAATGCCTTTACCGCTTCCCCTTGTTCCGCGTCCGGCACACCGATAACTGCGGCTTCTACGATTTCAGGATGTTGGTAGAGGACCTCTTCTACCTCACGAGGGTATACGTTATAGCCTCCAACGATGACCATGTCTTTTTTCCGATCGACAATATAAAAGTAACCATCCTCGTCACGGCGCGCCAAGTCACCCGTATAGAGCCATCCGTCCCGAAGTGTCATCATCGTCTCTTCCGGTAATTTGTAATATCCTTTCATGACGTTCGGTCCTCGTACGATCAATTCCCCGACTTCACCGACGCCGACTTCTTCCCCAAGCTCGTCGACGACTTTGTTTTCGACATGAACGATTGAAGGGCCGATCGACCCAGCTTTGCGCTCCCCATGAAGTGGGTTAAAGCAAGTAACCGGTGATGCCTCAGACAAGCCGTACCCCTCTAGAATTTTACACTCAAATGTTTTTTCAAACGACTCAAGCAATTGAACGGGCAAACTTGCCCCTCCCGAAACAAATACACGAACGTGTTTCAACGCAGACGTATACGCCGGCACTTTCATCGCGGTCTGAAGCAAGAAGTTATACATCGTCGGCACTCCTGCAAAGAACGTCACGCGATGTTTCGGTACTAAGTCAAACACGTCCTGTGGTGAAAATTTCGGTAAGATGACAATCGTCGCCCCACGAAGGAGTGGTGCATTCACAATGACCGTCAAACAGAAGACGTGGAACATCGGCAATGCCGCTAACGCTTTATCCTCTGGTGTGATGTCCAAATACTCCCCGATGGAATGCGCATTCGAGAACAGGTTTTGATGCGTCAATAATGCGCCCTTTGGCTTCCCGGTCGTCCCACTCGTATAGAGGATGACGGCGACTTCATCTTCGTCCACTTCGATCAATGTCCCCTCTGATTCAGCAAACGCTTCTGCGAATGGGATGAATTCTATTTCGCCATCACGTTTCAGCGCCGGAACATCAGCATATGGAACAGAAATCACGAGTTTCAATTGTGGCAATTTCGAGAGTGCCGCCTCCGCCTGTGCGACGAGCGGTGACAACCCAACGATTCCTTTGACGTCCCCATCGAGAAGAATGTAGGCCATTTCATCTGGTGTGTATGTAGGGTTGATCGGAATGACGACCCCTCCACGTGACAAGACGGCAAAGTATGCAATCAAGAACGCAGGACTGTTACCGAGTACGAGAGCGACATGATCGCCTTGTCCGATCCCTTTTTGTTCAAGTGTCGATGCCATCGCCTTGATTTGCCCATAAAACTGTCCGTAACTCACCGTGTCTTCCCCAAACACGTACGCTGCTTTCTGCGGGTGAGTGGCCACTACTTCTTGTAGTGACTTGACTAAGTTTGCCATGGTAATCCCCCTTTAAATGAATGATGATTCACTTTTGAGCCATAAAAAAGAGCACGTTGCCCGCGCTCTTTTCAATTACTTCTATTGTACATGAAATGTTTCAATAAGAAAACGCTTCCAAAAAGTTCATCTGCAAATGGAATAGTCCGGCACGACTTTGTATCTGCACAAGTGCCTGAAGCGCTTCATCATCCATAAGCAAATCATCAATCAATTTATGATACGTTTGTTTTTTCATTTCTGTCGTAGCCGTAATCAATAACATGACTTTCGCATAAATCGATTCTCCCGTAATCGTTCTTACTTCACATGGGTTCAACAAATGAAGAAGGGAAATGCCATCTTGCTTCGCTATGGAGATGGGAACATCAATGACCGCAATCGGCTCGGCCACATCACTTACGCCCGACGGCATGATTGTTTCTTGATCGAGAACGACTCGCGTAAATGAAGAATCGACAATCTTTTTCCGTTCTAACTCTAGTCCAATCGCCTTAACAGCCCGTTCAAACGTCGATTGTTCCGTCACCCACATCCGACTCGGATCCATCCAATCACTGAGCCTTCGATACATAGTGATTCCTCCTATTTTTCATCAGCCTCTACGAAAGCGCTTGCACAAATTATGATACGCCTTCTCCCATTGAGGTGCAATCCGTTCGTTCAACGTTCACGAAACTGCCAAAAAAGACGACCTCCGCAGAGATCGTCCTCACTATCTTAACTGATTAAATCGACTAATTCCTCGAGCTCGACATTTCCGAAGTAATGTTTCAAATCGAGTTGCATCAATTGCTCACGGATGGCTGCACGTTCAAAACGCGTCCCTACGAGCGCTTGCTCGACATCTTGGATATCACCAACTCCGAAGAAATCACCGTAAATCTTCGCTTCTGTGATCGTCCCTTTGTTGACGTTCAAGCGAACGTCGATTGTCCCGATTGGGAAACGACGTTTCGACTCGACGTCAAACTTCGGAGATTTTCCAAAGTTCCAATCCCAGTTCGCATAGCGTTCTTTTGAGATATCATGGACAATTTCCCAGTCCTCGTCACGGAGCACATAACGCTCCGGCTGTTCTCCGTCATAAATCGAATGAAGCAACGCCTCGACGAAATGTTCCATCTCCATCTCACGCTCTAAAAATTCAGTGATGTTTGCCACACGGCTACGCACTGACTTGATTCCTTTTGAACGCATTTTCTCTTCCGATACGTTAAGCGAGTTCACGACCTCTTCAATGTTCGAATTGAACATGAGCGTCCCGTGGCTGAACATGCGTCCACGCGTCGTGAATTGAGCGTTCCCACTGATTTTACGTTCTCCGACCTGGATGTCGTTACGACCTGTCATTTCTGCCTCGACACCGAGGTTACGAAGCGCATCCACAATCGGTTGCGTGAATTTCTTATAGTTGTTGAAGGAGTTGCCATCATCTTTCGTGATGAAGCTAAAATTCAAGTTTCCTTCATCATGATAGACCGCACCCCCACCAGAGAGACGTCGAACGACATCGATGCCATTCTCTTCGATGTACTTCAAGTTGACTTCTTCTGATGTGTTTTGGTTCTTCCCAATGATGATGGACGGACCGTTAATATAGAACAGGAAGTAATCTTCATGGTCTACGTTTAAATGTTTAAGGATATACTCTTCAACCGCCAAGTTGATCTTCGGGTCGCGGATATCCGGATTAAAAATAAATTTCAAAGTTTATTTCCTCCTAGTCGAATGTTCGTTACTCGTATTATACGAAACGAGACGAGCGCTCGACAAATCTTTTACTTCCACTCACCTGTCATCACGCGCTTCAATGCGTTCGCCACACCGTACTCATCATGGCGCTCTGTGACATGGTCGCTGATGGCAATCAAGTCCTCATGGCTGTTCCCCATCGCAATCCCTTTGCCGGCCACTTTGAACATCGGTACGTCGTTCAAGTTATCGCCGATGACGACAACTTCGGATAAATCGATGCCATAGTGTTCAGCGAGTTTTGTCACACCGTTCCCTTTATCTGCACCGTGTGCCATCACTTCGATGTTGTCATTCCCTGAAGACGTGACGTACACGCCTTCGACTTGGTCTTCGATTTCTTTCCAAAGCCCGTTCATCTTCTCGACATGACTTGAGAACGCGATGAACTTATAGACACGCCCCGCCTCTTCCCGGATAAAGGTTTCAATGTCGTCGACAATTTTGACGTCCTCATTGACGTAATAGCGATTCTTGAAGAATTCATACATTTCGAGCGAACGATCGTCACCATTCGCTTTCAAATTTTTCATGGATGCTTCAATCAAATCACCACGGCTCGCGACAAGTCCCGCCTCCGTATACATTTCGTAAAAGACGTCCGCATACTTATCATCTTGATGAAGCACGTCGATGACTTGTTGCGCCTCTTCGATCGTCAAATCGATTTCGTGAAGGACTTCTCCTGAAGTGTCGAGCACGCGCCCCCCATTCGACGATACGATTGGGCAAGAGAGTCCGACCTCATCTAAAATTTGTTTCGCATTGACATAGTTGCGCCCCGTCGCAATCGCAAAGCGAATCCCTGCTGCTTCTGCTTCACGAACGATTTCTGCCGTCTCATTCGCAATCTTGGTGTGGTTGTGCAAAATCGTACCGTCCATGTCTGATACAAAAAGTTTATACGTTGCCATCTTCCATCACTCCTTTTTCTCTTTCGCTTCTAACTATAACAAAAAGAAAGGGCTTCGGAACAATCCGAACCCTCCCTTCATCAAATCTCAATTTTTTCACTTAATGCCTTCACTTGTTCATGTACACTCTTCACGCAATCCGGCATCCCGATTCCATCATAGGCAATCCCGGCGAGAATGACCCCAGGATAAATTCGACTCATCTCGGCACGGAGTGCTTTGACACGATCGGCATGAAAGACCGCATAAGGCGGTAAGCCGTCGCGTAGACGACTAACGACCGTTTGAACGGGTTCACGGTGGATATGCATGAGACCACGAAGGTCATGCAGCGCCGTCTCAATAATTTCTTCATCCGATGCCTCCACGATGTCATCCGCTCCAGGGCGGCCTAAAAAGACACGGAGGACGTGATATCCTTCTGGTACGGCATGTGGCCATTTTTGGTCGATGAACGTACATGCCGTAATCGTCACGTTCGCTTCCTGACTCGTCACGAATCCCGTACCGACAAATGGAAGTTCAATATCTTCTTTTTTGAAGACTAGCGAACAGGTCGCCGTCGCATGTGGTTTCATATCTGCCAAAAAGTCACTGTCGACTTTCGGGAGGAACTGACGAATGAGACGTGGTGGGACCGTCAATACAAGATGGTCCGTATCAATGTCTCCACGATTCGTGAAGAGACGGTATCCGTCCTCGCGCTCGGACACTTGCTCGACGGAACAGTTCAATACGATTTCCGTCCGTTCCAATCGTTCGGCCAGACGGTCCGTCAGTGATTTGAGTCCTCGTTTCAATGAAGCGAACTGACCTACTTTTTTCGCCCCGACTTCCGCGACTCGTTGTTCGGGACGTAGATGACGCATCCCTTCATATAAGTTCCCGTATTTCTTTTCTCCCTCGATGAACTGTGGGAATGTCGACATCGCACTCATTTGATCGATGTCTCCGGCATAGATGCCAGAGAGCAACGGTTCAATCAAGCGGTCGACGATCGGGTCTCCGACACGCTCACGAAGATAAAGACCAAGTGAGACATCCGAGTCTGGCACTTCTACATCAGGTGGCGTCAGCAACATGTGTTTCAACGCTTCGTGCTCTTCTTCAGAAAGTAATGTCGTCTCACGAAACGCATTGACGTCGAGCGGGATCCCCATCACTGTCTGTTTTGGAATCGGATGAAGTCCGTCATGATGAAGGACGTAAGCCTGACCGACACCATTGCGAACGAGTTCATCACCTAAACCGACATCTTCAATTAATTCCGTCATCGCAGTCTTTCGAAAAACGTACGAATCCGGTCCACGTTCAACCGCAAATTCGCCCGTTTCATACGTATCAATCTTTCCACCGAGGCGATCGGTCGCCTCGAGCAACGTGATGGTCACGTCTTCCGGCAAATAACGCTCTGCATAAAAAGCGGCGGTGAGACCTGTGATCCCACCACCGACAATCGTGAATTTACGCATGATGTACAATCACGCTTTCCATTCGATCCGCGATGGCTTCGATGAAGCTTCGCTCTGCATTTGGCATTGCTGGACGTGCGTAATGAACGCCTAGGCGATCACATACGACTTTACATTCGACATCGTTGTCGAACAATACTTCGAGATGATCTGCAACAAAACCAACAGGTGTATAAACAAACGCCTCGTAGCCATGCTTTTCATAAAGTTCAGCCGTCAAATCTTGAACATCCGGCCCAATCCAAGGATCTGGCGTGTTCCCCTCTGACTGCCAACCGACCTCAACATTCGGTACGCCTGTCGCTTGGGCAATTTTATCCGCTGTTTCTTTCAATTGATCTGGATACGGGTCGCCCCCAGCCAAGATTTTTTCAGGAAGGCTATGTGCCGACACAATCAGACATGCTTTTTCAGCAGGTACAGGCAAGTTCGCAAACGTTTCCTTGATTGCTTCCGCCCACCAGTTAATGAATTTCGGTTCGTCATACCATGAGTCGACCGAACGAATTTCGATGCCATACTTCGCCGCTTCTTCGTGGGCACGACCGTTATATGATTTGACGCTATACGATGAGTAATGTGGTGCCAAGACAACGGATACCGCCTCTTTAATGCCGTCGTTCGCCATTTGCGCGACCGCATCTTCAACGAATGGCTCGATATGTTTCAATCCGATATACAGTTTAAACTCGATTTCACCAGCATGACGCTCATTCAAGATGTCACGAAGCGTCTCCGCTTGATCGATCGTGATTTTTGCGAGTGGAGATACACCACCAATCGCTTCATAGCGTTCTGTCAAATCAAGGAGCGCTTCCGGTGATGGCTTGCGTCCGTAACGAATGTGCGTATAGTAACGTTCGATATCTTCCGGCTTGTACGGTGTGCCGTACGCCATGACAAGTAGTCCGACTGTTTTCATGATCAGTTGCCTCCCATTTTTTCGCGTGAGTAGTCGTGAATGAATGCCGTCAATTTGACGAGAACGGCTGGATCGACTTCTGGGAACACCCCATGTCCCAAGTTGAAGACGTATCCTGGTTGCTTCATTCCTTCATCCAAAATTTCTTTTACCTTCTCTTCGATGACCGGCCAAGGAGCTAATAAGAATGAAGGGTCTAAGTTTCCTTGAACCGCTTTCGTGATTCCACGATCGCGCGCTTCCTGTACCGATAGGCGCCAGTCAAGCCCGACCACGTCAAGCGGAAGATCGTGCCATTCTTCGACTTGGTGACTCGCACCGACACCATGCATGATGAGTGGAATGTCGAGCGAACGCAATTCTTTGAAGATTCGTTCCGTGGTTGGTTTGATATAACGCGCATAATCTTTACGGCTGAGTGTCCCGACCCATGAATCAAACAGTTGGAACGCTTGGATGCCAGCATCCGCTTGTGCCTTCGCATAGGTGATGACCATGTCACCGAGTTTTTCCATCAACGCATTCCACACGTCCGGTTCTGCATACATGAGTGCTTTCGTGCGATGGTAGTTCCGTGAAGGACCACCTTCAATCATATAGCTTGCCAATGTGAACGGTGCGCCTGAAAAGCCGATCAGCGGTACTTCTAATCGTTCTCGCAACAAACGAATTGTGTCGAAGACGTATGAGATATCCTCTGGGTTTAACGGTTTTAAACGTTCCACATCTTCCATTGTACGATAGGGATTGTCAATCACCGGCCCGATTCCGCTCTTAATCTCGACATCGACTCCCATTGACGGAAGTGGCGTCATAATATCCTTATAAAGAATGGCCGCGTCGACTCCGAGTTGTTTCACCGGAAGTTCCGTGACATATGCACAAAGTTCAGGATCATGCGTGATCTCGAATAGTGACCTCGTCTTTTTAATCTCTCGATATTCCGGTTGGTAGCGTCCGGCTTGGCGCATATACCAGACAGGTACATAATCTGTCGCCTCTCCTTTAAACGCTTTTAAAATAGTATCGTTCATACGTCGCGTCATTCCCCTCTAAATTTCTCCTACACTCTTTATTCTCGTGTTTGTGAACTCAAAAACATTATACAGAAATTAATTAGAATTATGCTAATGTGAAGCATTTTCATTGTGTTTTCTTTGTGTCATTTTTTTGTCGGAAATGTTCGGAAGGCAGAATTCAACTGACCGCGAATCAAATCATCACGCTGCTTCGCCGACAATCGTCGTTCGCGCTCTTTAATATCTTGGATTCGCCAACCGTCCTCTAACTTGGTCGCCACTTCTACTAAACGCTCCACATCATGGAAAGAATATTTACGTGACCCGCCTTTCGTGCGTTCAGGAAAGACGAGACCTTTTTCTTCATAATAGCGGACCTGACGCTCAGAAAGTCCCGTCAACTCAGTCACGACGCCCATCCCGATTACTTTCTTCGATTTATAGTCCATTCGTCCTCGCCCTCCTTAATAAAAAAACTATGTCAGATAATCTGACAAATTGCAATCCAGCATGAAATTTTCGTTTTACACTGAAGTCAACTTTTAAAAAGCACCTAAGAAAAAGGAGGGCATGAACATGGAAGATATTCTTTTTTATATGGACACGCTGTATGTACTCATCGCTGCATTGCTCGTATTGACGATGCAATTAGGTTTCGGATTACTCGAGACAGGGACGCTCCGGGCGAAAAACGCCGGTCACGTCGCAGTCAAACAAATTATCAGCCTCTCTGTGGCAGCACTCGCTTTTTGGGCAGTCGGATTCGGCCTCTCATTCGGTGACGGGACAACTTGGTTCGGGACAGAAGGGTTCTTCTTAAACGGATCGTTCTCAAGCCTCGAGTGGGCAAATGTTTCAATCGACATCAAATTCTTATTCCAGTTATCATTCGTTGCAGTATCTCTCGCCATCGCGTGGGGTGGATTTGCGGAACGGGCTAAGCTATCTGCCTACGTTCTCTTCGGTATCTTCTTCGTTGCCATCCTCTACCCGATCGTCGCACGCTCAGTGTGGGCTGGCGGAATGCTTGGTTCGATGGGGATGCAAGACTTCGCAGGTTCGGCAGTCGTTCACCTTCAAGGTGGGATGGCGGCTCTCATGGCGACAATTATCCTAAAACCACGTCGTAAGACGGAATCACTCGCTGGTCATAACCACGTGTTGACAGTCGTAGGTGGACTCGTGCTTTGGCTTTGTTGGTTCGGCTTCAATGCTGGTTCGACGATGTCGGTCGCTGACGGATTCTTTGGTTACGTGGCGTTGACTACTATGCTTGCAACAGCAGCAGGTGCACTTGGCGCCCTTGGTATCGTCATGCTCCATCGGAAAACAGCGGACATCCCGACAATCGTCAACGGTGTTCTCGGGGCACTCGTCGCCATCACAGCGGCATGTGCATTCGTGGAGCCATGGGCAGCCGTCGTCATCGGTGCAATCGCCTCGGTCGCAACATACGGAACGAGCATCTTGATGGCGAAATATGTGGATGATCCACTTTGCGCCTTCTCGGTACACGGGGTGGCCGGAATCATCGGTACACTCGCACTTGGCTTCTTCGCTTCTCCTCGACTCGTTGAAATCACAGGAATCGGTTCTGCCGGACTCTTCTACGGCGGCGGATTGACACAGCTCGGCGTTCAGACACTCGGTGTGTTGATCGCAATGGTCATCGCGGGTGGTGGAAGTTACGCCTTCTTGAAACTCCTCGACGTGACAATCGGACTCCGCGTCACTGAAGAACAAGAAGATGTCGGTCTCGATATCGCAGAACACGGTGTATCGGCATACGGTGAAGTTGAAGAAACGACAGAGAAACCAGGACGCCTTCCGAAGATTCTCGGTTCGAGCGTATCGGTCATGTCACCGAAAAAATAACTTCAAACTTTTTAACAGATAAGAGGTTGGTCACTGAACGACGGTGATCAGCCTCTTTTTCTTTCCGTTTCAAGATTCCTTTCTGATTCAAAACAAAATGAAAAACGAACGAGGTTTTGTTTGAATCCCCTCGTCCGTCCATTGTTTTACGAACATCAATGAAAGATATTTTTACTTCAATCGTCTTAAATAGTAACGAATGACTACGATTGACAAGACCAATCCAACCGCTGCATCCCACGTGGCGCCGAAAGCGACAGATGCAATCACCAGAACGATAGACTGGATGACAAGTAGTCGTAGCGCCCACCACGAGTACCCTTCAATCCGCTCATCACGCGTAATCGGTAGCCAGGAAACGATGGAAACCGCCTCTAACCGTTTAAACAACGGAACGAGCTGTAACGCCGTCAATCCTACGAAAAGCGGTGTGACGAACCCGACATACCAACCTCCCGACATCCACATCACAATGAGCGCCACCACAGTCAAACGAAGAATCAAATCAAGCGAATCATTCGAACGGATAATGCGAAGACCATACACATAACGCGAAGCGTCCACGTGTTGGAGGACCCGCTTATCCAAAAGTCGTGTGATGAGACGGCGTTCTCGAACCTCTTCTTTTAAGGTCGGCAAATCGACGAACCAACTGATCACTCGTTCAAACTGAGCCCGACTTTTCTCTTCGAGTGTCAACCAATGTAGAAGCGGAATCCGCTCATTTCGCTTTAGATGTAAGAGAATAAAAGGAGCAAACGCTGGGATCCATGCCCACTGCGTCCAATCCATCAATAATAAGAATCCACTTCCGAGCGCAAACGGCAGGATTGTCCATTCGCGCACTCCTTCTACTTTCGCCAATCGCCCTGCAGCTGATAACAGCACCATCGTCACGACAAAAGATAACACTTCGATACTCGAAGAACTCTCTGTTCGTACGAGAAGCGGTAACAAGACAAGGAGGACGAGCAATCCACGCAGTGCCGCAAAGACGAGATTAAACAAACGGACTCCAATCATATACGGTCGTATGTCCCCTAACTCCGGAAGTAAAAACACTTGGTCCGCCTCTTGAATAAACGTTCGTGGCCGATGACCGAGAGGCATGATTAAGAGGACCACCGCGGCAATCCATACACCCGGGAATGTCCCATCGATTCGTTCCAAAAAGTTGTTATAGACGAACGCCCCGTAAATCAAGGTGAAGTAGAGCGTGAACAATAGTCCTCCGTTCGCAACGTAGCGACTGTACTTGACGACCTCTTCCATCCAGTTTCCGAGCCTTGCTGTAAATCGATTCATGACAATCGCTCCTCCGAAGCGATCGCTTCTACGTAAATGTCATCCAGTGTCGCCTCTGCAGATAATCGATACGTTTCACGCAACTCTGCGGCTGTTCCGCTGGCGATGACTTCACCTTGATGGAGGAACACGAAGCGATCACAGTGTCGCTCCGCTGTTTCGAGAATGTGCGTAGACATTAGAATCGCACAGTCTTGTTTATACTCATCAAACAACTGAAGCAATTGACGAATCGCTAACGGGTCGAGTCCGACAAATGGCTCATCGACAATTAAAAGGGGCGTTTTCGTCACAAGCGCACACAAAATCATCGCTTTTTGACGCATTCCTTTTGAAAAAACGGAAGGGAACCAGGCAAGTTGCTTTTCCATTCGCATTTCTTTCGCCAAACGCTTCGTACGAGCAGCCAAATCGTCCGGGTTTACATCATATGCCTTCCCCATCAATTCAATATGTTCTTGTAAGGTTAACGTCTCATATAAGATCGGCGTCTCTGGTATGTAACTCACTTTCTTACGATACTTTTTTTCTGAAGAATCTAGAGTCTCTCCATCAATTTCGATTTTTCCGGATAGGGGTGACAGTAGCCCCAAAATGTGTTTGATTGTCGTCGATTTTCCAGCCCCGTTTAGCCCTATCAAACCGACGAGCTCTCCTTTTTTCACTTCAAACGAAACGTCATGCAAAACTTGTTTACCGAGGTATCCGCCGTTCAATCGATCGACGTGCAGCATGAAAACCACACCTTTCATTTTCAACTTTTTTTCGTGGTATATGTTTTAAATGTTGTCACATGGGAATAATCTGAACTGTAAGGCATTTTAAAATAAAACATCAATACTTCCATTGTTCCACAAAATCGTTGTAAAGAACAATGGGAAAACAGAGGAAGGAGAATGATTTATGGGGTTTATTCTTTATTTGATTATCGGGGGTATCATCGGTTGGTTAGCAGGATTGATTTTAGGTAAGGACGTACCAGGTGGAATCATTGGTAACATCATCGCGGGTATCATCGGTGCATGGTTAGGTGGAATGATCTTTGGTGACTTCGGACCGATCGTTGCGGACATCGCGATTATTCCAGCTCTTATCGGTGCGATTATCCTGATCTTGATCGTATCGTTCGTTATGAAATCAATGCGTAAGGCATAATCATGTTATGTATAGGAGGGGCTTCCATTATGGAATGTCCCTCTTTTTTCATTGAATCAGTAAATACATCGCGTCATTTTTTTCGATAAACTGTTTCTCGGTCTCAAGTCCAAAGAATGTAAAGAACGATTCGAAAAAGGATTGACCGTAATCCCACTCTGTTCCGAGCCGATGTTCCGATTTCGCTTTCGGTTCACCGAGAAGAGCAATCAAATCATCCGGACGTTTGTCGAGGTCGACTTGAATCGATTCGACTTTCTTACCTTTAAACGTGACGGTCAATCGTTCGTAGTCCCATTTCCCTTCGCGCTTTTCAATTGGTTCACCAAGCGTTTCTTGCACCTGCTGACCGGACTGTCCGATTAAAGCATCAACTGTTTCGAGTGAGTGACCCGTTTGCGCCTCCACTTCAATTTCAATCAATTCAGCCCGCTTCAAGTCGAATTGTCCAGCAATGGTCTCGCTCGATTCGGGCATGAGGGCATATTCAATCGATTTCGAGGAAATCAATTGAATCGTTTCCGTCTCAGTGACCGTCTCTCCATTGGTGACCGCTACCGCTTTGACATCATATCGACCTGGCATCTTTTCAAATGATAGCGTTCCATTGGCCTCATCGATTCGCCCCTCTTGTTGCCCATCAATCCAAATATTCGTCAATGCCAAGTCCGAAGTCACGTCAATCCGTTGAGGGAGCAGTTCGATGCGATAGTCAGAAAATCCATACTTTCCTTCTCCCGTATCGATCAAACGAAAGAGTCCTTCTGTTTCCAAACCTGACGCTCGGTTCGCACGGTCCTTCGCAACTTCTGCGATCGCTTCTCCTCGAATGGATTTCTCATCATTCAACCACCCCATGAATCGCAAGGCCTCCGCTCGCGATAAGGGCTCTCCAAGGTATTCGACTTTCTCCTCAAAGAAAGTACGGTCTTCTTCTAATAAGGCCTCTTTGAATGCGACATGAATCTTGTCTTGTTCCGCCGCCGGCTTATACGCATATATATAGAAAACAATGGATCCTACTAAAATAGCTATTACAGATGACATGGTTACAATCTTTCGGCGCCCGTCTTTTTTACGACTTCTTGTATACGACATATCCCCACCTCCTTTCTGTCTTCTATTATAGAAGGAATCAATCTCTCTTCCTATCGTTCTTGCGCCCGAACTTCCATGTTATGATGGAACGGAAACGACATTTAGAATGGAGGCATACAGATGCATACTGATTCAAACTGTATCTTTTGTAAAATCGCGCAACAAGAAATTCCATCCTATCGGGTATATGAAGATGAAGCGGTCGTCGCTTTTCTCGACCTCTCTCAAGTGACGAAAGGGCACACGCTCGTTATCCCAAAACATCATGCGAAAAACGTTTACGAACTACCTGAAGATGTCGCAGCGGACGTCTTTAAACGCGTTCCGACCATTGCCAAAGCGATTCAACGCGAGACGGGTGCAATCGGAATGAACGTTTTATCTAATGCCGAAGAAGTTGCTGGGCAAACGGTCTATCACTTCCACATTCATTTAATCCCGCGTTTCGGACACGAAGATGGGTTCGGCGCAAAATGGATCACACAAAACGATGCGTTCACGTCTGAAGAACTCACAACACTCGCATCAAATATTCATGCACACGTGTAAGACAGACAGAGACCCGTCGATGACGGGTCTCTTTTATGATTGATTGATGGAGTCACGGTGTCGTTTCCGCTCCTCTTCCAACTGTGCTCGCTCGACCTGAAGCTTGATTGCCACTTCATATAACTGTTGACGCGTCTTGACAGATGTCGCTTGTTCAAATTCTTTTCTTAATTCAGTTAGACGGGCATCTATTTCAAGCATACGCTTTTCTCGCATCGATTCTTCACGTGCCTGTTTCGTTTGCTCCGACGCTTCGTACCCCGCCTCTAGTGTATTCATAATAGATTCGGCCCAAGTGTCATCTCCCAGTCGTTTCGCAGCGAGATATAGGTCAAGCATATCATCTACCCAACGCTTCGCTTTCTCCACTGAGGATCACCTTCCTTTACCTATATTTTAAAATAAAATGATTTTTCGGTCAAAATTGAATGTTCTGAAAAATTTTATTTGCAATATAGGTTTTTAATCACTCTTTTTTGGTAAAATAATATGAAAAGAATGTATTTCTGATTATCCGAGCTTGAGGAGGGGAATGAATTGTCGAGTCGCCAACGTCGGGATTGGATTGCTTTCGGCTTTGTTTTAGCATTTCTAGGAGTTGCAACGTTTAAGAAATTGGCACGAGGAACAGCAAATGACGCCGCTGCTCAACAGCATCGGGCATCCACAATCACTACGCTAAAAGAACAATTTGGCAATGTGGCGAAGCATGCATCGCAGGTTGCTGCTGCAGGTAAACTACAAGGAAAAGAATTGACTGACCAAGTGAAAGCCGAAGTCGAACGCTATCAACAAGACATTCAGCCTTCAGTCGAGCGTATTCAAGGGAACCTTAAAGAGCTCTCGAACGTACAGTCTACTATGACTGACCAAACCGTCAATCAAACACAATGAGTGTTTGAGGTCATTGTCCGTCGATTACATTTGACTTTTTATCCGGAAAGGATGGATCGAGATGGAACACGAAAAAGAATTCACTGGCCCTGAGGCCATGCTCTATAGCCACAAAATCATTCAATTGAGTAAGGCTTTGTGGAAAACCGTCGAAAAAGACTGGCAAAACTGGATTAAACCATTTGATTTAAACATCAACGAACATCATATTTTATGGATTGCCCACGCTTTAGGCGGTGCTTCGATTTCTGAAATCGCAAAATATGGCGTCATGCACGTCTCGACCGCTTTCAACTTCTCGAAGAAGTTAGAGGATCGTGGATTACTTACGTTTTCTAAAAAAGAGACGGACAAACGAAATACGTATGTCCAATTGACACCTGAAGGAGAATCGTTGTTGCTTGAGACGATTCATGCGTTTGACCCGGAAGGAAACGGCGTGTTCCGTGCTTCCCTTCCACTACAAGAACTCTATGGCAAGTTCCCTGACTTAACAGACATGACAGCGATTGTCCGTCGACTATATGGGGACAACTTCATGGACATCTTCGCAGAAACATCTAAAATGATTACAGAAGAGGCAGGCAGACGCCCTGATGAGGATGAACTCAGTCAAGAAGCCTGACCTGCCGATAAAGTGGTTCTGTAACGTCTAATTCGATTCCTTGACGGACACATGCCTCAAGAATCGTTTTGACGTCTAGTCTCACATCTAACATACCTGCGAAATGGACGAGCAGTGGCTCTATGGACGTATATCCATAGCGTAATTGCTCGTTTTGTTGTTCCCGAATCTCTTCAAGCAATTGATAAAACGACTCGACATCCTGTTTTGTCAAGTTTGCTCGAATCACTTCATATTCAAATGGACGATCCGTCCAATCGATAATATCGAGTAAGATTGTCATCTGAAATGCTAAATGCTCGACCTTCTCCTCTAGCGACACTTCCCTCACCCCATCATTTCACATTCTATTACATCATTATACGACAGGATTGTGTGCTATGATACTGTACAGACAAGAGAACAGCTGTCATGATTAGGAAAATGTGATATAGTCGGACTTAGAAACTTTAAAGAATTATTAGGGGTGGAATACATGTCAAACGGAATGACAAACGAACCAAAAAAGCAAGATAAGAAATTCTCAACCGGCGCTCTCGTCGGAGCATCTGCACTCGCACTCGTTATTGGTGCTGGCGGTACGTACGCCGCAACGAACGCAGGTGGCGAATCAGATAGTTCAGCAGTCGTCACGTACAAAGGCGGCGAAATCACTCGCGGTGAAATCGCAGATAAGAGTTATGACCGCATGGTGCCACAACTTGCATTCCAAGAGACAATGAATGCACTTCTTGAAAAAGAATACGGTGACCAAGTCGACCAAGAAAAAGTAGACGAAGAGTTCAGTAAGACAGAAGAACAATTCAACTCAAAAGAAGAGTTTGAACAAGCGATTCAACAAGCAGGTATGAGCGGTACAGAAGAGTTCAAAGAAGCACTTCGTGGACAAATGCTCGTTGATGCTGCCAAATCTGAACTTGTCGACGTGACAGATGAAGACATCGAGGCACAGTTCGCAAAAGAGAACGTGGAAGTGGAAGCTAGCCACATCCTCGTCGAAACAGAAGAAGAAGCACAAGATATCATCAAACAGTTGAATGACGGTGCGGACTTCGCTAAACTCGCGAAAGAAAAATCAACGGATACCGGTTCAGGTGAAAAAGGTGGAGAGCTCGGTTTCTTCTCTGCTGGCGCAATGGTACCTGAATTCGAAGATTATGCATTCCAAGAGGATGTCGTCGGTAAGATCTCTGAGCCAGTCCAATCACAATTCGGTTACCACGTCATCAAAGTGACAGACCGTAAAGAGAAAGACTTGAAACTCGAGGACGAGAAAGATCGTATCCGTGAAGAGTTGGCGGCTGAAAAATCAGCTTCTGTCGATGCGAACAAAATTTACGCTGAGTTGATTGAAAAATACAACGTAGACGTGAAAGATGCAAAAGCAGAACAACAATTTGACGCTGTCAAAGAAGCGATCAAAAACGCAGACGAGTCTTCAGAAGAACCTGCAGAAGAATCAACTGAACAATAATCACAAAGGGGCACTCCAGCAATGGAGTACCCCTTTTTACTTTAATCGCTTATAACTTTGGACGATAGAAGGCACGGTTATCGAGTGCCATGACACGTTCTGTGAATGTCCCGGGTTCGACCCCTTCATATGCTTTCTCAAACATGTTCATACGCGCATCGATGTTATCGATAAAGAACAACATCTCCGCTTCAGGAAGCTGAGGCGTATTCGCAGAGCCCCATTCCGGTTTCCCATGATGACTCAAGACGAGATGTTGCAACAAGGTCGTCACTTCACGGTCCGTTCCAAGTTCTCGTGACACGACTTCAATCTCCGATGCCATGAGTGACAAATGACCGAGCAATTTCCCTTCAAGCGTATACTCTGGTGTAATCGCATCAGACAACTCGATGACCTTCGCCAAATCATGCAAAATCACACCTGCAATCAAAAGATCACGATTCAAGGATGGATACAGTTCACACATCGTATCCGCGAGCTTCAACATCGACATCACATGGAATGCAAGTCCCGAGTAGACCGCATGATGATGACGAACGGCAGCTGGGTACGTAAAGTACGCCTCTTCATGACGATTCACGACTTCCTCGACCAGACGGCGAATCTCATCGTGTTGAAGTGACGTGATGAATTCACGAATCGTCGTTTCGAGCTCTGACTTTGGAATCGGTGCCGAGCGGACGTACGGTGCGATATCCACTTCCTGCTCGATGATTGAAATTTGTTTTAGTTTCAACTGCGTGCGTCCACGATAGTCCATCACTTCTCCCGCCGCATGAACGATTTTTTTCGTTGCATACTTTTCGGTATCTGAACTGTCCCACAATTTCGTTTCGATTTCGCCACTCTCGTCGCAAAGGATTAATGTTAAATAAGGTTTCCCGTTCCCGGCAAGTCCCTTATACGATTGTTTAATCATGACATACTGGTCTAGCGTGTCGCCCACTTTGAGCTGACCGATTTTTGTCGTCAATGAAAGCACCTCTCTCTTATTCAGTACCTTCATCTTATCGAAAGTTTGCGACAGATGCCAACATTCCTGACAATTTGGGAATACTATCAATATAGTGAATTGGAGGAATGGATGATGGAATGGGATTGGTATACACGACCGGAAGACTATGTGCATGTTGATCAGCAATATGCCCAAGCCTATACGTATTGGCTTGAACAATTGACGACCTCGAATGTGACGAAGATTGTCGTCGAGAACGGATATATGTATGGTTCACTCACGCTCGACTATGAACAGTTAGAACGGGAGCCTCAAAAAGTTGGCCATTATTTTATCGGACCCGATTTTTTATGGACGATTGGGTTTGATGATTTACATCATGAATCGGTACTCGCTAAAGCATGCAACTCTCCGCTCGAAGCATTTTATGAGTTACTTGCCGAACGGATGAACAACTATTTCCATGGCATCGATGAGTTTGAAGAACGACTACTCGTTGCACAAAGAGAAATGGCAGGTCAGGTCCCTGCGACCTTCATGAATGAGATCTTTGGTCTTCGAAGTGAAATCGAGCGCTGGTCAGATACCGTAACACCTTATAAAGAACTTCTTATGGCAGGACGGGAGGCTTTTTTAACGATCGATTTACAGACGTTAAAATCCTATCAACTCGCGGACTATCGGGTAAATCGATTATTGGCGCTCATCACGCACTACCAAGGGGACGTCATTGCTATGACAGACCTCGCTTCCACCCTCTCAAACTTTCGTGGGAATGAGATCATGAAGGCGCTCACCGTATTTACAGCCTTGACGACCCCTGTCGTCGCCTTTGGTGCGATTTGGGGGATGAACTTTAAAAACATGCCTGAACTGGAATGGCCGCTTGGATATGGATTCGCCTGGCTCATGATTCTTCTCTTCACGCTCATCATCCAAGTGTGGTTGAAACGAAAAAATTGGATCGGTTCGCTATTACAGTTTCCGAATCAAACCATGTCAGCAAAAGATAAAGCCAAACAAAAATCTAAAAAAACGAACAAAAGTTCGTTATAATAAAAGAAAGTGAACTGTATAGAAAGGTGATGTTATGGAACGACTCATCATTCATGTGGACATGGACGCATTTTATGCCTCTGTCGAGCAACGAGACCGCCCTCATTTACGAGGAAAGCCTGTCATCGTCGGTGGGCCACCGCACAGCCGAGGTGTGGTCGCCACATGTTCATATGAAGCGAGGAAGTACGGCGTGCACAGCGCGATGTCATCACGTCGTGCTTTCGCCTTGTGTCCTCATGCGACGTTTGTGAAGCCGCGCTTTCAAGCTTATCGACAAGTCAGCGCACAAGTGATGGAGATCTTCAAATCGGTCACACCGCTTGTCGAACCACTCTCGCTCGATGAGGCGTATCTAGATGTGACGGAGAACACGTTATTGAGCACATCAGGACCGTATATTGCCCGCTATATATTAGGGGAAATCAAACGTCGTACCGGTCTCACCGCATCTGCGGGGGTCGCGCCGTCAAAATTTGTCGCTAAAATTGCTTCTGGATTTGAGAAACCAAATGGGCTCACCGTCGTCCCGGCGCATGGTGTGGCTGATTTTCTCGCCCCCCTCTCCATCGAAGCCATGCATGGCGTCGGAAAAGTGACTGCACAAACGCTTCATAAGAGTGGATATCATACAATCCATGATTTACAATCAGCTCGTCCCGAACAGTTGAAAGCCATCTTTGGACACGATCGTGGGCAACAACTATATGAACTGGCACATGGACGAGACACGCGTCCTGTCGTCGCTACACGGGAACGTAAGTCGATTGGTTCAGAAACGACCTTCGCGTTTGACATTGATGACCCTGAAGAAGTATTTGAACGGGTCATTCCGGAGATGGAGGACGTCTTGCGTCAACTCGATCGCCGCGAATTGAGCTGTCAAACGGTCACCATCAAATTAAAGACGAGCGAATTTCAGGCTCGGAGTCATCAAATCAAACTAAATCATCCGACACATGACCATGACGAGATACGTCGACTTGCCAGACGCCTGTTTGATGAGATGAATGTCACCGAACCCGTCCGCCTGATCGGACTGACCGTATCCGATCTGATTCCTCGGACTGAATCGACACGACAACTGACATTCGATGAACTGACGAAACCTTCTCTTGAAGAATGAATGACCATTCATTAGAATATAGAAAAGGGGGTCGTGTGAATGGAAACATACACGGTGACAGGATTTGAGAATGACGGCACGCTCGTGTTGAATGAAATGTTTGAAGCGAGTGACGATCAATCAGCCAAACAATTAGGACTCGATATGCTTCGCGCCGCAGGGCATGAGCATAAGGGAGCGCGCATCGTTCGCCGAGGACAGCTCATCTATTTCGAACGTTGCAAATTACCGGGGAATTTAAAAGGAACGGCATCCTAATAAAAGTAGACCAAGACAATCATTGTCCTGGTCTACTTTTTCATTCCCCATATTTTTTATCCCATGCATCCTGCCATTCTTGAAGATCAGGGTGGATGTCCTCGAGCGATTCTCCGTTCAGACTATATCCATTCCCTGAACCTGATCCGTCTGTCACGGGGAATGATGTCCCCCCGATGACCTTTCCATCTACAATCATTACCGAGACAGCAGTCTGACCGTTTGGAGATTGCTCACCAATCGGATGATCTTTCACCGTAAAGTTTTCATAGTATACGGTCTTACCCATGTATTCATCCGGTGATGCGGCTTGTAGTCCCCAAATGGTCCGTTCACGATCCTCTGTCAATTTCTCTAAGGTTAAGTCACTCGTATGTTCACCGTCGTAAGAGACAATAGGGTACTGTTGTTCTTCGAGATACGCTTCGGCCACCTGCCCGTTCGCTGTCATCTCAGGTTCTGATTCAGTCTCCATCTCTTTCCCACACGCAACAAGAAAGAGGCAAAAGAAAACGATCATCCACTTTTTCACCATCATCCATCCTTTCGATACCTTCATCTATATTTCATTCTCTTTCCTTGTTCCACTTCCTGCCATTTGTATAAGAATCATGCTAGGTAAGAGGTGATGTCATGATGTTCACAAAAAAACGGATGGCTCGAAAGCCATCCGCTCATCACATCTTATTGAACTTCGTTTTCGTTCACCATCGGCGCGTAAAGCTCTTCAAGTGGTTTCATGATGATTTTCGTTACTTCTGTAACGAGTTGGTGCATGCGTTGCTCTTCTTGCATGAGCTCCATGATCAATTCGTTCTGTTGAACGTTCATCATTTTCGTTTGCGCATCCATCATTTCTTGCTCAGAGATTTCCTCTCCTTGCATTTGCTTTTGTTGAAGCGTCATTTGGATGTTACGGAAGTCAGCGAACAACTGGTTCGCTTCCGCATCCGCATTGACACGATCGTATAAAGAAGAGAGTGTTGTGAACTCTTCAGAATCGCGAAGTGCTTTCTCCAATTGGTAAGCTTGGTCGTACAAGTTTGTTTGTGACATGTAACGTCCTCCTAAATGCTATTAGGGTCAAGCCATCACAAGATAGCAATCAACCCTTGAATCAACCCAATCATACCACCTAACAGCGCACCAAGCCATGTTATTGCCCGGAACTCTCGTTTTGAGATGGATAAAACGATCTCTTCGAGGTATGACGTGTCGAGTGATTGGACTTGTTCTTGTACAATTTTATCAATCTTCAATCGGTCCATGATTGTCTCCATTTGATTCGTGAAGCGCTCAATAACAAGGGTAACACCTTGTGGGACGAGTTCGTCGACGACACGGGATTCAACGGAGTGTGTGTACGATGCGACCGGACGATCCAACAGTTGCCCGATTGGCAGACGGGTAATGACTTGTTCGACGATGCCATCGATCAGGCGGGCTTCTAGTCGATCATCGATTAACGTATCGACCGTCTTCTCACTGAATCGCTCAAATTCACGCGTGATCATCGTCGTCATTCCGTCACGGGTCGATTGACCACGTAAGATGTTGACGATTTCTGGTCGAACCATCTCGACAAAGTTCATATTTTGAATGAACCCTGCGATAAATCCGAGGCGACGCTGGACGAACGAATCGACCATGTGGCGAAGTTGTGCCTCACCTTCTGGTGAATAGAAGTACTCCTCTGACTTGACGAGAAGCGCCTCTACAATCTCAGGAATGAGTGCGCGCACACGGTCCATCCCCTCTTCGCCGAGAACCTCATACAATTTTCGCTCTTTCACTTCTTTTAGGACACTCGCTAACTCATCACGCAATTTGTCGTCTGCCAACGCGAGAATCCGTGTCTCCGCATTCGGATAAAGAGGTTCCACTAGCTCGCGAACCGTCTTATCCGAGCGTAACATCGTTTGAACTTCTTGTTGCGCGAAGTGTGTGATATGTGTCGTCACCTGTTCGTCGAGCAGACGTCTACGCATGCCTTCCGGTGTCAACAAGTGTTTGACGACCGTCTTGCCTAAACTAGATGCCAATTCATCCCGACGTTTCGGAATGAGTCCTGGTGTGAATGGAATCCGGAATGAACCGATATATTTCGGCTCATGCGGTCGGAACAACATTTTGATGGCGAGAAAATTGGTCACGCCCCCAATGGTAGCTCCAATCACAATCATGAGTAATATCTTTAATAACCCGTCCAAACTGCAAGCCTCCGATCTGAAATATGATACATTGTTGTTGAGGTGATAGTATTGAATACGTTTGATCGTATTAAATCGATTTTTCCGACTGCTGTCCATCGGTCGGAAGATGCATCTGGAGACCTTGATTGGTTCGAGACGCAAGAGGGTATCATTTTTGGAATTCCGACGTTCGAGTTAACCGAACGTGAACAGCAACTGTTAGCCATGTGGGCAACACCGATTCTTCAAGCCGATCCCCATCAACGCAAATGGCAAGAACGTCTGCATGATGATACGTTTCGCTTAGATCAACCGTTTCGGCTGATCTCCCTCTCGCTTCAAGAAGCAGAGGCAGATGCGTTCGACTCGTTCATCAGCATCCTCCATGATTTTATGCCACATGCAGAAATCGTGTTGATGACGCAAAAACATATCGAACTCATCGAGCGCGATTCGTTAGTCGACCTTCAAGAATTCGAAGATGTACTACGCGCCATTGCGAGTGATTGCTTTATCGAGGCGTACGCTGTATACAGCGAGCGTCCACAAGGCGTTCTCGCTCGCGTCTATCATCAACACCAGCTGCTCATGCCATACGCTCGTCTGTCTACTAAAACTTACCCTGCTAGTCAATTATTATACCATTATTTACTACAAGAACAGGACTTAAAAGAGCGGAAGCACATCACTGCGCCTTTAATGGAGACGCTCGATTTATCCACAATCGAACTGTTGGAGGCGTTGTTTAGTCACTCATTGAACGTCTCTCATACGGCCAAAGCATTATTCATGCATCGTAATACGTTGAACTATCGACTCGATCGCCTGTTTGAGACGACCGGTTATGATGCTCGAACGTTCTATGACGCCAGTCTCCTTCAACTCATGGTCACGTTGCACAAATCCGATTGACGGTTTTTGTGCAATTTGTCCATATTCAATGCAAGCGGTTTCATCATATAATCGTTCTTGTAAGCGCTATTATATACAAACAGATTCTTTAGGAGGCAAACGACATGGCAGAAATTCGTTTAGAGCATATTGATAAAATTTACGATGGTGGCGTAAAAGCCGTCAGCGATTTCAACTTACACATTAAAGATCGTGAGTTCATCGTCTTCGTCGGACCGTCTGGTTGCGGTAAATCGACAACACTTCGTATGATCGCAGGTCTTGAAGAGATTTCGAACGGTGACTTTATCATTGACGGGAAACGAATGAACGATGTCGCGCCTAAAGATCGTGATATCGCCATGGTCTTCCAAAACTATGCGCTCTACCCGCACATGAGTGTCTTTGACAACATGGCATTCGGGTTAAAGCTCCGTAAGTTCCCGAAAGACGAGATTGACCGTCGCGTAAAAGACGCTGCTCGCATTCTCGGATTGGAAGAATACCTTGAGCGGAAACCAAAAGCGCTCTCAGGTGGACAACGTCAGCGTGTTGCCATCGGCCGCGCGATCGTCCGTGACGCAAAAGTCTTCTTGATGGATGAGCCACTCTCAAACTTGGATGCGAAACTCCGCGTTCAAATGCGTAAAGAGATCATTCAATTGCACAACCGCTTGGATACAACAACGATTTACGTTACCCATGACCAAACGGAAGCGATGACACTCGCTACACGGATCGTCATCTTGAAAGACGGAATCATCCAACAAGTCGGTTCGCCGAAAGAAGTATATGACCATCCAGACAACATCTTCGTCGCTGGCTTCATCGGTTCACCGTCGATGAACTTCTTCCGCGGGACACTTGCAGAAGGCAAATTCATCACGAACGGTGAAGAAGTCAACGTACCAGAAGGAAAAATGAAAACACTTCGTGATCGTGGTTATGTCGGAAAAGAGCTCGTTCTCGGAATTCGTCCAGAGTCGATCCATGATGAGCCGATCTACATCGACTCACCAACGACACACACGTTCAAAGCGCACATCGACGTCGCTGAGCTCATGGGATCAGAGTCATACCTCTACGCAGAGCTTGGTGGACAACAGTTCACAGCACGTGTCGATGGTCGCTCAAACATCCACATGGGTGACGATGTCGAACTCGCACTCGATATGACAAAAGCACACTTCTTCGACGGAGAAACAGAAGCAGTGATCCGTTAAGGCATACAAAAAGACTCGATTCGTCTGAATCGAGTCTTTTTCTTATCGAATCGCATAGCGCTGTTCGAGCTTATGTTGACCGGCTTGAATCAAAGTCGATAAAATCCAGTAAATCGAAGCTGAGAACAAGAGTAGTGGCATGACCAAATACGTCGTTGCCGCAATTTGGTCAGACACATACGTCAATTCTTGTACCGCAATGACCGTACCGAGTGACGTCGACTTGATGATGTCGATGACCGAGTTCGAGACAGGCGGAATGGCACGAGAGAGCGCCTGCGGGAAAATGATATCTTTGAAACGCTTCATTTTCGGAATACCGAGCGCGACACTTGCCTCCACTTGTCCTTTGTCCACCGAGTTGATGGCTGCTCGGAACGCCTCCGAGATATAGGCCGCAAAGTGGAAACCTAATCCGAAGATGAGCGCCTGCATCCCGCTGAGTTGCACGACTCCGGTGAGACCGACATACAAGATCAACAATTGAAGTAAGAGCGGTGTTCCACGGAAGAAAGAAATATACGTCCGTGTGAACAACCGTACGATTTTGATTGGACTGCTATGAAGTAAAGCGATGATCAGACCAAGCGCCAAGGCGAGAAGAATCGACAGGACACTGGCGATCAACGTGAGCTGGATGGCTTCAAGATAGACCGAACGGTTATCTATGACGGTCGTGATCAGTTCATTCATTGACTGATATCCTCACCAAAGTATTTCTCACCGATTTCTTTCATCGTGCCGTCTTCTTTCATCTCTGCAAGCGCATCGTTCAACTTGTCTAGCACGTCGCTATCTTGACGTGTCATGAATCCAGCTTCACTCGTGTTGAAGATATCACCGACCGCTTTGACGTCATATCCTGTTTTTTCAAGTTCCGTCAAGATGAAGAGACGGTCGTTGAGGGCTGCGTCCAAACGACCCACTTCGAGGTCTTGTAAAACTTGGTTCGCCCCTTTGTAGAATTTCACTTCAGCTCCGGCTTCTTCAGCCATTTGTGCGTAAGCAGAACCTTGTGTCGAACCGACTAATTTACCGTCGAGGTCATCGATTCCTTGAATATCATTGTTATCTGATGCAACGATGACTTGTGCACCTGATACCGCATATGGGTCAGAGAATGCATATTTTTCTTCACGCTCAGGTGTGATGCTCATTTGGTTGGCAATCATGTCAATGCGTTCTGCGTCGAGTGCCGGAACGAGTCCTTTAAAGTCCATCGCTTCATACTCTACTTTATAACCCGCACGTTCTGCCGCTTCGTTCAAGACGTCGATGTCATATCCCATCAATTCACCTTTTTCTTTGTAAGTGAATGGTGGGTATGTCGCCTCTGTCCCGACCGTGATGACCGCTTCGTCCGCTCCACTGTCTGTTTCGTTACCGCAAGCCGCGAGAAGCCCGACAGATGCTCCGATTGCGAGTACGCTTGTTAATGTCTTTTTCATAATAACTCCGCCTTTCCTATAATCCTTATATGATTACACGGTTTTAAACAATATCCTCATCATACTGGCGAGATGTCTTCATGTCAAACAAAAAACATCACCCTATTTCTAGAGTGATGTTCCTCGTCAATCAATCGCTTCCGCTTGCTTCATGACATCTGCTTCAATCGCTTCACGTTTTGCGGTCGTCTTCTCGGCACGATCGGCATGTACGCTGAAGTAAAACTTGATTTTCGGCTCTGTGCCAGATGGACGAAGGCAGAACCACGAACCGTCCGCAAAGACGAACTTCAAGACGTTCGATGGCGGCAACGCGATGGCTTCAGACGTGCCGGTCTGTAGGTCGGTCGTCACTTGCTTCTTATAGTCTTCGAAACGAACGACTTCGTATCCACCGACTTCTTTTGGTGGATTGGCGCGGAACGCCTCCATCATTCGTCCGATTTGTTCGAGTCCGGCTTTCCCTTTCAATGTCATCGACTGGAGAGATTCCTCATAGAATCCATACTTCTCATAGATCGCCTGCAACGCATCATAGAGCGTCCGACCATGCTGTTTATGGTATGCCGCCATCTCCGCTGCGAGTAAGCAAGCCTGAACGGCATCCTTGTCACGACAGAAGTCTCCAATCAAGTAGCCATAACTTTCTTCATATCCGAATAAGAATTCATATTCCCCGGACTCTTCATATTGTTTAATCTTCTCACCGATGAACTTGAATCCCGTCAACGTATTTTCAACATGTACGCCGTACGACTTCGCAATCGCTGCACCGAGTTCAGACGTCACAATTGTTTTAGCAACGAATCCGTTTGATGGGAGGGTCCCCGTCTCGCTCTTTTGTGACAAGATGTATTCCATTAAGAGTGCACCTGTCTGGTTGCCGGTCAAGACGAACCATTCTCCGTCACGTCCGCGCACCGTCAAGCCGACACGGTCCGCATCCGGGTCCGTTGCCATGAGTAAATCAGCCCCGACGCGGTCCCCATATTCCATCGCCAGTTTAAACGCCGCTTTTTCTTCTGGGTTCGGATAGCTGACAGTCGGGAAGGCACCGTCTGGCTCTGCCTGTTCGTCTACAATCGTCACGTGCTCAAATCCATACGCCTTTAATCCTTCCATGACCGGACGACGTCCTGTCCCATGGAGCGGAGAATAGACAATTTTAAGCGGGCTGTCCTGAACGTCACGATGAATCCGAATGGACTGGAGCGCCTCCATATAGGCTTCGTCGACTGATGGGTCGACTGTGACGAGTAGTCCCGTTTGTCGAAGCGCCGCTTCATCTTCAATCTCAATTTTCAACTCGTCTTCAATCGCATTGACGTAACTGACGAGTTCATCCGCTTCTGCTGGCGGAAGCTGTCCACCGTCTGCCCCGTAGACCTTGAACCCGTTATATTCCGGTGGGTTGTGGCTCGCTGTGATCACGATTCCACCGAACGCATTCAAATGACGCACGGCAAACGACAATTCAGGTGTCGCACGTAGACTTGGGAATAAGTATGTCTTGATGCCATTCGAGGCAAGCGTCCGTGCCGCCTCTAACGCAAATTCAGGTGAAAAATGACGAGAGTCATGGGCGATGACAACGCCGTGACGTTTCGCCTCTTCCCCCGAAGCAGAGATAAAGTCCGCAAACCCTTGGGATGCTTTTCGAATCGTATAAATGTTCATTCGGTTCGCACCCGGTCCGATTTCTCCACGCATGCCGCCTGTCCCGAACTCCAATGTCTTATAAAACGCATCTTCTAACGTCGTCTCGTTTTGAGAAAGTTCCTCGAGTTCCGCACGCAAATGCGGTTCGAGCCCATCAAATTGATTCCAACGTTCATATGTTTGTTGCCATGTCATGACCAGTTCCCCTTTCACACTTAAAAAATTCAATCGAAGTACTCGCCAATTGCTTCCATCTTGTATACGATGAGAGTAACGAAACCTCGAGGTGATATGAATGTTTCCAACAATGCGTGCCCAAGAATTAAAACAAATCGTGCATACGAACTCGATTCGTTTCATCGATTGCCGATATTCGCTAAACGACGCGTCCTATGGTAAATATGTCTACCGAAAGGGACATCTTCCGAACGCGGTCTTTCTCGATTTGATGGAAGACTTGTCCGGTCCGGTCGGCGAACATGGCGGACGCCATCCGCTTCCCTCGAAAGAAGCATGGACGGCGACACTTCGTCGCATCGGCTTGAAAAAAGAAGACCTCGTCATCATTTATGATGATGGCTTCCCGTTTGCAGCCCGCGCATGGTGGCTCTTTAAATGGGCCGGCCACGAGCGCGTCGTCGTCCTAGAAGGTGGCATTCAATCAGGTATCACCTATTGCGGAGATACCTCGATAGATGTTCCCCATTATCCGGCAAGCGACTATACGCCGGACTTTCAAGACCACATGATTGCGACCCTGGAGGAAGTTAAAGCCGCGACCACTGGTGCGCTTTATGATTCGCGAACCGAAGATCGCTTCAACGGCACACACGAACCGATTGACCAAAAAGCAGGTCACATCCCCAATGCGTTACTTTGTTCCTATGCAGAGGCCATCACCGAACTCGGAACATTAGAAGATTTTCACGACTTGAAGGAACTGTATCAAGATGTTCTCCCTGTCGAAAACCCAATCTTCTATTGTGGTAGCGGTGTAACCGCCTGTGTCAATATTTTGGCACTCCATGCGCTCGGAAAAGATGATGTCCGGCTCTATCCGGGGTCCTATTCTGATTGGATCAGCTATCCAGAAAACGAGGTCCACCCATAATGGGTGGATCGTTTTTTATTTCACGCTCGTCGGTTTGATATTCCAGACTGCGTTGGCGTATTCCGTAATGGTACGGTCACTCGAGAAAATCCCCGATTTTGCCGTATTGACGATGGAACTCTCTGCCCAACGCGACGGATCACTGAACACCTCATCGACACGTCGCTGCGCCCGCATATAGGAGACGAAGTCTTTCAAGACAAGGAAATCATCGTTGTAGACGAGGAGTGAGTCAAAGATGGATTGGAATTGATACTCGCCCACTTTATCGAATGTTCCATTGACGAGACCATCGACGACATCTCTGATTTCTTGATGTGCGTGATACATCTCAGCCGCATGATATCCGCCAAATTTCTTATAGTTCATGACTTCTTGCGGGGATAATCCGAAGATAAAGATGTGATCATCACCGACGGCATCACGAATCTCAATATTGGCTCCGTCTAACGTCCCAATCGTCAAGGCACCGTTCATCATGAACTTCATGTTTCCGGTTCCCGATGCCTCATAACTCGCAGTCGAGATTTGTTCACTCAAGTCAGACCCTGGGAAAATTCGTTCGGCCATGGAGACACGATAGTTTTCAAGGAAGATGACTTTGATGAATTGGCTCGCCCGTTTGTCTTTGTTGATGAGCGTGGCAAGCGCATTGATATAGCGAATGATTTCTTTCGCATAGTAGTAACCTGGCGCAGCCTTGGCGCCGAAGATAAACGTACGAGGTACCATTGTGAACGTCGGGTCCGCCTGAATCTTCAAGTAAAGCGCATGGATATGAAGAGCGTTCAGCAGTTGTCGTTTGTATGCGTGTAGGCGTTTGACTTGCACGTCAAAGATCGAGTGCGGGTCCACTTTCTCTCCCGTTTCCTCTTGAATGTATGCTGCTAAATCAAATTTATTCTGTTGCTTCACATTCATGACTTTTTCTTGGAAACTTTGGTCCTTCGAGACATCCATCAACTTCTCCAAATCATTCGGATGTTCGATCCATGACGGGCCGATCGCTTCCGTGATGGCGTCGGATAAACGCGGATTTGATTTTAAAAGCCAGCGGCGGTGTGTGATCCCGTTCGTCTTGTTATTGAAGCGAAGCGGGAACATCTCATATAAGTAACGCATCTCGCGCTGTTTTAATATGTCCGTATGAATCTGCGCCACGCCGTTCGTTGAGTGAGAACCGACAACGGCTAAGTTGGCCATATTGATCTGTTCATTGGATACGATGGCGATCTCACCCATATGGGATTCGAGGTGTGGATAGTTGACGAGTACGTCTCGACAGAAACGTCGGTTGATTTCTTCGATGATTTGATACACGCGCGGCAAGAGGCGCTGGTACATCTCGACCGGCCATTTCTCTAATGCTTCTGCGAGTAACGTATGGTTCGTGAACGACATGACACTCTTCGTGATGCGCCATGCTTCGTCCCACCCATATCCATGCTCGTCCATCAAGATGCGCATCAATTCAGGAATCGCGACGACCGGATGCGTGTCGTTGATGTGAATCGCATAATGATCACCTAATTGCTTGAGTGGCTTATTCCGTTTCACATAGGAAGCGAGCATCGATTGAATGCCTGCCGATACAAAGAAGTATTGTTGCTTCAAACGTAATACTTTTCCTTCATAGGTCGTATCATCCGGATAGAGAAATTCTGAAATGGTCGCAATCGACTGTTTGTGCTTCAACAGGTCTTTATACGTCCCTTTCGTTTTCTCTAAATACGCCTCATCGTCAAGCGGCGATTCTGCGTTCCAAAGACGTAACGTATTCACGACATCATTTTGATATCCGATAATCGGCATATCATATGGAACGGCAAGAACAACCTCATCCGGGTGATGAACGACGCGCAACCGGTCTCCGATTTGCTTCATCTCAATCCAGCCACCGAAATTGATCTCGACCGCCTTATCCTGACGTCTCGTCTCCCACATATTGCCGTCACGGAGCCAGTTATCCGGCAACTCGACTTGATATCCGTCAACGATTTTCTGTTTGAAGAGTCCATAGCGGTAGCGGATCCCGTTCCCGTGCCCAGGTAAACTGAGTGCGGCTAAGGAATCCAGGAAACAAGCTGCCAATCGTCCGAGTCCCCCGTTCCCAAGACCCGGTTCTGGTTCCCACTCGGTGATCTCGGTGAAGTCGTATCCGAGGTCTTCAAGCCCTTCTTTAACGAGCTCTAGTACATCTAGACTGAGGAGGTTATTGTATAAAAAACGTCCTAATAAAAATTCAAGAGAGAAATAAATGACTTGCTTACTATGTTTTTCTTCTTGACGTTCGCGGGTATGGATCCATTTCGGCATAGCCTGCTCACGTACCATCGTCGCCAAGGTTTGATACACTTCCTGCTCTGTCCCATCTTCGATCGATTTCCCATTTAATGCGATGAACCGTTCTTTAAACGCGTCGACAAAGCTCTGTTTATCTGTGAACATAAATCAAGTTAGCTCCTTCCACTCATGCGAATAAATGATATAACTCACGATATTGCTTGGCAGATTGTTTCCAGCTATAGTCCGCGGTCATCGCCTGATGGACGAGGGCATGCCAATTTTCTTTTTCATAATAGACACGAATGGCTTTTTCAATCGTCGCCAACATCTCGTGAGCATTATAGTTTGCAAAGCCGAACCCGGTTCCTTCTTGCGTGAACTCATTATAAGGTTTCACCGTATCCCGTAGTCCACCCGTCTCACGTACGATTGGTAACGTTCCATATCGCATAGAAATCAACTGACTGAGTCCACAAGGCTCAAAACGTGACGGCATTAAAAAAGCATCCGATCCGGCATAGATCAAGTGCGCAAGTTCGATGTCAAAACCAATATATGACCCGACTTTCCCGGGGTGAGCTGCCGTCATCTCGTGAACAATCCCTTCATATTCCGGTTGTCCCGAACCGAGAAAGACGAACTGACAAGGAAGCTGTCCAAGTTCTTCACGGACACCGTTGATGAGATCGAGGCCTTTTTGGTCAACGAGTCGGCTGACAAAACCGATGAGCATGATATCGTCGCGCACTTCTAGCCCAAGTCGCTCTTGTAACGCTCGTTTGTTGACACCTTTTCCTTCTTTGTACGAGTCGAGATTGTATGTCTTTTCAATCCGTGTATCTGTACTTGGATCGTTGGTCGCCAAGTCGATTCCGTTTAAAATCCCACGCACATCGACAGCGCGATGACGTAAGGCACCGTCTAACCCTTCACCGTAGTATGGCTCCATGATTTCATCTCGATACGATGGACTGACGGTCGTGATTTGATCCGAGTGCACGATTCCAGCTTTCATATAATTGACGAGACCGTTATGTTGAATTCCTTCAGCCGTGAAATGTTCAGGACCGAACTGTAACAGTTCCCCAAGAATCTCTTCTGGGAAGATTCCTTGGTATTGTAGGTTATGGATTGTGTACACCGTACGAATGCGTTGATACGCTTCAATATGTTGATAATGAATTCGTAAGAAGGCTGGTAGAATCCCTGTCTGCCAATCATGGCAATGAAGGACATCAGGCACTTCTTCCATTTTTCCAATCATCTCGAGTACGGCACGTGAGAAGAAAGCGAAACGTTCGGCATCATCAAAGTGTCCGTATAAGACCCCGTCACGTTTAAAGTAATATTCGTTATCGATGAAATAATACGTAATGCCATCACGTTCTAATTTAAGAACCGCTCCGAATTGCTTACGCCAACCGACTGGAACAATGAGGTCGAATAAATATTCCATCTCGTCCACGTACTCTTTAGCAATCGAGCCGTATTTCGGCATGACGACACTGACTTCTTCTCCTAGGTTCGCCACCGCTTGGGGGAGCGAACCGACAACGTCGGCTAGCCCCCCCGTTTTCATAAACGGTGCCGCTTCTGAAGCAACATACCAAATTTTCATAAAATCCTCCTCACACTACTGTTCGTTTCGCGATGACAATCGGTTCGTCGATCGTGCCTCGAATGACTTGTCCTCGTTTTACCACAACTTCTTTATCCAAAATCGCATTCTCGACGACAGCCCCTTCTTCAATGATTGACTTCGACGAAATGATCGAGTTTTTCACACGTGCATGTTTACTGACTTGAACACCACGGAAGAGAATACTATTTTGAACTTCACCATGAATCTTACACCCGTTCGCCACGAGCGCTTCGTTTACTTTTGAACCTTTCAAGTAACGAGTCGGTGGCTCATGTTTGATTTTCGTATAGATATGTGGGAAGTCATAGATGATGCCTTCGCCACGGAGTAATCGCATACTCTCGTTATAATAAGAAAGTACTGAATGGATGACCTGCATTTTCCCGACATAGTGATAGCCATGGACGTGAAGACGATGGAGTTGCGGACGAATGACGCCGTCTAATAAATCATACTCACCTTTCGAAGTCGCTTCATCGACGAGACGCATAAAGAGATTTTTCGACATGATGATCGTTTCTGTATACGTGTATTCATCATCCGGTGAGAATCCTCGCTCGGAGATTCCGACTACGCGATCGTTCTCACCAAGACGAATCGGACGGCAGTAGCCACATTTCTGTTCATGTGTCGTATAGGCAAGCGTGATGTCCGCGCCCATCGATTTATGATGTTCAAGCATATCGTTATAATCGACGGTCGTCAGTACGTTCGAACCTGTGATGACCACATACGGCTGCTTGCTGCGGATAAAGTGTTCACGGTGCATCGAGAAGTTGGCCAAGTCGCCAAGATACGCTTCTCCGTCAGGCTTCAGTGCTGGTGGGAAGATGTGAAGTCCACCTTGCGAGCGGTCTAAGTCCCATTCTTTCCCCGAGCCGAGGTGGTCCATCAAAGAACGATACTTGTCTAACGTAAAGATCCCGACTTGACTGATGTTTTGTGTAATCATATTCGTCAATGTAAAGTCAATCAGACGATATCGTCCCGAGAATGGAACTGACGCCAAATTGCGATGTCCTGTGAATTCTGGGAATAGTCCTTGTTCCGTGCCTAAGTTAATGACCCCTAATAAATCGTTCGTCAACAGTAACGCCTCCTTGCGTGTCTCTTTACTCGTGTCAAACTCGTTGTTTGAAGACGGTGCCGCTTTCAATGTTTTCGTGTGGTTCAATAACAACGATTTCACCACCCGGCTCACCGACTGTCGCGCCGTCTTCGATGACTGCACAGCTTGCGACAATGGCTCTGTGAATTGTTACATCCTTCCCGATTCTGGCTCCCGGCATGATGACCGAGTCTTTGACGAGCGATCCTTCTCCAACACGTACGTCATAGAATAGGACCGAATGTTGGACTTCCCCTTCGATATGACACCCTTCGTTGATCACAGACTGCTCGACACAGGCATCTTTCCCGATATACTGAGGCGTCTGATTTGGGTTGACCGAATAGATTTTCCATTCCGGGTCATACAAATCGAACGGCGGCTCTTCTTCCAAGAGATCCATATTCGCTTCCCAGAGCGATTGAATGGTTCCGACGTCTTTCCAGTAGCCTTTAAATTTATAGGCGAAGACGTCAAGACCTTGAAGAAGTGTATTTGGAATGATATTTTTCCCGAAGTCAAAGCTCGATGTTTCATCTTCAGCATCTTTGATTAAATGTTCGCGTAAGACACTCCAGTTGAAGATGTAGATCCCCATCGAGGCCAAGTTGCTCTTCGGCTCTTCAGGCTTCTCTTCAAACTCGTTGATGCGAAGGTCATCCGCTGTGTTTAAAATTCCGAAACGTGACGCTTCATCCCAAGGTACTTCCATGACCGAAATGGTCACGTCGGCCTGTTTCTCTTTATGGGCTTCGAGCATCTTCTCGTAGTCCATTTTGTAAATGTGGTCTCCCGATAAAATTAAGACGTAATCCGGATCGTAATCGTCGATATAGCTCAAGTTACGATAGATTGCATTGGCTGTCCCCTCGTACCAGTTTTTCCCCGACTGTGCTTGATAAGGTGGGAGTATCGCTAATCCCCCGTTACGCCGATCTAAATCCCATGCCGTCCCGATTCCTAAATAACGATTCAATTCAAGTGGCTCATATTGCGTCAACACCCCGACTGTTGTAATTCCCGAGTTCGTGCAGTTTGATAATGGGAAATCGATAATGCGGTACTTCCCCCCGAAATGAACGGCAGGTTTCGCCGTTTTTCGCGTGAGAGGCCCCAATCGTTTTCCTTCTCCTCCTGCAAGGAGCATCGCAACCATTTCTTGCTTCATAAATAAAAAGCCTCCTCAAAATCGTAATATACAACCTCTTTTACCCTTTTTCGCTATTTCCTAAAGTATTCCTTCTCGAATTATTATATGATAACGTTTACATTTTTATTTTTTTGTAAATCGGACGATATAATGTATAGAGAGAGGTGAAAAAGATGAGAGCTTGGATTGGAACCCTATTTTTTGCAGGACTTTTGGCCGCCTCCTTGTCGCTTGCGACAGCATTGAAAGAAGAAATCGATCAGGCAGACGAAATCCTCTCTTGGGGACAAGAATTGGTGTCGGCCCAACCGCTCTCTTCAAAACATGCTGTCACACTCGCATACAACGGTGGAGAACAGAAAATCTACTTGGCTGGCCGTCGAAATGATGTATCTCCGAAGGCGTTACCCGAACATGTTCAGGATGCCATCACGACGATTGAAGACCGTAAATTTAATGCCCATCCCGGTTATGATTTGAGCGGGATTGCCCGAGCATTTATCAATAATGCGAACGAGACCTCCGTTCAAGGCGGAAGTACGATCACACAACAGCTCGCACGAAACGTGTACCTTACCCATGAGCGGACATATGAACGAAAAGTGAAAGAATTATTACTCGCACGAGCACTCGAAGAAAACTATAGCAAGAAAGAAATTTTGACAGCCTATAGCAACGTTATATTTTTTGGTCATAATGTATATGGCATTCAATCCGCAGCCGATACATACTTTTCTAGATCACTCGACGATTTAAATTGGAATCAACTCGCTTACTTGTTGACGGTACCGAATAACCCGTCCCTTTACGACGCACTTCATCCATCCGATGCTTTTTTCGAGCGGAAGGACCGCATTTTGACGCAACTGTACGACGCAAGAATTCTTTCAAAGAGCGCCTATGACCAATACCATGGCGTGAAATTGCAAGCTTCGTTTCGCAGTCAAACGATTCAATATCCGGATTATATGGATACGGCTGTCCGCGAGGCCATTCAATTGGTTCGCTCACGATATGATTTAGATGACACTGAAGCAAGAGATTACTTATCCACCCACGAAGCGACGATTGAGACCTATTTGTCGACGGGGAAACAAAACCAAGCCAAACGTGTGATGAGTCAACTACCTCCTGGTGTAAACGGTGGCTATACGGAACTGACACCTCAAGGACGGATTGTGGCGATGGTTGATTCGGAAATGACTCAAGTCGGGGAGTTCAACCGCGCGACACAAGCGTATCGTCAACCGGGATCTGCCATCAAACCTGTCCTCGTGTTCGCACCATTCATCGAAGAGACGGGTGCGACGCTTGAAACGGTACTCGATGGCCGTCCGACCTGTTACGGGTCCTACTGTCCAGGAAATAGTCACGATCGCGTGTTAGGTGATGTCTTATTGAAAGATGCCGTCGCTTACTCGTATAACACCCCTGCTCTCGCCGCCTTCTCAGCCATTGATCAAGAGCGTGCCTACAAAACAGCAGACATGATGTTTAGTCAATGGGATGAAAAAGATGAGAATTTAGCGAGTGCCCTCGGTGGTCTTACGCAAGGGGTCTCCCCAAAAGAACTAGCGGCCGCCTACACGCCATTCTTAAACAAAGGTGTCTATACGTCTGGGCATACGATTAAACAAATCACCTTTAAATCGGGTGAGCCGACATTGACGCCAAAATTAACGGAAGAACCTATTTGGTCATCGGATACCGTGAACGTAATGAAGAAGGCATTATCGACCGTCACGACTTACGGAACGGGACGATATGCGAATCGAGTGAAAGCGGATTATGAATATCTCGGAGGCAAGACTGGCACGACGAACGACAACAAAGACATGTGGTACGTTGGACTAACCGACCGTACCATCACCGCCATCTGGCTAGGTGCCGACACGCCACGTCCCTTCCCAGATCTCGCTAACCGTGCGTATCCAGCGATTGTCTGGACGGAAGCACATTAAAAGAGTCAGCCTCCATCGGCTGACTCTTTTAATGTTGACAAATAACATGTTCGAACTCGTCCTTCCGGCGCCCACGCTTTCCTGTAGGAGTCGCGGCGCCGTCGGGCGAGCAACGCAAACGGTCGTCACCTGGCGGCCGTTCGTCTTTTTTCTAAGGCCACGACGGCCGAAGAAAATACTAAATACTTACTTCGAATCGATGCATCAGGGAAAAGGAAGGTAAACGCCGAGCCCGCCCGTCATCAATCCCGAGATCATCCGCCTCGAGCCGCCGTTCAACATCCGTTCCGTTCGTCAGACCGTGATTGATGGATCGTGTCGACTTGTTGATCATCAGCTCCGCCCCTGTGTGTTCTTCTCACACCATTATATGGGATGAAGGACAAAAGGTGACCAAGAACGGGCAGGCGAGACTCCTGAGGGAATAGCAAGCAAAGGGAGACCCAGCAGTGACGCAGTCGCGATGCGGCTCCCTGCTTGCCCATAGGAAAGCGAGCCATGTCCGGATTGGGCATAAGACCTATACTTTGTCTACAGTCTGAAGAGTCAGCCTTCATCGGCTGACTCTTTCTTATTTCTTGCGCGCGATTTGTAGTCGATATGCGCCCCAATGTGTCTTAAGTTCTTCTGACTGGATGAGTTTCCAAGGATTGAAACGAACTTGACCATGTTTATTGAAGTAGAGGTCCTCACGCACACAGTAACAAGCATGAATCAGTTGCCCCTGTGTATTCCAAAACGTCATGACGTCTCCTGCTGTTGGACGATGATCCTCTACCGAGTCATATCCACTTAATTTTAACGTTTGTAAAAACGTCTCTGGATGAATCCACTGGTGAACCATCTCTTCATTTCCTGTGATCGCAAACAGTGTCGCCGCAAGACAGTTACTTCCGTCCTTGATCGGAAACCGATTTACATATCCCTTAAGATGCGAAGCGGTCGAGTCATCATAGGTTTCCCCTTCCCATGTGTCCCACTCCTTCGCATAGTCGAGTAGAAGCGAATATCGCATCTTCATTGTGAGCGCATTCCAATTCGCGTGATGCAAGACGAGGAAATGTGCCCCATCCTTCTCCACGATCGCGTCATCTGACCAATTCGTCATCTGTGTAACGCTGATTGGTAAAATGAGACCGCGATGGGTCATCACTTGGTATTCCAACAGACGATTTCTAACTTGGTCTTGTAATTCATGTAAAAATGGAGAAAACGCATGCACAATATATGTAACCTCTTGCCCCATCTGCCAGGTCACATACGGATTCGTGATGTCGGGCCGTCGGTACAGCGGATGATGAAAGAATTCCTGTCTCGGAATCACGAGACAAGAACTCGGTAAACCTTCAAGAAATGACGAATCAATCCAATACAAGGTCTCTTCCGGAACAAATGTATGAGACCAGGCTTCTAACACGTCAATCGTCGGTTCAAAAGCATACATCATAAGATGATATCTCCGACAGAGTTAAACAAGCGAAGGATTGACCAACCTAATCCGCTGATTAACGTCGCCCACATGACGGCCTGCATAAGCAACAAGCCGATGGCGCGTGGGACAGACATCGATTGGCTCACTTGCCAGACGTAGTAAAAGAGATACATCAAGAGCGTACCGACGAGGACGGCAAGGACGGCGAGTAAAGTGTTCAAAAAGAGGAAACTGATCCCTGATCCAATTAGGAAAATGATGGCCCCGGGTTTCAATCGATGAAGCGATGTCCCGTTCGTTTCGCGCGCAAAAAAGGCGAAGCCGAGTTGATTGAACGTATCGGCGACCAATTTAAAAGCGCTAAACAGCATAAAGAAAACCGTGAAGAATACGACGAGTACAAGCACTTTCGTTTCTTGCACAGATAAGAGTTCGATAATTTCACTATATACACCAATTTGATTCAGCCATTGGATTACGTACTCGGATGTCGCAATCGCAAGCGACATGGAAAACAAAATAATTCCGATGAGCGGGGCATAGCTTAATAAATACACATTCGTTTTCATGTTCCTTCTCCAATTTCACAGTAATTTCTTATATTCAGTGCAATTCACCTACCAAGTATATTATACTATTTATAGTTATGGAGAATAAAAGGGGGATTTTTGGATGGGCCTATTATTGATGGTTGGAATCAGCGTCGTCTTCCTCTCAGCAATTTTGACAGCTGGATATAACCGTAAACCTGAGGGTAACGAATAAGAGCCGGGATTCTAACGAATCCGGCTCTTTTTTTATTTCAATCCTGCATATCCTTGTTGGCGAAGCGCTTCATAGACAATGATGGCTGCCGTATTAGATACGTTCAATGAACGGACGAGATTCGATTGTGGTAGGCGGATACAGCGGTCCAAGTTGTTCTCGATGACTTCCATCGGCAATCCTTTCGTTTCACGACCAAAGACGAAGAAATAGTCACCGTCCACATCTGAAACGTCTAAATCACTCGGGTACTGTTCCCCGTACTTCGTGATGTAGAAGAACTGTCCGTCCGGATGTTTCTCCCATAGCTCTTCTAACGAGTCATGATAGCGTACATCGACAAATTGCCAATAGTCGAGACCGGCACGCTTCAACATTTTATCATCCGTCGAGAACCCTAGCGGACGGATCAAATGAAGGACCGAGTTCGTCGCCGCACACGTCCGTGAGACGTTCCCTGTATTTGCTGGTATTTCTGGTTGAAACATTACGACATGAATCGCCATGATTGATTTCCCTCACTTTTTCATTTCAAATTCTAGAAGGCGTTGTTTTTCGGACAACCCTCCCGCAAAACCGACAAGCTTTCCACTGCTTCCAATGACACGATGACACGGAAACAGAATCGGCAACGGATTTCGATTGAGCGCCTGACCGACGGCGCGAACGGCTTTCGGTCGACCGATTTGTTCAGCGATTTGTTTATACGTGCGCGTCTCACCATATGGAATGGTCAAGAGCGCATCCCAGACGTCCTGTTGAAACGGTGTCCCGTTCATTTCGACGTAGGCACGATCTGCTTCATGGAATCCATTCTGCTCAACTCGCACCATGAGATCTCGCAACCACTCAGGTGCTTCTTCTGTCGGTTCATGTGTTGTGAACTCAAGAGCCGTCAGTTTGCCTGCTGCGTTTAATTCATACGCTAACGGTCCCCATTTAGACGACACGATCTTCATGTGCCCACTCCTCTCGATAGATACGAATCTCTTCATGAACCATATCAGACGTTTCATTTCGTTCAATCTCTTCGAACATCGAATCGGCATCAGGTCCAAGAATGGCACCGATTGCCCAAACAGCCGTTGCGCGCATGTCTTCTCGTTCATCCTGTTTGATGAATTCTCGTAAGATCGGAATTGCTGAAGGTTCACGGTAGTGCGCGAGTGCTAAAATCGCATTTCGTTGAATCGGTTTCTTCCCTCGCCATGCGCCCGACAAGTGTCCAAACTTTTGTTTGAACTCTCGATTGCTCAATGTCAAAAGTGGCTCTAAGAGCGGTTTGACAATCTCAGCTTCCGGCAACAGTTCTTCGTGGTGACGCCAATCCTTTTTGCGATTATATGGACAGACTTGCTGACACGTATCGCATCCATATAGTCGTCCACCAAGTTTTGAACGAAACTCTCGTGGCATCAACGTCTTCATCTGCGTGAGATAAGCGATACAGCGCTTCGCATCGAGGACACCAGGTTCAACGAGTGCCGTCGTCGGACAGGCCGTCATACATTTATCACAGTCGCCACACCCATCTTCAATCGCTTCATCCGGCGGCAAGTAAACATCTAAAATCATTTCGCCTAAATAAAGATAGGATCCTTTTTCAGGTGAGATGATCGAACAATTTTTCCCGCTAAAGCCGATCCCGGCACGTTCAGCGACGGCCCGGTCGACGAGCTCACCCGTGTCGACCATCGAGCGCGTCCGGACGCCTGGAACCAATTCTTCAATGTACGATTGAAGCTTCTCTAATCGATTACCGACGGCGCGGTGATAATCCAGTCCCCATGAGGCTCGGGCAAATAGTCCTCGTCTCTCGCCAGCGACACTACGTGGTGCGTCCTTCAACTTACTTGGATAGGCAATGGCGATCGCAATGATTGACTGGGCTTCTTCAAGTAAGAGTTCCGGGTTCGTACGTTTCTCTAAGTCGGGCTCTTCAAACCCAGAGGCAAACCCTTTCTCTTGTTGCCGAATAAGTCGCTGTTTCATGACGATGAACGGATCAGCCGTTGTCACTTTCAACTCATCAATCCCAATGTTTTCGGCGTACTCGATGATTTGTTGTTTTAATGTGTACGGGTCCATTCCGTTCACCTCCTCTATATATTTTCGCATACAAAAAATCTCTCCGCCACTCGGCAGAGAGATGTGAAGCGGGTGAAGAGAATCGAACTCTCGTCATCAGCTTGGAAGGCTGAGGTTTTACCATTAAACTACACCCGCATGAAATATTGTTGTCGTTCAAGCGACTATAGTTAATATACACCTATACTATTAAACTGTCAACAAGTATTCGTAAGTTTTTCTAAAATCATTAGAAATAATATCTTGGTATACCTTAATCATTCAAATGATCCTTGATGAAACAAGGAATCGAGTGATGTCATGATTTGAAATTGACGGCCATGCCCCTCCGTTTCTGCATACGTCAACGCTGTGAGTTGACCATCTAGATACAAATCGACGTGTAGATAACGATCTTGAACATTGTTATAGATATGGAAGACGTCTCGTGATTGTCCAATTCGCTCGACTTGCCTCAAGAGTTCTTCTTTAATGGGACGTGACATCTGATTCGCAACGTGTGTATGGAAGATACATAACGTCTCTGTCTCCGGCACACGTGATACAAGTTCTTGTAGCATCGTCACGCCATCCCCTTCAATGAGCGTCACCGTATTAAAATCGACTTCATTCATGGCCGCCTGGAGCAGTTGACGCCGTGACTCATGTTCTGGCCAAATTAACGCATTCAACCACGACCGCTCTGCTTCATCTGTCAAATCTACAATGTTCAAGTCGACACCAATACGCGTTCCGATGTCTAGTGACGTCGTAGCCTCGAGATGGAGTGGTTCGTTCGATTCGACGGTCGCTAAGATGTTTACTGATGAGGCGTTTATCCGATTGAATCGGACACCATTATACTCATAAGCGTACTGGTCAACAAATAGTTGAAGTCCTGCACTCGTTCCGATTTCAAGCAGTCCGAGTGGTCGCTTCGTCTGTTGTTGAATCTTCGAAAAGATCGGATACAAGTAGGCGCATCGTTGAACCTCGTTCGTTTGCACACGACGGGTCCTCAATCGATGACGGATTTCACTTTCGTATGTATGGCAAAAAGCTAAAAAAAGAGGGAAATACATCTTCAGCCTGTTTTGGAGATTTTGTCACGCTAGGATAATAGGTGGCTAACTCATCAGCAGAGTGTTGAAGTACCAGTTCATGAACGGCGGCAAACAATAGATTTGGAGCAGGTTGTCCCTTTGGTATGTCTTCACACAAAGATAAGAGCCATTCGTGCTTGGTCACTTCTCGAGTCAGCACTTCGTATAAGCGACTCGATCCGACACATTCGTTGTCAGCAATTCGGATAAACCGATTCGATTGTTCTGATTGAATAACATCTACCTCATTTCTTCTTGTTAAAACATTCGAGCTAAATGAATGTCCTCCCTTCTCAAAAAAAGGATAGAGAACACAAAAAAGACCCTAACCTCAGTTAGAGTCATACGGATACCGGTGGTCGGAGTCGAACCGACACTCCAGAGGAACACGATTTTGAGTCGTGCGCGTCTACCAATTCCGCCACACCGGCATATTATGTTGGAGGCGCCAGTCGGAATCGAACCGACGATAGAGGAGTTGCAGTCCTCTGCCTTACCACTTGGCTATGGCGCCAAAAGTCATTGGAGCGGAAGACGGGATTCGAACCCGCGACCCCGACCTTGGCAAGGTCGTATTCTACCACTGAACTACTTCCGCAAAATGGCTGGGCTGGAAGGGATCGAACCTTCGCATGTCGGAATCAAAATCCGATGCCTTACCACTTGGCTACAGCCCAATAATAATGGGGCGACTGAAGGGAATTGAACCCTCGAATGCCGGAATCACAATCCGGTGCGTTAACCACTTCGCCACAATCGCCATGATGAAATTAAAACAGGGGCAGCAGGAATCGAACCCGCGCTGACGGTTTTGGAGACCGTAGTTCTACCGCTAAACTATGCCCCTAAGTGGTGGGGGGGGGCGGATTCGAACCGCCGAACCCGAGGGAGCGGATTTACAGTCCGCCGCGTTTAGCCACTTCGCTACCCCCCCACATATGGTGGCTTTGGACGGAATCGAACCGCCGACACAAGGATTTTCAGTCCTTTGCTCTACCAACTGAGCTACAAAGCCATATGTAGTATATTGATTTAAAATAAAAATGGCGGTCTCGACGGGATTCGAACCCGCGATCTTCTGCGTGACAGGCAGACATGTTAACCCCTACACCACGAGACCGGACTTAATTGCGGGGGCTGGATTTGAACCAACGACCTTCGGGTTATGAGCCCGACGAGCTACCAGACTGCTCCACCCCGCGACGATATAAAATTAAATGGTGACCCGTACGGGATTCGAACCCGTGTTACCGCCGTGAAAGGGCGGTGTCTTAACCGCTTGACCAACGGGCCATTACATATTTGAAAAACTGGCGGAGAGCAAGGGATTCGAACCCTTGAGACGGTTTTGCCGCCTACACGAATTCCAATCGTGCTCCTTCGGCCACTCGGACAGCTCTCCAAAAGAGAAAGTGGCTCCGCAAGTAGGATTTGAACCTACGACCTACCGGTTAACAGCCGGTTGCTCTACCACTGAGCTATTGCGGAACGATCTTGCCTGG